>ONQT01000046.1 GCA_900320045.1 uncultured Prevotellaceae bacterium | reverse complement strand
GCTCAGCGACTGGGCGTGAAGATTTTTGGCGGTCAGAAGGTTTTAGCTGGCAATATCATTGTTCGTCAGCGTGGCTCTAAGCACAACGCAGGTAACAATGTGGCTATGGGTAAGGACGATACTCTGTATGCACTGGTTGATGGAACTGTAGAGTTCCACAAGGGCAAGCGCGACAAGAGCTATGTTTCTGTAATTCCTGAAGCACAAGCCTAAGAGAACACAAACAAATAATTTATTCCAAACAAACAAGAAAAGGGAGTCCCCAAAGGATTCCCTTTTTCTATGTCATTTCTTCACGAAAAGGGCATAAAAAAAAAATTGATTGTCTCACGACAACCAATCTTTTAAATTAACCTTAATAATCTAATACCATGAAAAACACATCGCAAAAGTACAATAATTTATTTCAATTTGCAACTTTTGAGGGTGTTTTTATACTATTATTTAACTTTACTTAAAGGAATTGTTTATCCATTTAAGTTTTGTTGGCAATATTTCTATAGGCTTCTGTTCTTCAAGAGCAGGACGCTCCGTATAGTCGGAAGGAGTCAGCGAAAGTTCGATATGTTCCTTAACAGAACTGATCACAGCAGTGAAGATATGCTGCGGAACAGCCATATAGTCGCTCGTCGGCAACTGGTGCCAATCAAGCGAGAAGAAACGGATGCTACTTTCCTGAATATCTTTTCCATAGGTATCCACCACACATAATACTTGCGAGCAACTGTCACCAGGAATGCCGGTTTCCAACAACTGGAGCTGCATGCGATGTGCTTCATTCAGTTGGAAATCAGCCTGGTGCTCAGACAACGACAACAGCTCCGACTTGCCATCCAAAGCATTGTGAACCTCTGCCTTCATGCCTGCCTCCTTGAAGTCAATGCAATCCAACCGATTGGTTGTTGACAAATAAGGTATGATGCTGTCGGGCATGCTGCGCAAAAGATCACGCATCTTCACCTGTGCCGTTGCTCCCAACGAACACAAGAGGAATACCGCTAACAGAAACCGTTTCATCTTCATCCTCTACCCGGGCGTAAATCATGAACACGTACAGCCTTGCCTTCACTCTGTGGCAGCGAGCCTTTCTTGACGAGCTTCACACGTGGTGTCAGCAGAATTTCATCTTTCAGTGCACGCTGAATGTCACGCGTCATCTTCTGCAACTCAGGATAGACATCCGTCGTCAAGCCATCCAGTTCAACCTCGACAGTCATGATATCGTTATCATTTTCGGTATCAAGAGTAATGAGATAATTGCTGCCCAAGCCAGGATACTGCACGAGAATCTTCTCGACCTGCATAGGGAACACATTGACGCCCTTGATGATAAACATGTCATCGGTGCGGCCCTTAATGCGGTCAATACGGCGATGCGTACGTCCGCACTTACACTCACCAGGGATGATGCGCGTCAAGTCACGGGTGCGATAACGGAGAATAGGCATCATGGTGCGATCGAGCGTCGTCAACACCATCTCACCAATCTCGCCATCAGGTACAGGCTCCAAAGTGTCCGGGTCTACTATCTCAAGAATATAGTTATCTTCCCACAGGTGCATACCGGCTTGTTCTTTACACTCAAAAGCAACACCAGGACCATTCATCTCCGTCATGCCAAAGGAGTTATAGGCCTTGACACCTAACAGTCGCTCAATACGGCGGCGCTGCTCTTCGGTATGCGGCTCAGCACCAATAAACAGCGTGTGCAACTTAGTGGTCTTGGGATCCACACCTTCTTCCTGGAAGACTTCTGCCAAACGAATAGCATAAGAAGGAATGGCATGCAGACAGGTTGTGCCAAAGTCACGGATAAACATAATCTGTCGCTTGGAATTTCCTGCGGCTGCAGGAACAGTCGTTGCGCCTAACTTCTCTGCACCATACTGGAATCCCAGTCCACCGGTGAACATTCCATAACCGGAGGAGTTCTGGAACACATCCGTATCGCGACATCCCACCATATACATATCGCGGGCTATCATATTTGCCCAAGAGTCAATATCGTGACGCGAATAAGTAACTACGGTAGGATGCCCTGTCGTGCCACTGGTAGAATGGATACGAATAGCATCTTTCATGTCACCTCCTACCAAACCGAAGGGATAGTTCTCACGCAAATCCTGCTTCGTGGTGAAAGGAATCTTCCGAATGTCACTAACGGTCTGAATGCTCTCTGGAGTAATACCGAGTTCACCCAGACGCTTGCCGTAGAAGGGCGACTTGAGGGCAATTTCAATACTCTTACGCAATTTCTCTACTTGCAGACGCTCCAAAGCCTCACGGGGCATGGTCTCCAGTTCCGGCTGCCAATATTCTTCCTTGTTCAACATATTCTAATGGGTTTAGCCTTTGTTTAATATGATAATTATTTAATGTTTATAAATCTTGCATTTTCTATTATCTGACATCCTTGCTAAGCTGCATCATCATGACAGCAGAGAGACACGCCGTCTCCGTGCGCAATCGGCTTTTTCCTAAATGCACCGACTTGAATCCTGCTGCCACAGCACTTTTCACCTCATCGATGGAAAAATCGCCTTCAGGACCTATCAGCACTAACGCATCATCAGTATTGGAAGGCTTGCGAAGTTCATCAAAGAGATAAGTACGCGGTATTTCCTCATAGCAATGGGCAATGTATTTCCTGCCCTGCCAGGGTTCGCGGATGAATCTTTGGAAAGGCATCACCTCGTCCAACTGTGTCATCCAGGCTTTATGGCTCTGCTTCGATGCCGCAATGACAATCTTCTCAACACGCGGCATTTTCACCAACCGGCGCTCAGAGAACTGACAATTAAGAAAAGATACTTCGTCAACCCCTACTTCAACAGCTTTTTCCAGCATCCACTCCGTACGTTCCATCATCTTCGTTGGAGCCATTGCCAGATGTACGCGACCTTTCCACTGTCGCTCTTGCGGCAACACTTCCTTGATGTCATACATACAGTGATGAGTATGAGCAAGAGTCACCTCTGCCCGATAGTAGTTACCTTTGCCGTCCATCAGCATCATCTCATCGCCGGCCTTCAGGCGAAGCACACGCAAGGCATGCATGGCTTCGTCTGTAGGCAGCTCGTGGGATGAGGCTGCTTCTGGAGCATAAAAGAATCTTACCTCTTTCATCTTTAATGTTTAATTTCCCCAATGGGTTTCTTTTCAGGTTTAAATACCAAGGCGAAGGTGACACCCACTACCAATGCGAAAGCCGCAAAGATAAACCAGCAGGTTTTCCAGTCACCAACGAGGAACGTCTGGACTGAACCGTTCACCTCGAAGACCTCCCATGAACAGAGAGAATTAACGATAGCACCGGCAGCCAGCGTACCTACGGTAGCTCCGATACCATTGGTCATCATCATAAACAATCCCTGTGCAGATGCCTTGATGCTGGGATCGCACTCCTGGTCAACGAAGATACCTCCGGAAACATTGAAGAAGTCGAAGGCAACACCATAAACGACACAGGAGAGGATGAAGAAGATGACGCCAGGCATTGCGGGATCACCGATGCCGAAGAAACCGAATCGGAACACCCATGAGAAGAGTGACATCAGCATCACGACCTTGATACCAAAACGCTTCAGGAAGAAAGGAATCATCAGAATACAGCAGGCTTCACTCATCTGCGAGATAGAAGTCAGCATGGTAGCGTTGTTGGCAGCAAAGGAATCTGCATACTCGGGAATACCCTTGAAACTGGTCAGGAAAGGACCTGCGAAGCCATTGGTGACCTGCAGGCACATACCCAGCAGTGCTGAGAAGATGAAGAACAGGGCCATCTGACGGCGCTTGAAGAGCTTGAAGGCATTTAAGCCCAAACTCTCAACGAGTGATACCTTTCCTTCTTTCTTCTGCAACTTACATTCGGGCAGCGTAAAGCTATAGAGGAAGAGTACAACACTCAAGAGGCCAGACACCAGGAACTGATAATAGGTGTACTGGAACTTGTGAGGATTGTGGCCCAGGGTGTGACCGAAGCCTGTCTCATCGAGGTAAGCACAGTTAACAAACCACATGGCAGCAATAAAACCAACGGTACCAATCACACGAATCGGCGGGAAATCCCTGACGGTGTCCATACCGTTATTCTTCAGAATAGTGAATGCTGCTGTATTGGTGAGAGCAATGGTAGGCATAAAGAATGCCACACTCAACGTATAGAGGGTGATAAACAGCGACTTATTGATAATCTCGTTGCCGTGTCCTACTTCGTCACCCATCCACCAGAGGGCAATCATGAAGAAACCAGCCAGCAGATGGCAGAGTCCCAGCAAGCGCTGTGGCTGAATATACTTATCGGCTACTATACCCATCAGCGTAGGCATGAAGATACTCACAATGCCCTGAATAGCATAGAACCAGGGAATCTGGTCACCTAATCCGGCAACGCCCAGATAATTTCCCATGCAAGTGAGGTAGGCTCCCCACACGGCGAACTCGAGGAAGTTCATGACCGCTAAACGTACTTTCAAATTCATAGTGCTAAATTTATTAAGTTAATGGTTTTTCTGTTTTATCTTATTCTAATTGTTTTCCTTTATAGTAGGCACGGATGCCGTGCTGATCACGTTTCAGCTCTACCCGCCCCTGCATCCACTCAGTTCTTGGTTCCTCCTTTTTTAAAGGGTGCACTCTTACTACGTAGCCCTCTTCCAACAGGACGACTTGTTGAGTCAACAACTCCCCCTCGGGCATTAACAGCTCGTTGGACGCTATCCGTCTTGACTGAATCTGCTTTTTCATCGGATAATGTTTTTTCTATTTCCTTGTCACGGAATCTGATGAGTTGTATCTGACTGACAAACATCAGGCGGCGAACATCCGATGAGGCATCATTAGCCAGATAGATGAATCCACGAAGATCCTTCAGCATGCTTTTTTTATTAGAAGGAACGCGTATCTGCGTGATTCCGGATGTCGATACCGTGCTATAATGCTGCGTAATGCTGTCGTTGTCGTAGCGAGCCGTAAGACATACTACTGCAGAATGGCTGCCTGCCTGCCAAATGGTCTCAGTCACGAACTGAAACATGAAGGAGTCGCCCATGCGGAACGTGGTATCTGCCTTGAGCACGAAGCTAAAACGGTTGTCTGGAGCATAGGGAATCAACATAAGGTCTGTCGGGGTACTCCAGATGTTTGCCGTATCACCACTGCTTCCGTATTGCGAATAGTGACTGATTTCACCCACAGCCGCTCCTACCCGACTGGCTTCATTGCCCAAACGTTCGTTGACATGGTTATAGATGTCTATCAACTTGTCCAGCCGCGAATAGTAGTAAACCAGCGACGAGTCGAAGTCAGCTTCTGAAATCTGATGTTTCTTCAGTACTGACTGGAAATAAGCATTACGCTTCATGTCTACATCAGAGCCGTATTCGTTCTTTGCCATAGCCTCAGCAATGTGGTAGTCATAGAGCACATCCTCCATCTCGTCCGGCTGTAGAATTCCAGCTGGGACGGTTGGTTTGCAGCTCAACAGCAAAGCAACAGCTACCACGTACAACAACCTATGGCTCTTCACGTTCCGCTTTTTTCTTCAAGGATAATTCGCCTATTTCTCTAC
The DNA here is from genome assembly GCA_900320045.1 of uncultured Prevotellaceae bacterium. Lineage (GTDB taxonomy): Bacteria > Bacteroidota > Bacteroidia > Bacteroidales > Bacteroidaceae > Prevotella. The sequence continues at coordinate 4,605 of ONQT01000046.1, read as the reverse complement.
GATAGAACAGTAGCAACGCCACGACCCCCACCGAGATGGACGAATCGGCAATATTGAATACTGGACTAAAGAAAACAAAGGGATTGCCGCCAACGACAGGCACCCATTCCGGCCACGAAGTGACAATGAGTGGGAAGTATAGCATATCGACTACTTTACCCGTCAAGAACGAGGCATAGCCCGTACCGAAGGGAACAAAATAGCTGACATAATACTCGCTGGAAGCATTGAAGATGAGACCGTAGAACATAGAATCGACAATGTTGCCTGCTGCTCCGGCCATGATCAGCGCCAGACAGACGATGTATCCCCAACGAGCCCGCTGACGGACTTGTCGCACGATATACCAGCCCAGAATACAGACAGCCACAATGCGGAAGACGCTGAGCACCACCTTGGGACCGAGTTCCATTCCGTAAGCCATACCGTTGTTCTCGATGAATAATATCTTAAACCACGACAGCACCTCTATCTGTTCGTGCAGGGTCATGTGCGTCTTCACCCAAATCTTGACAATCTGGTCTACAACGAGCACAGCCAGCACAATCAGTACGGCCAAGCACCCACGTCGGATGACTTCTGAGCGTTCTTTCACGGTCTTGCTTCTTGTTCCTTATTTCTTACCAGCCAGTTTAGACTCCACGCTCAGCGTTGCATGAGGTACGGCACGCAGACGCTCCTTAGGAATGAGCTTGCCTGTAATACGGTCGATGCCGTAAGTCTTGTTCTCAATACGAGTCAGTGCAGCTTTCAGTCCCTGGATGAACTTCTGCTGACGGGCTGCCAGAGAGATAATCTCTTCCTTGGACTGCGTAACACTACCTTCCTCCAGGGCTTTGTACGTAGGAGACGTGTCATCCACATCGTTCGAGTCCTGATTAGTCAGAGCTCTCATCATCTGGTCATAGTCACGCTTGGCCAGTGCCAGTTTCTCGTTGATAATCTCACGGAACTCTTCTAATTCCTCGTCCGTGTAACGTGTTTTTTCTGCCATAATTGTTAGATTTTTGTTATTTTGATGTTAATTTTAAAGTCGTCAAACTCTACTTCCTGGCCATCGTTGGCCTCCAGCTTCAGACTGTCTGCCAGCACCTGACGGGCAATATAGTCGCCAAAGGCCTCAACAGCCTTAGTGCATGCCTCGTTAGGCTCAATGCTGACACGGATATGGTCGGTGATTTCCAGACCGCTCTTCTTACGCATGTTCTGGATACGGTTCACCAGCGTACGAGCCATACCCTCGGCACGCAGCTCGTCGGTCAGGGTGATGTCAAGGGCTACCGTCAGATTACCGTCGTTGCCAACCAGCCATCCAGGGATGTCCTCGCTGATGATTTCAACATCCTCAGCCAGAATCTCGTAGCTGTCCAGCATCAGGCGTCCGTTAGTCTCCAATTCGGCTATCTGCTCCTGCGTCATAGCAGCAACGGCAGCAGCCACGGCCTTCATATCCTTGCCAAACTTCTTACCCATGGTGCGGAAGTTGCACTTCACCTTCTTCACCAGAATGCCGGCACCCTCAACGAACTTCACCTCCTTCACGTTCACCTCTTGGAGGAAGATGTCCTTCACCGTCTCGATAGCCTCACGCTGAGCATTGTCAACGGGAGGAATCATCAGCGTCTGCAGCGGCTGCTTCACGGCAATGCCTTCCTTCTTACGCAATGACAATACAACGGTTGTAATTCGCTGGGCAATGTCCATACGACCTTCCAACTCTCTGTCAATGGCAGAACCATCGACTACAGGGAATTTGTCCAGATGCACGCTATCCAGAGCGCCACCGAGGTCCTTATACAGCTGGTCGGCAAAGAACGGTGCGAACGGTGCCAACAGCTTGGCAACGGTCATCAGACACTCGTACAGCGTCTGATAGGCAGCCAGCTTGTCGTTGTCCATCTCCTTGCCCCAGAAGCGTTTCTTGTTCAGACGGACATACCAGTTAGAGAGGTCTTCATCCACAAAAGCGTCGATGAGTCGGCCTGCACGGGTAGGATCGTAGCCGTCCATCTCCTGCTGAACGCCCTGAACCAGCGAGTTCAGACAAGAGAGAATCCAACGGTCAAACTCAGGACGCTCGCTGACGGGAATCTGAGGTGTCTGCGGGTCAAAGCCGTCCACGTTGGCATACATTGCAAAGAGCGAATACGTATTATATAAGGTACCAAAGAACTTACGGCTGATTTCAGCGACGCCCTCCGGGTCGAACTTCAGGTTGTCCCAAGGCTCGCTATTGGTCATCATGTAGAGGCGCACGGCATCAGAGCCGTACTTGCCTATCATATCGAACGGATTGACTACGTTGCCGACGTGCTTGGACATCTTGTTGCCCTTCGCGTCGAGCACCAGTCCCGAAGAGATCACGTTCTTGAAGGCTACGCTGTCGAAAATCATCGTGGCAATGGCGTGCAAGGTAAAGAACCAGCCACGCGTCTGATCGACACCCTCGTTGATGAAATCGCAGGGGAAGGCAATGCGCTTGTCGATGAGTTCGGCATTTTCGAACGGATAGTGTACTTGTGCGTAAGGCATGGAACCGGAGTCGAACCACACGTCAATCAGGTCTGACTCGCGCTTCATGGGCTTGCCACTCTCGCTGACCAGCACGATATAATCTACGTAAGGGCGGTGCAGGTCTATCTTGTCGTAGTTCTCCTTGCTCATATCGCCAGGTACAAAGCCCTGATCCTTCAAAAGGTTCGATTTCATCACACCGGCCTTGACAGCCTTCTCCATCTCGTTGTACAGCTCTTCTACGCTGCCGATGCAGATTTCCTCACCGTCCTCTGAGCGCCAGATAGGCAACGGAGTACCCCAGAAGCGTGAACGGGAGAGGTTCCAGTCGTTCAGGTTGTCGAGCCAGTTACCGAAGCGGCCCGTACCCGTTGACTCAGGTTGCCAGTTGATGGTCTTGTTCAGTTCCGACATGCGCTCCTTGCAGGCTGACGACTTGATAAACCACGAATCCAACGGATAATAGAGCACGGGCTTGTCGGTACGCCAGCAGTGAGGATAGTTGTGGACATGCTTCTCAATCTTGAACACCTTGTTCTGAGCCTTCAGGTCCATGCAGATGCTGATGTCCAGCGTCTCGTCCTTGTCGGTCAGCGTATCGTCGTAGGCGTTCTTCACGTAGCGTCCTGCAAACTTGTTCCACTCCTCCACGTTGACATAGTTCTTGACGAAGTCTGCATCCAAGTCTTCTATCACGAAGTACTTACCTTGCAGGTCAACCACGGGGCGCTCAGCACCTTTCTTGTCTATCAGCACGATAGGACAGATACCGGCTTTCTTGGCTACGAAGGCATCGTCAGCACCGAAGTTGGGGGCGATATGTACGATACCGGCACCGTCGTCGGTGGTTACATAGTCTCCGGGAATCACCTTGAAGGCATCGCCCATCGGCTTGATGGCGGGCATCAGCTGTTCGTACTCCATGCCAACGAGGTCGGTACCCTTGTAGCGGGCTACGATGCGATAGGGAATCAGCTTGTCGCCACGCTCGTATTTAGGCAGTTCGCCGCCGTCCGTGATGGCACCCTCAGCAGGCAAGTAGGCATTCAGACGTGCCTCAGCCAACACGATGGTAATGGGTTCAGCGGTATAGGGATTGTAGGTCTGCACAGCCACATAGTCAATCTTCGGACCTACACAGAGCGCTGAGTTGGCAGCCAGTGTCCACGGGGTGGTAGTCCATGCCAGGAAGTACGGTGTGCCCCACTGTGCCATCTCGGGCTTCGGATTCTTCATCTTGAACTGAGCGGTACAGGTGGTGTCCTTCACGTCACGGTAGCAACCGGGCTGGTTCAGTTCGTGACTCGACAGTCCCGTTCCTGCTGCGGGCGAATAGGGCTGGATGGTGTAGCCTTTGTAGAGCAGGCCTTTGTTGTAGAACTGCTTCAGCAGCCACCACAGCGTCTCGATATACTTGTTGTCGTAGGTAATGTAGGGATTGTCCAGGTCAACGAAGTAACCCATCTTCTCCGTCAGTTCACGCCACTCCTGGGTGTACATCATCACATTCTCACGACACTTCTTGTTATAGTCCTCGGTAGAGATGTACTTATCGCTCTCCTTGTTGTCGATGTCGGCCTTGGTGATGCCCAACTCTTTCTCGACGCCCAACTCAACGGGCAGTCCATGGGTGTCCCAACCGGCTTTGCGCTTCACCTGAAAGCCCTGCATGGTCTTATAGCGGTTGAAGGTGTCCTTGATGCTGCGCGCCAGCACGTGATGGATTCCGGGGTGACCATTGGCCGATGGAGGACCCTCGAAGAATACAAATTGCGGACAACCTTCGCGTTCCGTCACGGAGCGCCAAAAGACATTTTTCTCCTTCCACGTCTGCAGCACGTCATCGTTCGTCTGCACTAAATTCAAGCCTTTGTGTTCGGCAAATCTCTTACTCATAAATATCGATATTTTCTTACTATTTTCTTTATGACGTGCAAAAGTAAGCATTTTTTTCCAAACCACCAAATTTTTTCCTCGCAATTGACAATGTGTATGTCTTGCCCTGAAAAACGTTGAATAAAAAACAACGTTTAAAAATGGAGAAAACAGAAGATTTTAATGTATTAGAGTTACAAGAACTTGTAATTAGGC
>ONQT01000043.1 GCA_900320045.1 uncultured Prevotellaceae bacterium | reverse complement strand
TTACTTTGGTGCCCGCAAGAATGTTTGGACAGTAGCCAAGAACACTTGGGAGAAGGGTCTTACCTACGCTTATCGCGATCGTAAGAACAAGAAGCGCACCTTCCGCGCTCTGTGGATTCAGCGTATCAACGCTGCCGCTCGTCAGGAGGGCATGAGCTACTCAGTTCTGATGGGTAAACTCGCTAAGGCTGGTATCGAGATCAACCGTAAGGTGCTCGCCGACCTGGCGCTGAACAATCCCCAGGCTTTCAAGGCCATCGTTGCCAAGGTGAAGTAATTTACCGAGGTAAAAGAAGCAAAATCGTCATTAAGCGACATAAAAAGAGCTGCAACCGAAAGGTTTGCGGCTCTTTTTTTTGCTTATCTCAGGAATAATTCGTATTTTTGCATTCAGAAAATAACAAAACAACAAAAACTGAAGGAATATGAAGAAATTGTTATTAGGTGACGAGGCTATTGCCCAAGGTGCACTTGATGCAGGACTGAGCGGTGTCTATGCCTATCCCGGAACACCATCGACGGAAATCACGGAGTATATCCAGATGTCGCCGCTGGCCAAGGAACGTGGCGTTCACAGCCGCTGGTCTACCAACGAGAAGACGGCTATGGAGGCTGCTCTCGGTATGTCGTATATGGGTAAGCGAGCTTTGGTATGTATGAAGCACGTCGGACTGAACGTTTGTGCAGACCCCTTTGTGAATTCAGGAATGACGGGAACCAACGGCGGACTGGTGGTTCTGGTTGCCGACGACCCGTCGATGCACTCCTCGCAGGACGAGCAGGACTCGCGCTTCTATGGAAAGTTTGCTATGATTCCTACGCTCGAACCGAGCAACCAGCAGGAGGCTTACGACATGATGGCGATGGCCTACGAGATGTCTGAGAAATTGCAACTGCCTGTCCTGATGCGCGTTACCACCCGCATGGCACATAGCCGTGCCGTTGTCGAGTGTGCTGACGCACCCCGTCCGCAGAACGAACTCAACTTTAACGCCAAAGCCTCCAACTGGGTGCTGCTGCCGGCCTTTGCCCGTAAGCGCAACGATATCGTGACTGCCCAGCAGCCTGTCTTGGAGCAGATGGCCGTCGACAGCAAGTACAATCAGTATATTGAGGGCAAGGACCAGCAACTGGGAATTATTGCCAGCGGTATCGCCTATAACTACCTGATGGAATGCTTCCCCAACGGATGTCCCTATCCTGTGTTGAAGATTTCGCAGTATCCTATTCCCAAGAAACTGATTCGTCGCATGACCGACGATTGTGAGTTTGTGTTAATTTGCGAGGAAGGTCAGCCGTTCATCGAGGATCAGGTGCGTGGCGTGATGCCTGGCAATGCCGTTATCAAGGGCCGCCTGACAGGAGAACTGCCTCGCACCGGTGAGCTGAATCCTGATGTTGTCAAGAAAGCTTTGGGCATGCCGCTCGGCGAGAACTACGCTCCTTGTGAGGATGTCGCTCCGCGTCCGCCAGCACTTTGCCAGGGATGTGGTCACCGTGATGTCTATGCTGCGTTGAACGAGGTGTTGCTTAATTATCCAAATGCCCGCGTGTTTGGTGATATTGGCTGTTACACTTTGGGATTCCTGCCTCCTTATAAGGCCATCCACTCTTGCGTCGATATGGGTGCTTCCATCACGATGGCCAAGGGCGCTTCGGATGCCGGTCAATGGCCTGCCGTTGCCATCATTGGCGACTCAACTTTCACCCACTCGGGTATGACAGGACTCTTGGATGCCGTCAATGAGAATGCCGATATTACCGTAATTATCTCAGACAACCTGACCACCGCTATGACGGGAGGACAGGATTCTGCCGGCACCAACAAGTTTGAGGCCATCTGCCGTGGCTTAGGCGTCAGCGACGAGCACTTGAAGGTCGTTGTTCCCCTGCCCAAGAACATGGATGAGATTAAGAAGACCATCAATGACGAGCTGAACTATCATGGTGTGAGTGTCATCATTCCCCGTCGAGAATGTATGCAGACTTTACAGCGTCACTTGAAGCAGAAGAAAGCATCTGCGGAGAAAAAATAAGAGAATATTTCTCAAATAAATTGTCAAATTGTAAATCGTCAAATAGTAAATAATGAAGACAGACATCATACTTTGCGGTGTGGGAGGACAAGGTATCCTCTCCATTGCCACCATCATCGGCGAGGCCGCTCTGAAGGAGAACCTATACATCAAGCAGGCCGAGGTTCATGGTATGTCACAGCGTGGTGGTGATGTGCAGTCGAACCTGCGCATTTCCAGCGACCCCATCCAAAGCGATTTGATACCGAAGGGAGGGGCTGATGTCATCATTTCGATGGAGCCCATGGAGGCACTTCGCTACCTGCCTTTCCTCGCTAAAGATGGTTGGATTATCACGTCAAGTACTCCTTTTGTAAATATTCCAAATTATCCTGAGTTTGAGACGATTAAGAAAGACTTAGAAAGTCTTCCTCATGTGATTCTTGTCGATATTGAACAGAAGGCAAAGGATGCCGGCGTTCCCCGCTCGGCTAACGTCATTTTGCTGGGTGCTGCCCAGAAGGCGTTAGGCATCGAATACGATAAGCTGGAGGATGCCATTCGTCGCGTTTTCGGTCGTAAGGGCGAGGCCATTGTCGAAGCCAATATCAAGGCGTTAGGGATAGGCGCAGCCTGTTCTAAGTGATGAGTGAATAGTGAAGAGTGAAGAATTTGCTACCGCAGAAATGGAAACACCTATTAAGAGAGAAATAATTGACAAACTGATAGCCGATTTAGGCATCAACGACTTTGCAAAAGCCACCATCCGCGAAGTGAAGCAAGTGGCTGCAAAGGCGGAAAAGGAGAGTGGGGTGGAGTTTATCAAGATGGAGATGGGTATTCCCGGTCTTCCTGCAGCCCAGGTGGGTGTTGACGCCCAGATTAAGGCTTTGCAGGCAGGTATCGCCCATTCCTATCCCGATATTCAGGGCGCTCCGCAGTTGAAGCAGGAAGCCTCGCGTTTTGTGAAGGCTTTCATCGGACTGGATGTCGCTCCCGAGTGTTGTGTTCCCGTAACCGGTTCCATGCAGGGAACGTTTGCTTCTTTCCTTACCTGTTCTCAGGCTGACAAGCGCAGAGATACCGTGCTGTTCATTGACCCGGGATTCCCCGTGCAGAAGATGCAGTTGCAGGTGATGGGTGTGAAGTATGAGACTTTTGATGTTTATGACTTCCGCGGCGAGAAACTCGGTCCGAAGTTGGAGAGCTATCTGAAGAACGGCAATATCTGCGCTATCGTGTACTCTAATCCCAATAATCCCTCTTGGATTTGTCTGAACGAGCAGGAGTTGCAGGCTATTGGTCAGCTGGCCACCAAATACGACGCTATTGTGATGGAGGATCTGGCTTACTTCGCCATGGACTTCCGCCAGAATCTCAGCGTGCCGTTCCAGCCGCCTTATCAGCCTACGGTAGGTCGCTATACCGATAATTGCATGTTGCTCATCAGCGGCTCGAAGGCTTTCAGCTATGCCGGCGAGCGTATCGGCGTGGTTTGTATTTCCGACAAGCTGTTCCACCGCCACTACGACGATTTGGCTGCGCGCTACGAGGGCTTGCCCTTCGGTCTGGTCTTCTCAACCCGCATGCTCTATGCCTTGAGTAGCGGTACCAGCCATAGTGCTCAGTTTGCTCTGGCAGCTATGCTGAAGGCCGCTACCGATGGTGAATATGATTTCCGCAAGGAGGTCAGCGTCTATGGCGAGCGTGCTCATAAGCTAAAGGAGATTTTCTGCCGCCACGGATTCCATATTGTCTATGACAAGGATTTGGACGTGCCTGTTGCTGACGGCTTCTATTTTACCATCGGCTATAAGAAAATGACCAGCGGTGAGCTGGCCAAGGAGTTGATGTACTATGGTGTTTCAGCTATCTGTCTGATAACGACAGGTTCTCATCAGGAGGGCCTGCGTGTCTGCACTTCCTTCATCGAGGACCATCAATATGCCCAGCTGGAGGAGCGCATGCAACTATTCGAGGCCAACAACCCTTGATTATTGCTGCTGCGGTTGTGATTGCTGCGGCTGTTCCTCCTCCTGGATATCGACGCGCTCGAACTTGAATTCGTCTTGACTGATATACTTGATGTCGAAGGCGGTAGAGACGGCGTGCTTCTTTTTATTCTTTTTCTTCTTCTTGGTGTTGCTCGAATACCTTTTCAGCAGCTTGTTGTATTTCTTCTCGGCCTTGGCTTTCTTGGTAGAGAAGATGACCATGCAGACGCGGTTGGGTTGTCCCTGCTCCGTCAGGTAGTTCTTGAGCTGATACGAATAGTTTTCGCGCTCTTTCAGGAATTTGGTCTTCTTGTCTATCCAGGCGCCAGGAATGTCCTGAATGTCTGTAAAATACAGGGTGGAATCCTGGAAAGATGCGGAGAATCCGAACATATAGAGATGGGGTACTTGTATGTTCTTGGCTTCTGCGCCTGTTGCCAAAGCGACCAACAGAGCAACGGCCAGATACTTCAATGACTTCATTTGTGACATATTTTGTTAATATTACTTTTTACCTTATTATTTCTCGCTTCTAACTCCCTCTCTTTGGGGGAGGTTGGGGTGAGGTTTTACCTCCTTACTCTCCCAGATAGGCTTTCAGGATTTCGTTCTTCGTGTAGCCGCGAAGCCGACGAATAGCCTTTTCCTTGATTTGTCGTACACGTTCGCGCGTCAGACCATATTTGTTGCCAATCTCTTCGAGTGTCATTTCCGGTTGTCCGATGCCGTAGAATGCTGTTACTACGCGGCGTTCCCGCTCTGTGAGAATCTTCAGCACGCTGTCAATCTCCGTCCGCAGCGATTCCACCACCAGCTGTCTGTCGGCCATCGGCGCATTGTCGTTGACCAGAATGTCCAGCAGCGAGTTGTCCTCGCCGTCGACGAAGGGGGCGTCCACCGATACGTGGCGGTTGCTGGCCAGCATGGCTTCGCCGACTTTATCCTGTGGCAGGTCGGTCTGTTCAGAAATCTCGTCCACCGACGGCCTGCGCTCGTTTTCCTGCTCAAACTTGCTGAGCATGCGGTTAATCTTGTTAACCGAGCCCACCTGGTTCAGCGGCAGTCGCACGATACGGCTCTGTTCGGCAATAGCCTGCAGGATGCTTTGACGAATCCACCAGACGGCATAGGATATGAATTTGAAGCCTCGTGTCTCGTCAAACTTCTCAGCCGCCTTGATGAGTCCCAGGTTACCCTCGTTAATGAGGTCGGGTAGGGATAATCCCTGATTCTGATACTGCTTGGCCACCGAAACGACAAAACGCAGGTTAGCCTTTGTCAGACGTTCCAGAGCCTTGCTGTCTCCTTTGCGAATACGTTGAGCCAATTCTACTTCCTCGTCAGAACTCAGCAGCTCTTCGCGTCCTATTTCTGACAAGTATTTCTCCAACGCCTCGCTTTCGCGATTGGTGATGGATTTTGTGATTTTCAGTTGTCTCATGCCGTATTAGTTTTGTAGTCAGCTTGCAAAAGTAAGCTATTTTTTCGGAATGACCAAAAAAATAGCTTACTTTTTTACTTTTAGCTCTTCGCTTTTCGATTTTAGCCCTTAGCTTTAGCTAATAGCCCATCGTCTATTCATTCTGCAGGTACACCACGAATCCTCCAAGCTTGCCTGTGGGGAAGAGTCCGCGGATGACCAGCATCTGGTCTTTCGACGCGCTGGCTTTCTTGACAGCCTCCTGCAGGTCGTCGAACGACTTCATGGCGTCGTCGTTGACACGCTGGATGATGAATCCCTTGGGAACACCGGCTTCCTTCATCTTGCCGCCGTTCACCTTCAGCACTTCCAGGCCGTAGCTGATTTCCAGCTGCTTCTTCTGGCTTTCCGTGACGGGTCGAACGTCGATGCCCAACACGTCTACGTCAGCATTCTTCACCACCTTCGTGTTGCCCTGTTCGTTCTTCAGCGTCAGCGTGACGGACTTCTCCTTCTTGTTGCGCAGGAACTTCACGGTAATCTTGTCGCCCGGGCGCTTCTGAGCGATGATGCCCTGCAAGTCGCCGAACTGCTTCACCTTCTGTCCGTCCACATTGGTCAGCACGTCGCCCTTCTGGATACCAGCGTCGGCAGCGGCACCGTCCTCGACCACTTCGGCGACATAGATACCTTCCATGGTGCCCAGGTCAACCTCGTTGCCCTTCTCTTTCTCCATGTCCACGTAGGCGTTGACGTCGCTACCCTTGATGCCGATCATGGCGCGCTGGTAGGTACCGTATTTCTTGAAGTCCTCGACGGCCTTCTTGACGATGGTGGTCGGAATGGCGAATCCGTAGCCGATGTTCGAGCCTGTGGGTGAAGCCAGCATGGCGTTGATGCCAATCAGCTCGCCGCGGGTGTTAACCAGCGCACCGCCTGAGTTGCCCTGATTGATGGCAGCATCGGTCTGAATCATCGAGCTGACACCCTGTCCCATGGTGCGAGCCTTGGCGCTGACGATACCTGCGGTGACCGTGTTGTTCAGTCCTAAGGGGTTTCCTACGGCCAGCACCCATTCGCCCACCTTCACGTCGTCGCTGTTGGCAATAACGATGGCGGGCAGGTTCTTGGCGTCAATCTTGATGAGTGCCAGGTCGGTGGCCTTGTCTGCACCGATGATGCGTGCCGAGTATTCCTTCGAGTTCTCGTTCAGCGTTACCGTCAACTCGTCGGCACCGTCTACCACATGGTTGTTGGTGACGATGTAGCCGTCGGCCGAGATGATGACACCACTTCCGGCTGCTGCGCGCTTCGGGGTCTGTACCTGACGCTTGCGGGTGCCGTTGTTACCCTGTCCGCGTCCGAAGAAGCCGCCGAAGGGGTCGCTGAAGAAGTCTTCAAAGGGGTCGCTGTACTCAACCGTCTGCACCTTCGAGTTGGTGACGGACTTGATGTATACTACTGCCGGCAGCGACTTTTCTGCTGCGTAGGTGAGGTCTACTGGTTGTCCTGCCGGAACAGCCGGAGCAGCCTGCGTCTTGTTGCAGCTGGCTGCCGAGAAGGCGATGAACATGAGGTACATCACCGGTACAAAGCTCTTTACAATCTTTTTCATATTTCTTTTCAACGTTTAATGTGTTAATACTATATTCTTACTCGCTGGTTGCAGGTGCGTCAAGCAGCCCGCTCGCCGATTTCGAGTGCAAATATAGGGTCATTTTTCGTTAATCTGACAATTTGTCGTATGTTTTTGTCGCAATTTAACACTTCGCGCTCGTTGCTTAACGGGCGTTAGAAATTAACGGTTTAATTCTTAAAATACTGACAAAATTAACGAATAGTGTTCTTTATAATTGCAAATATGCAACCTTCTGCTTCTAATTCAGTCTTTACGTTTGATGATGAAGTGGCCCAGGCGGTGCGTAACGCCCTTTTTGTTGACCGATTTCAGGATATACATGCCGTCGCGCAACAGGGCGATGCTAATCTGCGGCTTGTACAGACAGGTGAAGACCACGCGGCCCTGGAGGTCGCAAATCTGCAGCAGACGGGCATCGAGCGGCTGACAGGGCGTGTTGAGGTACAGTCCGTCGTTGGGCAGCAGCACGGCTGAGACATAGTGTCCGGAGGCTGTAGCTCCCTGTTCGCGAGCCGGTGCACTCTCGTTGCCGTAGCGATCCAGCGCTGTCACGGCATAGTGCAGTTTTGCGGGTGCGTCAGTCTGCAACGATACTGTGATTCCTTGTGCCGTGGCCGTGGCCACTTGTGCCGACTTGGCGGGCATGGTGAGGGTGGTGTGCATATAGCGTGTCGCCACGAGGTTGGCGGGATTGCTGATGTCTACGGGTTCGTTGGCCGATGCATATATATTATATAAAAGGTATGGGCCGTCGCTATAGTCGCGCGCACCGCTCCACGTCAGCCGGTCGCCTTGTGGCGTGCGGACTACCTGCAGCGTGGAGGGACCGTCGGGAGCCACATTCCGTTCCCATATCATGGGGGGTGTCAGCGCCGGATGACTGTCAAAGTGTCGCATGTAGTCGTAGATGCCCTTGACGTTGTTCAGCAGGAAGCGAGCGCGGAAGTGGCAATGTCCCACGCCGATGTGACGGGTGACGTTCAGCTGGCGTTTCACCTCGCTCAGCGACCAGTTGCGCTCTTGCGGATGCAGCATGTAGGTGCCCAGTCCGCTGACGATGGTGCGGCCATAGCTGTTCTCCTGCCAGTCGATGGCAAAGGGGTAGAAGTTGTTCTCCTTGAAGTACATCATTGGGTAGAGCTGGTCCATCAGTCCTTGCCGCAACCATTCCTGCGCGTCTTGTGCTACTGTTCGGTGGGCGTTCCAACCGCGAGACGGATAGCGACTCAAGTCGTCATATTTTCCTATGGGCGAGCAACTTAACTTCACCCACGGCTTGTAATACTTTACCCTGTCGTGAATGCTTCTGACGATGCGTGTAATGTTGTCTGGATTCTTGCGGCCCTTCCAGGTTTCGGGGTAGCGGATGTAGTCCAGATGGATGCCGTCGATGTCGTAGCGGCGCGTAATTTCCTCGCAGATGTCCGTCAGGTAGTCGGCCGTGCGACTGTCCTCGGGGTTCAGGTAGCCCTCTTCGCCGATGTGCTTCACCAATGATGGATAGCGTTGCCTGAGCTGCTGGCAACCGTGGCTTTTCCATTTGCCGATGGGGATGGTGACCACCCAGGCGTGCAGCTCCATGCCACGCTTGTGGCACTCGTCAATGGCAAACTGCAGGGCGTCGTAGCCCGGGTCGCGTCCGGGACGGCCGGAGAGATAGGGTGCCCAGGGTTCTATGTTGCTGGGATAGATGGTGTTGGCGCGAATGCGGGTGTGTAGCAGAACGGTATTGACGTTGATAGCCTTCAGCCGGTCCAGGATGTTGACAAGCTCCTGCTGCTGGGCGGTGGCGTCCTCGCCGTCAAGGGTGCTGCCCGTGGGCCAGTCGAGATTGCCAAGAACGGTGAGCCATACGGCACGAACCTCGTGTTTGGGTTGTGAAAAGGCCGAAAGAGTGGCCAAAAGAAGGAGAAAAACTACTGTTCGTTTCATTTTGTGTGCAAAGGTACGAAAATATTTCAGTATTCTTCGTGCTTTATTCATATTTTTTTGCTACCTTTGCACGAAGATTTTAAATAAGTATATAATATGATCACATTCTCTTTGAGTCTTATCGCCCTTTTGGTGGGCTATGTGCTTTACGGACGCTTTGTCGAGAAGGTGTTTGGCCCTGACGACCGCGAGACTCCTGCCGTTGCCCAGGCTGACGGTCTGGACTACATGGTACTTCCTAACTGGAAGGTCTTTATGATTCAATTTCTTAACATTGCCGGAACCGGTCCCATCTTCGGTGCCATCATGGGTGCCAAGTTCGGTCCTGTATCATATCTGTGGATTGTGCTGGGATGCATCTTTGCCGGTGCTACCCACGACTATCTGAGCGGCATGCTCTCCATGCGCCACGGCGGTGCAGCCTTGCCTGTACTCATCGGGCGCTATCTGGGCAACGGTTCCAGAAGAATCATGGTGGCGTTCTCTATCGTGCTGCTCACCATGGTGGGCACTGTATTTGTCTATTCGCCCGCAGAAATCCTGCACTCCATCGGTGGCGACACCATGATGTGGGTTGTTATCATCTTCTGCTACTACATCATCGCCACCATGCTGCCCATCGATAAGATTATCGGCAAGATTTATCCGCTCTTTGCCTTCTCGCTGCTCTTCATGGCTGTCGCGCTGATGGTGGTGCTGTATGTGAAGATGCCGCAGCTGCCGGAGTTGTGGACGAACTTCTATAACATGGGCGCCGAGGCCCAGCCCGAGAAGTGGACGGACAACATCTTCCCCGCCTTGTTCATCACCATTGCCTGTGGTGCCATCAGCGGCTTCCACGGCACACAGACCCCTCTGATGGCCCGTTGTCTGAAGAGCGAGCGCATGGCGCGCCCCGTCTTCTACGGTGCCATGATTACCGAGGGTGTCGTCGCCCTCATCTGGGCAACCGTCGCCATGTGGTTCTTCTACGACGGCAACACTCCCGGCTACGAGCAGATAGCAGGTGCCGACAAGGGCTTCTACACCTCGGCTCCTGCCGTGGTTCATCTGGTGTGCAGCGACTGGCTGGGCGTGTTTGGTTCCATCCTCGCTATGCTGGGTGTGGTGGCAGCTCCCATCACCAGCGGCGATACAGCCTTCCGCTCCTGTCGCCTGATTGTGGCCGAGTGGCTCAAGATTGACCAGCGACCCATCGTGAAGCGTCTCTATGTCTGTGTACCTCTCTTTGCCGCATCTATCGCCATGCTCATGTGGCAGATGAATAACCCCGACGGCTTCAATACCATCTGGCAGTACTTCGGATGGTCCAACCAGACGCTGAGCGTCTTTACGCTGTGGGCGGTGACGGTCTACCTGGTGCGCCACAAGAAGCCGTTTGTCATCACGCTCATTCCGGCCTTGTTCATGACCTGTGTCTGCACCACGTTCCTCTTTATCTCCAAGCAGGCCTTCGGCTTGCCCGAGACGCTGTCCTATGTGCTGGGCGGTATCTGCCTGCTGGCGGCTGTGGTGTGGTTCTGCGTGTGGTATCGTAAAGAAAAAAACATTAATAACTAATAATTAAGGTAATATGATGAAGAAAATTGCATTATTTGCTGTAGCCATGCTCATGACGGTGGCTGCAAACGCTCAGTTCGAGCAGGGTAAGGGTTATTTAGGTGCTTCCGTCTCTGGTTTCGACATCAGCAGTCAGGCCAAGAAGTTCCATCTGGGACTCAACGCCAAGGTGGGCTATCTGCTGTTCGAGGACATCATGCTGACGGCACAGGTAGGCTATGAGCATCTGAAGGGTGCCGACGACGGCTTCCAGCTGGGTGCCGGCGGTCGTTACTACATCGCCCAGAACGGACTCTTCCTCGGTGCCGACCTGAAGTATCGTCACGGTGGAACGTTTGCCGGCGAGGAGAGCTGCGCCAGCTTCAACGACTTCGTACCCGGCGTGCAGGTGGGCTACGCCTTCTTTATCAGCCGCACGGTGACCTTCGAACCCGAGCTGTACTTCGACATCTCCACCAAGAAGTTCGACTACTCCAGCTACGGTCTGCGCCTGGGCGTCGGCGTGTATCTCTTCCGCGACCAGACGAAGAATTAACGGAATAAATGAAAGAACCTTGTTTTAACTAAATCGAAATATTATGTTGACCGTAGATTACATGAGACCCAACTTCGACATCAACGTCGAGGAACTCGTCGACCGGCTCATCGACCTCTCGTTTGCAGAGGACATCGGGGACGGCGACCATACCACCTTGTGCTGCATCCCCGCGGACGCCATGGGCAAGAGTCGTCTGCTCATCAAGGAAGACGGCATCCTGGCCGGCGTCGAGGTCGCCAAGGAAGTGTTCCGCCGCTTCGACCCCGACATGCAGGTCGAGGTGCTCATGCAGGACGGCACGCGCGTCAAGAAGGGCGACATCGCCATGATTGTCACCGGTCGCGTGCGCTCCTTGCTGCAGACCGAGCGACTCATGCTCAACATCATGCAGCGCATGAGCGGCATTGCCACCATGACCGACCAGTATGTCCAGCGGCTGAAGGGCACCAAGACCCGCGTGCTCGACACCCGCAAGACAACCCCCGGCATGCGCATGCTCGAGAAGCAGGCCGTGAAGATTGGCGGAGGCTGCAACCACCGCATCGGACTGTTCGACATGATCCTGCTCAAGGACAACCACGTCGACTTCGCCGGCGGCATCGTCAATGCCATCAACCGCTGCCATAACTATCTGAAAGAGAAGAACCTCCAGCTGAAGATTGAGATTGAGGTCCGCTCCTTCGACGAGTTGCAGCAGGTGCTCGACCACGGCGGCGTAGACCGCATCATGCTCGACAACTTCAGCGTGCCCGACACCAAGAAGGCCGTCGACATCATTGCCGGTCGCTACGAGACGGAATCCAGCGGAGGCATCACTTTCGACACCATCCGCGACTATGCCGAGCAGGGCGTCGACTACATCTCCGTGGGTGCCCTGACGCACTCCGTCAAGGGTCTTGATATGAGTTTTAAGGCATGCTGAGACAGGGATTTCTTGCATGCTGTTTTCTCTTGCTGACAGGCTGTGGTTCTGGTGAATCCGAGCCTGTCGGCAATTCTAATATTGACTATGTCTCTCCCGTCGACTACGACATCGTGCTGGCGGGCAACTTCGGCGAGCCGCGACCCTGGCACTTCCACGGCGGCATCGACGTCAAGACCGGCAACCAGGAGGGCAAGCACATCTTCTCCGTCGCCGATGGCTACGTCAGCCGGCTCACCGTCAACATGTATGGCTTCGGCAACGCCATCTACGTCAGCCATCCCGACGGCAACACCAGCGTCTACTGCCATCTGAAGCGCTTTGCCGACGCCTACGAGGCCCAGCTGCAACGCACCGGCCCTAAGGACACGCTGTCGCTCTTCTTTCCCGCCGACAAGTTCCCCGTCCGTGCCGGCGATCTCATCGCCATCAGCGGCAATACCGGCAACTCCACAGGGCCCCACCTGCACCTCGAGATACACAACAGTAAGACCTGGGCCATGCGCGACCCCCTCGAGTTCCTCGGACACCTCGTCGCCGACAGCGTGGCACCGCAGGCTCACTCCTTCATGGCCGTTCCCGTGCCGGGCGAAGGCGTCTTCAACGGCGACAGCAGCAAGCAGACCTTCGGCTTCGGAGCCGGCGACCAGAAGGTGCAACGGTCTACGTTCAGCGTTCAAAGGCAATTTACCGCGTGGGGCAGGGTAGGCTTCGCCCTTTGGGCCGACGACTACAGCGAAGCCACCTACAACCACTACGGCATCCGCCACACCCAGCTGCTCGTCGACGGCCGCGAGGTGTTCCGTGCCGATGTCGACAGCATTCCCGTCTCCTGCCAGCCCGAGGTCAACCGCTGGGGCGACTACGACCACTGGCGCCGCACCCGTGTCTGGTACATGAAGTCCTACTGCGAGGACGGCCTGCGCCTGCCCATCCTCCACACCGACATCCGCCAGGGCTACGTCCACTTCACCGAAGAGCGCCCCTACCACCTGACCTACATCCTGCGCGACTTCCAGAACAACGAGTCCCGCTACACCTTCACCGTCCTTGGCCAGCGCACCGCCCTCCAGGGGCCTTCCGCTCGCTTGCAGTCATCTCGCTTGCGACTTCTTTCCTGTTCCTATCGCCTGCTCGACGACTACCGTCTTTACCGCCAGTGCCTCTGGCCCCAGTACACCCACCGCTGGTAACTTTTATACGCACTTTCACTATATTATCCAACAAAATGTGACAAAAGTTTGCGCCGTTCGTAATAATTATTTATCTTTGTAGCCGAAAACATTGTCTAACCCCTAAAACCGCGATGCCTATGGGCTGAAGAAAGAAGTGAAGTAAAAAAGGACATATAGGATGAATATCCGCTTTTAGATTTTTTCCTGCGATTTCTTTGGAAGTTGCGGGAATTTTTGTGTAGCGGGCAAATAAAAAACCGTACGAGCTTCGCAGCTGGTACGGAAAATTTTTAGTCTCTTTGATACTTAGTTATTCTGTAAAGTAGAAAATATTCCTGGGCAGCACACTTGCTACCCCTTTCATCGAGTATACTTGCTCGACATCGCTAATGAGATAATAACACAGCACGTTTCCTTCGCGGCTGGTGCGTGTTAGGTCTTTTTGATCCTTCATTTGTTCTTCAATTGTTTAGCACGCTTGCTATCCATTGAAGTGATAATACATTATTCTCCATTAAAAGCCATATAATTATGAAATACTTGCGATCCATAGTAGTATAATAACAATCAATAATATAATGACAAAAAAGATATTGTGACGTATCAACGTAAAAAGTGATACGTTGTCGTTGCGTGAGAAACTGCGGCAACGAGGACATCGCCTCAGGTTGTCGGAGTAAATCATTCCGCATGCCCTGCACTGTTTCATGTCTATATTTTTTTTTGCAGTATTTTCACTTTTGCCGTTTCACGGTCATAATCAGTTCCCGGTACATTCGCATCTTGTTTATCAGCGGTAGCAGCCCCAGACGTTGTATGTTCTCGAACTTCTCGTTGTCTGACGTGCACAGTTCATCCAGCAGTTGTGATGTGGCTTCCGATATGAGCTTTTCGTAGCCTTCATACTTCTGCATCGTGGAGAGCAGTTCGTTGGCTGTCGGCAGCAGTTCATTGGCCGATTTACACATGAAGTCACTATTGGGCAGCGACTTCGACAGTTCTCCTACCATATAAGCAAACACTCTCACAAATGCGTCGTATGAACCCATTAGCATGTTCACTATCTTTTCATCACGGTTTTCTAAATTTTCATTCATCCTCGAAAAGGTTTTTAGGAGTAATAGTTAGTTAGGTAGAGACACATCAAAACGTTGCGAGACGTGGCTGTACTCTCCTCTGAAGGGTTACAGACACGTCTCACGTTATTCGATACAAAGTGCACCGAAAACAACATAAATGCACTACTTACGGCCGGTGTGTGGGGGGGGCATTTTTATGCTTGTTCATGATGTTGTAATATTCGTGTTTCAATGTTTTCGTTTGCAAAGATAAGGAATAATTATGAAATGTACAAACTTTTTTGGAAAAATCTCTCGTTTGTACTGCCAACATGCCGTGAGTGTGTTGGCAGATTTTTATTTGTAGTAGCCAATTCTGATGTAGTGATGGGGTGGGGTGAAGGGACTCCAAGAGATGTGGAGCCAGCCGGGGCCGGCAAGAATCAGGGGACTCTTTGATTCGTGTGCCATAATCGAAAAAGTTATGGCAACAAAGAATACCAATTACCAACTTCACCTGAAGGGATTCGTCGGAGGATATGGTTACGTTTTGCGAGCGACATCAATGTCGCGTGTAAAAAAGCGGAGCAACCTTTTCGGTCACTCCGCTTTTTCATTTTTAATCTTTTTAGAACGGTCCGTGTCCCATGCACGAGGTGGTTCCCAGTGCCGTCAGGAAAGCTGTGAGAGCGGCTACTATCACCTTCACCGCCACCTCAATCAATCGATTCTTCTTCATACGCTACTTCTTACTTCAGCCTTCAGCCATCAGCCTTCAGTCTTCACTTTTCACTATTCACTATTCACTTTTCACTAGAAAAGAGGCCCCTTGTGGGGCACTCTTTACGCCTTAGTTTTCGTCAGTTCCGCCGGGAGTTATAGTGCCGGTATTGCCACCCTGACTGTCGTCGCCACCCTGGTTGTCACCGCCCTGGTTTCCGCCACCCGTAGTTCCTTGGTTCTCGGTCGATTGGTTCTCACCATCGCCTTCCTCCACCTCAGCGTCATCCGCACTGGTCACGCGCTTCACCTC
>ONQT01000042.1 GCA_900320045.1 uncultured Prevotellaceae bacterium | reverse complement strand
TGTTCGTCTGACTAATCAGAAGGAAGTTAACTCGTACATCCCCGGAGAGGGACACAACTTGCAGGAGCACAGCATCGTGCTGGTTCGTGGCGGTCGTGTCAAGGACCTTCCCGGTGTACGTTACCACATCGTTCGCGGTACGCTTGATACCGCTGGTGTAGCAAGCCGCACCCAGCGCCGTTCAAAGTACGGTGCTAAGCGTCCTAAGGCTAAGAAGTAATAACCGGAGAGGGTTAGAAAGCCGTAAGGATTGTGCTGTGCGGTTCTGCCGCACAGCCTTCAATAAAAGAAAATAACCGTTTTGCTGGAGAATTGTTAAAGACAGGTTGAGTAAATGCTCATGCGTGAGCGTTGAAGACGTAGAAAAAACAGCCCCAAGCAGACATTAAATTCAAACAACAAAAATGAGAAAAGCAAAACCTAAGAAGAGAGTGATCCTTCCCGATCCAGTCTTCAACGACTCCCGATCCAGTCTTCAACGACAAGAAAGTGTCGAAGTTTGTGAACCACCTGATGTACGATGGCAAGAAGTCCATTTCGTACGAGATTTTCTACAATGCCCTTGAGACCGTCAAGGCCAAGATGCAGAACGAGGAGAAGTCTTCCTTGGAGATTTGGAAGCAGGCCCTCGACAACATCACTCCTCAGGTAGAGGTAAAGAGCCGTCGTATCGGTGGTGCTACCTTCCAGGTGCCTACTGAGATTCGTCCCGACCGCAAGGAGAGCATCTCTATGAAGAACATGATTAGCTTTGCCCGCAAGCGTAGCGGTAAGTCTATGGCTGACAAGCTGGCTGCTGAGATCATGGATGCCTACAACAACCAGGGTGGTGCCTTCAAGCGTAAGGAGGATATGCACCGCATGGCCGAGGCTAACCGTGCATTTGCTCACTTCCGTTTCTAATGGTAACTAAGGTAAAAAAGTAAAAGGATAAAGAAATGGCAAACCGCGATTTACATTTGACCCGCAACATTGGTATCATGGCTCACATCGATGCCGGTAAGACCACCACTTCTGAGCGTATTCTGTTCTACACAGGTAAGACCCACAAGATTGGTGAGGTGCACGATGGCGCTGCTACCATGGACTGGATGGCCCAGGAGCAGGAGCGTGGTATTACGATTACCTCTGCTGCCACCACTTGTAACTGGAAATGGAACGGTAAGGAGTTCAAGATTAACTTGATTGACACTCCGGGACACGTTGACTTCACCGCTGAGGTTGAGCGCTCACTGCGCGTACTGGACGGTGCTGTTGCTACTTATTCTGCAGCTGACGGCGTACAGCCTCAGTCTGAGACCGTATGGCGCCAGGCTGACAAGTACAACGTTCCCCGTATCGGTTACGTCAACAAGATGGACCGTTCTGGTGCTGACTTCTTCGAGACTGTTCAGCAGATGAAGGACATCCTGGGTGCAAACCCGGTTGTGATTCAGGTTCCCATCGGTGCTGAGGAGAACTTCAAGGGTGTTGTTGACCTCATCAAGATGAAGGCTATCCTGTGGCACGACGAGACCATGGGCGCTGAGTATGATGTTGAGGACATCCCCGCTGACTTGGCTGACGAGTGCGACGAGTGGCGCAACAAGCTGCTCGAGGCTGCTGCTGAGTACGATGAGGCTCTGATGGAGAAGTACTTTGACGATCCCAGCAGCATCACCGAGGAGGAAATCATCGCAGCTATCCGCAAGGGTACCATCTCGATGGCCTGCACTCCTATGATTTGCGGTTCTTCTTATAAGAATAAGGGTGTTCAGCCCCTGCTGGACTATGTTTGCGCTTTCCTGCCTGCTCCCGTTGACGTGGAGATGGTGATGGGTACCAACCCCAACACCGACGAGGAAGAGGGTCGCAAGCCCAGCGAGGACGAGCCCACCTCTGCTCTGGCCTTTAAGATTGCCACCGATCCCTATATGGGCCGTCTGGTATTCTTCCGCGTCTACTCTGGTAGCGTGAAGGCCGGTTCTTACGTCTACAACCCCCGCTCTGGCAAGAAGGAGCGCATCAGCCGTCTGTTCCAGATGAACTCCAACAAGGAGATTCCCATGGAGTCTATCGACGCTGGTGATATCGGTGCAGGTGTAGGTTTCAAGGATATCCGTACTGGTGATACCCTCTGCGACGAGGAGAAGCCCATCGTACTGGAGTCTATGTCCTTCCCCGACACTGTGATTTCTATCGCCGTAGAGCCTAAGTCTCAGGCCGACGTTGCCAAGCTGGACAACGGTCTGGCTAAGTTGGCTGAGGAAGACCCGACGTTCACCGTTCGTACCGACGAGCAGAGTGGTCAGACCATCATCAGCGGTATGGGTGAGCTCCACCTCGACATCATCATCGACCGTCTGCGTCGTGAGTTCAAGGTAGAGTGTAACCAGGGTAAGCCCCAGGTTAACTACAAGGAGGCCATCACCAAGACCGTTATGGGCTACCGTGAGGTTTACAAGAAGCAGTCTGGTGGTCGCGGTAAGTTCGCTGACATCATCGTTAACGTTGGTCCCGTCGATGACGACTGGAACATCAAGGAGAACGGTGGCCTTCAGTTCGTCAACGAGGTAAAGGGTGGTAACATCCCCAAGGAGTTCATCCCCTCTATCCAGAAGGGCTTCGAGGCAGCTATGAAGAATGGTATCCTCGGTGGCTATCCCGTTGATTCACTGAAGGTGGTCGTTGTGGATGGTTCGTTCCACCCCGTTGACTCTGACCAGCTGTCGTTCGAGATTGCAGCCCAGATGGCTTACAAGGCAGTCTGCGCTCAGGCTAAGCCCGTACTGATGGAGCCCATCATGAAGCTCGAGGTCGTTACCCCCGAGGAGAACATGGGTGACGTTATCGGTGACCTGAACAAGCGTCGTGGTCAGGTAGAAGGTATGGAAGAGGCACGTAGCGGTGCCCGCGTCGTCAAGGCACAGGTTCCCCTGTCCGAGATGTTCGGTTATGTGACCGCTCTGCGTACCATCACTTCCGGCCGTGCTACCAGCTCTATGGAGTACGATCACCACGCTCCTCTGTCTTCAGCTTTGGCTAAGGCCGTGCTGGAGGAAGTTAAGGGCCGTGCCGACCTCGTATAAGAAGTGAAAAGTGAAGAGTGAAAAGTGAAAAATTTGCTTCCGCTCTTCACTTACACATAAAACACTGCCGCTGAGCAAATGACTCTTTAGCAGCAGCAAATAAAAAGTAAATAGTAAATAGTTAAATTGTAAATTAGAATTATGAGTCAGAAAATTCGTATCAAGCTGAAGAGCTACGACCACAAACTCGTGGACAAGTCAGCAGAGAAGATTGTGAAGGCCGTCAAGGCTACTGGTGCCATCATCAGCGGTCCTATTCCCCTTCCCACCCACAAGCGTATCTACACCGTGAACCGTTCTACCTTCGTTAACAAGAAGGCTCGTGAGCAGTTCCAGCTGAGCGACTACAAGCGCCTCATCGATATCTATAGCTCTACTGCTAAGACTGTCGACGCGCTGATGAAGCTCGAGCTCCCCAGCGGTGTTGAGGTAGAGATCAAGGTCTAATCCTTCTCTCTATACATCATCAAGCGGTAACGTCACTACGACATTACCGCTTTTTTGTATGTTACCACATACTTAGGAAGTAGGATGGTGGTGACTGCTACTGGGTGCGCACTTCGCCGGGTAGCATGCCGTAGGCTTCCTTGAAGCACTTGGTAAAATAGCTGGGGGCGGTGAAACCTACCTGATAGGCTATCTCGCTGACGCTGCGGTCAGTGGTGAGCAGCAGCTGGTAGGAACGGTTCAGACGGGCTGTGCGCAGCAGTTCGACGGGCGTGGAACCGGTGATGTTCTTCACTTTGCGATACAACTGTACACGACTCAGATTCATGCTCGCTGCCAGATCTTCCACGCTAAGCTCGCTATTCTCCAGACTTGCTTCGACAACCTCTTTGAACCGGGCGATGAAGTACGACGTCGAGGGTTCTGGATTGTCGCTAGTTGTCTCTTGACTGTCGCCAGTTGCTTCTTGGTTGTCGGCAGTAGTCTCCTCGCTGTCAACTATTAATTGTCGGCCGTTAGCCGTTGGTTCTTTCCCGTCAGCTTTTTGTTGCTGGCTCCCTGTTGTCAATTCTTCAGTGGCAATATCCTCCGACTTGAGGTTCCACAGGGTGTTGACCACACGTTCGCGGCGCATGTTGACCTTGCCTAAGTAGTAGAGGTATAGCAGGACGATGACGACGAGGAGCAGGACTATCACACCGCAGGCCAGCCAAGTGATGGCGCGCTGGGTGTCAAGCTTGTGAAGATAGTTGTCCGCTTTCTCGTGCAACTGCTCCAGATAGGCACCCTGACGCAGTGTCTCGTCGGTTTGCATGAGCAGCACGTTGGCGTTATCGTGGGTAACGAGTGCCGACTGCATCTGGATTTCCTTTTGGTAGGGTTTGCCGTCCAGGATATCTATGGCCAACTGCAGTAGGCGGTCGCCATAGGTGGGGTAGATGTAAGAAGCCTCGAGGATAGAGTCACGCACCAAGCGGATGCCTCCATCCTTGCCCGGCAGACCGTCAATGCCGCAGTAGAGCGGTTGTCGGCTGTCGCTTTTATTGACTTCCAGGAAGGCTTTGCGTGCTCCAGTGGCTGAGCGGTCGTTCATGCCAAAGACCAGGTCGACGGCTACATCGGGATGTTGCTGGCGCCACTCAAGCGTCTTTTCGTAGGCAGTTTCTTCCGTCCAGTCGCCTTGCAGCGTAGCCACCACTTTAAGGTCGGGATAGGCGGCTATGGCGTCGACAAAGCCTTTGTGCCGTTCGATGGCAGGCGAAGAGCCCTTGAGTCCCATCACTTCGACTATCTGACCGTGTCCCTTCAGACGTGTCGCAATGTATTGTCCCATCTGGTGCCCCATCTCGTAGTTGTCGGCACTCATAAAAGCGGTATATTTCTTCGAGTTGGTTTTGCGCTCAAAGACGATGACTGGTATGCCGCTATCGTAGGCGCGGTCAATGGCTGGCGAGATGGTTGCCACCTGGTTGGGGGCTACGATAAGCAGCTGGATGCCGCTGTCCAGAAGACTGTCAATCTGTTCTATCTGCCGCTCGTCACTGTCATAAGCTGCTGCAAAGCGCAGTTCTACGCCCTCATTGAAGAAAGTGCCCATGCGCAATTCGGCATTCTGCTTGTCGCGCCAGATGTCTTTGGAACACTGGGAAACACCGATGACGTAATGCTTCTCTGACGTTGTGCAACCAGTGCACAGCCAAATGATAACGGCCCATGCCGCAGCAGACAGTATTTTTCTCATATATAAAATATAAGGTACGCGCGTATTAATTGAACATGTAGCGGATGGTGAACATCACCTGATAAGTCGAGGCAGCGTCCTCGTAGTTCTTGAACGTAGTGGTATGACGCTCGCCGTTCACCAGGTTGTAGGTGTACTTGCCGTTCGAGTAGTCGAGCAGTGCGTTGCTGGTAATCTGTTTGAAGACACCCCAGTCCTTACACAGGAAGTTGGGCAGGTTGAGGATGTCAACACCCAACTGCAGAGTGTGCTTCTGCTTGCCCCATTCGAAACTCATGTCACGCAGGTACTTGAAGTCCAGCTGATGGTGCCACGGCATCTTGGCACCGCCACGCTCAGCATACTGACCCGTGCGGTTTTTCAGGTAGTCGTCCTGCTGAATGAATGCCCAGAAGTCGTCTCGCTGCATGTCGGCGGTGTAGGTTTGTCCGTTCACTGTGCCGTTGTCAACAAAGTTCCAGCTGTTCAGCTCCTCGCGGCTGGCAGGTACGTAGATCAGGTTGCCGGGTGCCGACGGGTCGCTGTTGATGTTCTTTCCGAAGGTGTACGAGTAGCGGCTGTACGAGTAGTCGCCCAGGAAACCGTATTGGTAGCCGTCGTATATGAGGCTGAAGGTCGATGTAGAGTGCTTGCCCTCCTTCAGCTTGTAGCTGGCAGCCACGAGTAGGCGGTTGGGAGCCACGTAGGTGGCATAGCCTGTCTCATTGTCGTTGACAGCATGGATGCTGTTGCGGTAGTTGCTATAGGCAGACGATACTTGGTCACCGATGCCCTCGGAGTATGACTTGGCTCGTGACAGCGTGTAGCTGGCCATGAGGTCCAGTCCGAAGTCGAACTTCTTGCGAAGCTGGAAGCTCAGCGAGGCATAGTAGGCTCGTGTGCCGGCATTCTCCATCACATAGGCTGAATGGTTAGCATCCCAATAGCTCATCTTGTGGCGTACATCGCCGTGACCCAGGTCAATGGTAGACTTACCGTCCCAGTAGATATCCTTGTTGCTGACAACGACGGGGTTGAGATCTCTGCTGTAGATACCCTCGATGGTGAAGTCGAAGTCGTACGGCAGCTTCACATCCAAAGCCAGCGATGTCTTCCACGTCTTAGGCATACGTAGGTCTTCGGCCAAGATGGTAGGACCGGCAGGGTTGCTGGAGCCTCCTGTGGCGTTAATCTGGTTGAGCATGCTCTCCTGACTGGTAGTCAGTGTGGGCTTCACCTTGCCGTTGGCGTTGGTGGCCACATAGGTGGTTTGTCCCATTCCTGAGTTGAGGACAGAAGAGACAAGCCAGACGAACGGTATGCGACCGACGAAGAGTCCCGTACCGCCACGAAGGATGAAGTTGCGGTTGCCGGTGATGTCCCAGTTGAAGCCGACACGTGGCGAGCAGCTGATGCTGTTGCTTGGCACGTTGTCTGTGCGGAAGTGCTGACCACCGAAATCAATGGCGTAGTAGTCGGGGTTGTAGTTGTTGCTGAGCGAAGGGTAGGAGGGTAGCTCGAAGCGCAGACCGGCCGACAGGCGGAAGTGGTCGCTGAAGGTGATGTTGTCCTGTATGTAGAACGACCACTGGTTGGTCTTCATCTCAGCGGTGAACATAGATCGCGAAGGATTGTTGCCATAGGTGATTCCGAATACACGCGGTGCAGCATTAAATACCGATGCCCAGTCGCGGGCATCCACCTGAGCCTGCGTAGCTTCGAAGGCATAGTAACCTGCAGCAGCCTGTGCATAGCCGTTGGCTGCAAAGTTGTGCTCATACTGCAAACCGGCAAAGAGATTGTGCTTGCCCAGCGAGACGTTCACCTCATCGGTGATGACGGTGGTCTTGGTCTGTGCCAGGTTGCCGTAGGTGTACAGGTCGCCCGTCAAAGCCCAGCTGGGGAAGTGATTCTGCCCGTCGCTCATGACAACTTCAATGACGGGATTGCTCTCGCCGTATTCGTTGGAGCGTGGCTGGTCCTGGAACGAGTAGGTGCCGCGAAGCGTATTGCGCCAAATACCGAACTTACTGTTTAACTCAGCGGCAAACGACGTAAAGCGGTACTCGGCATAGTAGCGGCTGGAGAGCGACGACATGCCGTAGTTGGTATTGCTGCCGAAGTTGTTCTGATGACCGTTGAAAATCGGAGTAGACTGGTTGCCGCCAATGGAGCGCGATGCCGATGCAGGGTTGCTCAATTTACGTTTGGCCTTGGTAAAGCGAATATAGAACTTATGGTTGTCGTTGATGTTCCAGTCTACGCGAGCCAATAGGCGGTAGGCCGGGGCTTTGACATTGTAGTTCTGCCAAGGGCCCGTCTCGATGCCGTAGTTGGAGCGCAGATAGGAGGACAGCGATTCCAGCTCGCTGAGCTGCGGACGGCGACTGGTGTTGGTGTACGTATTGCCGCCATCACCGGCACGGGATGAGGGACCGGTGGTCTTGTTGTCCTCAAACTCGCCATTGACGAAGAAGAACAGCTTGTCCTTCAGGATAGGACCGCTGAAAGTTAAGCCATAGGTGTCGTTGCGGCCGTTGGTGATAGCCAGCGACGTGTCGCCTACACGGCTACCCTTCAGGCTGGTGCTCGTGATGTAGGTGTAGACGGAGCCCTTGAACTGGTTGGTACCGCTGCGCGTTATGGCATTGATACCGCCGCCGGTGAAACCGCTCTGACGAACGTCGTAGGGCGTGACGCTAATCGTCATCTGCTCCAGGGCGTCCAGCGAGATTGGAGTGCCGCCGCCAGGAAGGGGTGTTGCTCCCAGACTCAGTCCGAAGGCATTGTTGAACGAAGCACCGTCGATGGTGACATTCGACTGTCGGAAGTTTCCGCCACCGATGGCAACACCGCTGGCACTGCTCGACTGCGGCGTCATGCGCATCAGCTCTGTCATGGAACGGCTGATGGTAGGTATGCTGCTAATCTGCTCGAGGTTCATGTTGGTAACAGCACCGGAGTGGTCGGAACGCATGGTGTTACGACTCGGAGCCACCACCTGAACCTCCTGTAGTTGGCTGGCGTTCTCGGTGATGGTGGCATTGATGATGGTGTTCTCACCCAGCACCAGCTGTATATCGGTGAACTTGACAGGCTCATAGCCGATGTACGAGACCTCTATATCGTAGGGACCTCCGGCTTTCATACCGGAAATGGTGTAGACGCCATTCGCGTTGGTCACACCATAGTAGATGGCACCTGATGGCGTGTGGCACGCCTTGATGGTGGCACCGATGATGGTTTCGTGTGCATCGGTCACTTCACCTGTGATGCCCGAAGTCGTCACCTGGGCAGAGGCAGTTAAAGTTGATAGCAATATCGTCAGTATTAGCGATAGCTTCTTCATAGTAGGTTGTTTAGTTTTACGAATCGAAATATTGGTCTACAGACTCTTCTGGCGCTGACCCATACGAGCCTCGACGACGTTTACGACATAGTCACCCAGCTTCTCGCACTCGTTGATAATGTCCATGTAGATGGTTCCGACGGCGTAGGTGTAGTTGTGGTTGTTGATGTCGTTGATGTTCTGCGACTTCAGTTGGTTACGATAATTGTTGATTTCGTTCTCGATATTGAACGAACGGTTGATGTCGTACAAGTCCTTGCGACCGCCCAGCAGACGGTTCATCTCCGTCAGCGACTGGTCGGTGAGTTCCATCATCTGGTGCAGGTGGTCGTACTGCTTGTCGATGAAGTGGTCCTGCTTGCCGTTGTACTTGCGACTGATGGTGCGGGCCATGTTGTAACAGGCATCACCAATAGACTCCAGCTCGCTGATCTCACGCAGCATAGCACGAATCTTAGCTTTCGTGTCGTCACTGAGGTGGGCATCGCTGACAGAGTCGAGATACTTGGCAATCTCCAGTTCCATGTTGTCCGATATACCCTCGTACTTCTCGATGCGGGTGAACAGCTTGTTGAAGTCGCCAGCCTGGTTGTCCTTCTTGTCCGTCGTGCTGCTGGACAGCGTCAGCAGTTCGCGAACCATACCGAACATGCGCTGCATACGGCTGGCAAAGGACTGAATCTCCTTCTGAGCTTCCAGGACGGACAACTCGGGAGTCTTCATGAAGCCGGCAGTAATGAAGTGCAGGCGGAAGTCCTCCTCCTCGTCCACCTTCTTGGGCTTGATGACCCAGCAGACGAACCTCTCAATCTGCGGAATGAACCATATTAATATAAAGGTATTAGCCACGTTGAAGGTCGTGTGGAAAGCTGCCAAGACGAAGCTCAGCTTAGCGGCGTTAGCCAGGAAGGCATGCTCACCAGCCAGTTCCTTGGTCATATTCACGTCGTAGCCTACCCATCCGCAAACCATATCGATGAAGGGACGGAAGACGAAGAGAATCCAGATGACGCCGAAGACATTGAAGAACATGTGGGCCAGGGCTGCTCGGCGAGCCTGTGTGTTGGCCGACAGGGCGGCGAGGTTCGAGGTCACCGTCGTACCGATGTTCTCACCCATCACCAGCGCGATACCCTGATAGATGGGCAGTGCACCGCTGGAGCACAGAATCATCGTGATGGCCATGACTGCTGCCGACGACTGGACACAGAATGTCAGGATGCCGCCCAATAGCAGGAACAGCAGCGTGGTCAGGAAACTATTCGGGTCGAACGAGGCAAAGAAACTCAGCACGGCAGGGTTCTCGCCCAGTTTCATCTCCGTGCCGGTGGCGCGTAGCGTGGCCAGCGCAAAGATGAGGAATGCCAGACCGAAGAGGAAGTCACCGATATAACGGTGCTTCTTCTGATAAATCAGGATGATACCTACCAGAAAGGCAGGGTAGGCCAGGTCGCCGATGTTAAACGACATACCGGCCGACATGATCCAGGCCGTCAGCGTCGTGCCGATGTTGGCACCCATAATGACCGAGATGGCCTGTGCCAGTGTCAGCAGTCCCGCATTGACGAACGAGACCGTCATCACCGTGGTAGCTGTTGACGATTGCACGCTGGCTGTCACCAGAGTACCTGTCAGCATACCAGTAAAACGATTGGTGGTCATGGCTCCGAGGACGTGTCGCAATTGCGGACCGGCCATTTTCTGCAGCGCCTCACTCATTGATTTCATGCCGTACATGAGGAGCGCAAGCGAGCCCAGAAGCGTAAAAATTACCCAAATAGACATCTGTTGTTGGATTAAAGGTTATTATTTGGTTGCAAAATTAGCGATTTTCTCCGAAATACCAAAGTGTTTATGCTCTTTTTTCTGCTGAAATCTTTGTCGTTTCATTTATTCTTCTTATCTTTGCGAGCAGAAACCTAAGACAAATGACTATGGAAGAGAAGAAAATAGTGATACGCTGCCGTAACAATGAGCAGGTAGTGGAAGTACCTGCGGGGTCGACCATGCAGGAGGTGTACGAACGCTGCAAGCTGCAGATGGAGTATGGGCCGATAGCAGCCAAGGTGAACAATAAAGTAGAAGGTATGCACTACAGGGTGTACAAGCGTAAGGACATAAAATTCCTGGACCTGCATTCGCCCAGTGCCCTCAGAACCTACACGCGGACGCTGTTCTTCGTGCTTTGCAAGGCAGCCCACGACCTGTGGAACTGTAAGGTGTTCATTGATATCCCCGTCAGCAACGGCTATTACGTTACCATCAAGCGCTTGGACGAACACGGACGTCAGATTGAGATTACCCCTGACGACGTGAATGATTTGCGTCAGCGCATGCAGCAGCTCATCGATGCCAAACTGGACATCCACCGCTACGAGGCCACTACCGAGGAGGCTATCGCCATGTTCCGTGAGTTGGGCAGTCTGTCGAAAGTCAAACTGTTGGAGAATATCGGCCGACTCTATACCACCTATTACGATTTGGATGGCTACAAGGATTATTTCTATGGCGCCCTGCTGACCAACACATCACAGCTGCACCTCTTCGGACTGGAGTACCTGTATCACGGTATCCTGTTGCGCATCCCGTCAAGGAATGACCCCTCGCGTCTGAAACACTTCATGCGCCAGGACAAGATGTTCGACATTTTCCAGGAGCACCACGACTGGCAGGACATACTCGGACTGCGTACCGTGGGTGACCTGAACGAAGCCATCATCGGCGGACATGCCAATGAACTCATCCAGATTAGTGAAGCCCTGCAGGAGAAGAAGATTAGTCAGATTGCCGACCAGATAGCCCACAGCAAGGGTGTGAAGTTGGTGCTCATTGCCGGACCGTCGTCCAGTGGTAAGACGACCACTTGTAAACGACTGTCGGTACAGTTGGCCGTCAATGGCATCTATCCTGTCGGCATCTCGCTCGACGACTATTTCCTGGATCGTGAAAAGACGCCTAAGGACAAGAATGGTGACTATGATTTTGAACACCTGCACGCCTTGAACCTCCCCTTGCTGAACAAACAGCTGAAGGCGCTGTTCCGTGGAGATGAGGTGGAACTGCCTCGCTATAATTTCCAAAAAGGCAAGAGTGAGATGAGCGGTAAGAAATTGCGGCTCAAAGGCAACGAGGTGCTGGTGGTGGAAGGTATCCATGCGCTGAATCCCGAACTAACGGGCGACATACCCGACGAACAGATTTTCCGTGTCTATGCTTCGGCGTTGACCACCATTCTGCTCGATTCGCACAACTATGTTCCGACGACGGACAACCGACTGTTGCGCCGCATCATCCGCGACTACAAGTATCGTGGCGTGTCGGCTCAGGAGACCATTCGCCGCTGGCCCAGCGTCAGGAGGGGAGAGGATAAGTGGATATTCCCCTTCCAGGAAAATGCCGACGCCATGTTCAACAGTGCCATGCTCTTTGAACTGGCAGTCATCAAGGGACAGGCCGAACCTCTGCTGGAACAGGTGTCGGAAACCTGTGAGGAGTATGCCGAGGCCTATCGCCTGCTGAAATTCCTGAAATACATCCGACCCATTCCTGCCGACCAGATTCCGCCGACATCCCTCCTGCGTGAGTTCCTGGGAGGTTCGTCGTTCAAATATTAAGAATTTCCCCCGACCTCTTCCATCGAAGAGAGGTCGGGGGAGACTTTTATTTCACCAGTACTACCAGATATTTGCTGGCCGACCAGAACAGTTGCGGATTGGTGATGCGCAGGATGTACTGCTTGTTGGCATCCAGCACCAGCTGGTAGCTGTTCTCGGGGTGTGCTGTCAGCAGTTTGGCGGAGCGACTGTAGAGGCGTATCTCCTTGTCTACGCGGATGTCAATCTTAGTGAAGTACTCGCGGTTGAAGTTGTTTCGTAGCACTTTGCCGTCCTCGTAGATGTGCTGGTTCTTCAGCTCTTTCTTAGTACCATAGACAAACCATGCCGTATTCAGCTGCTTGTCCTGTGCCGAGATGGTCTGTGCTTTCTGTGTGGTCTCCTCCTGCAGGTTGCTGACGCTGTTCGAGAGGTCGTTGACCTGCGTGTTCAGTTCGCCAATCTGCACGTCTTTAGCTTCCAGTTCAGCCTGCAGCTGGCTTAGCTGGGCGTCCTTCTCCTCCAGTTGCCGAGTCAGGTTGTCCAACGTACGGCGCAGCTGGTCGCCGTTGATAGAACTGATGCGTAGCTGATTGCGCAACTTGTTGATGAGTTCACGGTTCTGCTGCATGCGCTCTGTGATGTACTGCATGTTTTCACGGATGCGCTCTGATGCCGATGTGCCCTCACCGCCCTTGGCCAGCGTGACGCGCTGCTCGGCTTCGTTGATGGCACGGAAACCCTCTTCGATGTCGTTGAAGGTCGCCATCATGTCGTTAATCTCGTTGTTCTTCTGCTCGATGAGGCGGTTCAGAGAGTCGCGCTCTTCCATCAATGCACTGTCCTGTTGTCCGCTGCCGTTTTGCTTACAGGCCGTCAGGGCCAGCAGCCCCATCGCAATCATAGTAATCTTTTTCATATGCTTCATGTTATTTTGTCCTTTTTATCGTGTTTGATATAGCTTCTTTAATTCTCTTTTCCTGCCACGACGATGACGAACTCGCCCCGTGGCTCGTGTTCCTGGAAGTGAGCAATGACTTCCTGTAGGGTCCCTCGCACCGATTCCTCGTGGACCTTGCTGATTTCGCGGCAGACACTCACCTGACGGTCAGGACCGAAGACCTCGCTGAACTGCTGCAACGTCTTCAGTACGCGGTAGGGTGACTCATAGAACACCATCGTGCGCTCCTCGTCCTTCAGCGACAGCAGCTTGGTCTGGCGTCCCTTTTTCTGAGGTAGGAAGCCCTCGAAGCAGAAACGGTCGCAAGGCAGTCCGCTCGATACCAGTGCCGGCACAAAGGCTGTGGCACCCGGCAGTGTCTGAACTTCAATGCCTGCCTTGACGGCTTCACGAACCAGAAAGAACCCCGGATCGCTGATGCCAGGGGTGCCTGCGTCGCTGATGAGAGCTACCGTCTGACCGGCCAGCAGTCGTTCGACGACACTCTGGCTGGTGCCGTGCTCGTTGAATTTATGGTGCGACAAAAGGTGTTGCTTGATGTCAAAATGCTTCAGCAGGATACCTGAAGTGCGGGTGTCCTCAGCCAAGACCACATCCGCCTCCTTGAGGATGCGAATGGCTCGCAGCGTCATGTCTTCCATGTTGCCAACAGGCGTAGGTACGATGTATAATATACCCATAACGGCCGCAAAGGTACGAAAAAATCAAATAAAAGCAAAGGAATTAGGATTTATTTACTATCCTTACACCATTATTGACGGGCTTTGCACTATTATTGACGGGAAAAACCACCCCTTTCGCACTCAGTCCGAAGAGTCCGATTTCAAATTCAACTCTTCAGCGCCCTCATGGCGTTCAGGACAGCCAGGACGGTGACACCCACATCGGCAAAGACTGCGAGCCACATGGTAGCCAGTCCGACAACAGCCAATAGCAGAACGGCAACCTTCACACCAATGGCAAAGGTTATGTTCTGACGGGCTATGGCCAGTGTGCGACGGGCTATACGGATGGCAGTAGCAATCTTCGAGGGATGGTCGTCCATCAGCACCACGTCAGCAGCCTCTATGGCAGCATCACTACCCAGTCCACCCATAGCAATGCCCACATCGGCACGAGCCAACACTGGAGCATCATTGATACCATCGCCCACGAAAGCCGTTGTGTGAGCGTCTGAAATCAGATTCTCCATCAGTTGCACCTTGTCGGCAGGCAACAGTTCTGCATGGTATTCATCCAGCCGCAACTGACGAGCCACGCGTTGTGCCACATCCTCACGGTCGCCTGTCAGCATCACGGTTTTCTGCACACCCAGTGCCTTCAACGCAGCAACAGCCTCTTCACTATCCTCTTTCACCATATCGTTGATGAGGATATGTCCTGCATATTCTCCGTCAATAGCCACATGGATCATGGTGCCTGTATCGCCATCACAGGCGTGCCACTTGGCACCCACGGCGTCCATCATCTTCGTATTACCCACACAGACCACCTGCTGTCCCACCTTGGCGCGAATGCCCTTGCCAGGCAGCTCTTCCACATCGCTCACCTCGCAGCCATCGGTAGCCTCATCGGGGAAGGCGTCGCGCAGGGCTGCACCAATGGGGTGAGTCGTGAAGTGCTCCACATGGGCAGCCATGTGCAAGATATGGGTGGTTTGAGGATGTACGGCCTCCACGGCAAAACGTCCATGCGTCAGGGTCCCCGTCTTGTCGAACACCACGGTATCCACCTTTGCCAGAAGGTCCAGATAGTTCGCTCCCTTCACCAGAATACCCTTCCGCGAGGCACCGCCAATGCCGCCAAAGAAGGTTAGGGGCACGCTGATGACTAATGCACAAGGACAGCTGACCACCAGGAACATCAAGGCACGATACAGCCAGGTGGGGAAAGCGGTGAGAAAGGTGAGACCTGAGGTGAAGGAAAGATACAATGGTGGCAACACCGCAATGGCAATAGCCAAGAATACGACGACAGGGGTATAGATGCGGGCAAACCTGGTGATGAATGTCTCGCTCTGCGACTTGTGTTCACCGGCATCCTCCACCAGTCGGATAATCTTCGAAACGGTACTCTCGCCAAACGATTTCGTAGTACGGATGCGTAGCACCCCATTGATATTGATACAGCCAGAAATTACCTCGTCTTCCTCGCCAACCTCACGGGGAACACTCTCACCCGTCAGAGCCATTGTGTTCAGCGATGATGCACCACTGACGACGATTCCGTCCAAGGGAACCTTTTCGCCCGGACGCACTACGATAGTAGAACCAATAGCCACCTCGTCAGGACTGACCGTCACTTCCTTCATCCCTGCCGTTTCGTCGTCCACCTCTATATGAGCTACGTCCGGACGGATGTCCATCAGATGAGAAATACTCTCACGACTCTTCCCTTCGGCATAACCCTCAAAGAGTTCGCCCACCTGGAAGAAGAGCATCACAAAGACTGCCTCAGGAAACTCCGTCTCAGCACCTGGCAGGAAGCCAATGCAGAGAGCGCCTATGGTGGCTATGGCCATCAGGAAATGCTCATTGAAGGGGTCGCCCTCCAGCAGTCCCTCCACCGCTTCTTTCAAGGTCCCGAAACCTATTATTAAATAAGGCACGAGGTAGACCAACAGCAACTGCCACGTGGCGAGTGCCGTTGTTTTCTCTATGACTACTGCTCCTATAAGCAGTACCACTGTTGCCACAATGATTCCCAGTTGTCTGTGCAGCCCATGCTCATGATGATGCTCATGATGATGCTCATGACAACAGCATTCACCTTGATGTTCGTGATGATGTTCGTGATGATGTTCGTGTCCCATATTCTAAATGTTTTATTGTTTCTGCGTGCAAAGGTACGAAACCTTTTCTGCAACTTGGTTGCAAACTAAGGATAGAACCTATTTGGCCAACGATTTTCTCAGAAAAGTTTGGAAGTTACAAACTTATTGCGTACCTTCGCAGCATGATAAGTCAACAGATTTGTGAGGAGATGCTCCAAGAACATGGCGTGAAGCCTACTGCCAACCGCATCGTCGTGGTGAAGGCACTGGCAGATGCTGAGCGTCCTTTGTC
>ONQT01000041.1 GCA_900320045.1 uncultured Prevotellaceae bacterium | reverse complement strand
AGGGGCGGTATTTAACAATGCAGGACAGATACTGAACCATAATTTGTACTTTGGGCAATTTACAGCGCCTAAGGCAGACAATGCTCCTAAGGGAAAGCTGGCTGAGGCTATCGTGCGTGACTTTGGGTCGTTTGAGGCATTCAAGGAGGCATTCCAGAAGGGTGGGGCAACGTTGTTTGGCTCTGGCTGGATATGGCTGTCGGCAGACAAGGATGGGAAGTTGGTTATCACTCAGGAGGCGAATGCAGCCAATCCTGTGCAGAAGGGGCTGAAGCCGTTGTTGACCTTCGACGTGTGGGAGCATGCGTACTACCTGGACTATCAGAACCGACGTCCTGACCACTTGGCTGCACTGTGGCAGATTGTGGATTGGAGGGTGATAGAGAAGAGGTATGAAGGCTGACTGGCACTGTGGCAGATTGACAATTGAAAATTGAAAGTTGAAAATTGAAAATTGGGGCTTCGCTAAGGCGAGGCCTTTTTGTATTTTTAGACAGAAATGTTTGGAGATGTGATTTATTATTGCTATTTTTGCGGGCAATAAATATTACTATTGCTTATGAAGTCATTGATTGATCGTATTTTCAGGGATGGACGCTGCCTGGACGGGGGCATCCTAAAGGTTGACCGTTTTATTAACGAGCAGATGGACCCCGACCTGATGAAACAGATGGCGGTGGAGTTCTTTTCACGTTTTGCCCGTCTGGGTATCAACAAGATTATGACCGTCGAAGCCTCCGGTATAGCACCGGCGGTGATGCTGGGCTATGTGATGGAACTGCCGGTGGTGTTCGCCAAGAAACTGAAGCCGTCAACGATGGGCTCTAACCTGACGACAGTGGTGCACTCGTTTACTAAAGACAAGGATTTTACACTTTATATCAGTCGTGAGCACTTGACACCTGAAGACCGTGTGCTGTTTATTGATGACTTCCTGGCTTTCGGTAACACGGGACTGGGTGTGCTGGACCTTTGCAATCAGGCTGGCGCAACGCTGCTAGGTATGGGATTCATCATTGAGAAGGAGTTCCAGAAGGGCCGTGAGGTGCTGAACGATGCCGGTGTGAAGAAAATTGAGTCGCTGGCTATTATTGAGTCGTTGGAAAACAACCGGATTAAGTTCAAGAACCAGAGGGTAAAGACGGTGAACATCTTTGAAGAGGCCTGCCGCTGCCTGTTGTGCGAGGATGCTCCGTGTACGAAGGCCAGTAAGCGTGGCGACCCTGCCCGAGCCATCCGTGCCGTGCGCTTTGACAATCATAAGCTGGCCATGCGTTGGGTCCGTGACTGTACGGACGACGACCTGGAGCGTGCTGAGCAGGCCTGCATACACTATAACTGGCCTATCCGTATTCATGAAATGCTGAATGTCATCAGCAAGGATCAGGTGGCGATGAGTGAGACGGAGGATGACTGGGCTGCCAACGCTCCGTCGCTGAGCATCGACTTCTGCGGCATCCGTTGTGAGAACCCGTTCTTCCTGGCTTCGTCGGCCGTATGCACCAACTACGAGATGGTGGCTCGTGCCTTTGATGCAGGGTGGGGTGGCGTGTTCTACAAGACCATCTGCATGCAGGAGATTCGTGAGGTGTCGCCTCGTTTCGATGCCATGCACAACAATGCCACGCATGGTGACTTCTATGGCTTCCGCAACATGGAACAGCTGAGCGAACTGCCTGTGGATGAGGACTTTGAGATCCTGCACCGGCTGAAGCAGAACTACCCCACAAAGATTGTCGTGGCTTCGATTATGGGTCAGACGGACGAGGAGTGGATGGAGCTGGCCAAGAAGTCTGAGGCTGCCGGCTGTGATGCCGTGGAGCTGAACTTCTCGTGTCCTCAGATGAAATATAAAGGTATGGGTAGCGACGTGGGACAGGACCCGGAGCTGGTGCAGCACTACACGGCCTGTGTCAAGAGCTGTGTCAGTATTCCCGTCATAGCAAAGATGACACCCAATATCACACATATTACCGAACCTGCCGCCGCCAGTCTGCTGGGAGGAGCTGATGCACTGTCGGCCATCAATACCATTAAGTCGGTGACGATGGATCCCGATGCCGAGGTGTCCGGTCATCTGACCATTTCAGGCTATTCCGGTCGTGCGGTGCGTCCTATTGCCATGCGTTTTGTGCTGGAGTTGGCACAGATGACCGTGCCCGTCCCAGCGGCAAAACTGCAGGGCACACAGCAGTCAAAGGAAGCGGCTCTCAACGCCCGTCCCGAGTTGAGTGGCATCGGTGGTATTGAGACGTGGCGCGACGCCCTGGAATTCATTCAGTTGGGCTGCAGCAACGTGCAGGTATGTACTGCTGTCATGCAGTATGGCTATCGCATTGTCGAGGATATGATTCTGGGATTGCAGCGTTATATGGTCAAGCGTGGTGTCAGCTCGCTTCAGGAACTTGTCGGTGAGCGTCTGTCGAAGTTTAAGCAGCCGGAGACGCTGGATCGCGATACCGTCATTTATCCCAAGTTCAACAAGGAACTGTGTGTCGGTTGCGGCCGCTGCGCCGTGTCGTGCAACGATGGAGGCCATCAGGCACTTGAGTTTGATGCTGTCAGCCGCTATCCACGCCTGATAGGTAGCAAGTGTGTGGGTTGCCACCTCTGCCGTCTGGTATGCCCTGCCGGCGCCATCGGCTTATCGAAGCGCGTCCCCAAAAAGGAGAAAATGTAGCTGTTACAGCTTGCCTTGTTCACCGAGGTGGGAGTCCTTGAAACCAAGG
The DNA here is from genome assembly GCA_900320045.1 of uncultured Prevotellaceae bacterium. Classification (GTDB taxonomy): domain Bacteria; phylum Bacteroidota; class Bacteroidia; order Bacteroidales; family Bacteroidaceae; genus Prevotella. The sequence goes on along the minus strand of ONQT01000041.1, from coordinate 15,427 downwards.
AAGTAGAGCACGCCGTCGAGACCGATGGTGTTGATGCTTTGCTTGGCATTGGCCACGACACGCGGTTTGGCGTGGAAGGCAATGCCCAGTCCGGCCTCGCTAATCATGGGTAGGTCGTTGGCACCATCGCCAACGGCAATGGTTTGCGCGAGATTGACCTTCTCGACCTGAGCGATGAGCTTCAGCAGCTCGGCCTTGCGGTGGCCGTCGACAATCTCACCCACATAGCGTCCCGTCAGCTTGCCATCGTCGCCAACCTCCAGTTCGTTAGCATAGACGTAGTCGATGCCGTAGCGCCGCTGCAGGTACTCTCCGAAGAAGGTGAAACCACCGGAGAGGATGGCAATCTTGTAGCCGCTGGTCTTGAGGACAGACATGAGACGATCGACGCCCTCGGTGATGGGCAGGTGCTCGGCAATATCCTGCATGACGCTGACGTCGAGGCCCTTCAGCAGGGCAACACGACGGGTGAAGCTCTCCTTGAAGTCAATCTCTCCGCGCATGGCACTCTCGGTGATGGCGCGAACCTGGTCACCGACGCCGTTGCGCTCAGCCAGCTCGTCGATGCACTCCGTCTGGATGAGTGTGGAGTCCATATCGAAGCAGATAAGGCGACGCATGCGACGGAACATGTCGTCGCGCTGGAAGGAGAAGTCGACCTCCATCTCGTTCGACAATTTCATGAGCTTGGACTGCATGTCCTGTCGGTCAATGGGCTCGCCACGTAGCGAGAACTGGATGCAAGCTCGGGTATGGGTGCTGTATTGCTTGATGCTCTTGCGACCTGTCAGTCGGACGATGCTGTCGATATTTAGTCCTTGGTCGGCCAGGATGCGTGTGGCAGCCTCAATCTGGCGCGCCTCCAACTGTCGGCCGAGTACCATGAGAATGTAGCGGTTCTTGCCCTGATGACCTACCCAGGCTTCGTATTCGTCGTCGCTGACGGGCGAGAACATGATGTTGACGCCCAGCTCGGTAGCCTTGAAAAGCAGTTCCTTCATGGCAAAGCCCGACTTCGTGTCGTCCATGCGGATGAGGATGCCGAGGGATAGGGTGGCGTGGATGTCAGCCTGTCCGATGTCCAGAATTTGGGCGTCGTACTTGGCCAGGATGCTCATGATGTCAGCGGTGAGGCCGGGGCGGTCCTGACCGGTGATGCGAACTAGGATTTGCTCTTCTTTCATAGTATTCTTTTTTTTTAATTATGGGGCTAATGGGGCTAATGGGGCTAATGGGCCTGGGCTATTTTAAGTAATCGTCGAAGTAGCGGGTGATGCGTTCGTGGAGGTGTACGCTGGCGTGGCCTCGCATGTTGTGACCCTCGCCAGGATAGGCGAAGAAGTCGGGCTGGGTGCCTGCCTTGACGCAGGCATCGAGGAACGACAGACAGTGCTGCGGCACGACGGTGGGGTCGTTGTAGCCGGTGATAATCTGCAGGCGACCCTTCAGGTTGCCGGCCTTGTTGATGAGCGACGTCTTCTCATAACCTTCGGGATTGGTCTGCGGGGTGTCCATATAGCGCTCGCCGTACATCACCTCGTACCACTTCCAGTCGATGACCGGTCCTCCGGCTACACCGACCTTGAAGGTGTCGGGGTAGTTGAGCATGAGCGAGATGGTCATGAAACCACCGAACGACCAGCCGTGGACGCCCAGGCGCTGCATGTCGACGTAGGGTAGCGAGCGCAGATAGGCTACGCCCTGCATCTGATCCTGCATCTCCACCTGCCCCAGCTGGCGGAAGGTGACCTGCTCGAAGTCGCGGCCACGATTCTCGGAGCCTCGGTTGTCGAGGATGAAGGTGATGTAGCCCTTCTGTGCCATGTAGGTCTCCCAGGAGCGACTATGCCAGTGCCACGAGGCTTCGACGTTATGGGCATGAGGGCCACCATAGACATAAACCACGGTGGGGTATTTCTTCGTAGGGTCGAAGTCGTGGGGCTTGACCATGCGGTAGTAGAGATCGGTGGTGCCGTCGGCAGCCTTAATGGTGCCGCACTCGAAGAGGGGCTGCTGGTAGTCGGCCCACGGGTCGGAGGCGGTGAGGAGGCGCGTGATTTTCCCAGCGATGATGTCGATGTTGCGGGGTTGGGTGGGGGCACTCCAACGGTCGAGGAGGTAACGGCCCGAGGCGGATAGCGTGGCATGGTGGACGCCGTCGGCCGTTGTCAGCTGGGTCATCTGGCCGTTGCTGACCTTGACGCTATACACCTGACGGTGCAGCGGGTGGTACTTGTTGGCCTCGATGAGGACGCTCTTCTGTTTTTTGTTAAAGCCTAACACTTCCAATACCACCCAGGGACCGCTGGTCAGCTGGCGCTGTAGCTGTCCCTCCTTATTATATATATAAAGGTGGTTGTAGCCGTCGCGCTGACTCTGGAGAATGAACAGGTTGTCGTCCCAGGGCAGGAACTGGATGGGGTGCAGGGGTTCGACGTATTTGTCGCTGGTCTCACGGTAGAGCTCGGTGAGGCGGCGGCCGGTGGCAGCGTCGTAGCTGACAAGGCGGCAGTCGTTCTGGTCGCGGTTGAGCTCGAAGAGGTAGAGGGTCTTGCCGTCAGGGCTCCAGGTGATGTTGGAGAAGTAGACGGGTGTAGAAGTGGCGATAGAATCGCCACATACGGAACCGGCGGGGGTCTGGAGGTAGACGGTGCGGTGGGTGGCGAGGTCAAAGATGCCTATCGTCACGTTGTGGCTGGTCATGCCGGCCATGGGGTATTTGTCGGGCTCGTAGGTGGCTTCGCGAGGAAAGATGTCCACCTGCGGATAGTCGGCTACCATGGACTGATCCATGCGGTAGAAAGCCAGGCGTTGACCGTCGGGACTCCAGAAGGTGCCTTTGTCGATGCCAAACTCGTTGCGGTGTACGGCAGCACCGTACACCACACTACGGCTGCCGTCAGTAGACAGCTGATGCTTGTGCCCTTGGGCATCCTGTACGAAGAGCTGGTGGCCCTCCACGTAGGCTGTCGCCTTCGAAACGGGACACCAGTCGTTGGCCTCCTGACCGGAAGTGCTGTCCTGCCAGACGATGCAATGCTTCTTGAAGTTGACCAGCGTGAACGCCTTCTTGTTGCCAACGGCCACGATGGGCTTGTCGGGGTAGGGGAACGAGGCGGAGTGGAGGTGACGGACGTAGTAGTCGTCGTTGCTCTGAGCCCACTTGTTGATGTCATCGAGGGTAAAGAGCAGTTTCTCCTGGCCAGTCTTCTTGTCAACCAAGTAGCACTCCTCGATATCGGTACGCACCAGCTCGTCGCCCCACCACGTCAGCCACTTGTTCTCCGGCAACAGGTTGCGGTAGTTGTTGCCACCGAAGTTCAGGTCTTCGAGGGTAAAGAGCTTCTTCGATTCCTGTGCCATTGTTTTTAGGGGTGAGAGGGAAGAGGTGAGAAGTGAGAGAATGGCCAGTGCCACTATGTGCTTAGTCTTCGTCATGACGGAAACGCTTGTTGTTCTTCTTGTCAAACGGCCGGCCTTCCTTGAAGCGTTTGAAGTCGCCGCGGGACTTGCGGGGGTCGCTTGACTCGCGAGAGTCCTTGCCATATCTGGGGCCTTTAGAACCTCTGAAATCCCTGGACTCTCTGGAGTCTCTGGGTTCCCTCGGTTCTCTGGGTGCTCTGCGTTCGCGGGGCTCCTTGCTCTCCAGGGAATGGAACTTGAAGGAGCGGATGTCAGCACCTTCGTTCTCCTCCTGCTCGTCGAGACGCTTCTTGAACTCGCGGTTCTGCTTGAAGCGACGCTTCTCGGCCATTTTCTGCTTCTCTTCTTCGGTCTTGACGATGCCCCCCTCGGCACGGAAGTCCTTGATCTTGCCGTCGAACATCTGGTATTTGCGGAATTCGCACTCCAGCGAGCCGTTGAAGACGGGAATCTTGATGCTGGGCTTGAGACCAATCTGGTCGAAGCACTCCTCGCGGTACGACAGTATCCAGGCATCGTTGCCCGTGAATTCGTGCTTCAGGCGTTCGCCAATCATTTTGTAAGTGCCCAGCAGGTCGGGCGTGGAGATGCGCTCACCATATGGCGGGTTGCAGACGAGGATGCTCTTCTCCTTGGGCTTGACGAAGTCCTTGAAGTCGCGCTCCTCGATGGTGATATCGCTGGTGAGGCCTGCAGCCTTGGCATTGAGGCGGGCCGTATTGACGGCCTTGACGTCGATGTCGTAGCCATAGATATGGTGATGGAACTCGCGTTCCTGCGAGTCGTCATTGTATATCTTGTCGAAAAGGTCGGCGTCGAAGTCAGGCCACTTCTCGAAGGCAAACTCCTTGCGGAACAATCCGGGAGCCATGTTGCGGGCAATGAGTGCAGCCTCGATGAGCAACGTGCCCGAGCCGCACATAGGGTCGATGAAGTCGCAGTCGCCCTGCCATCCCGTCATCAGAATCATGCCAGCTGCCAGCACCTCGTTGAGCGGAGCTTCCACCGACTCCTGGCGATAGCCGCGGCGGTGCAGTGACTCGCCACTTGAGTCGAGACACAGCGTACACTGGTCTTCAGCAACGTGGATGTGCAGCCGGATGTCGGGGTTGCTAATGCTGATGTTCGGACGTTTGCCGGTGCGCTCGCGGAACTGGTCGACGATGGCATCCTTCACCTTATAGGCCACGAACTTGGAGTGGCGGAACTCCTCGGAGAATACCACGGAGTCGACGGCAAAGGTCTTGTCGAGTGCGATGTACTCGCTCCAGTCGATGTCCTTGACACCCTCGTAGACATCGTCGGCCGACAAGGCCTTGAAGTGCTTGATGGGTTTCAGGATGCGGATAGCCGTGTGTAGTTGGAAATTGGCGCGGTACATGAGCTCTTGATCGCCCATGAAAGAGACCATTCTGCGGCCAATCTGTACGTCACTTGCGCCCAATTGCGCTAATTCTTTCGCCAAAACGGGTTCCAAGCCCATAAAGGTTTTGGCGATCAATTCAAATTGCTGTGCCATTATGTGTATGATGTAAATATGGTGCAAAGGTATAAAATAATTATGAAGAATAGGCACCCAACATCGTTAAAAGATGATAATCGGGGGCATTTATGAGTGATAAATCGGGATTTGTTTTGTTATTCCAAATCTTTTGCGTACCTTTGCAGGAGTAAACTTTAATCACGATGACAACATTCAGTGTGATTCTTTTCCTGACGGTTGGTCAGTTGCTGCGTATCGACGTCCTTATCTGGGTGCTCGGTATCCCCGTCGTTCTGGCTGCTGCCGCTACGCTGTACTACCAGATGAAGCAGCACCGACAGCTGAGGACTGAACTTCGCATGTTGTCAAAAGTGAAGCGTAACGCCATTGAGTACGACCTGGTGCTGAAGGCCATGAAGCTGACCGTCTGGCGTATCGATGTTCCGACGCGTACCATCACCTATGAAAGCGACTTCCGTGAGACGCCTGGCATTCCCATTATCGCCCCCAACTCGGATGTGGAGCTGTTTTGCAATGCCCTGACACAGGAGTCGAAAGAGCGGATTACGGCCGGCATGAATCAGCTGTTAGAGGGACAGATTGAAGAGTTTCACGAGCAATACGAGATGATTCTTCAGCAAGGCAAAGTCTCTTGCTGGGGCGAGATGTATGCCACCGTGGACCAGCGTGACATCAACGGAAGACCGGTGACCATTGTAGGCACCTCGATGAACATTGACCGCCAGAAAGATATTGAGCGTTCGCTGATAGAAGCCCGTAACAAAGCTGAGGAGAGCGACCGTCTGAAGTCGGCATTCCTGGCCAACATCAGCCATGAGATACGTACCCCGTTGAATGCTATCGTGGGCTTCAGCGATGTGTTGTCCATGGTCCAGAGCGAGGAAGAACGCACCCAGTTGGTGAACCTCATCAAACAGAACAATGCCCAGTTGCTTCGTCTGATTGACGATATGGTGAACATGTCGAAGCTGGATGCCGGCGATGATGCCGTCAAGAAGGAACACTTTGACCTGAAGACGCTGCTGACAGAACTGGTGGACCGCTACCAGCCGGAATACGACAAGAAAGGCATCGAACTGCAGACAAGCGTGCAGGACACTGGCTTGCAACTCTATACAGACCGCGGACGTCTGCGAGAAATATTGAATCAATATCTGAACAATGCCTTGAAGTTTACGGAGAAAGGCAGCGTCACCATTGGCTACGAGCTGCGTGGGGAGCATGTCAGGCTATGGGTTCGCGATACCGGCAAGGGCATTCCTGCTGAACATTGTAACGAGCACCTGTTTGAGCGCTTCTTCAAGGTGGACGAATTTACTGCAGGCACAGGCTTGGGACTAAGCATCTGCCGCAGTCTGGCACAAACGCTTGGCGGTACCGTGGGCGTTCAGTCCAAGGAGGGATCAGGTTCTCTCTTCTGGGTGGAGATAGCCTTAGAGTGAAAACATTGTGAGAAAAAAGGTAAAAAGGTTTATTGTGAGACAAGGTAAAAAGTTTTTTATTCTTTTATGTATGCTGGCGATGGTCTTGCCCTCGGCAGCACAGCAACTACTGACCGGTCATGTCGTCGACGAGGCGACGGGCGAGGATATTATCATGGCAACTGTCCAGTATAAGGTTCCAAAGCTGGGAACTATGACAGATGCCTCCGGACGCTTTAAGATTCGCCGCGTGAAAGGTGGCAAACTGCAGATCAGTGCGATGGGCTATAAGACCCGTACCTTTGAGATAGGCAACGACACAGAGAAACTCTTCGTGTCCATGAGACAGGACGTAAAGGTGCTGAAGGAGTTTACCGTCAAGAAGAAGCGTGCCCGTTACAGTCGTAAGAACAATCCTGCCGTGGAGCTGATGAAAAAGGTGATAGACCATAAGAAGAAAACCGACCTCAGCAAGCGGGACTACTATCAGTACCAGGAGTATCAGAAACTGACGCTGGCCTTGAACGACGTCAAGCCGGAAATGCTGCAGAACCCGAAATATGCCAAATATCCGTGGCTTATCAATCAGGTGGAGGAAAACAAGCAGACGGGAAAGTTGATACTGCCCGTGAGCGTTGACGAGACGGTGCAGCAGAAGATTTACCGCCGTTCGCCACACGATGAGAAAATCATTGTGACGGGTCAAAAATCGTCAGGTATCAACGATTTCTTTCAGACAGGCGACATCCTGAATACCGTGTCGAAGGATATCTTCACCGACGTGAATATCTACGACGACCAGATACGTATCCTGCAGCATCCTTTCACGTCGCCTATAGGCTCTGGGGCTATCTCGTTCTATCGCTACTATATCGAAGATACGCTGCAGGTAGACCGCGACAGCTGCATCCACGTCCACTTCCTGCCCAACAACCAGCAGGACTTCGGTTTCCGTGGCGACCTGTATATCCTGAAAGACACGACGTATCAGGTGAAACGCTGCGAACTGATTCTGCCCAACCAGACGGATGTCAACTTCGTGGAAGACCTGAAACTGGTGCAGGAGTTTACCAAGTTGCCTACCGGTGAGTGGGTACTGACCGTTGACGATATGATCGTGCAGATGGTCATCTACGACTTCCTGCAAAAGGGTGTGGCCATCAGGACAACGCGCCTGTCCGACTATGCCTTCGACCCGATACCCGACAAACTCTTCAAGGGTCGTGAAAAAACCAAGATTGCCCCCGATGCCCGTATGCAGGACGACAGCTTCTGGCAGCAGAACCGCAAGACGGAACTGACCAAGGGCGAGGAATCCATGGACAACTTCCTGAACGGCATCCGGCACGTGAAAGGCTTTGGCTGGGTGCTGACCACTTTGAAGGTGTTGACGGAGAACTATATTGAGACCAGCGAGAAGAGCAAGGTCGACATTGGTCCTATTCTGTCGGCCGTCAGCTCGAACTTCATCGACGGCTTGCGTCTCAAGATGGGTGCCATGACCACCGCCAACCTTAATCCGCACCTATTCCTGAAAGGTTTCGTGGCACGCGGCATGAAGAGTCATAAGAACTATTATAACGCCGAGTTCACGTGGTCGCTGAACCGCAAGAAATACCTGCCGGACGAGTTCCCGAAGCGTAACATATCCTTCTCGTCGACCTATGACGTGATGTCGCCTTCGGACAAGTTCCTGTCGAGAGACAAGGATAACCTGTTTACCTCGTTCCGCTGGACGAAGGCAGACAAGATGATGTTCTACAACCGTCAGCAGCTGACCTTTGAACGAGAGGAAGTGTGGGGATTCCGTTCGCTGCTCAGCCTGAAGATGGAGTCGAACGACGCCACGGGTAACATGGTGTTCATTCCGCTGTCGCAAGTCGGTACTCCCGATTTCCGTTCGCAGAAAATCCGTACCACGGAGCTGCGAGCAGAGATAGAGTACAGTCCGGGCGCACTTTATGTCAACTCCAAGAGCCGTCGTCTGAAGGTGAACCGTGAAGCACCTATCCTGACGCTAAGCCATGCCATAGGACTTCAGGGATTCCTGGGTGGAGACTATCACTACAACTATACCGAGGCCAGCATCTTCAAGCGCATCTGGCTGAGCAGCTGGGGTCGTATCGACTTCTATACCCGTGCCGGCGTGCAGTGGAACAAAGTTCCTTTCATCATGCTGTGTATGCCCGCTACCAACCTGTCGTACTTCAGCCACAAGCATACCTTCCAGTTGATTACCAATATGGAGATGATGACAGACCGCTTTGTGTCGGCTGACTTCAACTGGGACATGCAGGGAAAGATTTTCAACCGCATACCGCTTATCAAGAAGTTGCGCTGGCGTGAATATATCGGTGCCAAAATTCTGTGGGGTGCCTTGTCGGACAAGAACAATCCCTTCCTGGAAGAGAATGCTGGCAGTGATGTGCTGATGCAGTTCCCCGAGCAGACACGTGTCCTGAATCCGAAGATTCCTTATTGGGAAATATCGTTAGGCATCCGTAGTATCTTCCGCTTCTTCCAGGTGGAGTATGTGCGCCGCATGAACTACAACGACAACCGCTTCGGTCCAAAGAACAGCGTGCGTTTCGGTTTCACCATGATGTTCTAACTTCGGTTTCACCATGATGTTCTAACAAAAAATGCAGGATGTCTCACGACACCCTGCATTTGTTTTTCTAACTAACTTATTATCAACTATTCATTACTCATTCTGATTTCCGAGTGCAAAGGTACATACATTTCCCGTATTTTGGTGCATAAAAGCGCAAAAAAATAACGTAAACGTTTGCAATATCGCATAAAATGTGTATCTTTGCAAGCAGAAGAATCTATATCCTATGAATAACAACAAACAACATCGCACCTCTTTGAAGGATTTGGCAACTGAGTTGGGTGTAAGCATTGCCACGGTTAGCCGTGCCTTGCATAGTTCGCCAGAGATAGGAAAGGAAATGCAGAGGCGCGTGAAGGAACTGGCCAAGAAGTTAAACTACCGTCCGAACCCCTTTGCCCAAGGACTGCGAAAGGATGCCCCCAAGGTGATAGGTGTCGTTGTGCCCAATCTGGTGACACACTACTATGCCGCTGTGCTGGACGGTATTGAGGACGAGGCACGTCGTGAAGGATATAGCATTATCAGTGCCAACAGCCATGAGGACTTTGCCGTTGAGGCACAGGCCATCGACAACTTCATCAGCATGCATGTGGAGGGAATTATAGCCTGTCTGGCCCAGAACACGACGGACTATACACATTTTGAGGGACTGGCCTCCATGGGTATTCCCTTGGTGTTCTTCGGTCGTACCTGTCTGACGGACCGGTTCTCCAGCGTGACGGCCAATGGTGATGAGGCTGCCCAGCAAGCGACCCAGCATCTGATAGACACAGGCAGCCGGCGCATCGCATTCATAGGAGGTCCTAACCATTTGGACATGGTGCGTCGCCGTAAGCACGGCTATCTGGAGGCTTTGCGCGAAAACCATCTGACCATTGACCGTGATTTGGTTATTTGCGACAAAATAGATTTTCAGACAGCCATGAATCAGACAGAGAAACTGCTGAAAATGCCTGAGCGTCCCGATGCCATCGTGGCATTCAACGACATCATTGCCTTTGCAGCCTTTAATGCCATTAAGCTGAGTGGCCTGCGCATTCCGGAGGACGTCGCATTGATAGGATTTACGGACGATGTTCATGCTGCCTATGTCACTCCTCGCATGTCGGCCATTGCAGACCAGTCGCACCTGATGGGCGTTACCGCATGCCAGTTGCTGTTGCGTAACATCAAGGGTGATACCAAGGTCTATAAGGAAATCGTTCCCCAGCAGTTGATCATCCGCGAGACCTCGGCAAAGCGTTAGGATTGTGCTTCGTTCGTTGGCTTTAGTACCTTTATGCACATCTTGGTCATGTCATCGCTTGGATTTGCTTCTCCTACAAAATCTTCTATTGTACGGTGGACAGCCTCTGATGTCTGTTGAGCCGTGCCATAGTCATGGGTAAGCAACTCTTGCAGGCGGTCGTCACCAAACTGTTCCTGCTCGATATTCTCAGCCTCGTTGAGGCCGTCTGTATAAATAAATAAGGTCTTACCACGCAGATCGCTGACTTCTTCGCCTGTAAAATCCAGATCTTCCCAAAGACCAATGGGAGCATTGGGCTCGATTTCCATGAATACGCCATCTAACAGAGGAGGGTTGTGGCCGGCATTACAGAAATCCATGTGGCCGGTCTTTAGGTCAATCAGTCCGATAAACATGGTGACGAACATGCCCTGCTCGTTATTTTCCGACATGGCTTTGTTTAGGCGTGTGGCAATGATATGCGGCTTCAGATGGCCGTCTACAAGTGTCCGGAACATGCGGCTCACCTCTGCCATAAACAGTGAAGCAGGTACTCCCTTACCGCTGACGTCGCCAACACAGAAGTACAGTTGGTCATCCAGCAGGACATAGTTGTAAAGGTCTCCTCCCACCTCCTTGGCGGGTGTCATCATGGCATACATGTCCAAATCGGGACGGGTGGGGAAGATGTGCGGCACCATGCCCATTTGTATGTTTCGTGCAATTCGCAGTTCGCTCTCGATACGTTCTCTAGCCGTTGTGGCCTCCTCCAATTGGTCGTAGGCAGTCTGCAGCTGGTGATTCATACTCTCGAGTCGCTTCATCTGCTTCTGGCGACGATACAGATAGAAGACCAGATAGGTAATGGTCAGCAGGGCAATGGCTACGCCCATAATAGTCAGTATTCGTCGGTTGCGCTCTGCATTTTGTTGGGCTTCCACCTTCGACTGCATCTCGCTCAGTTTTGCTGCTTGTTCACTACGTTCCAGGCTGTCGTTTTTCAGTCGGATGGCTGCGTTGGCCAACTCAATATCTGCGTTTTTTAATCCAAGTTCTGCTTTCTCAGCCTCCAAAGCCTTATGGCGCAACTCGTCGCTGATATGTGCCAATTTGAGTTGCTGGTTGGCTAATTGTAAGTCTTTTGACTCCTTTTCTGCCTTGGCTATCGCTAACTCGTTGTCGAACTCGCTGATTTTCGAGCGTACCTCAGCAGAATAAATAGAGTCGCCAATTTTTTTGTACGTCTTTTGCCAGTACAACGCTTTTTGGTAGTCGCCTGCCTGTTCGTAAATGCTCGACAGGTGTGAGGCTCTTGTCTGCGGGGTCTGTCGCTCGGCCATCTGTCTGGCCAAGTCCCATTGCTTTCGGTTGAGTGCTTTATAGAGTTCAATCAGTTCACCGAAAGCGCCGCCCTGCTTATGTTTCTCCATGAGTTGCTTTCGCTCTTTGTAGGCTTCCTCGAAACCGATGCTGTCTTTAAAAGAATATTTCGCCAGGCATTTATAAGTCCATGCTGTTATCTGATGAATGGGAATGACGCCTGGCTCATTCAAGGCATTTTGTGCATATTCCAGCACTTTCGTGATGCGATGACGATTATATTCTACTTTGCACAGTCCCAGATAGGCTGCCGCGGCACTCTTGCCAGGGAAGTACTTTTTGTGCAGTTCTATAGCCTCTAAGAAGCTCTTTTCAGCCAGCTCGTTATTCTTTGCCGAGCTTCTGATGGTGCCCAGGATAAATGTGGCAGTATACAATCCGAATTTGTTGTCATGCTTTTGAGCATACTGGTGTACCTCTTGTCCCCTCTCTATTCCTTTCTTTTGATTGATACGGATAAAGGTGTACATGGCCTGATTACCCCATGCTGTATAGAACGTACGGTCATCTCCATTGACCAAGGCTGCTTGCTTCAGTTTTTCTGAAACAGCCATGAAAGCGGCGGTATCTTGCGTTGTATAGTAACGGTACATCTCCTTCGTTAGCTTTTGAATGCTATCGGGAGACACTGGCTGCTGAAACCTCAAGGCTCTTCTCTCAGTCTTCTTCTGTGCTGCAACATGCAGGCTGCCTGTTGTCAGTAGCAAAAATCCCAGGAGTATGTAAGCTATCCGTTGATACATCTGTCTCTATGCTTAATCCTGCCAGCTAATTGATGAGCTCGTTAGCCCTGGCCAGTGCCAAGTCAATATGGTTGCAGATGTTCTGCTCACCCAGCAGCTGTTCGAAGTCGTTGCGTTTCAGGACGTCTTCCACCTTTGGATTGACGCCAGACAAAACAACCGTAATGCCTTCCTTCTGACTCATGCGGCACATGTTCTCCAAGTTGTGCATACCCGTGGAGTCAATGAACGGTACTTTACGCATTCGGATGATACGTACCTTGGGCTTCTTGCCGTAGCGTGCCATGATGTCCTCGAAACGGTTACCGGCTCCGAAGAAGTACGGACCGTTGATTTCGTACACCTCCACGCCCTCGGGAATTGTCAGGTGCTCCAGATTGCCGCGCTCCATGTCGGCATCCTCATTCAGGTCAATCTCGTTCATAACGGCATGCACATCGGTCGTCTCTGCCATGCGACGCATGAAGAGCAGACAGGCACAGATCAGTCCGAACTCGATGGCTACCGTCAGGTCGAAGATGATGGTGAGGAAGAAGGTCAAGAGCAGCACGGTAACATCGCTCTTGGGATTGTGGCGTGCCATCGCCAGGAACGAACGCCAGCCGCTCATGCCATAGGACACCACAACCAGTACGCCGGCCAGACAGGCCATGGGGATGTATTGAGCCAGCGGCATGAGGAACAGGAAGATGAGCAGCAGCACCACGGCATGGACGATGCCTGCCACCGGTGTCTTGCCGCCATTGTTGATATTGGTCATGGTACGGGCAATGGCTCCTGTGGCGGGAATACCTCCGAACAACGGGGAGGCGATGTTGGCAATGCCCTGTCCGATGAGTTCCGTATTGGAGTTGTGGTGGTCGCCAATGACACCATCGGCCACTGTAGCTGACAACAGACTCTCGATAGCTCCCAATACGGCAATGGTCACCGCAGGCCCTACCAGTCCTTTAATGGTTTCCCACGACAGGGCGGGAACAACCGCGCCAGGCAGTGTGGAATTGATGCTGAAACGGTCACCGATGGTCTCTATGGTTGTCACGCCGGCATACTCTTTCAGCAACAGGGCTGCAACCGTCATCACAACGATGGCAACCAGCGAACCTGGCAGTGCCTTCAGCGGTGAGAGGTTGAACATGCGTGCCAATGTGGGCCATAGGGCTATCAGCATCACGCTGACAATACCTACCAATGCGCTCCACGGGTCAATGTGACCCATGTTGCTGATGTAAGCCGCCCACTTCTCAACGAAATCGGAGGGTACGGCATCCATCGTCATGCCCAACAAGTCTTTGACCTGTGTGGTAAAGATGGTGACAGCAATACCGCTGGTGAAACCTACCACAATGGGGTAGGGAATATATTTGATGATGGTGCCCAGACGCAGCACGCCCAGCAGGATGAGGAAGACACCCGCCATGAGCGTGGCAATAGTCAGTCCCTGCATGCCATATTGTTGGATGATGCCGTAGACGATAACGATGAAGGCTCCCGTTGGTCCGCCAATCTGTACCTTCGAGCCCCCGAAGAGCGAAATCATCAGTCCTGCTACGATGGCAGTAATGATGCCTTTCTCGGGACTCACACCACTGGCGATACCGAAAGCGATTGCCAACGGAAGTGCTACGATGCCCACAATGAGACCGGCCATGAGGTCGGCCATGAATGTCTTTTGATTGTAATTCTTAAGTGCCAAAAACAGTTTTGGCTTGAAATCCAATGTCTTTTCCATTTAGAAACGATGTCAGTCTTATTTGGCGCAAAGGTACAAAAAAAAAGACTAACGGCAAAATATCCGTCAGTCTTTTTATATATAAATAAGGTGTAGACCTTACTTCTGCTTCAGCAGGTCACGAATCTCGGCCAGCAACTCCTCCTGGGTAGGACCGGCAGGAGCAGCGGGAGCCTCAGGCTCAGCCTTCTTGCGGTTCAGCTTGTTGATGCCCTTCAGCATCAGGAAGATACAGAAGGCCACGATGAGGAAGTCAACGGTGTTCTGAATGAAATTGCCATACTTCAGTACGGCAGCACCCTCGCCCTCGCCAATCTGGAAAGCCAGATTTGTGAAGTCGATGTTGCCTGTAATCATACCAATACAAGGCATCAGAATGTCGTCAACCAGCGAGCTGACAATCTTACCAAAAGCGCCACCGATGATGACACCGACAGCCATGTCCATTACGTTGCCCTTCATGGCAAACTCTTTGAATTCACTAATAAATCCCATAGTTGTTTAATGTTTTAATGATTTAATGTATAATGTTTAATGTCTTTTTTGTCATCTTTGTCTTGCAATATTGGGCTTTTACCCTTGACTTATGTCACTTTTCACTTTGCTCTTTTCACTTTTCACTTAATTTAATACTGAAATCAGATGCAAATATAGATATTTTTTTGTAAATTTGCACACGAAAAGAAGAAAAAGTGAGGTTTAACCCCCTTTTTAGGTAAAAAAGATGTTTATTTACAAACCCTTTAAATAAAAATTAGGATAAAAATGACAAAAGTAGCTATTAACGGCTTTGGCCGTATCGGTCGCCTCGCATTCCGTCAGATGTTCGAGGCTGAAGGTTATGAAGTAGTAGCAATCAACGACTTGACCAGCCCCAAGATGCTGGCTCATCTGTTGAAGTACGACACCGCTCAGGGTGGTTTCTGTGGCAAGTTCGGTGAGAACAAGCACACCGTTGAGGCTGGTGAGGATTACATCGTAGTTGATGGCAAGAAGATTACCATCTATGCTATTCCCAACGCTGCTGAGCTGCCCTGGGGCAAGCTGGACGTAGACGTTGTTCTGGAGTGCACTGGTTTCTACACCTCTAAGGAGAAGGCTTCTGCCCACATCCAGGCTGGTGCTAAGAAGGTTGTTATCTCTGCTCCTGCCGGCAATGACCTGCCCACCATCGTTTACAACGTAAACCACAAGACTCTGACTCCTGCCGACACCGTTATCTCGGCTGCTTCTTGCACTACTAACTGCTTGGCTCCTATGACCAAGGCTCTGAACGATTTCGCTCCTATCCAGAGCGGTATCATGACCACTGTACACGCTTACACTGGCGACCAGATGATTCTGGACGGTCCTCAGCGCAAGGGTGATGTTCAGCGTGC
>ONQT01000039.1 GCA_900320045.1 uncultured Prevotellaceae bacterium | reverse complement strand
GTTTTTTAAAATATAGTCCGTATATTTGCACCCGAAAATTATTCTTTCTGCCCTCACGGGTGGATTAAGTTTAACCAAAATCGAAGGAAATGAAAAAGTTTATCTTAACAGTCGCAGCTGCTGCTCTGGTAGTAGTTTCTGCAAGTGCACAAGAGGAAAAGTGGTATGGTTCTAAGCAAGGTGGTTTTGCCATCACCATGAACGCTAACCCTGTTCTGAACTATGTCGGTAATATGTTTAACGGCACGCAGAACAACTCACTCCAGGAGTTCAATGGCGTTGACGGTTTCAACGGCGGTGTTACCATTACTGGTAAGTACTTCCTGAAGGACAACCTGGCTCTGGATCTCGGCTTCGGTGTCAACAACAACTACAATGTGACGAACAACTACAACGACAACTCAGATCAGGAGAAGCTGACGAGCTACGGCCGTCATGCTACGACAGCTTTCCAAGTGAAGGCTGGTGCTGAGTATCGTCTGTTCCCTGGCAAGCGCCTGCAGCCTCTGTTCGGTGCTGCCCTGTTCTATCAGCACACCAATGCTTGGAACTTCAACAAGGCTACCGATGGCAACAACGATGGTAAGACCACCTACGACAACACGGTTAACAACCAGAATCTCGCTCCGTTCAACAACAATGTTGCCGGTGGTGCCACGAATGCCGTGGGTGTTCTGCTGAATGTCGGTGTTGAGTACTTCATCATCCCGCAGATCTCTTTCGGTGCCAACATTGACCTGGGTATTGCCAAGCGTTGGACCAAGGCTGCTAAGTCGGATGAGACTCAGCCGGACAACAAGGCTGCCAACTACAGCCGTATTGGTCAAAAGGACATCAACTTTGCTACGCAGAAGTTTGGTGCTAACGTAACCATGAACTTCTACTTCTAATCATCAGAATGTTAACAAAACAAATAGGGCTCGCCAGGACGGCGAGCCTTTTTCGTGTATGAGTGTTGGATGGTGGGCAGACCGGTGCAGTCAGAAACGGCAGTCGGGATTCTCCTGCATGAAGATCTTGGCGTACTCCACGTAGTGAGCGGAGTTGTCCGTCTGTCCGGCACGCACGGGTTTGAGGTATTTGGCCGGTACGCCGCCCCAGATTTCGCCAGCGGGAATCTTAGTATTCTGCAACACCAATGCTCCGGCAGCTACGATGCTGCCTTCGCCAACCTCACAACCGTCGAGTAGGGTAGAGCCCATCCCGATAAGTGCGTGGTCGTGAATGGTACAAGCGTGTACCGTTACGTTATGACCAATAGTGACGTCTGAACCGATTACCGTCGGTCCCGTTTCGTGAGTGACATGAACACAGGAGCCGTCCTGCACATTGGTACGGTCACCAATAGTGATAGGTGCCACATCACCGCGAACGACGGCATTGAACCAGATGGAGCACTCGTCTCCCATCGTCACTTCGCCGACAATCGTCGCGTTTTCGCTGAAATAACAATCTCTGCCCCACTTAGGCGTCAGACCCTTGTAACTCTTGATTAATGCCATAAAAATTTTCTATTTTCATTTTGCGTGTGCAAAGGTAGTGTATTTTTCTGAAATGACCAAATAAAAAGTGCCTTGTCTGTTGTTTCAATACAGACAAAGCACCACAATAGAAAACAAAAACTATCCGTAGGTCAGACAACAGCGTTAGCGCGCAATGGCTACTTTGGTGCAGCGATTTCCAACCTTCACGACATAGATACCGCCAGGCAACTGTTGAGAAACACTGGAGTAATCAATGCTACGACGGATGAGCTGACCATTCAGCGAATAGATGTCTGCCAATGTTGTGGAATTTGCAGACGCAAGACTAATACCTGTAGTTGAGGGGCCTGCGGTAATATTGTAATACTGGTCGCGGCACTCGTCATTATAGGTATGCAAGTCCTCTGACTTGGAGCCTGTACCTGGTGAGGTCAGGATATAGCTGATACCCTTCGAATTGTCAACATCGGCAAATGTCCAATAATACCAACCGTCATAACCCTCTAAGGGGTTCATTTCTGGACGCGTGGCCCATTCATAGGTCTTAGAGGCGCTAGGACACTTGTCACCACCACCCCACCACCAGATAGTAGGAACACCATCAGGTGAATAGGCTTTTACGGTAATGTTCTTGTAAACTTTGCTATTGAGCTTCTCATTCATCTTGTCAATCTGCTCTTGGGTCAAATAACCATTGGTGATGAAGTAATTGCTGAGGGCTTCCTTCAGATTTTCAACGGTACTGACATCATAGACGTTTAACAGCTGACGGAAGGTGTAGGCCAACAGATGCCAGTCACGGAACTCACGGATTTGCATGTTATTAGTAGCCTGATAGTCAGCTGTGATGGCGTCCCACTGTGCTCCGCAAAGGGCTGCCAATACGGCGCAGAAGACACCTGTGCGGTCGGTTCCCAGACGACAGTGAATTTGAAAGGGTGCAGGAGTGTTGTCGTCAATAATGAATTCTACAATCTGCTTCACCCAATCGCCAAAGTATTTTGAGGTTGGCTTGGTATAGACGTAACTGTAGGAAGGCACCTTGTTATTGGCATTTACATAGAGTACATGCTGGTTGTCTATAATCTTCTGATAGTATTCGGGAATGGTCTCCATATAAGTCTGCCCGTTGGTGGTGTAGGTGGTAAGCGTATTCTCATCATTGTCAGAGAGGCAAATATCCGATACGATTCCGTGGTCGGTAGCCAGTTTATCTACATAGTAGAGACGCCAATACTCCGTATCAACGCCTTTGTTGTCGCCACGTGAGGACTTATAGGGATGATAGGAACGGAACAACTGTTTGGTACCAGGCACACAACGGAAGTTGGAGATAGCTGCCTGGTCAACAGGGTCGTCCAAATTGAAGTCGGCCAGCGGACGGATGTATCCAGCAATGGCACTATTGGCTTTGATTTGTTCAAAATCATCGGTAGAGAACACCACAATCATGTTCTGGTCGGAGGTCATGAACACATAGCCGTCAGTCAACCAACTGGGAGCAGACTTGTAACTTCCGTTGATGACAAACTTGTACTCAGGCTGTCCGCTGTTGCCGGGAACATTGACGTAGTCATAGGAAACGGTACAATACCAGCAATTGCTTTCCTCGTCAAAAGAGAGCTTGGTAATTTCAGCATCCTTCCAGTTGTTGAAAGAGCCACGAACATAAGCCGTATTTACAGTTCCTGTCCAGTAACCTTCATCCATACAATATAAGAAGGTAATAGTACGACCTTCAGGGTCGTCCATGAAACAGCGACGCTTGTCGGCTTCTGTAGGGTTGAGCGCATTTGCCTGACAGATGAAAAGAGTAAGCAGGCACGTTAATAATGTACGTAATGTCTTGTAGTTCATAATGAGTATGTTTTTAAGTTAATGAATGATTAAATGATTTCCGCTGCAAAATTACAGAATATCGTAACACGCTCCAATAGGCAAAAAGCCTAAAGTAAGTGTTTTAGGTATATAAAAGCGTAAGACCGTACTGATAATCAGCACGTTCCGTTTTTGTAGCCCTTTAAAAAAAGTAAACTAAAATTAGAGGCTTTGTACCTGAAGCATAAAGTTTTCTTGCTTGTTATGAGCCTTGTTGCGGATTTTTTGTCGGTAATTATATACCGTTTGCGGCGAAAAATGCAGGAAACAGGCGATTTTGGTGCTGTCGGTAATGCCCAGCCGTACCAATGCGTAGATGCGCAGTTCAGGAGAGAGCAGTGCACCCTCTTTCACTTTCAGCTCTTCGCCAGGACACAGCAAACTGTTGAATTTCTCGATGAAATCGGGGAAAAGTTGCAAAAAGACGGCATCAAAACGATGAAAGAACGACTTGAGAGATTCCTGTGTCCTGGAATGTTCCAACTGAAGGGCCAATTCCTTATGCTGTCCTGTTTTTAACTTATTGAGTACAGACATGCGCAGGTGTTCCAACTGGTCGATATTTTCGGAACAGAGATTAAACAATTGGGCGATATATACCTCTTTAATCTTGTTACTCTCCAGCAATGCCTTATTAGCACGTTCCAATTTGTCGTTTAATTCGCGCAATTTCACATTACTGTCTGTCAGTTGGACGCGAATGGCTGCCAAGTACTTGTTGCTGCGATAAAGTAACAAGAGCAATATAGCCATCATAATAGCTGACAACGAAACAACAGCTATGATGATGTTTCGTTTCTCAACCACTTCCTGTTGTTGTTGCTCATGGGCACCATTGATAATGGACAGATAGCCTGTCACCAGCGAAAGTCGTTGGCGAGCACCAGAACGGATGACGTCATGTAGTGAAGTGGTAATATAGTAGTAGGCTCGATCCAAGTCTCCCTCCTGGTACAACAGCATGGACAAGTTCTGCAGTGCCGTATACGTCTTGCTGCATCGGCGCTTGTCAATGATAGCAGCCATAGCATAACCGTATTTGGCTTCTTCTATCTTTCCAAGATGTTCGTAGGCATCTGCCAACGAAAACCAAAAGATGGCATTATGTTGCAACTCGTCTGGGTGTTCGTTCCGAATTTGTTCCAATAGCATGACGGCCTCTTGGTATTGCCGATTCGTCTTCAGAATTTCACCCTGATTGATGCGCAGAGAGATATCATCATTGCCACCTCGGATGTCGGTACTGTCTCGATAGAGTTTCATCAGTTTCTGATAATACTGTCTATCCTCATTGTCTGATGCCATTTCATAGAGAGACAGCAGGTTGCTGTGATACTGATAATAATAGGAAGGACTAACGGGATGCCTGACATCATGACGAATGCCATTCAACACCTGCAGTGCTTCATAGTGACGCCCCAAGCATTTAAATGCTTCTGCCTCTATCAACTGTGCCTTAACTAACGAATCAGGATTATCCAATAACTGACCTAACTGAACGCCTAGTCTCGCATAATGTAGGGCAGAATCAAGCTGTAGCCGGTGATAGTTGTAATAGATTTTACGTGATAAGGTAAATTGTCTAGGTATGGCGTGACTGGTCCTAAAAGCACTTTTCAACTCGTCTACCCGTCTTTGCAAGATGGCTTCCCGTTGTGCCGAATGTTCTATTACAGTATCCAAGACAGCAAGCAGAGAGTCAGTAGGCGATGCTAGCATTACTGTTGTCTGAAAGATGGCCAGACAAGTAAGCATTGATACATACAAAACTCTCTTCAATGGTTTGGAAATTACAAAGGTTCAGAGTTATAAGGAGATGTCAGCGAGAATCTTACGGGTGGCGCCCGTCATACTCTCGACGAAGGCGCCAGCCTTCTCACCCAGTTCCTTGGCCAGCGTGGGATGGTCTTCAAAGCCTTGCATCAGTCGACGGAAGTCATCAGCGTTGCCGATCTCTAGACCGGCACCACACAGCTTCAAACCCTGAGCCTCCTGAAAGCGCTGGTTGTTGGGGCCGAAGAATACAGGAACATCCCAGACAGCAGCCTCCAAGGTATTGTGAATTCCCACACCAAAGCCACCACCGACATACGTTACATCGGCATAGCCATAGATGCTGGAGAGCAGGCCAAAGCAGTTAATCATCAACACCTCAGCACCTTTTACGTTTTCTTCTGTTGCCTCCGTATAGCGCACCACCTTACGACCTTCCAACATCTTCTCAATCTGTTGCAAATGGTCTTCACCGATAACATGCGGAGCGATGACGAGTTTCCAGTCCTTATGTTCGTTAAGCCAAGGGATGAAGATCTCCTCATCGGGTTGCCAACTGCTGCCTGCAATAAAGACTTTCTTCTTATCGCAGAAGGCTTCAACGATAGGCAACTTCTTGGCGGCTTCCTTAATCTGTAGCACGCGGTCAAAGCGCGTATCGCCCACCACCGTCACCTCTTGGATACCGATCTTGCCTAACAGTTGACGGCTTTCCTCGTTTTGAACATAGAAACGGGTAAAGCACTTCAGCACATGGGCATATTGACGACCGTACCACTTGAAGAACACCTGCTCGGGACGGAAGATGCTCGAGATACTGTAAACAGGTATGCCTCGATGGCGCAGGATGTGCAGGTAGTTATACCAGAACTCGTACTTGATGAAGAATGCCATGACGGGTCGAATGGTGCGTAGGAAGCGGCGGGCATTGGTAATGGTGTCCAACGGCAGATAACAGATGATATCGGCACCTTCGTAGTTCTTGCGCACCTCGTAGCCTGACGGCGAGAAGAAGGTCAGCAGAATCTTGTACTCCGGATGGTCGTGACGCAACTGTTCCATCAGCGGGCGTCCCTGTTCGAACTCACCCAGCGAGGCAGCATGAAACCACACATACTTGGCGTTAGCATCCATCTTCTCCCTGATGGTGCGGATGGCATCATGTTCGCCACGCCACATCTTACGCACCTTTTCATTGAAAAGACTCGTAATGAAAACACCTAACGCATAGAAATAGATGATGACGTTATACATCTGCTCTGTCTTTATTTACTCTATATTCATTGTAGTGTGCGGATAGCATCTGCCATTCGCTTCAGTGTCTCCTCCTTACCCAGGAAAGCAGAGATGTCGAACATGCCGGGACCCTTGCCCTCACCGACGAGGGTCAGTCGCCAGGCATTCATGATATTACCTAACTTATAGCCTTTCTCCTCTATCCAACCATGAACAATCTGTTCCTGGTTCTCCAAGGAGAAGTCGTCGATACCTTCCAAGACATGTATCAACTCGGTCAGCTGCTGAGCAGAGTCCTCCTTCCAGCGCTTCTTCACGGTCTTCTCGTCGTATTCGGTAGGAGCCACGAAGAAGAAAGAGCACAAAGGCCACAACTCGTGAACGAAGCTGACACGGTCTTTCATCATACGGGTCACCTGAAGAATACGCTCTGACGTCTCGTTAGGACAGTGCTCGCGTACCATCGGTTCGAAGAGGGCAGCAATCTCCTCTGCCGACTTCATGAGAATATACTCATGGTTGAACCAGATTGCCTTCTCGTATGCAAACTTAGCACCGGCCTTGGAACACTTGCTGATGTCAAACAGAGGAACGAGTTCCTCGAGTGAGAACAGCTCCTGCTCCGTACCAGGGTTCCAGCCCAGCAGGGCCAGGAAGTTGACGACAGCCTCGGGGAAGTAGCCGTCCTCACGGTAGCCGCGGCTGACATCGCCCGTTTTGGGATCTTTCCATTGCAGTGGGAACACAGGGAATCCGAGACGGTCGCCGTCACGCTTGCTGAGTTTACCCTTGCCGTCGGGCTTGAGCAGCAGGGGCAGGTGAGCAAACTGCGGCATGGTGTCCTCCCAACCGAAGGCACGATAGAGCATGACGTGCAGCGGTGCACTGGGCAGCCACTCCTCGCCACGGATGACGTGCGAAATCTCCATCAGGTGGTCGTCGACGATGTTGGCCAAGTGATAGGTGGGCAACTCGTCGGCACTCTTGTACAGCACCTTGTCGTCGACGATGTCACTCTTGACGCGTACCTCGCCGCGAATCAGGTCGTTGACCAGAATCTCCTGACCGGGTTCTACCTTGAATCGCACAACATATTGCTGACCATCCGCTATCAGTCGCTCGACCTCCTCCTTGGGCAGGGTCAGTGAGTTACGCATCTGCTGGCGGGTGTGACAGTCGTATTGGAAGTTCTGTATCTCCTGGCGCTTCTGCTCCAACTCCTCCGGGGTGTCGAAGGCAATATAGGCCTTGTTGGCATCCAGCAGGTCGCGCACGTACTTCTTATATATATCACGGCGTTCACTCTGTCGGTAGGGACCTTTGTCGCCACCAAACGACACACCCTCGTCAAACTGGATTCCCAGCCAGCGGAATGACTCTATGATGTATTCCTCGGCACCGGGAACAAAACGGTTGCTGTCGGTGTCCTCAATGCGGAACACCAAATCGCCGCCATGCTGGCGGGCAAACAGATAATTGTAGAGAGCTGTACGCACACCTCCAATGTGCAATGCTCCTGTAGGACTGGGGGCAAAACGCACCCTAACTCTTCTTTCAGCCATGCTTAAAATGGGTTTTTCGAATTAAATTTGTGCAAAAGTACGCATTTTTTTTGATATTATGCGCTTTTTTTTGTATTTTCGCACGCTGAAAGCAAATATAGTCCTATGAAAGAACTGAAATGGCGGGATATTTTAATTCGTACCGCACTCGTACTTGCCACTATGGCCATCGTCGTCTGGTGTATGCCGCGCGACAATAGAAGCTACTTCCATGTCGAGCAGGGAAAGCCCTGGAAGTATGCAGAGTTTACCGCTCCCTACGACTTCCCCATCTATAAGTCGGAAGCTGTTATTCAGGAGGAGCGCGACAGTGCCATGCGCAAGTATGAGCCTTATTATAACTATCAGCAGGATGTGGCGCGGAAGATGATTTTGAAGTTCGAGACCGACTATCCCGACGGTATCTCAGGATTGCCGCGCAACTTTACGACCATCATTGCCAATCTGTTGGCAGACATGTATCATAAAGGTATCCTGGAGCAGAAGGATTACACCGAACTGCGTTCTGACACTGCGGCGTTGATTCGTGTGGTAAGCGGCAAACAGGCCGTCAGTGTTTCCATTGCAGACCTCTACTCACCCAAGACGGCCTATGAGCGACTGTTCATGGATAGCAACTTGTCGGCACATCGGACCATTCTCCAGAAGTGTAACCTGAATAACTATATCGCGGCCAACCTGAGCTACGACCGTGAACGTAGCGAGGCCAGCAAGAACGACCTGATGGGCGGTATTGCCTTGGCCAGCGGTGTGGTGGTGAAGGGACAGAAGATTGTCGACCGTGGCGAGATAGTAACCGAAAAGACCTACCGCATTATTGAGTCGTTCAAGCACGAGAACGAGCTGCGCAACGAGGATGTCAAGCAGAACCAGCTGTCGTTGTTCGGGCATATCCTGTATGTGTTGATTCTCATGATAGGTTTTACCGTTTACCTGAGCCTGTACCGACTGGATTATTTCGGAAAGGCGCGCAGCCTGACGATGACCTATGCGCTGATCGTGATCTTTGCCCTGTTGACGGCCTTGTTCATACGAAACACCTTTATCCATGTCTATATCGTGCCTTATGCCATGGTGCCTATCATCATCCGTATCTTTATGGATTCACGAACGGCCTTCATGACGCACGTTACCATGATTCTGATTTGTGCCGTCATGCTACAGCATCCTTTCGAATTCATCGTGATTGAGACCGTGGCAGGTCTGGCAGCCATCACCTCGTTGCGCGAACTGACGGAGCGCTCGCAGTTGTTCAAGACGGCTGTCATTGTTACCCTGGCCTGCCTGGCCGTCAACTTGGCCCTCGACTGGATTCGCGCTGATGCACTGACACAGATAGACTACAATACCTACAACTACCTGTTGGTCAACGGTATTGCCTTGCTCTTTGCCTATCCGCTGCTGTATATTATCGAGAAGGCCTTTGGATTCACCAGCGACATTACGCTCGTTGAACTTTCCAATACCAATAGTGCCCTGCTTCGACGCATGAGTGAGGTGGCACCAGGCACCTTCAACCACTCCATCCAGGTGGCGAATCTGGCGGGTGAGATCGCCAACAAGATTGGCGCCAAAGCCCAGCTGGTCCGTACCGGTGCCCTGTATCATGACATCGGAAAACTGTCGAACCCCATCTACTTCACCGAGAACCAGTCGGGTATCAATCCCCACGAGTCGCTGAGCGACATCGACAGTGCGCAGATTATCATCAGTCACGTCACGGAAGGTCTGAGAATGGCTGACAAGTATAATCTGCCCAAGGTCATTCGTGATTTCATCTCTACCCATCACGGTCAGGGTAAGGCCAAGTATTTCTATGTACATTATCATAATGAACATCCGGATGAACCCGTCGACGACTTGCTGTTCACCTATCCCGGTCCCAACCCCTTTACCCGTGAACAGGCATGTCTGATGATGGCCGATACGGTTGAGGCGGCCTCCCGTTCGCTGCCCGACTATACGGAACAGAGCATTCGCGACTTGGTGGAACGTCTTATCGACACGCAGGTGGCTGAAGGCTACTTCCGCGAGTGTCCCATTACTTTCCGCGACATCCAGTATGCCAAGACGGTGCTCATCGAGAAGTTGAAGACCATCTACCATACTCGTATCAGCTATCCCTCGGAGAAGAAGTAAATCACCTCCCCCCAGACCCTCCTGGGAGGGGTGTCACGTAGGCATTCATAGTCCCGTTAACGGACACAAAAATATGCACACTTTCGCACATTTGTGCAGAAAGTGTGCGCTTTTTAGTTAATAAGAGTTAATAATATATGCACTAATGGTGGTGTTTTGTGCAATAACATTACCTTTGCACCCGATTTTTGAAAAAATTACTTAAAAGATGAAAAAGATTTTTGCAGCTGTTGCTGCTCTCGTAATGACATCGACCAGCATGTGGGCTGGTGGTATCCTGACCAACACCAACCAGAGTGTTGACTTCCTGAGAAATCCTTCGCGCGACGCAGCCATCGGTCTTGATGGTGTCTACTCAAACCCCGCAGGTGTTGTCTTCATGCCAGAGGGCTTCCATCTGGGTATCAACTGGCAGTATGCACACCAGACGCGTACCATTACGTCGACGAACCCTGCCTTCCGAATGGGTAAAAAGAACAATCCCAACAGTTCTACGAAAGTCTTCGAGGGTGTGGCTAACGCCCCTGTCATCCCCTCTATCCAGCTTGCCTATAACAAGGAGAACTGGAGTCTGCAGGCCAACCTGTCGGTTCCCGGCGGTGGCGGTGCCTGTGAGTTTGACGACGGTCTGGGCTCTTTCGAGAGCGTAGTTGGCAACATTGCCACGATGCTGGGTGCCATGCCTGGACCCTTGAAGGCTCAGGGCTATGACATGGACGGCTATATGCGCGGTCGCCAGTACTACTATGGTGTGACGATTGGTGCTGCCTGCAAGGTCATTCCCAACCTCTCGGTCTATGGTGGTCTGCGCATGATTTACGGCGACGCTACCTATAAGGCTAAGATTAGCAATATCCAGGTGAAGACTGCCAGTGGCTATGTCGATTTCGGAAGCTATCTGCAGCAGGCTGCAGCAGCAGGCGCATCAGCTCAGGTTGCTCCTCTTCAGAAGTACTCTGACGGTGTGAACCTGTTGTGCAACCAGGACGGTGTGGGCTTCGCTCCTATCGTAGGTATCGACTACAAGCTGAACAAGTTCAACTTCGCAGCTAAGTACGAGTTCCGCACCCAACTGCGCATGAAGAACGAGTCGTCACTGAACGAGGCCAGCGAGATTCAGGCTGTCAACAAGTTCCGTGACGGTGAGAAGGTCAACGAGGACATGCCTGCCCTGCTTACCATCGGTGTACAGTACAGTCCTATCGACATTGTACGCATCAATGCCGGTTGGCACCACTACTTCGACAACCAGGTTTCATGGTATGGCAACGCCCAGGACAAGCTGAGCCACAACACCAACGAGCTGCTGCTCGGTGCTGAGTGGGATACTACGGAGAACCTGACGTTCTCTGCCGGTGGTCAGATGACTTGGTACGGTAATACGGACGAGTATATCAATGACATGTCTTACGTCGTCAACAGCTACAGCATCGGTTTTGGTTTCAGCTATAAACTGTCTAAGATAGTTTCTGTCAAGGCTGCTTACTTCCAGACGGTCTATGGCGACTATGATAAGGTAACGGCAAGAGACGCCAACGGCAATATGACGGTGGGTGACACCTTCACCCGCAGCAACCGCGTCTTCGGTGTAGGTTGCCAGCTGGATCTCTAAAGTTTAGAGGGGATCTGCGTCGTAGTAGATTTGCAGCGACGCATAGCGTTTGTCCGCGAGCATCTGTGATTGCGCAAGCAACAGGTACTCGCGGACCTTTTTCATATCCAGGCCGTTCTCCAGCTTCAGCACCAGCTTGCGGATGTTCTGCGACTTCACCTTGGCGACAGAGGGCTTGTCGGGACCCAACACACGTCCACCGAACCACTGGCGCAGTCGGGAGCCCATCTCGATGGAGGCTGTATGGACGACCTGCTCCTGACGGTGTTTCAGAAAGACGTATATCAGGTGATAGTAGGGTGGGTAGTGGAAGGCCTGCCGCTCGGCAATCAGGTTCTTGTACAGACCTTCGTAGTCGTTGTGCACCACTTGTCGGATGACAGGAACCTCCTTTTGCTTGGTTTGCAGGATGACCAGACCGCGTTTTTTCTTTCTGCCGGCACGTCCGCTTACCTGCGACATCATCATAAAGGCATGCTCGTAGGCCCTGAAGTCAGGATAGTTCAGCATGGCATCCGCATTGATGATGCCCACCACACTGACCTTGTCGAAGTCCAGGCCCTTCGAAATCATCTGCGTGCCAATGAGAATGTTAGTCCGTCCGGCGGCAAAGTCGGAGATGATGCGTTCGTAGGCATTCCTCGTACGGGTGGTGTCGAGGTCCATGCGGGCGATATGGGCTTCGGGAAAGACTTCGCGCACCTGCTCCTCTATCTTCTCCGTGCCGTAGCCGCGTGTCCTGAGGTCTGTCGATTCACAGCACGGGCACTGTGTCGGAACACGGTACGTGAAACCACAGTAGTGGCAGGTCAACTGGTTCAGTTGGCGGTGGTAGGTCAGCGATACGTCACAGTGCTGGCAGGTGGGCACCCAACCGCACTGGCGGCACTCGATGACAGGGGCAAAGCCACGGCGGTTTTGGAACAGAATGGCCTGTTCGCCGTGTTCCAGTGCTTCGCGTACCTTATTTAATAAGAGTGGCGAGAAGGGACCGGCCATCATCTTGCGGCGCTGCAGGTCTGCGATGTCCACGACCTGTATCTCAGGCATTTCAATGCCTTGATAACGCTCCTTCAGTTCCACCAGTCCGTACTTGCCGGTCTTGGCGTTGTGGTAACTCTCCAACGACGGCGTCGCGGTGCCCAAAAGGACTTTGGGCGTTTGGTGATGGGTGTTGGTGATGAGTGTGGCAAGCATGATAGCGGCACTGCGGGCATGATAGCGCGGGGCAGGGTCTTGCTGCTTGTAACTCGTCTCGTGTTCCTCATCGACGATGACCAGGCCCAGTCGCTGGAAGGGCAGGAACACCGCTGAGCGGGCACCGAGGATGACATCGTATGGATTCGCAGACAGCTGCTTCTGCCAGATTTCCACACGCTCGGCATCGCTGTATTTGGAGTGGTAGATGCCCAGTCGGTCGCCAAACACCCGTTGCAGGCGTTGCATCATCTGCACCGTCAGGGCTATCTCGGGCAATAGGTACAGCACCTGTTCCTTGCGCTCTAAGGCCCGTTGTATCAAGTGGATATATATCTCCGTCTTGCCGCTGCCCGTCACACCTTTCAGTAGCGTGACGTTATGGCGCATCATCGACATCAGTATCTCGTCGTGCGCCTTCTGCTGCGGAACACTCAGTGGCTGTATCAGTTCCGGACGGTATTCGCCGCCGTGGTTCAGTCGTCCCACCTCTACCTCGTAGGTTTCCAGCATCTGCCGTTTAATCAGCTGGTTCAGGGTCTCTGACGATGCTCCGCTAGCGTTCATCAGCTCCTCGCGCGTCACCTCGACCACCTTTGAACCTGAAACCTGAAACTTGGAACCTGAACCCTGAACCCTGGACCTTGAATCCTGCTGCTCCTCCTCGATCTCGTCCCAGTGCGACAGTTCCAGATAGGCTGTGAAGGCCTCCAACTGCTTACGGGCACGAGCCAATACGTTCAAGGCGATGTGCAGGGCGGCCACGTTGCGATACTGCTCTGTCAGTCGGATGTACGTCTCGGTCTTCGGACGGTATCCGTCCTCTGCCTTCAGGCCTGCCGGCAGGGCAGCCTTGTACACCTCGCCAATAGGCGACAGGTAGTAGTCGCTAATCCAGTGCCACAGCTGCAGCTGTCTGTCTGTGACGATAGGCTCCGCATCCATCACCTGTGCAATGGCTTTGACATCATACCCCTGCGGACGCTGGTCGTGGATGTTGTCCACCAGTCCCACATAGCTCTTGCTGCGTCCTAACGGCACCATAACGCGCATGCCTACCTTCACCGCCATTCCGTCGGGAACGGCATAGGTAAAGGTGCCTTGCAGCGGGAGGGGTAATATGACGTCAGCGTATCTCATTGGAAAGTGATATAGGGTTCTAAGCGTTTGATGGCCTCGGGGGGAAAGTCGCGACTGAAGCGCAGTTCCTGCAGACTGTGTATGTCGCCGTGCAGCCGGCGGTAGTCTGTGATGGCCTTGGCCTGATAGTAGTTGATATACGGATGGCGGCGCAACTGCTGCAGCGACAGCTTGTTGATGTTCAGCCGCTGCGGCGTCGCATGCTCTATCGTCAAGTATTTCTTGGCCTCCTGCGGGAAACCGTCAATCTCGTCCAACTGGTCTACGCTCACGTAGCCGCCCAGCCACTTTCCGTGGCGCACGATCTCCTTGGCGTAGTAGCTTCCGATGCCCGGCACCCGCTTCAGCTGCGTGGTGTCTGCCGTGTTCAGCACAATGTGTTGCGTGCTGTCAATCTTCCTGGGGTAGGGCTCCTGCCCATCAGGCCTATTAGACCCATTAGCCCCATCAGTCCCATGGGCCTTATTGGCCCCATAGCTCCTCTCCCCCACCAGCGTCGCAGCCGGCAGATAGTCGCTGCTGATGCGGATGTAGGGCTCCAGGCGGCGATAGTCCTTGACCGTCAGTCCGTAAAGCTTGGCGAAGTCCTCCTTGGTGCGGTAGATGCCGCCTGCCGCGCGGTATTTATAGATGTTGCGCACCTGCCAGGGCTGCAGTCCCAGTCGGAGCAGTTGTGTGCTGTCTGCCGTATTGGGGTCGAAGGGGAAGGTCTCCACTCGTCTGGCAGTGGTGGCATAGGGCTTGTAGCGCTTCTGGTGCTTCTGCTGCGAAGCATACTGCTGACGATCAACCTGCTCAGTCCGTTCCTCCTTTTTCTCCACAGTTCCGTTGCCGGCCAGGAGTACCGCAACCAGCGCAATGATGGCGACGAGGCATGCGCCTATGGCAATATTTCGGTCGTTGCGGTTCATAACTTATTGGGCTAATTGGGCTAATTGGGCTAATGGGTCTTATTGGGCTAATGGGCTTCATACCACTCCCCATTGGTGGAGGAAGATGAGTATAATGCCTGCGGGACATACATAGCGGACGACCAGGCGGAACACCGGCAGGAACTGCAGGTGGCGCGTGCCGCCGTTGGTGAATTCGTCATAGACCGTCTGTCGGGGGATGTACCAGCCCACAAAGAGACAAGCAAGCAGGGCACCCAGCGGCAGCATGAAGTTGGCCGTCAGTTGGTCGCAGAAGTCCATGAGCGACGAGCCCAGCACCTGGATGCCGGGGAATGCTCCTACCGACCAGGCGCAGAAGATGCAGAGGATAGACGCTATCACCGTGGTAATCCATGCAGCCTTCATGCGGGGCAGGTGAAGTTGCTCGGTGAAGAACGCTGTACCTATCTCGTGCATGGAAATGGTGCTGGTCAATGCGGCAAAGACCAGCAGGGCATAGAACATGGTACTCACCGCGTAGGCTATCGCGGGGAAGGCGCCAAAGGCCTGCTGGAACACGTTGGGCAGGGTGATGAAGATGAGCGACGGTCCGCTGTCGGGACTCACACCCACCGAGAAGGCCGCGGGGAATATCATCAGGCCGGCCAGGATGGCTATCACGGTGTCGAGCAGCGCTATCTGTCCGGCGGAGCGCAGCAGACTGACGTCGTGACTGTAGTAGCTGGCATAGGTACACAGACACGCCGTGCCTAACGACAGTGAGAAGAAGGCTTGTCCGAGGGCTTCCAGCATGACGTTACCGTCAATCTTGCTAAAGTCGGGCATCAACAGGAAGCGGACGCCTGCAACGGCATTGGGCAGGGTGCACGAGGCAATGACCAGTATGACGAGGAGTATCAGTAGGATGGGCATGAGCCATTTGGAGGCACGCTCGATACCCTTCTGGACACCTCTGACGACAACGAAGTGTGTCAACAGAATAAACCCCACGCCGCACAGCAGCGGGCGCCACAGGTTGGAGCAGAACGTCTGGAAGTAGCTCTTGATGTAGTCCGAATCGCCCAGCGCCTGTCCCGTGACCGAGGCATAGAGGTATTCGCAGCACCAGCCGGCGACGACAGCGTAGAAGCCTAAGATGATGGTGGAAGTGAGGATGCCCAGATAACCTACCAGTTTCCAGGGACGGCCCTTCGACAGTTTGTCGTAAGCCTTGGCGGCATTGGCCTGTCCGTGGCGACCCACAATGAACTCGCTGAGCATACCGGGAATACCCAGCAGGATGATACACCCGATATAGATAAGCAGGAAGGCGGCACCACCGTTCTGGCCAGTCATATAGGGAAAGCGCCAGACGTTTCCCAGTCCTACAGCAGAACCAGCCGTTGCCAGCACAATGCCTAACTTGCTTCCGAAATTACCTCGATTATTCATAACTTAAGGGGCCTATAGCCACCCGAGTTGGTGAAGGAATATTAAGATGATAGCCAACGGACAGACATACTTGATGAGGAACAGGTAGCGGTGGAAATAGCGGACGTAGTCCTTTAGTTCCCCCCAGTTGCTGAACTCCTCGCGCACAATCTGATGCGGCACATACCACCCGATGAAGATACAGGTGAGGAAACCTACCACAGGCAGGAAAATCTGTCCGGTGATGAAGTCGAACCAGTCGAACAGGGCATCGCCAAAGAAGGTCAGCTCGTCGATGGCACCCAGCGACAGCGAGCAGAACGCACCGATGATGGCCGTTACCACCGTCACCAGCAGGGCAGCGCGCTTACGTGTCATACCCATCTCTTCCTGCACGAAGGCCGTCGACACCTCGTGCAGCGACATCAGCGACGTCAGGGCAGCCAAAGACAGCAGCAGGAAGAACAGCAACGAGATGATATACCCCATGACGGGCATGCCGCTGAAGGCCTGCTGGAACACGTTAGGCAGTGTGATGAAGATGAGCGAGGGACCGCTGTCGGGCTCCACACCCACCGAGAATGCTGCGGGGAATATCATAAGGCCTGCCAGAATGGCTACCACACAGTCGATGATGGCAATCTGCGAAGCGGCCTTCGTCAGGTTGGTCTCCCGCGAGAAATAGCTGGCATAGGTACACAGGCATCCCATTGCGATGCTCATCGAGTAGAACGACTGTCCCAGGGCACTCAGGAACACGTCGCTGGTGATTTTCGAGAAGTCGGGCTTGAACAGGAATTCGATACCTTTATAGGCGTTGGGCAGCATACACGACGCCCCCACGATGATGAGCAGCAGGACAAACAAGGTGGGCATCATCAGTTTCGACGCCTTCTCGATACCGTTGCGCACCCCGTTTTCGATAATGAGATACGCCATCAGCAGGATGACCACCGTCCAGAACACC
Organism: uncultured Prevotellaceae bacterium; assembly: GCA_900320045.1. Classification (GTDB taxonomy): domain Bacteria; phylum Bacteroidota; class Bacteroidia; order Bacteroidales; family Bacteroidaceae; genus Prevotella. The sequence goes on along the minus strand of ONQT01000039.1, from coordinate 1,089 downwards.
GGCTTCACGGGGTCGGACGACAGTTCGGTGAAGTACGTCTTGAAATATTCCGGGTCGCCCTGCAGATGTCCTATCAGCGAGGCCCACATATACTGCAGGCACCAGCCGCTGACCACGGCGTAATAGCCCGTAATCAGGAATCCCGTCAGCACGCCCATGTATCCTATCAGCGCCCACGGCGTACCTCCCGCCAGTTTGCGGAAAGCCCGCGCGGTGTTCGACTGGCCGTGGCGTCCCACGATGAACTCGCTAATCATACAGGGGATGCCCAGCAGCAGGACGCACGCCACGTAGATAATGATAAACACGGCACCGCCGTTCTCGCCGGCCATATACGGAAAACGCCACACGTTACCCAGTCCCACAGCAGAACCTGCCGTAGCTAGTATCACGCCCAGTTTGCTTCCAAAACTGGCTCTTTCACTCATTTTCTCGCTCATAACGGATGCAAAGGTACAAAATAATTGATAATTGACAATTGCCAATTGAGAAATATTTTCTACCTTTGCGGAAAAATTGTAAGTAAAAGGTATGAAATATTTATCATTTGTAAGGGTTTATCCCCTCTCCACGTTCTGCATCCTGCTCATCTGGGTGCTCTCGCTGACCCCCTTCTTTCCGGAGACACCGTTGGATAATGTCGATTTCATCGATAAATACACCCATTTCATTATGTATGGCGGAACGTGTGCCGTTATCTGGTGGGAGCACCTGCGCCACTGTCGTAAGGAGGCCCGACGTCAGGGTAGTCAAGGGGCTGGCAGACCGAATCTGCAAGCGCTAACTATCGCCATGCTGTGCATGGTGCTGTTAGGTGGACTGATGGAGTTGCTCCAGGCCTACGCCACCACCACTCGCAGCGGCGAATGGCTCGACTTCTGGGCCGACAGCATCGGTGTCCTCCTCGGAACTGGAGTAGGGGCGTTGCTCCGTGTTTGTTGTTACCGATAGTACGTCTCGCGTTTTATTCCAAAGGTTGGAACACTTTGTGTAAGGATTCGATAAACTACAGGTAGTAATACCTATATACTATAGCAATAGCAGCTACAATCACATTGGACTGTAGCTGCTATTATATTTTGTGGTACC
>ONQT01000033.1 GCA_900320045.1 uncultured Prevotellaceae bacterium | reverse complement strand
TCAGATTCACCCCACCTGTATCCCCGTTCATGGCGACAAGCAGTCTAAGCTGACGCTGATGTCTGAGTCGCTGCGTAACGATGGTCGTATCTGGGTTCCTAAGAAGATTGAGGATGCTAAGGCTCTGCAGGCTGGTACCAAGCAGGGTTGGGAGATTCCCGAGGAGGATCGCGACTACTATCTGGAGCGCCGCTATCCTGCCTTCGGTAACCTCGTACCTCGTGACGTGGCCTCTCGTGCCGCTAAGGAGCGTTGCGACAAGGGCTTCGGCGTGAACAACACCGGTCTGGCCGTGTTCCTCGATTTCTCAGAGTCTATCAACCGTCTGGGCATCGATGTGATCATGCAGCGTTATGGCAACCTGTTCGAGATGTACGAGGAGATTACCGACGTATTCCCTGGCGACGTAGCCAACGAGATCAATGGTGTGAAGTACTACAAGCCTATGATGATCTATCCCGCTATCCACTATACGATGGGTGGTATCTGGGTTGACTATGAGTTGCAGACCACTATCCCCGGTCTGTTCGCTATCGGTGAGTGCAACTTCTCCGACCACGGTGCTAACCGTCTGGGTGCTTCTGCACTGATGCAGGGTCTGGCCGACGGTTACTTCGTACTGCCTTACACCATTCAGAACTATCTGGCCGACCAGGCTATCTGGGCTAAGGTTCCCACAGACCGCAAGGAGTTCGACGAGGCCGAGAAGGCTGTTGCTGCAGAAATCGACCGTCTGATGAACATCAAGGGCAAGCGTTCTGTTGACTCTATCCACAAGGAGCTCGGCCACATCATGTGGGAGTATGTCGGTATGGGTCGCACCGCCGAGGGTCTGAAGGAAGGTCTGAAGAAGATGCACGAGCTCGAGAAGGAGTTCGACACCAACCTCTTCGTTCCTGGTTCCAAGGAGGGTTTGAATGTCGAGCTCGACAAGGCTATCCACCTGCGCGACTTCTTCACCATGGGTCAGCTGGTTGCCTTCGACGCCCTCTCTCGTAACGAGTCTTGCGGTGGTCATTTCCGCGAGGAATATCAGACCGAGGAAGGCGAGGCTAAGCGCGACGACGAAAACTACTTCTATGTAGGCTGCTGGGAGTACAAAGGCAAGGGCAACGAGCCCGAGCTCATCAAGGAGCCTCTGGAGTACGAGGCAATCAAGGTACAGACACGTAACTATAAGAACTAAGGAATTATGGCAAAGAATATTTCATTTACAATAAAGTTCTGGCGCCAGAATGGCCCCAAGGACCAGGGACATTTCGACACCCACGAGATGCACGACATTCCCGACGACACCTCTTTCCTGGAGATGCTTGACATCCTGAACGAGGAGCTGATTAATGAAGGCAAGGAGCCTTTCGTGTTCGACCACGACTGCCGCGAGGGTATCTGCGGTATGTGCTCGCTGTACATCAACGGTACGCCTCACGGCAAGACCGAGCGCGGTGCTACCACCTGCCAGCTGTACATGCGCCGCTTCAACGACGGTGATGTGATTACCGTCGAGCCTTGGCGCTCAGCAGGCTTCCCCGTCATCAAGGACTGTATGGTAGACCGCAACGCCTTCGATAAGATTATCCAGGCTGGCGGTTACACCACTATCCGTACCGGTCAGGCTCAGGATGCTAACGCTATTCTGATTCCTAAGGAGGATGCTGACGAGGCTATGGACTGCGCATCTTGCATTGGCTGTGGCGCATGCGTAGCAGCTTGTAAGAACGGCTCTGCCATGCTCTTCGTATCGTCAAAGGTATCTCAGCTCGCCCTGCTTCCTCAGGGCCGCGTAGAGGCAGCCCGTCGTGTGAAGAACATGATTGCCAAGATGGACGAGCTCGGCTTCGGTAACTGCACCAACACCCGCGCCTGCGAGGCTGTATGCCCGAAGAATGAGACCATCGCCAACATCGCCCGCCTGAACCGCGAGATGATTAAGGCTAAGATGGCTGACTAAACTTGATTTAGTCAAGGCTCAAAAGCTGACTAAACTTGATTTAGTCAAGGCTCAAAAGCTGACTATCGCGCACGTACATTATTTATAATATAAAGAGTGCTGCAGACGAAAATCTGCGGCACTCTTTGTTTGTTCCTATCCTCGCTAGCTTACTACTTGAACAATCGCTGCAAAAACTGTGTCAGGTAGATGCGCCAGTTGCGCCAGATGTGGCCGCCGTCCGTCTCGACATATTCGTAGGGATAGCCCTTCTGGTCGAGGTACTCACGGTACATCTTGTTGTTGTCATACAGGAAGTCGTCTTTGCCGATGGCTATCCAGTAGAGGGCGGGCTTCTTCTTGAACTGAGTCTGTAGCATACGCTCCGAATCGGGTGTGAAGCAACAGCCCTTGGCCTGCAGGTCGGCGCGGTCCTTCACATCCAGATGAACGTGGGCAGAGAAGAGTCCGACGTAGTTGAACCAGTCAGGATAGAGGCGCGAGACGGCGAAGCTATGACCTCCACCCATCGAGAGTCCGCAGATGGCACGGTTCTTCTTGTTGGCCAGCGTGCGGTAGTGCTTATCTACATAACTCACAATGTCCTTGAACGCTTCTTCTGTGGATGCCACAGGCTTCGAGGCGGCGTGCCCCATGAACGTAGGCTTGTACATGCCCTTGTCCCACTCGCCGGGAGCGGCATCGCTGTTGGCATTGCCGTTGGGCATCACTACTATCATGGGCCTCACCTTACCCTCGGCCTTGAGATTGTCCAGTATCTGGGCAGCCCGTCCCAAGGTGGTCCAAGCCTCCTCATCGCCACCCGCGCCGTGGAGCAGATAGAGTACCGGATAGCGTCCGCCGTCCTCATATCCTGCCGGTGTATAGACCGTCATACGACGCGTGGTCTTCAGCGTTGGCGACGGATACCACACCTTGCTGACGTTGCCGTGGCGCACCTTGTTGACGCTATACAGCCAACCCTTGTCGCCCTGTGCCTTCGTAACGATGAAGATGTTCATGAACGAGGCAATGTCACGACAACGATAGACATTCGACGGGTCCAGCAGGTCCATGCCGTCCACCTTGAACCGGTAGGAATACATCTCCGGTTCCAACGACGGTGTCGTAGCTATCCAGATGCCGTCCTTCCCTTCTTTCATGTCAATCACGCCGAAGTCGCCGGCCACACTGGCGGTGATGGCCTTGGGAGCGTGGAGCCGGAACGTCACGCAGCCGTCCTGGTGCACTTCGGGTGAAGTGAGGTTGTTAACGTCAAAAATAGCCTGTTGCGCCCATGAGCCCACGGCAACCAGGGCGAGTGCAAAACTTACAATCAGTGTTTTCATAGGAGTTATGGTATTAAAGATGATTTACCTTTCAGAAGAATCAGTAGGCTAACGAGGGTTCCTGATGCCCCCATTGACAAAGCCGGCCATTCTTGACAACAAGGCCCTTGTAGCCTTCATCAACCCGTCGGCCCAACAAATCATAGGCGGCACCTTCCCTGTTGCCCTTGCGTTGTGCGCTGACTGTTGTGATGCCGGTGGCAGAAGAGACATGCTTCAGCAAGAAGTCGTACATCTGTTGCAGATGACTTTCGGATTGTGGAACGGCATGCCCCGTGCTATAGTCTTTCAGCACCTCTGTCGACGCCCCTACCGCATTCAACGCCTCCTTCATCAGTTCAGCCTGGGTGGCATAGAGGCCCTTCGGATCTTTGTTCTTGTCAGCGAAGAAGTCGTCTGAGTTATAATAGAATAAGGTAGGGGCCGACTGGCTGCTTTGAATCGTGGTCAACGCACTCTGCTGTGCCCAGGAGGTGCCGACAGTGGCCTTGACGTAAGCATTCATGCGAGCGTACTCGTTCGAGGTAGACAAAGCATGTTCGTAGTCGAACATTCCCGGACCCAGTACTGCACATTGCACATCGCTGTTCTCCTCAGCGAAACGCCCTCGCACAGCATCCTCAAAGTCAACATCCTGTCCGTCGCCAACAGCCAATGCAGCAGCAGTAGAACCTCGCGAGAATCCCGTCACAGCCACATCGCCATGAAGGCCGAGCGGCTTGCCTACACCACGAACCGTGCGGATAGCCGACTTCACTTTCCGTGCAGCATCAGGGTTCACCTCAATAGAACCCAGACTCTTGTTGGCGCCACCTGTATATTTGCCCTGCCCCCAGTCGCAATACTTGGGATGGTCGCATACTGCCCAGGCAAAGCCTACGGCAGAAGCGCCCTCGACAAAACTATCCTTGAAAGCTCCCAAGGTGTAAGGCAGGTACATGCGCTTGTGCTTGCTGGTGGAAAAACTGCTGCTATAGGAAAACGTTATCAGCACAGGAAGCGGATGCGACGGATTGGCAGGATACACCAAGTCCAGATAGAGCCAGTCACCCGTACTCCCCTTATAGCTGTCCGGGTAGTTATAGACCGTTGGGTCGTCTTGGTAATATGGAATATCCCGCTCGATGCGATAGCCCTCCATGAGGATATACGAGCGTGACGGCGAGCAGGTCATTCCACAGAACTTGCCACCCTGCAGGCTGCTGTTGATGGCTACAATGTCCTTGTTCAACTTGGGCGATACCGCTTGCTCGCTATGGGCATAGTCCAGCTCAATCACCTGATAGCCTTGGCTGCGCAGCCACGCTACGTCATCGGCATTGTTATTCTGGCCAATCTTCAGACAGCTAAGGTTTTCCATATAGACTATCGTCATCGGCTTTCCGTCTCCGTCCTTGGCCTGTGTTCCCGTAGCTGCTGAGGTGGTATAGTCGATTGCTGTGCCGGTTACTGCACTCTGCCACTTGCCCGTGCCTCCCATGGCCATACTCGCCACCAGCCATAATATAAAGGAAAGATACCCTCGCATCAATGAGTCTATTTTAGTGTGCATTACAATCTGCGAATTTACAGACAATGAAATTTCATGCAAAGATACAAACTTTTCCTGAATATATGGTGAATTAGTTGGTCTTGTAGTCGTACTTCAGTTCGGCCAGCTGCTCGTTGGCCTTGACAATCTTCGACTTCAGGCCGCTCTTATAGTCGCTGAGACGCTGGGCAATGGCTGCATCGCTCAGGGCGAGCATCTGGACAGCGAGCAGGGCGGCATTGAGGGCTCCGTTGACACCAACGGTGGCTACGGGAATGCCCGGGGGCATCTGGATGATGCTCAGCATGGCGTCGAGACCGTCGAGCATACCCTTGATGGGAACGCCGATAACTGGCAGTGTAGTGTTGGCGGCAATGACGCCGGGCAATGCAGCAGCCATTCCTGCGGCAGCGATGATGACGCGCAAGCCGCGCTGCTGAGCCTGACGAGCAAACTGCTCTACCTCAGCGGGTGTGCGGTGGGCAGAGAAGGCGTTGACTTCGAACGGCACCTGCATGTCGTTGAGCAACTGGCAGGCTTTTTCCATAACGGGCAGGTCGCTCGTGCTGCCCATGATAATACTTACAAGAGGAGTCATAGTGAAGTTATTTTCGTTATTTCGTTATTTCGGTATTGCTACAGGAAGAATATGGCGAAGGCGGCACAGAGAAATCCTATCCAAAAGCCACCGACGACTTGTCCTAACGAGTGCTGTCGGAGCAGCATACGACAGGTTCCCAACAGTCCACCGACGAGGAACACGAGACAGAGCCACCATACGGGGTTGAAGCCCAGGAACTCGGCATAGGCGAACAGGGCGCCTCCTATGCCGCCGATGGCTGCGGTATGCTCTGACACCTTCCACCATACGTTGACGATGGCACAGACCATCTGCACCACCAGTGCCGCTACGACGATAGACCCCATAAAATGTGGCATGTGCAGGCGGTTCATGACGTAGACGCAGGCGAAATAGCAGAGGATGGAGATGACGTAGGGCACCATACGGCGCTCACGGTGTCCCAGTTCAATGAGCGTCCAACCGTGATAGCGGCGATAGAATCGTATCATGGCCGTCGGCAACAGGATGGTGAACAGGCAGACGAGTATGAGCACTTGCAGTTTGTAGTACCATGGGAAGATACTGAGATAGCTGAAGAGGAACAGCACCACTAATCCGGCAATGGGTAGCCAGAAGGGTGTGAATAGCACGCTGAGCAGTCGTGCCGCCAGAAAGATGCGTCTCTCTTGTCTTACCTCTTCACTTTTCATCGTCTTACTTTCTTAGTCTTGCCACAGGAATGCCCAACTGTTCACGGTATTTAGCCACCGTGCGGCGAGCTATGGGATAGCCCTTCCCGGCCAGCATCTGGCGCAGGGTCTCGTCACTTAGGGGGTGTGCCTTGTCCTCTCCGTCAATGAGGTCGCGCAGGGCAACCTTGATTTGTCGGGTGGACAGTTCCTCGCCCTCCGTAGTGGTGTAGCCGTCGTTAAAGAAATAGCGCAGGGGGAATGTTCCCCAGCGGGTCTGTGCATATTTGGAATTGGATACGCGCGACACGGTGCTCAGATCCAAACCCGTCCGCTCGGAGATGTCCTTCAGAATCATCGGTCGCAGCGATGCCTCGTCGCCTTCCTCGAAGAAGCGATGCTGCCATTGGATGATGGCTCGCATGACGATGGTCAGCGTGTGGTGGCGCTGGCGGATGGCTTCAATGAAGTTTTGGGCGGCATCCACCTTTTTCTTCGTATAGAGTAGCGCCTCCTTCATCTGTCGGCTCATATTGTCTTTGTTATGCTGATACTCTTCCAAAGTCTCGGTGAACGACGGCGAGACATGCAGCTCTGGGATGTCGCCCGTGTTTAGCTGGAAACTGACGGTGCCGTCGTCCAGCGTGTCGATGATGAAGTCTGGGGTAATCTGTTGGATGGAGTGTCCCACCACCTCGCCCATCGAAGTACCAGGCTTGGGGTTCAGCTTGCGCAACTCGCTGATGAGCGTTTCTGCCTGCAGGTCGGTCAGGCGAAGAGCCTGTTGCAACTGTTTCCAGTGCTTCTTGGTAAACAGCTCGAAGTATTTGTTGAGCACACGCTCCATGAGTTCCTTCAGTCGGGAGGGCTCACGGCGCTTCACCTGCAGCAGCAGGCACTCCTGCAGCGATCGTGCTCCGATGCCGGCAGGATCGAAGTCCTGCAACATCGTCAGCACCTGCTCAATCTGTTCCTCGTTAACGTCAACACCATGATAGATAGCCAGTTCATCGGCAATAGCATGCAGCGGTTTACGCAGCAGTCCGTCATCGTCCAGCGAACCGATGAGATACTCCATGATGCTCTGCTGCTGTTCCGTCAAGTTAATCATGCCCATCTGCTCCTTCAGCTGGTCGTAGAACGACAGGCTCTGGCCGTAGACCATGGATTCACGTTCTTCCTGGTTAGACATACCGCCCTGATAGACCGGCAAGTCCTCATCGTCACGTCCAAGCGACTGCAAGGCCTCGTCCAAAGCCGACTGACGCTCCTCCTGTTCGTAGGCATCGGCATTCTCCGACTGCTCCGTATATTCCACATTCTCGGAATATCCGTCGCCTTCGTCCGTCGACGGCTCTAACGCAGGGTTGTCGTCCATCTCAGCCTGAATGCGCTCCACCAACTGCGTCACGGGCAACTCCGTCAGCTGCGACTGTAGCAGTTGCTGCTGGGTGATGCTCTGTGTCAGCCGTTGCTGTTCGGCGAGCCGTTGTTCCTGTATCTGTGACTGTGCCATGTCTTATCTAAAGTATTCTTTCAGCGCTTCTGCCCGTTCTGTCAACTGCCGATTGTCGCCGTTTCCATATTGCTGCCACGTCAGCCGACACGGTTCCAGCAAAGGACTGCTGCAGCGCTCACGGCGGTTCAGGTAGGGGTCGCAATACTGATAGACGTTCAGCACCTCAACGACGAGCGCCACAGGCACTCGCATCAGTTGCGCCAGTTCCTGCACCTCGGGCGTTTCCGCCACCATCGTAACAGGCGTCAGTAGGAAGTAGAGGTCGAGAATCAGTACGAGCATAACGGGTGTTAGTCGCTCATCCTCGGCCAGCGGACGGAAGTCGCGCTCGAAAGTTTCCTCCACCTCAACGCCTTCGTAGAAATCGCCGGCACTGTTGAAGCCCATCATGTTGCGCAACAGCCCAACGGCACGTGCCAGTCGTTTGGGATTGCGGCTATACTCCTCCCAAATGCGCTCAATGCGCGGTGTCTCCAGACGGGCTATCTGGGCCAACCGTGCATGCAACTGCTCTGGAGCGATGTGTAGCTCCATACTCAACATCACCAACGGTCTGCTGTAGACGGGCTTTACACCCACAGGCTTACGAAGGTAGAGCTGCATCAGCAGCAGCCAGTAATCGTCCTGCCAGTTTTTCAACCTTGAGGTTAAGGTGTGGCGTACATTCTGATTCTTTGCCATAGGTGAATACTTTTTTCTACAAATCCTTTGCAAATATACGAACTTTTTCTTAATTTTGCACACAAATAGCAGAAAACTGATGAAAAAATTGTTGTTGACATTAGTGGGAGCCATGTTTTGTATGGTTCTCCGTGCGCAAACAGCGGCTCAGGAGATACGCCAGAACGTGTTGTGCACAGCCAGCAACTACATGGCCTACCCAGGTCCCATCCAGCAGGTGCTGACCCCTGCGCCGCAAGGCATGAAGCCTTTTTACATTTCCCACTATGGCCGTCACGGTTCGCGTTTTCACAGCAAGCCCAGCATGTACAACGAACCCTATCTGACGCTGGCACGCGCCGACTCATTAGGCAAGTTGTCTGACCTGGGCCGCGAGGTGATGCTGCGACTGGACATCATCCGCAAGGATGCCGAGAACCGCTGGGGCGAACTGACACCGCTGGGTGTCCAACAGCAAAAGGATATTGCCCGCCGCATGATGGAGCGCTTTCCCGAAGTCTTCGAGGGACATACCGACATTGATGCCCGAAGCACAGGAGTAGGACGCTGTATCCTCTCCATGGAATATGCCCTGATGGAGATGCTTCAGCACAACCCCGACCTCAACGTCCACCACAATGCCACCCACCGCGACATGGACTACCTGAACCTGCAGGACAAGAAGCTCATGGCACTGAAGTTCAACAAGCCGGCCAAGGAGTGGTACGACCGCTACGTCAGTCAGACGGCACACCACACTCATCTGATGCGCGAACTGTTCGCCGACACTCTCTATGCCAACAAGCACGTCAATATGGTCGACCTGTCCGTACAGCTTTTCCTGATAGCTGCTATTATGCAGAACACGGAATTGGGACAGCACATCACGCTCTACGATCTCTTCGACTACGACGAGAGTTATCGCATCTGGAAGATAGGAAACGCCCGCTGGTACATCGGATGGGGAGCCGCCGATGTCAACGGCGCCGTCCAGCCATACGCCCAGCGTAACCTGCTGAGGCGACTGATAGAAGATGCCGACAAGGTGTTGTCGCAGCCCAATACCAAAGTAGAGTTGCGCTTCGGCCATGAGACGGTACTGCTGCCGCTCATCTGTCTGCTCGACATCAACGGCTACGGATTTACCACCAACGACCTGGAACAGCTCGAGCCCAACGGATGGATCAACTACCGCATCTTCCCCATGTCCTGCAACCTGCAGCTGGTGTTCTACCGTCGTTCGCCCAAAGATCGTGCCGATGACGTGCTTTTCAAAGTGCTACTCAATGAGAACGAGGCCACGCTGCCGCTTCCTACCAATCAAGCACCTTATTACCGGTGGGGCGACTTCCGCCGATATTATCTCGACAAACTGGAGCGCTATGAGAAAGGAGGACGGCCATGAAGCGAATACTCCTACTCTCGTCCCTGTACCTATTTATTATGGTATCCTCGATGGCCCAGTCAGCCTTCGACTTTATCAGCTATGACCGTAATTTATCGGCCAGCAACTACAGCATCTATCCGGACACCATGATGCACGACATGACGCCACCGCCTGCCGGCAAGCGTCCCTTCTATATTTCACACTACGGACGCCACGGCTCTCGCTACCTCAGCAACCGCAAGGGCTTCGACATTCCCTATCAGATGCTCTGCAAGGCCGACTCGATGGACGAGCTGACACCCATTGGCCAACAGGTCTTGCAGGACATGCGCGAAATCATCCACGATGCTGAAGGACGATGGGGCGACCTCACAGGAATCGGCAAAAGACAACAGCGCCATATTGCCGAGCGCATGATGCTCCGCTTCCCGGAAGTCTTTGAGGGTGAAGCATTTGTCGATGCGCGCAGCACCATCGTCACCCGATGTGTGTTGTCTATGGGCTCTGCCGTGATGAAGATGAAAGCCCTCAGTCCCAAGCTGAACATCACCATGAACAGCTCACAGCGCGACATGTGGTATATGAACCATCAGGACCGTCTGCTCCGCGACAGCATGATGACACACACCGCCCGACAGGCTTTCGACCAGTTCAAAGCCACACGATGCCGTAATCCGCGACTCATGGAGCTGCTCTTCGTTGACACGGCCTACGTCCAACGGGAAATCAACGAAGCAGACCTGAACTATTATCTGCTGAAGACTGCCCTCATGCAGCAAAACACCCCCATGCAGGAACGTTGTGCCCGCATGCTAGACCTCTTCACCTTTGAAGATATACACCATTTCTGGCAGGAAGAGAATGCATGGTGGTATATCTGCTATGGTCCGTCGCTGCTCAACGGTGCGCAACAGCCCTATACACAGCGCTATCTGCTGCGACAACTGATTCAGGATGCCGACAGCATCATGCGGAACGACGTCCATGGGGCATCGCTGCGCTATGGACATGAAACGGTGGTATTGCCGCTGGTCTGTCTGTTAGGCCTCAACGGCTACGATTACAAAACGGCAGATCTGGAAACGCTGGAACAGCAAGGATGGTGGGCTTGTCTGGTATTCCCCATGGCCAGTAACTTGCAGTTTGTCTTCTACCGCAACGGGCCACAGGACGACGATATCATCTTCAAAGTGCTGCTCAACGAAAAAGAGGCTACGCTGCCCTTGAAGAGCGACATAGCCCCTTATTATCATTGGCGCGACTTCCGCGACTATTATCTGGCGAAACTCGACCGTTACGAAGCATTACGACTGGCTGCTAAAAGCCAGCGCATACATCCGCATCTGTTTAACCATAGCCAGAAGCCCGTTGGAACGGGTTGGTGACAGGTGCTCCTTCAGACCGATGCGGTCAATGAAGTACAGGTCGGCATCCAGGATTTCCTGCGGCGTATGGCCTGACAGCACACGGATAAGCAGCGACACAATACCCTTTACTATCAATGCATCGCTCTCAGCAGTAAAGCGTATTACCCCCCCTAGGGAGGAGTCGGAGGAGGTCTCATAATCTGCCTGCAACCACACACGACTCTGGCAACCGTCTATCAGATTCTGCTCCACCTTATACTTCTCGTCCAACGGCTCCTGTTCGTTACCCAGGTCTATCAGCATCTGATACTTGTCCATCCAGTCGTCCAGGCCGTCGAACTCCTCAATAATCTCGTCTTGTATTTCGTTGATTGTCATAAGTTCTTTCTTAAAATCTCTCACTTCTATTCTACCCTACCGTTCCTTCCAGCGAAACGCTGAGCAGTTTCTGAGCCTCCACGGCAAACTCCATTGGTAACTTCTGCAACACCTCCTTGGCATAGCCGTTGACAATGAGTCCTACAGCCTGCTCGGTGGGAATGCCGCGCTGGTTGCAGTAGAACAGCTGGTCTTCGGATATCTTGCTCGTGGTGGCCTCATGCTCAAAGATGGCGGTGTCGTTATGGACATCCATATAAGGGAAGGTATGGGCACCACACTCACTTCCCAGCAACAACGAGTCACAGCTGGAATAGTTGCGGGCGTTGTCGGCATTCGACGTGGCACGTACCAGTCCGCGGTAACTGTTCTGAGAATGGCCGGCAGAGATACCCTTTGAAATGATGGTCGACTTGGTGTTCTTGCCCATGTGAATCATCTTCGTACCGGTATCTGCCTCCTGATAGTTGTTGGTGACGGCGACGGAGTAAAACTCTGCCTGAGAGTTGTCACCACGCAGGATGCAGGAGGGATATTTCCAGGTAATTGCCGAGCCGGTCTCCACCTGTGTCCACGACAGTTTGCTGCCCTCTCCGCGCAGGTCTCCACGCTTGGTGACGAGGTTCAGCACGCCACCCTTGCCGTTTTCGTCACCCGGATACCAGTTCTGTACCGTCGAGTACTTCACCTCGGCACGGTCCATGACGATAATCTCGACAATAGCCGCATGCAACTGGTTCTCGTCGCGCATGGGAGCCGTACAACCCTCCAGGTAACTAACGTAAGAGTCGTCGTCGGCAACTATCAAAGTGCGCTCAAACTGTCCTGTATTGCGGGCGTTGATGCGGAAGTAGCTGCTGAGCTCCATCGGACAACGCACGCCCTTGGGGATATAGACGAACGAGCCGTCAGAGAACACCGCCGAGTTAAGGGCTGCAAAGAAGTTGTCGCGATAGGGAACGACAGAACCTAAGTACTGGCGTACCAGGTCGCCGTGTTCCTTGATAGCCTCGCCGATGCTGCAGAAGATGACACCCTTCTCAGCCAGTTTCTCCTTGAAGGTAGTCTTCACGCTGACGGAGTCCATGATGGCGTCGACCGCTGTATTTCCACTCAAAGCCAGGCGCTCCTCCAAGGGAATGCCTAACTTGTCGAAGGTCTTCTCCAATTCGGGGTCGATGCCAGCGGGAGAACCGCTGGAGGCAGGCTTCGCCGTGGGGTCGGCGTAATAGCTGATGGCCTGATAGTCGATGGGCGGCACGTGGACATGTCCCCATTTCGGCTCCTGCTGCTCCTTCCAATAGCGGAAAGCCTTCAGACGGAAGTCCAACATCCAGTCGGGCTCCCCTTTCTTAGCAGAGATGAGCCGAACGACATCCTCGTTCAGCCCCTTCTCGATGATTTCTGTATGCACGTCCGTGGTGAAACCGAACTCATACTTCTGTTCGGCCACCTGACGGACGTATTCATTGCTTGCATTCTGAGCGGAAGCAAATTGGCTTTCCCCTTCGGGCCGCCGAGCTAAACCTTCTTCACTTTTCACTCTTCACTCTTCACTTTAAAGTTTCTGTTCTACCTCAATCTCGGTGAACGTCTCGATGATGTCACCCACCTCGATGTCGTTGTAGTTTACCAGCGAGATACCACACTCCAGTCCGGTTGCCACCTCCTTGGCGTCATCCTTGTAACGCTTCAGGGCATCGATGGCTGCGGTGTGGATGACGATACCGTCGCGAACCACGCGGGCCTTATCCTTGGCATGTACCTTACCCTCGGTAACGAGACCACCGGCCACAGTACCCACCTTGGAAATCTTGAAGACCTGCTTGACCTCAATCTCACCGGTAACAATCTCCTTCTTCACCTTGTCGAGCATACCCTGCATGGTGGACTTCACCTCGTCGATAGCATCGTAGATGATAGAATAGGTATTGATTTCCACGCCTTCACGCTCAGCCAGACGACGAGCCTCGCCAGAGGGACGTACCTGGAAGCCGACGATGATAGCCTCGGAAGCGCTGGCCAGCATGACATCGTTCTCCGAAATCTGACCGACAGCCTTGGAAATGACGTTAACCTGCACCTTCTCGGTAGAGAGTTTGATGAACGAGTCGGAGAGTGCCTCGATAGAACCATCGGTATCACCCTTGACAATGATGTTCAGTTCATGGAACTCACCGAGGGCGATGCGGTGTGACAATTCGTCAAGACCCAGCTTCGTCGTGGTGCGCAACGACTGTTCGCGCTGCAACTGGACGCGCTTGTTGGTGATGTCGCGTGCCTCCTGCTCCGTTTCCATCACGTGGAAGGAGTCGCCGGCAGTAGGAGCACCGTTCAGACCCAGGATGATAGCAGGCTCGGCAGGACCGGCCTTCTCAATGCGCTGGTTACGCTCATTGAACATAGCCTTGATACGACCATAGCTGGTACCAGCCACAACGATATCACCAATCTTCAGCGTACCGTTCGACACGAGCACAGTAGAAACATAGCCGCGACCCTTGTCCAGACTGGACTCAATAATGCTACCCGTAGCCTTGCGGTTGGGGTTGGCCTTCAGGTCAAGCATCTCGGCCTCGAGAAGCACCTTCTCCAACAGCTCATAGACACCCAGTCCCTTCTTGGCAGAGATTTCCTGGCACTGGTACTTACCACCCCACTCCTCGACGAGCAGGTTCATGTTGGCCAGGTCCTCACGTATCTTGTCGGGGTTGGCACCCGGCTTATCAATCTTGTTGATGGCAAACACCATCGGCACGTTGGCAGCCTGAGCATGGGCGATGGCTTCCTTGGTAGTAGGCATCACGGAGTCGTCGGCAGCAATGATGATGATAGCAATATCCGTCACCTGTGCACCACGGGCACGCATGGCGGTGAAGGCCTCGTGACCTGGGGTATCCAGGAAGGTAATGCTATGACCATCCTTCAGCTTCACGTTGTAGGCACCGATGTGCTGAGTAATACCACCGGCCTCACCGGCAATGACATTGGTGTTGCGGATATGGTCGAGCAACGACGTCTTACCATGGTCTACGTGACCCATGACGGTAACAATCGGTGCACGGCTGATCAGGTCGTTCTCGTCATCCTCCTCCTCGGTGATGGCGTTCTGCACCTCGGCAGAAACATATTCGGTGGTGAATCCAAACTCGTCGGCCACGATATTGATGGTCTCCGCATCCAGACGCTGGTTGATAGACACCATGATACCGATGCTCATGCAGGTTCCGATGACCTGATTGACACCCACGTTCATCATGGTTGCCAACTCGCTGACCGTCACGAACTCCGTCAACTTCAGCACCTTAGACTGTGCTGCCTCTGCTGCCATTTCCTCGCTCATGCGCTCTGCTACGGCATCACGCTTTTCACGACGATACTTGGCACCTTTCTTATTCTGGTTCTTCGATGTCAGACGAGCCAATGTCTCCTTAACCTGACGTGCTACAGCCTCATCGTCCACCTCCAGCGGCTTGACGTTGCGGTTCTTCTTGTTCTTCTTGCCGCCCTGCTGCTGTTGCTGGTTCTGCTGCTGTCCGTTGTTCTTCTGTTTCTTGTCGTTCTTGCTAGCCTGCTTGGCAGCAGCCTCGATATCCACACGGTCGGTGCGGATGCGCTCACGCTTCTTGCGCTCACCGGCAGCCTTCTCCTCGCGCTCCTTGCGGCGCTCCTCCTTCGACTTCTTCTTAGGACGCGTGCTCTGATTGAGCGTCGAGAGATCAATCTTACCCACCACGTTCAGTTGGGTAGCCGGTTTCATGAAGTCACCAGGTGTCTTGGCCAGCGAAGGAGTCTCTTGGTTCTCCTCGGCAACCTCCTCGAGCTCAGGTTCCTCCTCGGGCTCCGAAGGCTCGCTCTGCGGTGTCTCCACCACAACAGGCTTCTCCTCTACGGGCTGTTCTGCGACAGCGGGTTCTTCCTCGTGGCTCTCGGCAGCAGCCACGGGTTCCTCTTCTTTTACAGGGGCTGGAGCAGCCTTGGGCTTGCCTACCTCGTCGAGGTTGATTTTGCCAACAGCCTTGAACTGAGGCCGCTGCTCCATCATCTCCTCGGTCTTGGTGACAGCCATCTCGGGCTTCTCAGGCTTCTCCACCTTCTTCTCTTTCGGCTTCTTGACGAACAACTTCTCGGCCTGCGTCTTCACGGCTTTGTCCGTGCTGAACTGGTCGACCAAAGCTTCATATTGCTCGTCGGAAATCTTGGTGTTGGTCGTGACATCGTCCTTGACCTCGCCAAGTTCGCTCTTTTTCTTTAGGAATTCAACTGCCGTCTGAAGTCCTATGTTCAGCTCTGATAATACTTTATTTAATCTGACTCCCATTCTAAATTCACAATTTGACTATTTACTATTTACAATTTACTCGAACTCGGCCTTGAGCACCTCCAATACGTGGTCGACGGTCTCCTCCTCGAGGTCTGCCTTCTCAATGAGCATCTCGCGGGGAGCGTTCAGCACCTGCTTGGCGGTATCCAGACCGATAGCCTTGATGGAGTCGATAATCCACTGGTCAATCTCGTCGGCAAACTCGTCGAGATAGATATCCTCGTCAGCTTCGTTCTCGCTGACAACACGGAAGACATCAATCGTGTACTCAGTCAGCATGGAAGCCAACTTGATGTTCAGACCGCCCTTACCGATAGCCAGACTAACCTCCTCAGGCTGCAGATAGACCTCGGCCTTGTGCTCCTCGGGGTTCAGCGTGATACTGGTTACCTTAGCAGGACTGAGGGCACGCTGGATGAACAGCTGGGTGTTGCTGGAGTAGTTGATGACATCGATATTCTCGTTGCACATCTCGCGGACAATGCCATGTACACGACTACCCTTGACACCGACGCAGGCTCCTACGGGGTCGATGCGGTCGTCATAGCTCTCAACGGCCACCTTGGCACGCTCACCCGGCATACGGGCAATGCGACGGATGGTGATGAGACCGTCCTGAATCTCAGGAACCTCGGCCTCGAGCAGACGCTCCAGGAACTGAGGACTGGTACGGCTGACGATGATGCGGGGGTTGTTGTTCTCGTTCTGCACTTCCTTGACAATGGCACGAACAGTCTCGCCCTTGTGATAGTTATCGGCAGGAATCTGCTCCTGCTTCGGCAGGTGCAGCTCGTTACCCTCGTCGTCGATGAGCAGCACTTCGCGCTTCCACATCTGGTACACCTCGGCGCTGACAATCTGGCCGACCTTATCCTTATACTTATTATACAAGGAGTCGTGCTCCAGCTCCAGAATCTTCGAAGCCAGCGTCTGGCGCAGGTTCAGGATGGCACGACGGCCAAACTTCTGGAAGTCCACTTCCTCG
Source organism: uncultured Prevotellaceae bacterium (assembly GCA_900320045.1). Lineage (GTDB taxonomy): Bacteria > Bacteroidota > Bacteroidia > Bacteroidales > Bacteroidaceae > Prevotella. The sequence continues at coordinate 5,201 of ONQT01000033.1, read as the reverse complement.
GACACCTCTTCACCCACCTCGTAGTCGGGCTCAATCTTCTGTGCCTCGCTCAGGGCAATCTCCTTGTTCTCGTCCTGCACCTCACCATCGGCTACGACGATACGGTTGCGGTGAATCTCAAAGTCGCCCTTGTCAGGGTTGACGATGACGTCGAAGTTCTCGTCAGAACCGAACAGTTTGGCAATGACGTTACGGAAGCTCTCCTCCAGCACGCTTACCAGCGTTGTACGGTCAATGTTCTTTGTCTCTTTAAATTCCTGAAAGGTCTCAATCATTGAGGGGCCTTTCGTTGTTTTTGTTGCCATAGTTTTTTTATTTTATTTTTTCATTATTTCGTTATTTCGATATGTCGGGCTCGGCATGTCGACATCAGTTTACTTGAAGTTCAGCACATACTTGCAGGACTTGATGCCGTTGATAGCAAAGGTCTTGTCGACCTCCACCAACACGGGACGCTTCTTGCCTTCCACATGCTGTTTCTCCTTCGTGGTAACCACAAAGGTATCGTCGTCGCCGACACTCTTCAGGATGCCCAGAACCTTCTGGCCGTCCTGCTGCAGCACCTCCACTTCCTTGCCAATGTGGTTGCGATACTGCTGCACGACTTTAAATGGCTGTCCAATGCCGGCAGAACCCACTTCCAGTTCATAGTCGCCCAACTCCTCGCCCAGCTTTTCCTGAAGGAAACGGCTCAGGTCGGCACAATCTTCTATCCACACGCCGTCGGCGTGGTCAATTTCTATGACGATGCGATCGTCAGCGGTCATTTCGATGTCTACTAGGTAGTAGTCGCCCTTCTCGAGCCACTCTTCTACCGTTGTCTGAATGATGTTCTTGTCTATCATATCATGTTTTCATTAAAATAAGAATGAGAGGCTTCGTAAAGCCCCTCATTCCTCTGAACGGGTGCAAAGGTACGAAAAAACTCCGAACCCTGCAACTTTTTTCCTATTTTTCTTCAGTTTCGGCTTGTAAAGCGTCCTCCAGCTCCTGCTTTTTCTGTTTTCCGAAGGCTGGCGACACATAGTTATAGAGACTCTTGCACACTTCGGCAGAGAACTGCTTTCCACTTTCAATAATCGCATCCCACAGCTCTTCGCTGAGTCCTTGCTGCATGTCGTGGTGGGTGACGCCGTTCTTAAGGAGTCCATACAGGAAACCCGCATTGAAGTTATCTCCGGCGCCAATGGTACTCACCGTCTCCTGCGGGTTGACGGCATATTGCTTGCTCAGTCCGTTTTCGGCTCGCAACTCTATCGGGTCGGCACCCTGCGTATAGATAAACTTCTTGGTGTAGAACGATATCTGGGAGCGATATACCGAGTCGGCGTCTTTCTTCTTGAACAGTGTCTCGAAGTCTTCCGACGAACCGCGGACAATATCTGCCAACTCGAAGTTCTCCAAAAGGTTAGGAGTAAGTTTCATCACCTCGTACTGGTGAGAGGCACGGAAATTAACGTCGTAATACAGGATGGCCCCCTGCTGACGAGCATACTCCAGAAAGCCCTTGACCTGCGGACGGATAACGGGGTTCAACGCATAGTAACTGCCGAAAAGCACCAGGTCGTCAGCCTCCACATGCGGATAGGCAAAGTCCAGTCTGTCGCGCGGATGGTCTTTGTAAAAGATGTATTCAGCATCGTTCTTCTCGTTCAGGAAGGCCAGCGACAGCGGAGACTTGGAGTCGGGATATACATTCACGCAGTCGGTATGGCAACCGTTGTCCTTCAGGAACTTGATGATATAGCGACCTACCCGATCGTTGCCTGTCTCACTAATGAAAGTATTCTCCACGCCACAACGTCCCAAGGAAATCAGGGCATTGAACGTAGAACCGCCTGGTACAGCACTGACGGGCTGGTCATCGCGGAAGATAATGTCAAGCACCGTCTCACCTATTCCTATAACTTTTCGCATAATCGTTCGTATTTTGCTGGCAAAATTACAAAATAATTCTGAATTATCAACTGCCACGCTACACTTTTCTCAGAAAAGAATGGTCAATTATCAATTATTTTATACCTTTGCAGGCGATATGACGAACTATAACACAGCAACACTCGCCAACGGCTTGCGAGTGATACATATGCCTTCTCAGTCACCTGTGGTTTACCTGGGCATTGGCATTCGTGCCGGTTCACGCCAGGAGAACGCCGGCGAGGAAGGGTTGGCTCACTACTGCGAGCATACCACTTTCAAGGGCACTCAACGACGTTCATCGCTGCAAATTCTGAACTGTCTGGAGACTGTCGGCGGCGACCTCAATGCCTTTACCAACAAAGAAGATACCGTCTTCTATGCCGCCATTCTGAAAGAGCATTTGTCACGTGCCGTCGACCTGCTCTTCGACATCGTGTTTCACAGTATCTACCCTGCTGAGGAACTAAGACACGAAGCCGATGTTATCTGCGACGAGATTGAGAGCTACAACGACTCACCCGCAGAACTCATCTACGACGAATTCGAGAATCTCATCTTCCAGGGTCACCCCTTGGGACATAATATATTAGGTACACGCGAAAGGGTTTTGTCTTTCACTACTGCCGACGCCCAACGCTTTACCCTACGGCACTACTGTCCACAGAATGCTGTGTTTTTCCTCTACGGCGACGTCAATTTCCAACGGTTGGTCAAGATGCTGGAAACGAGAGGTGGTAAACAGGAGGTGAGAGAATCACTACGCGCGGACAGGCCAAATTCCGAAGATTCTCTCCCTTCTGATGTCTCACCTCTCATTTCTCACCCCTCCCCTCTCACCTCCGAGAACCACCATCAGGCACACGTCATGTTAGGCAGCCAGACTTTCGGTTACGAAGATCCACGCCGCATGTCCCTCTATCTGCTCAACAACCTGCTGGGCGGCCCAGGCATGAATGCACGGCTGAACCTGTCGCTGCGTGAACGCGAAGGATTGGTATATACTGTTGAGAGTTCGATGGCCAGCTATAGCGATACGGGCTGCTGGTCGGTCTATTTCGGTTGCGACCACCACGACGTCAAACGCTGCCTGCATCTTGTCAACAAGGAACTGGACCGCTTGATGCAACACCCGCTGTCCGAGCGACAACTCTCAGCTGCCAAGCGACAGCTCAAGGGACAGATTGCCATTGCCTGCGACAACCGCGAGCAATATGCACTCGACTTCGCCAAACATTTCCTTCACTACGGAAAAGAGCGCAGCATCGGTCAGCTGTTGCAGCAGATTGACGCCCTCACAGCTCCCCAACTTCAGGACGTTGCCCAGCACGTCTTCGCCCCCACCCGCCTCCAACAGCTCATCCTGTAGAGACGAAAGATCGGTACCTTACAACATTTCATCGAGCCAATTGAAACAGATAACAGCCCTCGCACAGAGCCATACTGTTTATATTCTCGCGCAGAGCCGCAGAGTCAGCTGAGTGAACAGAGGAATAATAAACTCTTAATACTCGAGTCAACTCAACATCAAAATAAATAACACTCTGCGGCTCCTCCGAGTACTCTGCGGCTCGGCGCGAGAAATTGGAACAGGTACCACGGAGTATTTAAATTTCTATTCGGAGTAATTTGATTTACTTTCGGAGAAACTATCTCGACTTCCTACATCGGATGTCAGTCACCCGTCCCTATGGCATCCGCTTTCTCGCCAACAAAGTATACCTTTGTCGGCATCAAAGCATACCTTTGTCATTGATGAAGTGCCGTCTCGCAGGCCTTGAGGATAGTCCTAACGACCGACGAGGATAGTCCTCACGGGCCTCGAGAGTAGTCCTCGTCAGAAGAAAACTTTACAAACACCACCAAAGTGCTTGTGACCGATGTTTGTGATTTGTTGTGAAAAATAAAACTTTTCAGGAGATATGGCGTTGGAACATGCCTGTCCCAGATGTTCTCTTATTTCCCAAACGACCAAGAAAAAGGCGGAAATCTTTCGACTTCCACCTTATTGTATTATAAACGGCAGAGTTCTATTTCTGCTCTCACTCAGCCCATAGGCACTCGTTGTTTTAAAGGGTTATACATTATTTATAATTATTTGTCATCATCGGAGAACAGCTGATTCTTGAAGAACAGAATAGCTTCTTTCAATGGTTCGATGTCGTTCGCAAGTATGTCAAACACAGCATCAGGGTCGACCTGGAAATAATGATGAGCAATGATGTCGCGAACTCCCATAATTCCCTTCCAATCGATAGACGGATAAGTTGGCAACAACTGTTTGTCTGTTTGCTTATCTAAAGTCTTGACAGCTTCCCCAATTGCCAAAAGTACCATACAGGCAGCATCAAGCTTCTCCATTCCCGTTGATGACGCAATGAAATCATCTACCGTATGTATTTGAGTTGTGCGCTCCTGTATTCTATTGATTGCCAGCTCTATGTTGCTTAAGGTTTCATAGAGCATCTCTATCTTATCAGTAGACTCGAATTCCATACTTTTGGATTTGGCGTTTAAACACAGGAGTTAATTCCTCTCGCATTCTGACAACATCGACATCGCAACCAAGGAGTTCCTGAAGATAGATCTTAACGCCTGACTGCTTAAACAAATTTGGCGTCATCTCCACACAGACATCAACATCGCTATCCTCCTTCTGCTCATTGCGCGCAACTGAACCAAAGAGCATCATAGAACTGACGCCATAATGTTCACTAAGATATTGGCGTGTACCTTTTAACTTTTCTATAGTCGTTGCTCTGTCTAACATACGCAGAATTCATTGTTTTACAGCTGCAAATATAAGCATTATTTCCGAAACGACCAAGAAAAAGGCGGAAATCACAAGGGGGCATTATGACAGACTGATGAGGCATAAATACCTCAAAATGCGTCCTTTCAAGAAGATTTTCTTCCAAATGGGAGAATAATTGGATTTTTTTCGTATCTTTGCACCGAATATTCAACTTAAATACGTATTTATTATGGCACTACTAATTATATCCACCACGGAAAAAAGGTCGTAATTAAACTGAAGAAATAATATCAATTACAACGAGGAGACGGGGTACATCCCCGTTTCCTTTTTAAATCAGATAACATCGTAAACATTATGATTAGAGTAATGACGGAAAAAGGACTGAGCGGCAACGCACTGAAGGTCATCGCCATCGTCGCCATGACGGTCGACCACCTGGCATGGGTGGGCATCGAGACCTACGAGCAGGCAGAGACGCCGACGCAGATATTCCTGCACTGCATCGGACGGCTGACGGCCCCGATGA
>ONQT01000051.1 GCA_900320045.1 uncultured Prevotellaceae bacterium | reverse complement strand
AAGATTGCCGACCTGTACGTGCAAGTGCTCTACACCAATGAGGCCATTGCCGTCAACGAGCTGAGCCTGGAGGCCAGTCGGAAGAACGAGGAGCGCGGTCAGCAGATGGTGCTGGTTGGCAAGATGTCGAAGGCCGACCTGGCACAGCTGAGTTCGCAGCGAGCCACCGACGAATACAATCTGATAGCCGCCAAGACTGACCTGGCAGACCGTAAGCTGCAGCTGAAACAGTTGTTGGAAATCACCGGCGAGCAGGAGTTCGACGTGGCACTACCGACAGCCGATGACGCACAGGCATTGGCAGACATCCCCGACCTGCTCAGCGTCTATGAGGCTGCCCTGGCCCAGCGCCCCGAGATCAAGAATGCCGAACTGGCCCTGCAGGCTTCCGACGTGCAGCGCAAGATAGCCCGTGCAGGATACATGCCGACCATCAGCATGACGGGAGGCGTGGGTACCAGCACGTCGACCAACAATGCAAACGAATGGGGCCAGCAGATGAAGACCAACTTCGATGCTTCGGCAGGCGTGGGCGTCAGCGTGCCCATCTTCGACCAGCGCAAGACACGAACGGCCATCAACAAAGCCAATCTCCAGCGCGAAGAGGCCCTGTTAAACATGGAGAGCAAGCGCAAGACCATCTACCAGAACGTAGAGGGCTACTGGCTCGATGCCCAGAGCTACCAACAGAAGTTCCGTGCCGCCATCGCCAACGTGGAGAGCGAGACGCAGAGCTACTCCCTGCTGTCGGAACAGTTCGAACTGGGTCTGAAGAACATCGTCGAACTGATGACCGGCAAGGCACGTCTGGTCAAGGCTCAGCAAAACATGCTGCAGTCCAAGTACATGACCATCCTGTCGCTGCAGATGCTGAAGTTCTATCGTGGCGAGGAAATCACGATATAGAATAGATGAAAGATGAAAGATTAAAGATGAAAGATTAGGATTGGAGGATTAGAGAATTGGAGCATTAAATTATTGACAATAAGGACTATTCAGATATGAAGAACAAGAAGATTTGGTTTGGTGTTGGCGCTGTGGCCATCATCGTCATCGCCTACTGGCTGCTGTCGGGAGGCAAGAAAGAAGAAAAGGTGGAGTTTGAGACTGCCAAGGTGGAACGCAAGGACATCCATACCAGCATCACGGCAACGGGTACCATAGAACCCGTCACCAGCGTCACCGTAGGTACGCAGGTCAGCGGTATCGTTGCCCACCTGTATGTGGACTACAACTCGGTAGTCAAGAGGGGACAGGTCATTGCCGAACTGGACAAGACCAACCTGACCAGCGAGCTGAATACCGCCAAGGCCAACCTGGCCAGCGCCCAGAGCACGCTGAACTATCAGCAGGCCAACTTCAACCGCTATCAGACCCTGTTCAGCAAGGGACTGGTCAGCGCCGACGACTTTGAGAACGCCAGACTGAACTATGAGAAGGCCCGCGAGTCCGTGAAGACTTCGCAGCAGAGCGTCAACAAGGCCCAGACCAATCTGGGCTACGCTACCATCACCAGTCCTATCGACGGCGTCGTGCTGTCGAAATCGGTGGAGGAAGGCCAGACGGTTGCTGCCTCGTTCAACACCCCCGAGCTGTTCAAAATCGCCCAGGACTTGACAGATATGCGCGTTATTGCCGACATCGACGAGGCTGACATTGGCGGCGTACAGCAAGGCCAGCGCGTCACGTTTACCGTCGACGCCTTCCCCGACGACCGCTTCGAGGGTCAGGTGACTCAGGTGCGCCAGCAGGCAACCACCAGCAACAATGTCGTCACCTACGAGGTGGTCATCAGCGCTCCCAACAAGGATCTGAAGCTGAAGCCCGGACTGACAGCCAGCGTCACCATCTTCACCATGGAGAAGAACGACATCCTGGCCGTTCCTTCCAAAGCATTGCGCTTTACACCCAACGAGGCTCTGCTGACCGAGGGTCAGAAGATAGAAGACTGTGAGGGCGACCACAAGGTATGGACTTTGGAGGGTGATGTCTTCAAGGCTCACAAGGTGGAAATCGGCACCACCAACGGCACGCTGACGGAAATCATCAGCGGCATCAATGACGGTACCGACGTGCTGGTGGACTTCCAGCTGTCGGGTGGCGAAAGCCCCGAGGCACAGAAGCAGCAGAACCCCTTCATGCCACGTCCAAGAAACAGGAACAACCAGCAGAAGAAGTAAAATGGAAGACAGAAAAGTCATCATAGAACTGCAGGACGTCAAGCGCTACTTTCAGGTAGGCTCGGAGACGGTCAAGGCCCTGCGCGGCATCTCGTTCAAGATTTACGAGGGCGAGTTTGTCACCATACAGGGCACCTCGGGCTCCGGCAAGTCGACGCTGCTGAACCAGTTAGGCTGTCTGGACACGCCCACCAGCGGAGAGTATATCCTGGACGGCATTTCCGTGCGCTCGATGTCGAAAACACAGCGTGCCCACCTGCGCAACCAGAAGATAGGCTTCGTGTTCCAGAACTACAACCTGCTGGCGAAGACTACGGCCATCGAGAACGTGGAGCTGCCGCTGATGTACAACAATAAGTTCGATGCCCGCCAGCGCCGCGAGGCTGCCATCCGCGCCCTCCAAGCCGTTGGACTGGGCGACCGCTTGGAACACAAGAGCAACCAGATGTCGGGTGGTCAGATGCAACGCGTAGCCATTGCCCGAGCCTTGGTAAACGACCCTGCCGTGCTGCTGGCCGACGAGGCGACCGGTAACCTTGACACGCGCACCTCGTTCGAGATGCTGGTGCTGTTTCAGGAGCTGTATCGCCAAGGGCATACCATCATCTTCGTGACCCACAATCCCGAGATTGCGGAGTATTCGAGCCGTAACATCAACCTGCGCGACGGCAAGATTCGCGAGGACACCATCAATACGAATATCAAGTCGGCTGCCGAGGCTCTCGCCGCCCTGCCCAAGCCACAGGACGACTAAGAAACCTCGGAATACCGAAACTTCGGAATACCGAAACTTCGGAATACCGAAACTTCGAAATACCGGACTAATGAAATAACGAAATAACAAAAGAATGAATATACTCAACCTGTTTAAGGTCAGCCTCAAAGCCGTAGCGAACAACAAGATGCGGTCGTTCCTCTCGATGCTGGGTATCATCATCGGTGTGGCGGCTGTCATCATCATGATGAGCATCGGACAGGGCTCGAAGGAGAGCATTCGCTCCGAACTGGCCACCATGGGAACCAACCTGTTGACCATCCGGCCTGGTGCCGACATGCGCGGTGGCGTGCGCCAAGACCCGTCGGCCATGCAAACGCTGAAGATGGCTGACTACGAGCGCATCCTGAAAGAGAAGAAATTCGTGTCGAAGGTGTCTCCTGAGGTGACCGCCTCCGGACAGGCCATCTACGGCAACAACAATACCACTACTTCGATGTACGGCGAATCGACAGAGTATCTGGAGATTAAGCTGTGGACCGTCGAGGAAGGCGACTGCTTTACGGAAGAAGACATCAAGAAAGCTGCCAAGGTCTGCGTCGTGGGTGCCACCATTGTCAAGGAACTGTTTGGCGAAGGCGCCGACCCCATCGGCAAGACCATCCGCTTCAAGAGCATCCCCATGCGCATCATCGGTGTGCTGAAGTCGAAAGGCTACAACTCGTGGGGCATGGATCAGGACAACGTCATCATTGCCCCCTACACCACGGTCATGAAGCGCATCAATGCCCAGACTTACTTCTCGAGCATCGTCTGCTCGGCATTGACGGAAGAACTCTCGGATGCCGCAATCGAAGAACTGACACAAATGTTGCGCGACAATCACAAACTGAAGGGTGATGCCGACGACGACTTCACCATCCGCTCGCAGGCCGAAATGATGGAGACCATGTCGTCGACGATGGACACCGTCACGCTCATCCTCGTCGTAGCCGCTGCCTTCTCGCTGCTGGTAGCCGGTATCGGCATCATGAACATTATGCTGGTGAGCGTCACCGAACGAACCAAGGAGATTGGCCTGCGCATGGCCGTCGGAGCAACAGGACCCGTTATCTCATTGCAGTTCCTCATTGAGTCGGTGCTCATTAGCGTAACGGGTGGACTGATAGGCATCCTACTCGGGCTGGCCGTTGGAAATGTTTTCCTACCCTCCATGGGTATGCCCAGCAGCGCACCGGCCTGGAGCGTGTACGTTTCGTTCCTGGTGTGTGTGTTCATCGGCGTGCTGTTCGGCTATATTCCGGCACAAAAGGCAGCCAACATGGACCCCATCGAGGCCATCCGCCACGAATAAGGGCTACAACCTCTCACGGACAAGAACAAGATGGAGAAAGTCATACTGGGCATCGACCCTGGAACAAATATCATGGGCTATGGCGTCATCAAGGTCATGGGCAACAAGGTAGAGATGGTTACCATGGGGGTTATCGACCTGCGCAAATATGGCGATGGGTACCTGAAGTTAGGTCACATCTTCGAACGAGTGACGGGTATCATCGACGGTTACCTGCCTGACGAAATGGCCATCGAGGCGCCGTTCCTTAACAAGAATGTGCAGACCACGCTGAAGCTGGGACGCGCACAGGGTACCGCCATTGCCGCAGCCATCCAGCACGGCGTTCCCGTCCATGAGTATGCTCCCATGAAAATCAAGATGGCTATCACAGGCAACGGTGCAGCCTCGAAGGAGCAAGTCGCAGGCATGCTGCAACGCATCCTGAAGTTCGATAAGGAGGCATTAGGCAAATTCATGGATGCCACCGATGCGCTGGGAGCGGCCTACTGCCACTATATGCAGATGAACCGTCCCGAGTCGCAGGTAAGCTATAAGGGATGGAAGGATTTTATAATAAAGAATAAGGAACGCGTAAAGAAGTAAGAGAGCATTATGAAGATAACAGCCATTGTAGGACGCAACGGTAGCGGCAAGACACAATATGTGGACCAGTTGAGAAAGAAACTGGCCTCCGACCGGGTACGCTACATTGCCTTCAGCGACTCCTACGGACCGAACGTTGACAATCAGTACTACCTGCAGCTGCGTTGGAACCAGCACGACATTGACCACGAGACACCTACCGTGGGTGACCTGCTGCACAGCGCTTATCTGCTGGCTGGCGAGGATACTGAGGAGCGAAAGCAACTGAAGGAGCAGTTATACAAGCTGTTCCACATGGACGAGTTCCTGGACAAATACATCATTACGCTGTCGAGTGGCGAGCTGCGTAAGTTCCAACTCACCAAGACGCTCTTCGCCAATCCACGGTTGCTCATCATGGAGAATCCCTTCATCGGACTGGATGCCGAGACACGCGACCAGCTGAAGGACTTGCTATACCAGTTAAGCTCCGAGCGCGACATGGAAATCATGCTCGTACTGGCCAAGACCGACGACATCCCCGACTATGTAACGGAAATCATCGAGATAGC
>ONQT01000038.1 GCA_900320045.1 uncultured Prevotellaceae bacterium | reverse complement strand
ACTTTTTCATTTCCTTCGATTTTGGTTAAACTTAATCCACCCGTGAGGGCAGAAAGAATAATTTTCGGGTGCAAATATACGGACTATATTTTAAAAAACAAAAAAAAACGGCAAGAAATTTTAATTCTTGCCGCATTTTTGGGGTGTTTATCTTAATTTAAATCAATTTTAAGGCTTTTTAGAACCAGTAAGCAAGTGAAATCTGCCAGCAGTTGAACTTAGCACTGCCGACAGCATCTCTCGCGCCACTAATAGACTTAATCTCACCGGTCTTGCCCAAAGCCCAGTTATAGTTGAACTTGGCCTGCAGATGACTAAGGACAGTAAGGCCGATACCCAAATTGGCGCTCAGATTAGCAGATTTCAATGTCCATTCGGTATCCCACTCTTCAATTTTCTTGTTGCTTCCTACGTTAAATCCGAACTGAGGACCTGCAAAAGCGAAGACTTCGAGGAGGTCGCCCAATCCCATGCCATAACGTACGTTGATAGGAATCTGGATAGACTGCGACTTGATTGTCTGCTCATTGCCGCCCACATCTACCTTACCCTCACGCTGGTCGTAAACAGCAGAGGCGTCGATACCCAGGCCAACAATAGGAAGCGTAAACTTAACGGTCGGACCAATAAAGAAACCTGTGCGACCCTTGACCGTACCTGCAGCGTCTTTCACATTCACGTTTGTCAGGTTCAGACCACCGGTCAGACCCAACTTAATCTGTGCGTTTGAAGGCATTGCAAAAGCAACGGCCATCAGCATCACCACTAATGTTTTTTTCATAACTAATTATGTTTTTAAGGGTTATACATCAATAACTGCGGACAAAAGTAACTATTTTATTCGATATGACCAACCATTCGGTTCTTTTTTTTCACTTTTGTCTCCGATTTTCCCCTTATCCACCTCATTAGTGTCTCTGGCGGCGAACACTGATGCGGGCTGAACCTGACGATGCTGAACCGCTACCCTTCGGAGCACGCGACTTGCGGGCGCTACTCTTGCCACCAGCCTTAGCCTTCTTCTTTAGGGCCTTGTAGTCCTTCGGATCAATCTTGCTGATGGAGTCGAGTGAATCCTTACGGGCCTTGTCACCGAAGATGTTCTGCTCGAAGGCTTTCAACTCTGCCTCGATACGCTTCTGCTCCTTGGCCAGCGCCGTGTCGTTAGGACAATACTGTGCCAGCGTCTTTCCGAGCATGTTGTTCGTCTTATAGATCTTACCATTGTAACGGTTCAGCGTGAAATAGTCGTCGAGCGACATGGTGGCGGCATTATTCAGATTGCTCGTCATCACCGTCTGGCGACTCAGGAAGGGCTCCAGTTCGCTGTACTTCACCCAGAACAGCGGATACTTCGAAGCCTCGCCACCGAAGTCGTCCTCACGCACCATGACAGGACACAGGGCGAGCACCTTGCGGTGGAAGGTGGCGTTGGCCTGGTCGTAGTAGGCACTCTCCTTCAGATAGTACATTTTGACCTCTGCCGAGGGAATATCACTGTTGTCGACACGTATTTTGCCGTCCTTCTCCTCATAGAAGATGTGGTAATTGTCCAATACAGTCTTCATCTGCACCTTCGAGGAGTCATTGAACACCTCGTTGCCATCCAGACGGTATTCATAGACGGGAATGTAGTTGTTAAGCGCCAGCTTGAAGATATAGGTAAAGAGGTTCACCTGACGATCCATGGGCTCTACGGGATAGTACAGACCGGCATTCGAATCCTTGTTCAGGTCCAGCTCACGATAGATGTCGCGACGCCACACTACGTCCGCCGGCATGTCGATAGCCGTAGGGAACTGAATCATGGCACGTACCGACATGCCTTGATTCTGGGTTCTCTGCTGCTGGGCCTGTTGTGCCTGCTTACCCTTCTTCTGCTGTTGGCGACGGGCCTTGGGCTGTGCACTAATTGCACCAACCACCAGCGTTATCATCAATAAGAACAATACTCTTTTCATAATTATCAATTATCAATTGTCAATTCTCAATTACTTCACAATCACCTCCATCGAGGCATTCAACTTACGCTGGATACCATCGGGTCCGACAGCGTTTACACGCGAAATGTAGAAGCGACGGTTGCGCTGCAACTTGCGGAAGGTGTCTTTCTGACGTGCGGAGAAATGTGAGCCGTCGCTCACCATCGGTACGGCATTACCCATATTGTCGAAGAACACCGTCTCGAAACTCTGCACGGTGAAAGCTATGTCCAGAATACCGTCATCGATAGCGGCACCAATGCCGTCAACGGACATCAGCTGGGCTTTCGACAGGCCACCACCCTTATAGCGGACGGGGCTGCCCGATTCATCCTTCATGGCAATATACGGCGTAGGATCCGGCAGTCGACGTACGCGGAAGGTAAACTGTCCCATCTGCTGTGCACGACCGGTATTGGTCGATGTCACGGTAATGGTGACATTCTGACCTACTGCCGACGGGCGGGCGATATAGCGTCCCGGCCCGACAGGCTGCAACGTTCCGCCGGTCATCGAGGCCTGCACCTTGTTCAAAGGAACACCAGGCACCGAAACACTCAACGGGTTATTATAGCCGGCATAGAGGACATTCATCAGGTCTGCAGATACCGTTGCCGACGGGTCTACTACGGTGTACTTCTGCTCAAAGTCGCGCTTCAGTACGTCACCGTTGCCGTTTGCCACCTGTATATAACCGGAGAGCGTAAAGTCACCGGTACGGCCTGTTACCGTCTCGTACAGTCCGTTGGGCAGGTTCATCTCCTTGCCGCCAATGAAAATCTGAGGCTTCTGCGTCGTGTCGACGGCAGCCATCACAATCTGTGCCGAGAACTTGTCGCCACGGACAATCGTCTGTGAATTGGGAATGACGAAAGCATTCAGTGAATTCACACGGATATCCTTCACATCGATATTGCTGACCAGCGTATGCAGCACCTCACCTTCTGCGTCACGAACATCGTTCTGCAGTTTCGAGAGCAGCGTCACAGCGGCAGCGGCAGGCATCGACTCAAACATATACTCCTGCCAGTTCTTGCCCAGCGTCTGTTCACCTTTAGGAATGGCAGTCGTCAGGTTCGACGCCAGCGTCTTTTTCTGTTCGGGGTCGGTCACCATCTTGAGCATCTTCTCGCGATAGGTGTTGATGGCGTCAAAGAGTTCTTTGCCTCGACCACGGCTGGGCGACAGCATCACCTGGTTAGCAGCCTCCAAGTCTTCCTTGTTGCGCAGCGCTCTGGGGTCACCATCACTGCCGTCAGCCTCTTGGGCAATGGCCACTTTCAGCTCCTCAGCCAGCGTGTAGAGCTTGTCGCTCATCTGCTTCACCTGCTGCGATCTGTCGTACCATTGCTTGACCTTCTGCGGATTCTTCTTCATCTGCTCCGCAAAGTCATCATATATCGCCTGGTTCACCTTCGTGGCGTTCTCGGTGGTGCGCTTCAGACTCTCCTCCACAATGGAGAAGCCGTTGAGCACCTCGTTCGAGACGTTCAGCGCCAACATAGCCATCAGTACGACGTACATCAGGTTAATCATCTTCTGGCGTGGTGAAACCGGTCTTTTCTTGATTGCCATATTATTGGATTTATGACGTTATTCGATATTACGGTATTTCGACGGTTATACGCTGGCTCTTACCTGCATGGCTTCAATCATGCGGGCATAGATCTTGTTGAGCTCTACAATCTGGTCTGCCAGATGGCGTGTCTGTGCATTGATTTCATCGATGGTGCTGATCTGCGACGAAGCACTCTTAAGCTGCATCTCGTAGACACGGCTGATGCCTGTCAGTGTACGGTTCAGGTTCTCCATCTCCTCCGAGTCGCGTGTCAGGCGCTGGCTCTGTTCCGACACCTGCGCCAACATCTCCGACAGGCGGTTCAGCTCGTCGATATAGTGCGAGGTAGCTTCCTTCATCTCATCGCCCATCGTGACGTCAGCGGGAGAACCGCTGACCACGGTACCGCCAACAACGCCTGCACCGGCGCCACCGCCCACAAAGCTGATGGCTCCGCCTTGTGCGTGCTCAGCGGCTTCACCACTGGTGCTATCACCGCTCACACCACTACCGACAGCTCCGCCGCCACCATTGATGATAACTGTGCCACCACCGATGCTGCCACCGATGACACCGCCACTAACGGCATTGTGGGCCTCAGCATCCTCATCTTCCATGTGGATATCCAGCTCCATGCCGTCCGTCGTCTTGTCGAAGGGACGGTCGAAGGCTGAGATGAAGAACACGAAGACCTCGGTACCCATACCCAAGAACAGGAAGAAGTTAGCTCCCGGCAGGTGGGTCAGTTTGAACAGAGTACCCAAGATTACGATAGAGGCACCCCAGCTGTAGGCATAGTTCAGAAACGTCTGTCCTGCCACACTGTCCATCCACTTCTGCAAGCGGTAGACGAAGTTCAATTTGCTGTATGTAGTCATACTAATTTACAATTTGACAATTTACAATTTGACCATTTATTTCTTCTTAGCCTTCTTGAATTTCATCTTGTCGCTCGTGGTGTTGGCTAATGAGCGGACACAGCGGAAACCAATATAGCTACGCGGCTGGTTCTGATACTCATAGGAGCGCCATGCTGAGCGGATGTAGCTCTCGGGGTCTTTCCACGAACCACCGCGCACACTCTTCTTCTTCAGTCGGTAGGGATCTTCCTTGGCAGCGTTGTAGCGCAGCTGCGGGTTGATGTCGTTCATGGCTTCCACACCGGCCTCGGTATAGATGGTGCTACACCACTCTGCCACGTTACCGGCCATATCATACAAGCCATTGGAGTTAGCCGAATAAATTCCGGCCTTGCTGGTAATCAGGTTTCCGTCCTTGGTATAGTTACCGTTGTCGGGCTTGAAGTTGGCAAAGAAACAGCCGTTGCCGTTCATCACGTCCTGATTCTCCCAAGGGAACTCGTTCTGATCCTTGCCGCGGGCAGCAAACTCCCACTCTGCCTCTGTCGGCAGGCGATAGCGCTGTACGAAGCGGGCAGCACCGCCCAGTCCCTTCAGCAGATACTCCGTACGCCAGGCGCAGAAGGCATTAGCCTGCTCCCATGTCACACCGACCACAGGATAGTCGTTGTAGGCGGCATTCGAGAAGTAGTAGCGCATGTAGCTCTCGTTCTCCGCATTGGGGAAGTCGTTCACCCAGCATGTTGTATCGGGATATATATTAATAATGTACGTGTGAAGGAAATCCCAAGGACCGGTATGCTCACGGTTGATGGTCTCACGGACAATCTGGCCCTCGTCATTGATGTAGGCGGTGTCCTTCGAAATCCAGATCTTCTCGTTGGGATTCTCACGGATATCGGTGTTAAGCACACGCTCAGCATGCGTCATGCGATACTTGCGCTTGGCAGCCTCCGTATAGTCATAGATCTCGTAGCGGTAGTTCATCTGTTTCCAGTCGAGCATCTTCTCACCAGTCACGGGATTGACGGTGTACAGGCTCTCGATAGCACGCAGCTCGTCCTCGTTGGGCTTGCGCGGCAACTGCTTCTTCCAGTTCAGATGGGGCTTCACGGGGTCGCCGTTCTTGTCTTCCTCAATCTTGTACGTCTCGTCGCCACCGTAAGCGGGGTCTGCCAGACGTTCACGCAGGATAGAGTCGCGGACATACTGTACAAACTGGCGATACATAGAGTTCGTCACCTCGCGCTCATCCATCCAGAAACCCTCTACCGAGATGTCCTTGACGGGAGTCTGCTTACCCCATAATGAGTCCAACTTGTCAATACCCATTTTCAGGTGACCACGTTTGATGAGCGTCATGCCGTAGGGAGCGGGTTCGCTGAAGGCTCGTCCGCTAACGCCTGTTACTTCTCCGCCGCCAGACGTGGCTTTCTTGCCACCGAAACAAGCCGTCAGCAAAAGAACCGTCATGGTGCAGAGTGCTATGCCTAAAATCTTCTTCATAGTCAATATCTGTAACTTTTCAATTATCAATTTTCAATTATCAATTTTCAATTCTCAAAGTATTCTCACGCTCTGGTGTCTGTTGCGTCCCTTTTTTCCGAAGTTCAGCTCCGTCTGGTATCCTACGAACAGCTCGTGGCTGCCATTGCCTATCTTCAGCACGGAGGTGTAGATCTCGTAGGAGTAGCCCAGCGTGATACCGTGGAAGTTACCTCCTATCAGTGCCGTCACCGAATTGCTGGGACTGTAGCCCACACCGAGATAGAGCACTTTCTTTTCGTGAGTGTACTTCACACGGGTCGTTACATCCACTCTGTAGACAGCGCCGTCGTAGGTGCCTAAAACAGAGGGGTGTATTGTTATGAACGGATTTCTTAGCTTAATATTGTATCCGCCTGTCAAATAATACGCCTGACTGATCTTCAGAATGGAGCGATCGCCCAGTTCCACCTCCGGTCCGGTGGCATGCGTTACCGATACGCCGGCATACCAGTTCTGGTGAGTATAATACAGTCCTGCTGCCAGGTCCATAGCCACTCCGTTAACGTCGCTGCGGGTAAAGGCGGGGTCGTTTTGCGTCTCGGTATCTACGCCACTGCCCCTGAACTTCTCGCTGACCACGCCAAACTGCACACCCGTGCTCAGTGTGCCGCCCAGCAGGTTTAGCTTCAGCGCATACTGCAGCGCCAACCGCTGGTGGGTAAACAGTCCCAACTGGTCGTTAACCAGCTGGACACCGGCTCCGTGGAAGACATTCATCAAGCGGAAAGGCATATCAGCACCGACATGCATTGTACGGGGAGCATTCTCAAATCCCGTCAGCGTCATGGCGTAGGCTCCCGTCACGTTAATAACGTTCTGCTTACCCACGGCACCGGGATTAAACGAAGGCTCCATTGCCCAGTAGTGGGCAAAGTGCGGCTCCTGCTGGGCCTGAACCTTCAGCACCATCAGCAAGAGCGTAGCGATGATCGTTATTTTCCGTCTATGCACGATATAAATAACGCAATATTCCTTATTTTATTGTTATATGATGGGCAACGAGATACCATTAATCTTCTGATACACATCCAAGGCATAGACGTCGGTCATTCCGCTGATATAGTCGATGACAGCCATCAGACGCGTCTCCAAGTCCTTGGCATCGATGTCGTACTGGCTCGACACACGACCGATGAGTTGTTGCGAATAGTATCGATCGGGGTGCATCACGGCTTCCACCATCTGGTCCATGAGCGTCGCCATGATTTTATAACCCGACAGTTCCACGTCTAACACAGGACGGCTCTTGTAGATGCGGGCCACGGACAGCTTGGCACAGGCCTTGTAAGCCTCGCGCTGCAAGGGGCTGATATGGTCTATCAATCCTTTTTCAAAGGTGCCTGCCAGTATCTCGTCCTCATGGTCTATGAAGGCCTTGACGCATTCGTTCTCCAGCTTGCCGATGACACAGCTGCGCATATAGACAATCTGTTCGTTGGGGTCTGTCAGCTGCTCGTCCTTGATACGCTGCAGGATGCGCTGCTGCACCTCGTCATCGAAGAATCCCAGCATGAGCCGTGAGGCCTCGTCGAACGACACAATCTTCAACTTGTGGGCATCCTCCAGATCCATGATTTCGTAGCAGATATCGTCTGCCGCCTCCACCAGATATACCAGCGGATGACGGGCGTAGCGCAGCGGCTCACCCTCGACGGACAGTCGCCGGATACCCATCTCAGCGGCCAGCCGCTGATAGGTTTCCTGCTCACTCTGAAAGAATCCGAACTTGCCCTTCTTGCCTGCTGCCGACGAGGCATGGGGATATTTCACGATGCTGGCAATCGTCGAGTACGTCATCACGAAACCTCCCGGACGACGTCCCTTAAATTGATGCGTCAGCAGTCGGAAGGCATTGGCATTACCCTCAAAATGCGTGATGTCGTCCCAGAAGGCTGGAGACACCTCCTCGCGCAGTCTGTTGCCGGCACCCTCCGTGAAAAAGGTCTGGATGGCCTTCTCGCCGCTATGGCCAAAGGGCGGATTGCCCAAGTCGTGCGCCAGACAAGCTGTGGACACAATTTGTCCTATCTGCTCAAACAGCGTGTTGCGCAACTCCGGGCGGTACTCAATGACACGCTGTGCCACATCGTTGCCAAGCGACATTCCCACGCTGGCAACCTCCAGCGAGTGTGTCAGTCGGTTGTGTACGAAAACACTTCCCGGCAGGGGGAACACCTGCGTCTTGTTCTGCAGGCGTCGGAACGGTGCCGAGAAAATCAGTCGGTCATAGTCACGTTTAAACTCCGTGCGGTCGTCGTGCCGCTCCGTATGCCGGTGCTCCTGCCCCAGCCTCTTATTCGATATCAGTTGTTTCCACTCCATAACGGTCGACAAAGATACGAACTATTTCCGAAACTTCCAAATTATTAAGAAAAAAAGACCCGCGGGCTCAGTGCCTGCGGGTCTTGATATCATAGTCCTATCACACCCAATCCTCTATATCAATGCCCTCAATGTGCTCAAAGTGCTTTCTGTTATGAGTCACCATAACAAGTCCCTTAGCCTTTGCGGCACATCCAATAAGAAGATCAAAATCCTCAATTTTGTTCCCCGCAGTCCATAGCCTCACACGTTCTTTAGCAAAGGTATGAATTGTATCAATAAGTGGAACAACCGTTAGTTCGGAAACGAATTCGTTCACCTGCTGAAGATTCTCTTCGACTCTATCACTGTTATAAGCACCTACAAGCAGTTCTGCGACAACGACATCACTGATAAAACAATTCTCCCTGCCAACCGCATTGAGGTGCATACTTACCTTTCTGCTGCCACGAAACAAAGCTACACAGATGCTAGTATCAAGTAAATATCCGTTCATAGCTCAACGTCAACATGATTGGTCGTTCGCATACTACGAATATTGTCGACTATCTCATCCGCAGTGCGGTTATCCTTCCACGCACCACAGAATCTATCAGCCCAATGATTAGACTTCTCTTCAGTTTTCTCAATAGTCATCGAACTGCTGAGCAAAGTAATGAGTTCCAGTTTAACCTTATTGCTAAGCCCTTTCAACTCATTCCAATATCGTGCACTGTCAATTGATGGCGCTGGTAATACATTTGTATTCATAGTCACTAACTTTCTTTTTCGCTGGCAAAGATACGAACTATTTCCGAAACTTCCAAATTATTAAGGAAAAAAGACCCGCGGGCTCAGTGCCTGCGGGGCTTGATGAGAAACTTAAGATATCTGGGCTAAAAACTCCTTGATTTCGATAACAGACAACTTTGGCCAAGGGATATTCTTGAGAATGCTGAAGTGTTTGTCATTGGTAACAATAAACTCAGCATCAGCAGCAACTGCACAATCAACGAACTTATTGTCATCAGGATCAGCTGTTATCAAACCAAAATGGAAATAGGCATCTTGATAGAAAGTCGTACTCAGCCTTGCAATAGCCTCAACAACGCTATGTCCAATTTCTTTTGTGGTCTTCCTTGACAGGATCTCTTCATATTCATTTAAGATCTCTGTATTGACACACAACTGTATATTCCCATTGATGATATCCGTCCATATCTTGTGATAAGGGCTACTTGAAGGGAGAGACTGCAAGAGGCAGTTTGTATCAAGAACGATTCGCCTCATAGTGGTATGGAGTGCGCATGTGTTCCTCGCCCCATGCTTCAATGGTGTCATTATTAATCACGCCCTTATCCCACAAGGCATCAATCGCCTTCTGCGCTTTCTGTGCGAAATACCGTGCCAGCAAATCCCGAAACTCCTTCAGTTCCGATTCGGAATTAATGCTATTGACAGCATTCATGAACTCCAACTGTGCTAACTGACTGTAAGACATAACTCTTCTATTCTTGATTATTTCGCTGGCAAAGATACGAACTATTTCCGAAACTTCCAAATAATTAAGGAAAAAAGACCCGCAGGGCTCAGTGCCTGCGGGTCTTGATATAGAGGGGATGCTGTATTACCAGTCGAGTCCACGGCCGTTGAAGACGTTCTCTTCAGAAACCACGTCCGGCAACTCGTTTTCTTGCGGAACAATTTCCATATCACTTCCTAGTTCTGTCAGCGAGTCCAGATTGGCCGAGGCCATCAGCATGCTGTTGATCTTACAGACGAAGACCTCAGCCTTTGGTGAAATATATTGCTTCTTCATAATCATTATTTACAATTTGACGATTTACAATTTACCATTTATTTATCAATTGGGAAATTTAGTTATTTCACCACGACCTTACGACCGTTCACGATGTACACGCCCTTCTTGGCATTCTCCACCTTCTGTCCGCTCAGGTTGTAGACGCGGTCATTATCGCCGAAGAGGTCTGCCGGAGCATATACCTTCGAGATACCCGTAGCCTCGTCGTAGATGCTGATGCGGGCATTGGCCGAGATACCCTCGAAGTAAGCACGGAAGCCCTTCATCGTCGTATTGGCATTACCCTTGGCAATCTTGTTGGTAGGCGTAACACCATACTTACCTTCCAAGCCATTGGCAGCCACCGGCTTATAAGTTCCAACGAACTTTCCTGCAACGGTATTCGGGCTGTTGGCAAAGGCCGACTCGATATTGACGCTCTTGAACTTCAGGTCGACAGTTCCAGTAGTATTCGCATCCAAAGCAACGTGGATGAGGTAAGGATTACCCTTAGCCAGTTCCGTCACCTCTGTGAAGTTCAGGTTGCCTGTGTAGCTCGAGAGAGCGTATGCCTTGACGGTTACGCCCAGCTGCTCAGTCAGCTGTGCCGTTGTTGTACCGAACGGCAGACAAATCGTGTTCCAATCCTTGGCAAATGAATGCTTAACGACCACAGCCTGGTATTCGCCAGAAGTGATGTCATCGGTCGACTCCTCGTTCAGCGTATAAGGAGCTGCAACCGTCAGGTTGACAGGCACGGTCTGCAGTTCACCGCCGGCGTAAGTCACCTTGACGTAAGCCTGAACGGCTGCATTGATTACATCCTGCGGCTCCCAAGTCAGCGTAACCACCTGAGTACTGTTCTTGCCAACAGATGTTACGTCAACAGCAGCATTAACCTTAGCATTGTTCACCCACAACTCGGCGGTGATATTCTCATCCTTGCCGGCGTTCTCCTTCAGGGTCACGGTAGCCACATAGTCGCCGTATTGAGTACCCGTTGTAGGAACGTCAGAAGCGGTCAGCTCCATGTCGTGCTCAGGAATATTGAGAGTGAAGCCGATGAAGTTGTCGAGCTGAGCATAACGAGTTCCTGTGAAGCGCAGGTAATAGTTACCAGCAGCAGGTGCCGTAAAGGTTTGCTCGCCAGCATTCTCATCATTGATAGTGGCAACGCTATTCCACGATGTCTTATCAGTAGAATATTCTACAGTCAACGTATAGCCAGTGTAGCGGAATGTAGCATCGAAGGTCAGTTCCTCATTTTCGGCAGCTGCCAAACGCGGTGTCATCAATGTTCGTTCCTCATTAAAACCACCTGAGTATGCCTGACCATTCTCTACTGTCCAGCCTGTATTCTGCCAAGTAGCAGGAATACCCTCATCGAACTGCTCTACCCAAGTGTTCTCTGCGATAGAGCGTCCGCTTACGGCCAGTGTGAAGGTTGCGGGAGTGCCGTTCACGTCGTAGGTAATAACCACGTTGCCGTTCTTCTTGCCCAGGCCCTGAGAAGGATCAAGACTGACGGTGATAGCTAATTCACCATTGACGGCAATATTCTTATTCTCATTGGTTACAGCCGTAGCCGTGAAGCCTGTCGGAGCAACGATGCTCGTCAGTTGCAGCGTCTTCGTACCCTCGTTCTTGATGGTGAAGACCTTGTCAATCTTCGTGCGAGTCAGTCCGTAGTCATAGGCAGCCTCGTTAGCCACAGGAGCATCCTCAGAATCGTAAAGAGCGAACTTCGGAGCAGCAGCATTGATCGTGATGACGATGTCGGAGGCAGACGTTGCCTTAGCCTCAAGATCATCAGCAGTCCAGAAAGCCTTAGCCGTAAAGGCCATATCACCGCCTTCGCCAGCCGACATGTTTGTTGCGGTCAGCGCGATAGCATCCGAAGTATCGCCAGCGGCAACCTCAGCAGCAGCAGCGGCAGTAGCCACAACGTTCTCACCCTGATAGATCTTCACGGTAGGTGTACCTGCTGTCGTACCAGTGTTCTCAACAGTTACGCTGAACGCAGGGCTAACCTGGTTGTTGACGTCGGCATCCAAAGCGCCATCACCATCAGTACGGGTGAACGAAGTTATAGCCAGTGTGCGGGTATGCTGAACCTCTACATTGGTGGTAGCGGTTTCGAAGGCTACGTCATCATTGCTGTAGTAAACCACAATCTTGGCGGCGTAGGTCTTCTCCGTTGCAGGCACATTACCTGTCAACTCGAAGGTCTTTGAGCCATTCAGACTGATATCCTGAGCGGCGGCAGTTGCCACCACAGTCTCATCAAAGAACAGCTTCGCATAGACACCCGTCTCAGCAGCACGCAGGCTGTAGACAGTAGCAGTAGCAGTAATGCTTGTCTCAGGCACCTTCGTTGCTGTAGGAATGTTCGAAGTAGAGACATACAGGTCGTGCTCAGGAGCAGGAATAATCTTCTTCAGACCCGTCAAGTCGTCGATGTTTGCATTCGAGCTGACGAACTTCACGTAGTAGTTGCCATCGGCAAGAGCGGCAAGGCTCTTCGTAGCATATTCGTTAGTCAGGGCAAACTCTGTAGGCTCGCTCCACGTCTTGCGGTCGGTAGAGGTGTACACCTTCAGCGTTCCCTCGTTGCCGCTCTGTGCCTTAGCCTTGAAGCTCAGCACATTCTTGCCAGCCTCAGCACCATACTGCTCGGTGATGAGTTCCTTCTCGACACCATAATATATATGGGCAGAGCCGTCAACTATCCAACCGGCATTGTCTTTGTACCAGCCGGCAGGCAGACTTGTCAGTTCCTCATTCAGCGCTGTCGGGTCAATCGTGTTACCCGTGAAGTTCAGGGTGAACACAACAGTACCGAGGGTGATTGTTACCGTACCAGTCTTATCGCCCACATTAGCTTGGTCGTAAGGCAGCGATACAGTAACTTCTGCAGGCTCGCCAGCAGCAATCGTTGCAGCAGCAGGACTCACAGTCACATCGCCAGTCTTGGCAATGGTAACATCCATTGAAGCATTACCCTTATTGGCCAACGTGAACACCTTAGCAGCAGGTTCAGCCTGCAGGTTGCTACCAAAGTCGAAGTTTGCATTGTTTGCAACAGCGCTCGTGTTCTCAGTAACCTCCAGCAGCGGAGCGGTAGCAGCTACGCCACCATAGAAGTTATCGATGACAGCGTTCTCACCGACGAACTCGAAGAAGGCTGTTACGGCATTCTCCGTATTACCCAGATTGAATGTGTAGGTGCTGCAGGTATTATAGTTATACACAGCAGGGATAGTCGTCTCCTGCCAGTCAACACCATTATTCGTTGTGTAACGAACCTTCAGCGAGCCACTGTTACTGTTAGAGATTCTGGCGTCAACAGCCATCGTCTCGTTAGCAGCTATGGTCAGAGGAGTTGTGCGCAGTGTACCATTGGTGGCTTTTGCCTCACCGCTAGTTACACTCCAGCCGTTGCTCGTCCAGCCATTAGGAATCTCAGTAGCGAACTCAACATACTGCTTAGCAACGTCGCGAGTCTTACCAGTGAGGGCAATCACCACAGGTGTCTGACCCTCGGCAGCAATCGTCAGGTTGTCATTCTTGGCACCATATACCGTGCTGCTCTTCATCGTGACAGTAACCTCTGCACTCTCACCAGCAGCCAGCGTTGTCTTGCTGCCAGCCACTGCAACAGTGAATGCACTCTCATTACCATTGCCCAGCGTCACAGCGAGATTCGTCAGGTCGATGTTACCCTCGTTCGAAACGGTGAACACATAAGCATTCGTAGCAGGTTCAACATCAGAAGCCTGCATACCGAAGTCATGAGCAACAGCCGTTGTTGTCATAACAGCCTCATCAACACGGGTGAAGCCGTAGATGTGCTTGATGCCGAGGTTCTGGCCAGTGATACGAACCAGCACGGTGCGTTCTTCCGTTGTAGAAGCAATATCACTGATGGTGAGAATCTGGTCGTCAACTTTTCCGTAACCAGTCTCAGAAATCAGCGTGTTGGCTTCACTCCAGTTAGCACCATTGTCAGTAGAATAGCTGTAGGCAAATGTCTTAGTGCCATTGCCGTTGTTACCCTTGATGTCCACATACAGATTCTCGTTAGCAGCAACGGTGAACTTCTTCGTCTGAATGGTGCTTGACGAGGTGCTTATGGCAGCACCATCGGTAATAGTCCAACTGCCAGCAGTCCATCCTGCGGGGAACTTAGCACCATTAGCTGTGAAGTCAACAAGATTCTTGCTATGATCACATACGAAGCCCTTGACGGGAATCGTGAAGTTTCCGCCATCGGTCGTCAGCGTGAACGTACCACTCTTTGCGCCAACAGCATTCTTATCCATCGTGATGGTCAGCGCCAGCGTATTCCCTCCGCTGACGGTCGTCGCATTCTCAGCAGTAGCAGCCGTGAAGCCCTCAACCTCAGAGATATTGCTAATGGTCAGCGTACCTGTACCATTATTCTTAATATAATAGGTAGAGGTGAATGCAGAGTCATCAGCATCGTCTGCCACCCATCCGAAGTCCTTCGTGGTTTCTGTAGCCACCTCCTGAGTAGCCTCAGAATCGCTATACACCTTCAGCTCTGGATCGTTAGGATTAACGGTGAAGCCTGCAATCTCGTCGATATAGACCTTCCAGCCTTCGAATACCAGCTTATAGTCGCCTACAGCAAGGCCTGTGAAGTACAGCGTCGTGTTATTCTCAGTGCTTGCCTCAACCTGAGAGTCGAAAGTTGCCTTCTTAGCAGTAAGCTCCTGTCCGTTCTGATAAACATGAACTTTTAACTCAGAAGAATTGTTCTCGCCCTTAGCCTTGATAGCCAGCACCTCATCAGCTGCAACAGTCAGCTTACAGGTTGTCAACAGTGCATTAGCTGTATTGCTAGACTTGGTATGAGCCTTGCCGTCGGCAAACTCCCAAGGATTAGTATCTGCGTTCTTCCAGTTAGCAGGCAGCTGGTTGTCGTTGAAGTCAACGTGCATCTTGCCAGCAGCACCAGAGACAAAGCCCTTCAGGTTGATGACGAAGTCGTCCTGGTTAGTACCACTTACGGTAACGGTAGCCTCGCGATAGCCCTTCACCTCGGTATCGATAGCGATAGTGAAATTACCACCATCATCGCTCAGATTCGTCTTGTTGAGCGTGAAGCCAGTACCCGTCAGAGCAGCATCGACGCCAGCCAGCGAACCAGCACTTGCGTTCACTACATAGAATGTCTCAGCGTCAGCACTTGCGGTCAAACCGAAGTCAACCGTCTGCGGAGTCGACAGATTTGCACCCTCGGCAGTCTTGCGAACCTTCATTGAAGGAGCATCAGCCAAACCGTAGATACTCTTGATATAAGCATTATAGCCTTCAAACTTAACATACTTAGCAGCAGCAGGAACATTGACATTAACACTTCTGAACTCAGTCGTATTGAGCTGAGTTTTAAGTTCTGTCTTATTTTCATCCAGCCACTCCGTACCATCTGCAGACCACCAAACGTTAAGAATACCAGCGTCTGTCTTCAACTTTGCAGACAGAGACAGATTCTCATTCGTTGAAACGATTCTGCTTGTCGTCAGCTCGGCATGTGATTCTGCTGTTGTTCCGTCATCATAGATATAGCCAGAATAAGATTTAGTCCACTTGCTTGCAGTCCAAGCCGTAGGAATATCATCATTGGTAAAGTCAACAAAAATCTTGCTGGCATCACGATAGCGTCCACTGACGTTGATAGTGAATGCATTGAGACCCTTGCCGTCTTCAGGAGTAATCACAACAGCTTCGTTGTTGATGTCGTGGTTAGGCATTGTAACAGTGAATGTCTCACCATCAGCATCGGGAGTGATTGCTGTTGTAGGATCAACTGTCAGGTTTGCACTTGAAACAGTAGCCGTATAGCTTGTCGCAGCCGTATTCTTCAGTGTAAAGGTATGAGTAGTACCAGCCGGAACAAAGCCAAAGTCGAACGATGCAGGCGACTCTGTCAGTTCAGTCTCGCCATCATAAACCTTCAGCTCAGCACCAGTCTTCTCTTGATAGCCGATAGTGGTCTTGGGTTGGAATTTTGTTCTGCTGTATTGAGAATATGACATGTAGTTTGCTGAGTTAACGCCCTTATAAGTAACGTAGGTTGAAGCACCCTTATCTGTTGATGTCTTTCTAATACCAACCAACAAGCTCTTATTTACATAATCGAAGTCCGAGGTAAAGACAATGGTCATCTTATAGTCGCTAATAGACAATGTACCACTATAAACATTAGTCATTGTATTCCAATCAGCCTCAAGTGCATTTGCAGAAAGTTGATCTGCCTCTATTTCTTTCAGATAAACATCAAACTCGGCATTTCCAAAATTGAAAGATTCGTTTGATGAATAGAAAGTTAGTTTCTTAATAAGATGATTTTGTACATCTGTTAGATTTGCCTTAGGAATAATAAACTGACCATATGCATCTCCCGCAGCACCAAAAGAACCTACTATTGGAGTGTAGTAATCTGTGTTCGCTCCATCATTCACTGTCAGATAAGTATAAGCCGACGGAGTGAACTCGCAAGCAGCACTCCAAGCGCTATACTCTGCATCATGCTTTGAACGGACAAAGGCATAATACGTCGTTTCTGTTACCAATTCGCTGAAAACGTAGGTTGCGGCATTAACAACAGTGCCTTCTTCTGTCGGTGTGACACCAGTCGTATTGATAGCTACTTCCCATTGGGTATCAGTACCAGCTGTCCATGTCAGAGTAGCAGAGGTCGTAGTCAAGTCGCTAATAGCAAGACCTGTTGGAGCAGGGTACTTAACTTCTGTTGTGAAGGTTGCCTTATCGCTTAAAGCACTTTCGTCAGTACCTTTCACCGCCTTCACATAGACATCGTACTCCGTTTCAGGAGAAAGTCCTGTCAAAGTATAAGGATTCGTGGTTACGCCGTCAATCGTTGTTCCTTCAGATGCAGGGTCGAAGCCAGCTGCACCATAGATAATCTTCCACTCTGTCTCGTCGCTACCGGCAGTCCAAGCAAGAGTTGCACCCTGCCAAGTCGGATTGCTTGCGGTCAAGCCTGTAGGCTTCGGACAAGCAGGAGCTTCCTCAATGGTTACATCGTCCAAATGTATGTAATTGTAACCATAGTTTGATGTTCCCTTAAAAGCTATCACTACATTCTCGGTAAATCCTGCTGGGAGAACTATCTCCTTGAGGGTCCACTCTGATGCAACGAGATTTTCAGCTAAGGCTGTGGTATATGTCGTACCGCCATCATTTGAAATATAGACAGAGAAATCTCCTGTATTAGGATTCTTATACCAGAATGACAACTGCATGATTTTACCCATCGGGAAATTCATTGCAGGAGTTTTCAACACGTTATATTGACCGTTATCAGGATTTGCAGAATTCATTCGAACACAAGCGCCATCATGTCCTGTAGAATAGTAATTCCACTTATAACTTTCTGTTGTAATAGTACCAGTAGCATTATTCCAACACATTGGAATACCAGAGACTAAACCATTGAAATTCTCAGCGAAGGGGAATGATGTGATTGTTGCACAATCGGTAGTAAAAGCAACAGGTTCTGTCCAGTCACTCTGATCTTCCATAGAACAGTAAGTGCGTACACGAGCCTGATAATTCGTAGCGGGCAAAAGTCCAGAAAGAGTATAGGATTTAGTATTAATAGTACCTACTACATCAGTCCATTCAGCATCACCAGTTTTCTTATACTGAACATTCCAATTATCTGCTTCTGAAGTCCAGCTTAATTCAGCCTGAGAACTTGTAATGCTGCTTACGCTTAATCCCGTAGGAGTAATACAAGTTGGTGTTTTGCAAACTTTAAAGTTATCTATAAAAAGATAGTATTGGTTATTTGCATTGTATCTGATAGCCACATACTTTACACCAGCGGGGAATGTCGCTTTATACTCTGTATATGAGGTGTTTGTCGGATCAACCTGAGTATCCCAAGTAAATGAAGCCGTATTATTATCTGTTGTTGAGTAGCCTACCTGGAAACTTTCAGTATAGTTGCTGCTCTGCACCTTATAATCAAACGACACATCCACGGTACTGCTAATTGTCGCTAACTCAGGCGATATTAGGTACTGAGGAGGATTGGTGTTATAATAGAACCTAAAAGCACCGCTACTTATGCCTGTACTGCTGTGGCAGTTTTCCTTTGTCCAACCTTCTGTGTTGAGAGCAACGCTAAAGTCGTAATTGTAAGGCAACGACTTTTGCGCCCACGCCGGACTTGCGCCGCCGAGGGTCATGAGTAATGATAGTAGACAGGCGAAGAGCCATCTACTTCGTGTTAGTGTTGTTTTTTGTTTCATAAAGTAATTGTGTTTAAATTGTTATTGTTGTTTATTTGTATTTTCTTTTTGGTCGCTACGCTCAAAATTTCCCAAAAATTGATTCGAAAAATTATCAGAGCACTTATGTTCGTTACTATTTATTTTTAATTTTCTGATTTAATTTTCTGTTAATTTTGAGGCCGGATAATTTTCTGATTTAATTTTCTTTTAATTTTGAGGCCGGAGGGCCGACCCCGTATTCTTTATTTGGTCGCTGCGCTCAAAATTTCCCAAAAATTGATTCAAAAAATTATAAGAGCTTTACTTTTTCTATCTCGTCAGTTATCGGATCGCGCTTGTACCATTCCGAGAAAAGACTCGCGCCCCCAAAGTTTATGAGCATCCCATATGGCATTTTTGTTAGGTGCATGTAATTAAACAACTGATGACGATGTTCCTTGTCGATGAAGTTGACTGCTTTGAGTTCGAGGATTATTTTGTCGTCAACGACTAAATCCAGTCTATAGTTCTGGTCAAGCTGTACATCTTCCCAATAAATAGGCAGGAACTTTTGTCGCTCTACCTTGTATCCTTTTTGCTCCAACAGGTATTTGAGTGCTGCTTCGTAGGCTGATTCTAGAAGTCCGGGGTGATATTTCCGATGAACACGCATTGCTTCCCCAGTGATGTCACTGAAGAATTTATAGCGATTGTTGTATTCTTCTATTACAGTCATACCGTTTGTTCTTTTTGGTCGTAATTTTCTGATTTAATTTTCTTTTAATTTTGAGGCCGGAGGGCCGACCCCGTATTCTTTATTTGGTCGCTGCGCTCAAAATTTCCCAAAAATTGATTCGAAAAATTATCAGAGCACTTATGTTCGTTACTATTTATTTTTAATTTTCTGATTTAATTTTCTTTTAATTTTGAGGCCGGAGGGCCGACCCCGTATTCTCACACATCTCTTACAGATCGTGTAACTTGCCTATTTCCTTCCATTTGAACTATCGCAAATTTTGCGACAGTTGGGATGTTACCTTCCAGCTTGCATCCCCTTTGCTATGCTTAGCCTCGTTCTAGGCTACTTCTAGGCTGCTTCTAGCCCTATTCTAGCCCTACTCTAGCCCTTCTCTAGCCCTACTCTAGCCCTACTCTAGCCCTATTCTAGCCCTACTCTAGCCCTACTCTTGGCTGCTTCTAGGCTTACTCAAGAGTATGCTTAGAGTATGGCTAGAGTATGGCTAGAGAGTTGCTCTATCTTCTCAGATACTTCTTGCCGTTCTGGATGACGATGCCCTTGTAGCTGGCGTCGACCTTCTGTCCGCGCAGGTTGTATCTACTCCCCTCGCCCTTTGGAGAGGGGTCGGGGGTGAGGCTTTCAATCCCCGCAGGCTCGATGACGGGCTTCTCGTTCTTGTAGATGACTACGTCGGAGAAGTATGCCCACAGCGAGACGCTGGTGGTGGAGCCATTGAGCAGCACGTGCTCAAAGTTGAAGAAGGCCTTGTCGTCGTCGTTATAGAAGAACTGCATGTCTGTCAGTGTCTCGTTGGAACCACCGCAGTAGTAGATGCTCTCACCCTGGAACTTGCCTACATACTGTCCCATGGGGAAGATGTAGTAGACGATGTTGTCCTGCTCGTAGCGTGTGCCGTACATCCAGGCATTGCCACTGAAGGGGTTGGGGAAGTTGAAGCCGACCTTGTCGCCGTCGAACTCTACATCGATATCCTCGGTACCCTCTTCAGCTTGCTCGCCACCTTCGTCATTGTAGTGGAAGGTATAGCTGATGTGCCATGTTTCGGTCACGGCCGTCGAGGGTGCCAGGGCAAAGCCGCTGAAGTTGTCGAGGCCGTTCTGCATCTTCGAGGTGAAGCGCAGGCGGTAGGTGCCGTCGGCAGGAGCGGTAAACGACATCGCCTTGACAGTCTTGTCGTCCAGATTTTCGTCCTGAGCCTTGTAGTTATAGATGGTGTGCCAGGTGGCCTGGTCGTCGTCGGTATATTCTACCAGCAGCACTTCGTCCTTCCAGCGCAGGAAGGCGTCCCACGACAGCACGTCGCCAGTCTTAGCCTGCAGACGCGGAGTCATCAGGGTGCCGGCGGTAGTGCTCTGGGGAGCCAGAGCCATCGGTGTGGTGTTGTCGGCAAAGGCTGTGCTTGTACCCACGGTCCAGCCGTTGTTGATCCAGCCCTTGGGCAGCTCACCACCGTCGAAGTCCTCTACCCACTGGTTGGGATCGAGGAGCGTAGCTGTGGCGTTGATGACCACGTCAGCCAGACCCTCGTTCGTGGGATGAATGGTGATGGTGGCAGCCTTCTCGCCATAGTTCTCGCTCATGAACGGTGCCACGTCGAACGTGGTGCTCTCACCGGCGGTGAGGCTGAACTCGCTCTTGGAGACGGTGAACTGCGTAGCGTCGGACGAGGTGATGGTACCTGCCAGCGTGCCTGTACCGTCGTTGGTGATGGTATAGCTCTTTGCTGCAGGCTGTGCGCTCACCTTACCGAAGGCCGCGTCGGTCGTCGGAGTAACCACGAGCACGGGGGCGTCGAGGTTGAGGTTGAAGCCCTCGAAGTTGTCCAAGTCGTAGTCGTCGCTGGCAAAACGGAACTGATAGTTGCCTGCTGCCAGACCATCGATGGTATAGGTGGCAAAGTCGTCCATCTTGTTTAACCAGTCGGTAGTCTTGTATTCTGTAAACTCACCGCCGTCCTTCGACAGCTGAATCTTCACCTTCACATAGTTGGCTGTGGCCTTATACTCGAAGGTCATCACCTCGCCGGCGGCCACCTTCAGAATGGGAGTCGTCAGATAACCGGTAGTGCCGTAGATATATTTTCCATGAGCCACACCGTCTGCGAAGGTCCAGTTGGATTCGTCGGCCTTCCAGCCGCTGGGCAGTGCGTTGCCTGCGAAGTCCTCGCTCCACACGTTGGGATTGCGGACGTAGGCAGAAGCGGCAATAGTAGCAGCCTCGCCGGCATTCGGTGTTACGGTCACTGTTGCCGTATGGGCACCGTAAGCCTCGGCGTTATATACATAGGAGATGGTAAACGTACCGCTCTGGCCTGCAGCCACAGAGAGATTGGCAGGGCTGACGGTAAATTCGTTGTTATCAACGGTGATAGCAGCCTCCAGCACGGCATTGCCGGTATTGGTGACGGTGACCGTCTCAGAAGCATCGGCATCGACACGACCAAAGTTGACCGTCGTGGTGCTGACGCCCATCACAGGAGCAGGATCGGGCTGAGGGTCGGGAGTGTCGCCACCGCCGCCTTCGCCACCACCTTCACCGCCGCCAGCGGGCGTATAGGTCACGTCGTCGATGCAAGCAGAATAGAGGGCTATGGCTACCTGTCCGCTATAGTTGCCAAGGTCGACGGTGACCTCTTTCCAGGTGCTGCCCTTGTAGCTTTCCGTCTGCTTGATAAGTGTTCCCAGCTTGCTGCCATCGTACTGATAGACATACACCGTTCCATTGGGATAGCTGCTGCTGGTGCCGTAGCTGCGCCAAAAGAACGTCAGCGAGCCTTGAACGGCGGAAGTCAACAGATAGTTGTCGGTAGCCGACTTGCCATTGCTCCAGACACCCTTGCCAGAATGGAAGCGGTCGCTGTCGTTATTGATATTGCCCACTAATGACCAACCGTCGGGCAAGCCACTGTTAAAATCTGCTGTCTTGCTATCAGCAGCACTGGCGGCCATGCTGACTCCGAAGAGCACAGCCATGACTGCCAGTACATTTACAACTAGTCGTTTTGCTTGATATCGTGTCATTCCTATATATATAATAAGGTGTAACGTTACTACGGATTACAGTTTAACCTTGATGACCTTGTCGGCGACCTTAATAATATATAAGGTGTTCGACTTCAGGGCGATGTCAGCCTGCTGGCCGCCCAGCTTCTGACTGTGTACCATGCGGCCGTCCATGCCGTAGACCGTAACGATGTCACCGGCCTTGGCATTGGTAATGTGGATTCCGTCGGCACTGCCCAGCACCTTCACCTGAGAAGGAGTAGCCACGGGAGCGCCCTCAATGCCAGAGGCAGAAGACTGCTCGAAGGTAACAATCAGACGGTTGTACTGGATGCCCACGGCGGGAGTGGTAATGGTGTTACCCTCCTCCACATTCAAGGCTGCGCCGTTGAAGGTGACGCTGTGAATCTTCCAGCCGTCAGCGGGCTCGATATAGTAGGAATACTGCTGTCCCATCTCTACACGCTGCCAGACGCTGCCGTTGTCAGCCTGCTGGATGGCAATGAAACAACCCTCGGTAGGTGTTGTATGACCCGGATTGAACGGATCAATCTCAGCACCGTCGCTGCAGTCGTCACCTTCTACCCACAGGGCAGAGAACGACCAGCGGTTGGGAATCTTGCAGACACGGTTGGTCTCGCCGGTGGTGATGTCAATCTCATAAAGGGCAGTGTCGTACTTGCCGTTGTTGCGCCAGTCGGAGTCAGGCAGCGAGCCCCAGGAACCCCACTCGTTAATACCCTTGCCACTGTTGAAGTAGCCAATCCAGTACATCTTGTTGGGATTGCTCTTGGCGAAGCAGGCAGCCTGACGCTTATACTGTGAGCTGTAGCCCGTAGCAGGCAGCAGAGGCTCGTAGTCGGTATAGGTCTCGTGGGTCTCGGGATCGGTCTTCTCGACAGCCTTGGTCTTCAGCAGACCGGTCGTGAGGTCGAACTCCCATACCTGAGCGCCCGTCAGTTTTCCGTCAATGTCGCGCTGCTTGCCGTCGTCACCGGGAACGGCACTGCTGGCACCGCTGGTAAGAGCGAAGGCACGACCCTTGCTGTTGATGGCGAAGGTGATGAAGTTGTAGTAGTACAGACCCTTCGTGATAGGAGTCACCTTCATCGTGGCCAAATCGATGGTGCACAGGGCATAGCCTGCGTCACCGTCCGTCATATCGTCGTCCTGGTCGGTAAAGTACTCGGGGTCGGAAGTAATCTCGTCAGGAAGCTGGTTGCCAGTCAAATAGAACAGACCGTACACCTTGCCGTCCTTGGGGTTGTAGGCCATACCGGCCGACTCCAGGCAGTTGCTCTTGGGACGAATCTCGCTGCTGAGCAGGTTGCCAGTCTTGGCATCCCACTTGCGAACGGCGAAGAGCTCCTCGTCAACCGTCGACGACTCGTCGCGCGACATCACGGTGACCAGCTTGCCATTGACATAGACTGCACCGGAGTTGCCATACATCAGATTAAAGTTGCTGGCCCAGAGTGCCTTGTTGTTGTCAGTAAACTGACCATTGCTGTAGAAGTCGCTGATGTTGACTTCAGGCTTCTTGACGGGGCTGGAAAGTGCAGAACCGTCCCACTTCATCGAATAAATGCTCTGGTCTACCACGAAGATAGACTTCTGCAGCGAGCTGCTATATCCCACATATGTGGATTTCATCTGGTCGCCATCGTCATAACGGTTGCTGTGACCAATACCCATCAGCGCTACTTGCGCATTGACTGTCATCGCTGCCACACACAGCAGCATAGTGATTGTTTTTCTTTTCATTTGTATACTAATTATTGTCGTTTAACTACGTTTTGTTACTTTTGAGCGTGCAAAGGTAACAATTTATTTAGGAAACGACGCGTACGCGGGCGATACATTCGTCCACATTTGTAAATTTGCACAAAAAGACAGATTGTTACTCGCCTCTCACCTCTAGCTACTCACCTCTGTTGATTTCGCCATACGCAGGAATTCAGAGGGTTTCAGACCCGTCTCGCGCTTGAAGGTATTAACGAATGCCGTGCGCGACTTGAAGCCCGTTCCGGTGGCGATTGCCTCGATGGTGATGTTGCCCGAACGGGCAGGATCGTCCATCCACTGGCAGGCGACCTTGATGCGCAGGCTGCCCAGCAGCGTGCTGAACGTCATGCCGTACTTCTCGTTGATAACCTGCGAGACATAGGTGGTATTGGAATTGATGAGCTTAGCCAGTTTGCCGAGCGTGAAGTCCTGCTGGCAGATGATATCTGCATCGTCCAGCACCTCCTGAATACGCAGCACAAGCGACTCGCGCTGCTCGTCGTTCAGGCTACTCTTGCTATAGACCTTACGCAGCTGCTGGGCGTCGGCCTCCATCTTGATGACCTGCCGGTTCTTCTCGTAAAGGCTCTTGTTGCGCTCGCGCAGCTCACGGTTCTTGCGCCACAGCAACAGCGAGAAGGCAATGGCAATCACCAGCATGATAAGGCCTGCCAACAGTGCCATCTGCTGCATGAACTGACGCTGCTCCAGCACCTGCGTATGCGCTTCTTCTTTCTTCAGGGCATTGATATAGTTCAGCTCGGCAATGTGCGACAACTGGCTGACGTGCGTCTGCTCCATCAGTTCCATATAGCGTTGGTGGTAGCGGTCGGACTCCTTGTCATTGCCAAGGGTGCGGTATTGCTCGGACAACTGCAGGCAGATACTGGCGGAGACGTCGTTAATATCCTGATCGACCGTCAACTGCAATGCGCGGGTCAGATAGTCGATGGATTGGGCGATTTTCTGCTCTTTGCGGTAGGTCGTGGCTATGCTGATGAGCGATGCCAGCGAGTCGCGCTCCGGCGCCCAGCGCGTCGTGATATGCTGCAACTGCTGCTCAAAGCGCTGCCGCGCCTGAGCATACTCCTTCTGCTGCATATGGCGAATGCCCTGATACTGCAGACGGACATAGGTCAGGTCGGGAGTGGCATCGGGAATCTCCTTGGAGAAGAGGATGTCGTGGTATTTCGTCAGTTCCAGTTCGTAGTTCTGGTTGGCCAGATTGAAGAAAGCGGTCGTCAGCAGTTCCCAGTTCTTGCTCTCCACGGCCTTATCGATACATTTCTCAAACATGCCGTGCGCCTGCTGGGCAAGGGGCTTGGAGTTGTAGTTCACGCTGTAGTCGTTGAGCAAATCACCCATATTCACCATCACTACAGGCAGAAAGTCCTGATAGTTGGTCTGCTCGCAGTAGTCGTAGGCCTGCGTGAAGTATTCGTAGGCCTGGGTGTAGTCGAAATAGAAGAATTTATAGACGCAGGCGCAGTTGTTGAGTGCCCTTGCACGCAACTGCTGCTCGGCGGCAGTGTCGGCCGTGCGCTCGCTGACAATGGTGAAGCACGCCAGGGCTTGTGCAGGCTGACGCTGGGTGTAGAAAGTACGGCCTTTCTCCATCAACTCTTCGGACGACAATGCGCGAAAACGGTCGTATTCAACGACATTATCCCCGGCAGAGACTCCAAGGGCCGTTGTCCAAAGCAACAGCAGGACGTAGAGTAGACGTATCATCGTTTTCTTCATGCTATCAGCGCCAGTATCTGAATACAGTGTGCGCTGCAAAGATACGAAAAGTAAGGTGTAAAACAAAAGATTTTCGAATAAATTTGGATTTTTGACCGCTTATTTGTACCTTTGAAGCGGAAAAAAGATGAAAGTAACGTTCCAAACCCATGTATTGCCGCTGAAGAACATACTCTTCCGGCTGGCACTCCGCATCACGCAAAACCGTGCGGAGGCAGAGGACGTGGTACAGGAAACGATGATGAAGGTGTGGAACCGACGCGACGAGTGGCAACAGATAGAATCCATGGAGGCCTTTTGCCTGACTATCTGCCGTAACCTATCGCTC
Source organism: uncultured Prevotellaceae bacterium (assembly GCA_900320045.1). Lineage (GTDB taxonomy): Bacteria > Bacteroidota > Bacteroidia > Bacteroidales > Bacteroidaceae > Prevotella. The sequence continues at coordinate 6,610 of ONQT01000038.1, read as the reverse complement.
GACAAGCTGCGGCGCATGGACAACCAAGTGCTTTCGTTGGACGACGACCAGCAGTCGGAAACAAGCAGCTTCGACCCGATAGACAACAGCCACATGGCCAACCCCGAGGAGCAGACCGTGCAGCACGACCGCCTGCAACTGGTGCGACAGTTGATCAACCAGTTGCCGGAGAAACAGCGCAGCTGCATGCAACTGCGCGACATGGAGGGGAAAAGCTATCACGACATTGCCGTCATCCTGGGCATGACCGAACAGCAGGTAAAGGTCAACATCTTCCGCGCCCGTCAAACGGTTAGGGAACGGGTGCTGAAGGCGGAATAACCATTACCGCGATTGCTGAAGGCGGAAGGGGTGTTACTTCATGAGCTGCTGCTCGTTTTCCTTGAGGTCGACAATGTTCTGTCGACCTCCTTCTATGTGGAAGGTAATCGTAGAACCCTCGGGAGTGACGTCGAGCGTGCAGGGAGCACCTTCAATGAGCGGCAGACAACTATTGCTGCCCGTAGGCAGACCGCAGCAGACAGGGATGCCCAAGTTGCGCAGATGGTCGACGAGCATGTGCTCGACGCTGTTGAACTCGAGGTCGTAACGCACAGCCATGAACATACCGAAGATAACACCCTTGACCATCCAAAAGGCTTTCTGAAGCATGAGGGTGTAGAACATGCGGTCGATGTTGTGCAGCGACTCTTCTACCTCCTCGAAGAAAAGGATGGTATCGCCTTCAGGTATAGGATAGAAGCCCGTACCCGCTACGGCATTGAAACTGGTGAGGTTACCACCGATGAGCACGCCCTCGGCATGACCACAGACATTGCGGGAATGGCTGGGCAGGTGGTACTGCGGAATGATGCCGAAGAGGATGTTACGCAACTGCTCAGCGTCTACACCTTGGCTAAAGGCCATCTGGAAAGCCATCGGACCGTAGATGCTCTGCACGCTCTGGCTGGCTATGCCATAGAGCAGCGTGGTGATATCGCCGTTGCCGACTATCCATTTCGGGTGTTCGCGGAACTTCTCGCGGGGTATGAGTCGCAGCAGGTGCAGGGTGCCATAGCCGCCGCGTGAGCAGATGATGGCCTTGATGTCGTCGTCTTCAAGCGCCCACAGCAAGTCGCCGGCGCGCTCCATGGCCGTGCCGGCGTATGCCTTGACGTCCTGGCTGTTGGCCTGCGGACTGATAATCGGTTGCAAGCCCCAGCTCTTGAAGGCCTCCGCCGCCTGCTGGATGGCCTCTTGGGGCATCCAGTAAGCAGGCGAAACAAACGCCACCTTGTCACCTTCGCGCAGGAAAGGTGGCCGAACAATCTCTTTACCTTGATTCATACCCATTATATGCGTGATGTGTTGATTTCTTTGCTAAATTCTCTTTCTTCATCCATTGTGCGAGAGTAAGGCCGGTCCGCTTGCGGAAAGCCGTGCTAAAGGTCGCATAACTGCTATAGCCACAGTGTGTAACCAACTCATAAATGGTATAGGGGTGCTCGACAGACAATGACTCGCGGTAGATGTCGATGAAATGGTCAATTCTGAGCCTATTGATGTAGGCGTGGTAGGTGTCGCCCTGCTCGGAAAGCCAGGCGTTGAGCGTGGCACGGCTGGTACCTATTTCTGCGGCCAGCTGCGACAAGGTGAGGTCGTGCTGCACGTAGAGCAAGGTAGTCTCGCAGCGTGTCTGTAGCAGCATAGCCACATCGGCACCCGTATCAACGACATCGTCAACAGCGTCCTCAGCCTGTTCGGAGACAGCGCCGTCGACAATGGGAACGACCTTGACCTGCTCGCCGACAAGACGCTCGAGTGTGTCGACGCGCCAAACGATGAAGAGGATAATGGCGAGCGTAAGCCACTGGGCGAGATACTCGGTGGCCAGCGCACCTTCGTTGGTAGTATAGACGATATAGACCAGCAGGATGCAGGCGATGAGCACGAGACTCTGCCATACTTCCTTATGCTCCAGGTCGGCGTAGTTGTCGCGCAGCCAGCGGCCGTAGCACCACACCTCGCGTACATATATTATAAAGAAGACGACGCAAAGCAGCAGACTGTAGCTCTCCATATACAATTCGAAACGATGGTTGTGCTGGACGATGCTTAGAACGGCTATCACCGCGAACGGCACCATGGCTGCGACAACGGGCCACAACGGCAGCCGGCGGTGCTGCAGCATGCGCAGCAGCACACACATCATCATAGGAACGAAGGTGATGCGGTCAAGGGTGATGGCAATGGCATTGCGCAGGAAGCGATCGTCCTCCAGCCAATGGATGCCCAGGACATACCACCAGACGTGACTGGCAACGACCGAAAACAGGAACGCTGCCGCCCAGCTGCGGAGTTCGCGCGGGGAGTTGACACCAGGTGACACGACATTGGTACGACGCAGCAGCAGGTAGAGTGCTGCCAGCAGCGCCATCATCGATGCCCCTCCGTAGAGCATGACGAAAAACACCTCTTGTAATCCCTGATGTTCGTACATCGTCGTATTAAGTCATTAATCGTTCAATATCCAGTTCTGTCTTGTCTTTTGTCACGTATCACATCCTTTCAGATAGCAGTTTTCTCCAACTCCTTCGCCCTGTACTCCGCCGGTGTCATGCCAAAGCGCGACTTAAAGTCATGATAGAAGGTCGTGGTGCGCTGGTAACCCGAGGACTCACCAACCTCGACGAACGACAGCTCAGGTCGTTCTACCATCAGGCGGCAGGCAAAGTCGAGCCGACAGTTACGCACGAACTCGGGCAATCCCATACCGCCACCCTTCGCAAAGGCACTGCCAACACGCGCTGCAGAAAGCGTGAAGTGTTCCATGACGGCCGCACGGTTGAAGTCTGGCCAGCGGAACATCTGCTCGTCCTTGATAACTTTGCTGAGATGGTCGAACAGCGCTGCGTCGTCCATCGATGAGAGATCCACGTGTTCATGATGGTCTGTCGCGCCGACAGGGTTATGGCTCTGCTCAGCATGGTTGTTAAGGTTATGGTTGAACTGCAGGGCAGCCATGTGTATTTCTAATTCCATGAGGCGTGCAGAAATCTTCATCAGCTCGTGCAAGATGACCTTTTCTTGTCGCCTGAGGGACAGAAAAGCAACGATCGACGTCATGCAGACGACCAATATGGCGAAGATGATAACAATCGATACTGACATGTCTCTTATTTTTCGGCAAAGGTACGAAAAAGAAATGATTTCTGCAACAAAATAACAAATAAACAATGCTTTTTTAACAAATAAGCATATAAAAAAACGCGGTTTTAGCGTGGTTCCCGATTTTACAATAAGCAATTGCCGAAAAAGCCAAATGTAATCAGCGTACTGATCCAAGACACATCAGTAGACTGCCAGTTCTGCAATAAAAGGCAAAGAAAAAGGGAAGCGATTCTCTCGAACGGCTTCCCTAATGAGGAAAATGATAAATATAGATTAAAATTACTAGTTGTGTGCAATGCAAAGTTACGAATTCTCCCGTTTCCTACAAGAAAAACATGTGGAAAATCTGTATAAATTAAGCTCAATTAACAATACCCCCCCCTATTTAACGAAAAATTACATTAAAAATGTCGTTTAATCCACTTTTTCGGCCGTTTGTTCACGATGTAGTAGTTTTTGATACTCCCCATCGGTGTTGAGGATGCGCTCTGCCTCCTGAATCGTTTTGTCGTTACGCAGACCAACCTGAACCTGACCGCCCTGGTAGTAATAGTGCGAGACAATATCCTGCTCGATGAGCTGCTGGATCTCGTCACGATGGCGCTCCAAGTCGCGACTGACGTCGTGGTGGTCCAACTTGGCCTTCAGCGCATCAAACTCATCCTTGGCATCGTCATAGTAGCCCTCGAACTTCGCCACTTTCACCAGTTCCTCAAACTGCTTCTTGCTGACCTGGTCGTAAGTGAAGCCTGCCTTGATGACACGCTCCGTAAAGCGGGCATAGTCGGCATCCGTCAAGTGAAAATCGTTGGCAGGCGCTATCGTCGGGTGCTTGCCTATATAGTCCACGACGTAGTCGAACATCACCTCGGTGGAATCCATGCGGTCCAGATACATGGAGATGTTAGACATGGTGTCTGGCTTGACCTCCACGTCAGGCTTGATACCCTCCTCCATCTTGATGCCACGGCCGGACGGCAGGTAGTAGCGCGACGTCGTCAGTTTCAGATTGGCGTTGTGCGGCAGGTCGACGTTAGGAATCTGCACCAAACCCTTTCCATACGTGCGCGTACCTATTATTATTCCTCGCTTCAAATCCTGCAGCGCACCACTGGTAATCTCGGAAGCCGACGCCGTTTCCTGATTCACCAGCACAACGATGGGCATCAGGGTGTCCACCGGTTCCATGCGGGTCTTGTATTCCGAATTGGCACGCTTCAGCTTTCCCTTCGTTTCGACAATCTTGACGTCCTTCGGAATCCACATATTCAGGATATCGACACATTCCGTCAGCGAACCACCACCATTGCCGCGCAAGTCGAGAATGAGTTTCGTGGCGCCTTTCTTCTTCAAATCCAGAAAAGCACGTCGCATAGCCTTGGCAGGCTCGCCGGTGAAGGTGCTCAGACAGATATATCCCACTTGGTTCGGGCGCATGCCGTAGTAGGTGATTTCAGGCATTTTGATGGAACGACGCGTTATCTTGAAGTTCATCTTCTTACCTGTCGACGGACGCTCTATCTTCAGCATGAAGGTCGTGCCGGCTTCACCGCGCAGATGGCTGCTAACGAACGCTGTATTCTTGTCCGTCATCACCGTGTCATCGATCTGCAGGATAATGTCGCCCTTGCGCAGTCCGGCTTCCTGGGCAGGCATGCCTACGTACGGTTCCTCTATCACCACCTTCTTCAGCCGCTGGTGGTAGCGTATCAGTGCACCGATTCCGGCATACTTGCCCGTCAGCATGGTCTTCAGCTCCTTCTGCTTCTGCTCAGGATAGTACTCCGTGTAGCGATCCAGCGACCGCAGCATGGCATCAATACCCGTCGATACCACCTTGTTGGCGTCGAGCGTGTCGACATACATCAGGTCGAGGTTCTTGTACAGGGCATTGAAAATCTCCAGATTCTTGGCAACTTCCAAGTTATGGTTCTTCACATTTTGCTCGGCACCAGGCGACTTCACGCCATTGTTGGACGCACTCTTCTCGGTATTAGGGGCACTCTTCTGTGTATTCGGCGCACTATCCTTTACCTTTTGCGCTACGCTGAACTGCGTTATGCAGAGGCTGCAAAACAAGCCAAATAGTATTCTCTTCATTACTGTTTGTGTATTTATCGGGTGCAAAATTACAAAAAAATACGCTTTCCGTGAATTTTTTCCTTAAAAAGTTTGCGCAATTCAGAAAAACTCCGTATCTTTGCACCCGCTTAAACGCAAAACCTGCTTCAGTAGCTCAGTTGGTTAGAGCACCTGACTGTTAATCAGGGGGTCGTTGGTTCAAGCCCATCCTGAAGCGCAAAAAGTAGAGCACCTACAAAATGTTGGTTAGCAAGGAGTTAGAGAAAACCTAACTCCTTTTTATTTTCTCATATATTTCAAAATTGCACCCAATTTGCACCCAATTTCAAAAAACACATACTGCTTGCACCCATTTTTTTGCAGATTGTCTCAATAATCTGCAAAGAACATGAAGATGGCCGTCAAGTTCTAATGTTGACGAATTAAACACATATAGCACATCAACCGTCAACATCTATCTACAATCTTCACATTATGTAGAATCCTGTATCTAATAGAGCCGATGGTCTCTTAGGTGATGCCCATGATGCGGCGGAAGTCATAGTTTTCCAGGCCCATCTATTCTGCCACCTCCAACCTATACCCGCGCTTCTTGAGGGACACGATGGAGATGCTGGTGTCGGGTTCGAGCATCTTGCGGATATAGGTTATGGACACGATGGAGATGCTGGTGTCGGGTTCGAGCATCTTGCGGATATAGGTTATCTGGACGTTGAGGGCGAGGGAGTTGGCATAACTATCGTTTCCCCAAACGTGTTCCAGCAGATACGAACGTTCTACGGTCTGGCCGATATGCTGGGCTAAAATGGTGAGAATCTCCGACTGGCGGGCAGATAGGTGCTGCACTGTTCCGGTAAATTCTATCGTGGAGAGGTTACTGTCGAAAATGGTCTGGCCGATGACTATGCGCGATGGTAACGAAGCCTGGCGATGCTCGAAACGCTCACGGATCTTGGCAATCAGTTCTTCGGGGATCTTGGCAATCAGTTCTTCGGGATAGAACGGCTTTGGAATATAGTCATTGCCTTTCAGGTCGAACCCTTTCAGACGGTCGGCCTTTTCCGTCCGGTCGGTGAGGAAGAAGATCAGCACGTCGCGGTCTTGTTCACGAATCCTCCGTGCCAACTCGAATCCGTTCATCAGCGGCATGTTGATATCAAGCAGTACCAAGTCCGGACGGCTGGCAGCGTATATGTCCCATCCTGCACGTCCATTCTCGGCATAGTCCACTTCATAGCCTTCCACCTCCAGGAACTTCCTTAGTAGCTCTGAGTTCTGGCGGTCATCATCAACGAGCAATATCCTAATCCTCTCCATCTCTCTGCGGTATTACGATTGTAAACGTGGTGCCCTCGCCCTCCGTGCTGTCAAGGCTGAT
>ONQT01000024.1 GCA_900320045.1 uncultured Prevotellaceae bacterium | reverse complement strand
GCGCTGTTTGTCATCACCGTGTGCTTGTTGTTGGCGTGGTTCGTTTATGGCATCACACCTGCTGGTCCCGTCTGGCTCATCTACATACTCGCCATGCTGCTGGCGCTGTTCTTCTCTTCTTTCGGACTCATCGTGTCCAACTACTCCGACACCATGCAGCAGGCCATGTTCGTCATGTGGTTCTTTGTGGTGAGCATCATGCTGCTTTCGGGACTTTTCACCCCTACGCGATCCATGCCCCAGTGGGCCTATCTCACCACCTACATCAACCCCATGCACTACTTCATCGATGCCATCCGCACCGTCTTCATCCGTGGTGGTGGGCTGCACGAAACTGCCCATCAGGTCTTAGCCCTTGTTGGCATCGGCACGCTGATGGGCTGTTGGGCTGTGCAGAGCTATAAAAAGAATAGTTAATCTATTTTCCCACGCAGAATCTACTTTCCCACGCAGAAGTTTTTAAAGATATTTCCTAAGACTTCGGGGGTGGTGATTTGGCCGCCGGTGATTTCGGAAAGGATGCCAAGAACGTCACGAAGGTCTTCGCTGAGGAGGTCGCCGCTGAGACCTGAGCGTAAGCCGTCGAGGACGCGCGACAGCGACTGGCGGGCACGCAGCAAAGCATCGTAATGGCGGGCGTTGGTGATAATGACATCAGTGTCGGTGAGGGTGGGGATGTCTGCAGCGTCGTAGATGGCTTGCTCCAATTGAGTGATGTTGGTGCCTTGCTTGGCTGAAATCTCGATTAAAGGAATTTTAACGAATGTAAATGGGCTTCCGCTGGCTTTGTCTATTTTGTTTCTTGCAATGATAAGTTGCTTGTTTTCAGTAAGTAACTTCATGTCGTTTAATTCTTCTTGCGATGGTTCTTCGTCGACCATCCAGATGATGATGCGTGCCTTCTGAATAGAGGCATAAGTCCGCTTGATGCCTATCTGTTCGACCTCGTCGGTGGTCTGGCGAATGCCTGCCGTGTCAATGAAACGGAATGTGACGCCCTGGATGTCGATGGTGTCTTCGATGGTGTCGCGTGTGGTGCCGTGGATGTTGGAAACGATGGCGCGGTCGTCCTTCAGTAGACGATTCAGGAGGGTGGACTTGCCGACGTTGGTTTTTCCGACAATGGCAACGGGTATGCCTTGCTTGATGGCTTGTCCTGTCTCGAAGGAGTGGGCGAGGTGAGTGATGTGGCTGTCAATTGTATTCGCAAGTTCTTTAAGCTCGGAACGGTCGGCAAACTCGAGGTCTTCATGATCGGAGAAGTCGAGCTCCAACTCCAGGAGGCTGGTGAGCTGCAGCAACTGCTGGCGCAGCTGAGCCAGTTCGGAGCTGACGCTGCCTCGCAGTTGTGACATGGCCAACTGGTGGGTGGCTTGATTGGAGGAAGCGATGAGGTCGGCTACGGCTTCGGCCTGTGAGAGGTCGAGTTTGCCGTTGAGGTAGGCTCGTTGGGTAAACTCGCCTGGCTGTGCCATGCGACAGCCATTCTGCACCAGCAGCTCCAACACCTTATTTAATATATAGCGCGAGCCGTGACAGCTAATCTCTACGCTGTCTTCGCCTGTGTAGCTGTGGGGAGCGCGGAAGACAGTTACCATCGCTTCGTCAAGAGTAGTCTGGTGCGCTAATGGTGCATCTGTCTTGATACAGGATGGGGCTTCTGAAAAAAGGGCGTTTTCGTATACAAGGCGGACGAAGTGAGCGGAATTTGGTGAAAATTTGTTAATGTCTTTGTCGGCAATAATATTAACCGCGTCAAAGGCCCGTGGACCTGAGACGCGGATGATGCCGAGAGCACCACCAGGGGCAGTGGCTAATGCGCAAATGGTTTCGTTCATTTAAATTCTGTCGAGAACCTTCTGGATGATGGTGTCGATGGAACTCTTGTAGTCGGTGTTCATCTTCTGGGCATAGCGGTTGGCGATGACCATGCAGCAAGTCATGGCATGGTGACCAAGAAGTGCTGCGAGACCGGCGAGTGCTGACGACTCCATCTCGAAGTTACAAATCTTCATGCCTTCGTATTCGAAGGATTCAATCTTCTTATTCTGTTCAGGATCACCGACGGCAGCACGCAGCTGACGTCCCTGAGGACCATAGAATCCACCACAGGCGACAGTGTAACCTTTTACCATGTCGTCGGCAGCTATGCGATTGATGAGTTCCTGATCGGCCACGGCTACGTAGGGAGCACCCTTGATGGGATTCCAGTCCATGTGCTTCTTGAAGACTTCCTCCATCTTCAGGTCGCAGACGTCGTTGCGTCCGGCGTAGAAGTTGAGCAGGCCGTCGAAGCCGATGCTCTTGACGGAAGCGATAAACGAACCGGTGGGTGTGAAGGGCTGCAGTCCGCCACAGGTGCCGATGCGAACCATCGTCAGTGCACGGTGCTCGGGCTTCTCCTCACGGGTGTTGTAGTCGATATTAGCCAGCGTGTCGAGCTCGTTGACAACGATGTCGATATTGTCACAGCCAATGCCGTGCGACTGGGCAGTGATACGCTTGCCTTTATACATACCAGTGATAGTATGGAATTCACGACTGGAGACCTCGTGCTCGATGCTGTCGAAGTGTGCAGCAACGGTGTTGACACGAGCGGGGTCGCCAACTAGGATAACCTTGTCAGCCAGGAATTCGGGCTTCAGATGAAGGTGGAAACAAGAGCCGTCACCATTGATGATGAGCTCGGATTCGGGGAAATGTTTTTTTGCCATAGTATTATTATTGATTAGTTAGATGTAATGATATAAGGCAAAGGTACGAATTTTTGTCAGATATTACACCTTTACCCGTTGACAATTAAGGATATTTAATATTCTGTGAGCTTCCCTTCGGCTTCCAGGGCATGGAAAATGTTGTAGCGCGCTTCGGGACTCAGCTGTTCCATCTGGGCAAAGAGCTGGGCGGCAGTCGTGCGATGAGTCGTGCGCTCGTAGGGGCATTGTTTCAGTTGTTTTTCGTAGCCCTGTTGCTCGGCAAAGGCACGGATGTCGTCCTCACGACAAAGGCACAGCGGACGGATGATGGTCAGCGGCATCTTGCGCATCTTCAACTTGGCAGGCATGGTGGAAAAATGGCCGTGGAAGGTGAGGTTCATCAGGGCCGTGTGGATGAGGTCGTCCTGATGGTGCCCCAGGGCAATCTTGGTGCAGCCTAACTGCTGGGCGAGGTTGAACAGCTGCTTGCGGCGCTGCCAGGAGCAGAGAAAACAGGGGGGCTTTTTGCCCGTCGGAGAACCGACGGGAGCGGTGGCCTCAGGGGCATCTGACTGAAGGGGAGTGGGAGAGAAGCTGGTGGCGACGAGGTGGAGGGGAATGCCCAGGCGGGCGCAGAAGGACTGGAGATAGCTAGTGTCCGTTTCATAGTGTACATTTTCCATGCGGACATGGAGGGCCTCGACAGTGAAACGGGGGACATGGACACGAGAACGACGGGCGAGGAACTCCAGGAGGCAGAGGGAGTCCTTGCCACCAGACAAACCGACGAGGATGCGGTCACCCTCGTCGATGAGTTGGTATTGTCCCAACGCCTTGTTGAATGTCTTCCAAAGTCGTTCCTCGAGTGTCATGGTTTATTTTTGTTGCTGTAGCACAGCAACATGCTAAACTATTTCATGAAGACCAGATAGACGGCACAGATGATGAGGAAGAATGCCAAGATATGGTTCCAGTGCAGGTGGGTGCCCTGGAACAGGATGTTGGCGATGATGGCGAAAACACCCAGCGAGATGCACTCCTGGATGACCTTCAGCTGTACCAGATTGAAGGGTCCGCCGTTGCCCTCAAAACCGATGCGGTTGGCTGGCACCTGACAGCAATACTCGAGAAAGGCGATGGCCCATGAGAAGGCAATGACGCCAATGAGCGGCCAGCTGTTGCTCACGCCCGACTGCTGGAGTTTCAAATGCCCATACCAAGCCAGCGTCATGAAGACGTTGCTTAGTATGAGCAGTATGATGGTATAGAGTCCATTCATAATCTTTCTTTGCGGCTGAACCGCAAAGCACATTATTTTGATTGGAGGTATTCGTCCATGTGCTGGGCTGCACGACGACCGTCACCCATAGCGAGGATAACGGTGGCGCCACCACGCACAATATCACCGCCAGCGAAGATCTCGCTGCGAGCAGACTGCATGCCTTCGTTGACTACGATGGTGTTCTTGCGACCCAGTTCCAGGCCCTCGATAGACTTGGGAACCAGCGGGTTGGGAGAAACACCTACAGCTACAATCACCTGGTCCACGTCAAGCGTGACGGTCTTGCCCTCCACGGGAACAGGACTGCGACGACCCGAAGCATCAGGCTCACCGAGTTCCATCACCTGCAGGACGGCAGCCTTTACAGCTCCGTTCTCATCGGCAATGTACTCGATGGGGTTATGCAGCGTGAGGAAGGAAATGCCTTCTTCCTTGGCATGCTTCACCTCTTCCAGACGGGCAGGCATTTCCTGTTCAGAACGACGGTAAACCAGTGTGACGTTACCACCCAGGCGCTTGGCCGTGCGGCAAGAGTCCATAGCGGTGTTACCACCACCTACGACGAGCACGTTCTTGCCCAGATTGATGGGCGTGTCAGTAGTAGGATTAGCCGCATCCATCAGGTTGACACGTGTGAGGTATTCGTTGCTGGACATGATGTTGATGGCATTCTCGCCGGGAATACCCATGAAGTTGGGCAGTCCGGCACCCGAGCCTACAAAGATGCCTTTGAAGCCTTGCTTCTCGAGGGTCTCGACGCTGATGGTCTTACCAACGATAACGTCTGTCTGGAAGTGAACCCCCATCTTCGACAGGTTTTGAATTTCCACATCGACAATCTTGTTGGGCAGACGGAACTCAGGAATACCGTATTTCAGTACACCGCCAATTTCGTGCAATGCCTCGAAGACATAGACGTCGTAGCCCTTCTTCACCATATCGCCAGCGAACGAAAGACCGGCAGGACCTGAACCGACGACGGCAATCTTAATGCCGTTGGCAGGAGCAATCTCAGGCAGCGAGATGTTGCCGCTCTCACGCTCGTAGTCAGCAGCGAAGCGCTCCAGATAGCCGATAGCCACAGCGGGCTCATTCATCTTCAGGTGGATACACTTGCTCTCGCACTGCTTCTCCTGAGGACAAACACGTCCGCAGACAGCGGGCAGGGCAGAGGTATTCTTCAGCACCTTGGCAGCAGCCAGGAACTGGCCACGCTCGATGTTCTTGACAAACGACGGGATATTGATGTTGACCGGACAGCCCTCGACACAGGTAGGCTTGGCGCAGTCGAGACAACGCTTAGCTTCCGTCATAGCCATCTCCTTGGTTAGGCCGATGTTTACTTCTTCTGTGCGAGTGGTAGCACGATAGACGGGATCCAGTTCGGGCATGACGACACGCTCGATGGCCGTGCGCTCCTTGGGCTTCATGCTGGCACGGAGCTCTTTACGCCACTCAGCATCGCGGTCGGTGAGCACGTCAATGGTGTCATTGGTGGGGTCGGAGTCCATGACGATGTCGGTGGTGGCAGATTTATCACTATTCACTTTTCCCTCATCACTTCCCATGAGGTGTTCCTCGTAATGGGCAAGCTCTTCCTGTTCCTCGCGCTTGAAAGTATTCATGCGCTTGAACATCTCGTCCCAGTCAACCAATGCACCGTCGAACTCAGGACCGTCGATGCAGACGAACTTCGTCTTGCCACCGATCGTCAGTCGGCAGGCACCACACATACCCGTACCATCGACCATGATGGTGTTTAGCGAAACCTCGCAGGGAATGTTATGTTTCTGAGCCGTGAGGTTAGAGAACTTCATCATGATGGGAGGGCCAATGGCGAACACCTTGTCCACATGGGGCTCCTGCTCGATAAACTTCTCGATACCGACCGTTACCACGCCTTTCTCGCCATACGAGCCATCATCCGTCATGATGATAACCTCGTCGGACGACTCGCGAACCTTGTCCTCAAGAATGATGAGGTCTTTCGAGCGACCAGCCATCACAGAGAGCACACGGTTGCCTGCAGCCTTCAGCGCCTGGATAATAGGCAGCATAGGTGCAACACCCAATCCACCACCTGCACAAACCACAGTGCCGTAGTTCTCGATGTGCGTTGGATTGCCCAAAGGTCCTACGATATCAGCCACATAGTCGCCAACCTTCAGGGCGCAGAGTTTCTTCGACGACAGGCCTACCATCTGGACAACCAGCGTGATAGTGCCCTTGTTAATGTCTGCACCAGCAATGGTCAGTGGCATACGTTCACCTTTCTGGTCGACACGTACAATGACGAAGTTGCCAGCCTTGCGGCTTTGGGCAATCAGCGGAGCTTCCATCTCGAAGAGAAATACCTTCTCAGAGAATTGCTCCTTCTTGACAATCTTATTCATATCCGTTTAGTTTAGTGAATCTTCTATATTAGTCAATAATCTCAAAACCGGTGTAGGGAACCAGTGCAGCAGGAATCTTGATGCCCTGCTCGGTCTGGTTGTTCTCCAGCAGAGCGGCTACAATGCGTGGCAAGGCCAGCGCAGAGCCGTTCAGCGTGTGGCACAGCTCCGTCTTCTTGTTGTCAGCACGACGATAGCGGCACTTCAGACGATTGGCCTGATAGGTGTCGAAATTAGATACGGACGATACCTCGAGCCAACGGCCCTGAGCCTCAGAGTACACCTCGAAGTCGTAGCAGATAGACGATGTGAACGACTGGTCACCTCCGCAGAGCAACAGGATGCGGTAAGGCAGTTCCAGCTTCTTCAGCAGACCTTCTACGTGCTCCAGCATCTCCTTGTGACTCTCCTTCGAGTGCTCAGGCTTGTCGATGCGTACAATCTCAATTTTCGAGAACTCATGCAGGCGGTTCAGACCACGAACATCCTTACCATAGCTGCCGGCCTCGCGACGGAAACACTCCGTGTAGGCGCAGTTCTTGATGGGCAGCTGGCTCTCGTCCAGTATCACGTCACGATAGATGTTGGTGACAGGCACCTCGGCCGTAGGAATGAGGTAGAAGTCATCCACCTCGCAGTGGTACATCTGGCCTTCCTTGTCAGGCAACTGGCCTGTGCCATAGCCCGAGGCAGCGTTGACAACTGTAGGAGGCATGATTTCGGTATATCCGCTCTTGCGAGCCTCATCGAGGAAGAAGTTGATGAGAGCACGCTGCAGACGTGCACCCTTACCGATATACACAGGGAATCCTGCACCGGTAATCTTCACGCCCAGGTCGAAGTCGATGAGGTTGTACTTCTTGGCGAGTTCCCAGTGGGGCAGGGGATTGGCAATACCCAGCGACGGATTGACGTCCCAGTTGCCGACAGTGTCGTGACCATCGCACACCTTCAGGTTAGACTTTACCACGTGATTGTCTTCAGCGGCAGCACCCTCGGGCACCTCGTCGTAAGGAATATTGGGAATCTGACAAAGCAAACGAGTCATCTCGTCCTGCGACAGGTTCATCGTCTCCTCCAGCTGTTTGTTGGTCTCCTTCATCTGAGACACCTGTGCCTTGATAGCCTCGGCCTCGTCCTTCTTGCCTTCCTTCATGAGACCGCCAATCTGTGCAGCCATCTTCTTGGCTTCAGCCAGGTTCTTGTCCAGCTGCTGCTGAGCCTCACGACGACGCTTGTCGACTGCCAGCACCTCGTCGATAGCCTCCTTGGCGCCTTTGAAATGTTTCTTCTCCAGTCCGCGAATGACGCGTTCTGTTTCCTCTGTAATGAGTTTCAGTGTAAGCATTTTGTAATTTACTATTTAACTATATACAATTTACAATTTATCTTTTACGACTTGCAAAGGTACAAAAACCTTGGCAAAGAGCCAAATTTATTGGCTATTTATTACAGCTACGAGGCCTAATTCTTTTTCAATGTCTGGCAACAGCTGTTGAATGTACGGCCGTGGCCAGTCAGCCAGATGGTACTGTCTATCGTCATACAACATCAGGTCCAGATCGATGGTTACCTGTTGCTTGGTACGTCCTAACCGTGACTCTGTCTCCTTGAGCTGTTGTTCCAGTTCTGAAACTGTCAAAGGAGTGTTGCCAACCGCCAGACGGTTCATATACCAATGTCCTGTGCCCTTGATGTCGGGCGTCCATAGGCAACGACTCAACCGGCATTGAGCCAAGAAGTTCGACAGCCATTGCGAGGCCCACTGAACATGGACGCTCTGCAGACTGTTGGAACCGAAGGCAATGAGGACTTTATGCATGGAGAATCTTGTAATCGGCCATTTCCATCAGAATACCATGACGATAGCAATACAGCAGCTGGCGCAGATCATCAATCTGCATACGCAGTTCCTCGCCTTTGTCTGTATCGCTGACTCTCATGCGGCGAGCGGTCATCTCTACCAGTTGCGTGGTGGACTTGATGTCTGTTCCTCTGTGTATGGCGTCCTCGGCACTTAGGAACGGCTCGTGCTGTACCAGTTCGAAGCCTCGGCTATGATATACCAGCGTATAGCCTGCAATACCCGTCGTGGAATGGTAAGCCTCCGAGAAGCCGCCGTCAATCACCATCAGTTTGCCATTGGCCTTGATGGGATTCTCGCCCTTGGAAGCATGTACAGGCACATGGCCATTGATGATATGGCGATTGTTGCCCTTGACCTCGAAGGCATCGAGAATCCTGTCGCAAATCTCCTCCGAGTCGCGCAGCTGGAAGTAATATCCTTTTTCCTCCTTGAAGGTGGCTTTGTCAGTTAGGAAGTAACGCTCAAAAGTGGCCATCTTGGACTTGTCGAAGAGAGGCGAATCCTTGCCACACCACAGGTACAGGAAGTAATCGCGAGCATAGGAACGCAGGTCTTTGTCCGTATCGTTTGCAAACGCAGCTCTTACCAGCATACCGATTTGGTGCATCAGGTCTTTACCCTTGTAGTACTCGCCGTAAAGTTCCACTTCCTTCAGTGAGCCATCCTCGTTAAGAGGTATAGAGGCATGATACAGCAGGTTCTGGTTACAGATGTGATACATGCATCCATGCGACAGCAGCAGTTTGCAATGCTTCTGCAGCTTTTCGCATACTCGGAACGAGTGATGCAGTTTCTCCATCAGCGTGTTTTCCTCCTCCGTGAGTTTGCAAGGATCCTTCGGGTCGATTGTGGGGAAGTGGCACGAGCGCATCTCGTAGTCCTTACCGTCAATGACGCAGACACCACGCTGGTAGTCGATATGATCCAGCAGACAGCGGTCTTCCATGTGCCATTCCGGGCGGCGCTTGAAGATTTGCGCTTCCTTTTTGAACTGAATAACGGCAATAGCTTTATGCATCTGAGCCGTCAGACGCATGGTCTTCTCATCCATAGTATTGCCTGTCAGCAGTTTAGGCATAAACTCCTCACAGGGGTCGTCGCCGTAGGTCTCCATGGCGAATGCTGCCAGTGGTACGAGGTTGATACCATATCCGTCTTCCAGCGTGGCCAGATTGGCATAGCGCAGTGAGAGACGCAGCACGTTACAGATGCAGGCATTGTTTCCTGCACAGGCACCCATCCACAGCATGTCGTGGTTGCCCCATTGGATGTCCCAGGAGTGGTATTTGCGCAGGTCGTCGAGGATGATGTGAGCGCCAGAGCCGCGGTCGTAGATGTCGCCCAATATATGCAGGCGGTCAATGGCCAAGCGCTGAATGACGTGGCAAATGGCAATAATAAAATCGTCTGCACGACCTGTTGAAATGATGCTGTTGACGATTCCACTGACATAGTCAGCCTTGTCATTGTCGTCTGTCCGCTCGTGTAGCAGTTCCTCGATGATGTAGGCAAACTCCTCAGGCAGCGACTTGCGAACTTTGGAGCGTGTGTATTTGGATGAAACGTCGCGACATACGGCCACCAGGCGCATGATGGTAATCTGGTACCATTCATCGATTTCCTCCTCGGCAGCCTTGATGAGTTCTATCTTCTGTTCGGGATAGTATATGAGGGTGCAGAGCTCGCGAATCTTTGACTCGCGGATGCGTCCCTGAAAGAGGTCTGTAACCTTTCGGCGGATATTTCCTGAGGCGTTCTTCAGCACATGCTTGAAAGCCGCATCAGCACCATGCAGGTCTGCCAGAAAGTGTTCGGTGCCCTTGGGCAGGTTCAGGATGGCTTCCAAATTGATAATCTCGCTGGATGCTGCAGCAATGCTAGGGAACGAGCTGCACATCAGCTGAAGATATTGGATGTCTCGTTTTAGTACTGTTTTTGTTGTTTTCATAGTTGATATGATAGTTATGTTCTTATATTGTCAAATAGTTGTCAATCTGCTTTCTCATCTGTCGTGTCACGCGGTCGTTGAGTGGCTCCATGAGCATGAAACCTTCAGTGAGTCCGGTCAAATCGGCCATAAGCTGCATCAGCCGGGCAGCCAACTTCAGCAGATGTCGCTCCTGCAAATCCTCGCACAGCTGTTGCTCGTTGGCGTAGTGGAAACGCAGCTCCTTGTCCAGTTCCACAAGATGTGATATAGCCAAACGTCGGTGTTGCCACAACTTCTTGAGGTATCTGAACGTTGCCAGCAGGCGTTGGTTTTCCGACACGAAACTGCTGCCGATGTTCTGTTCAATCGTTGTGGGCGCCTCGTAGCCTGGTGGCAAGAAATAGTCAATCTGACTGACATCCAGGTCTGGCGCCTCGTAGTTAAGTACCCTGATACCATAGAGCAACGTGTCTGTCAGGTGTTCCTGATGGGCATAGCACAATAACTTGCGCCACTCTTCCTTGTCAATAGTCGTCAGGTCTTCCTCAATCCATCGTGTATCTCGGGTAATGCCGGCTTTGATGAAGATTTTCAGCATTCGGCGTGTGTCATCCTTCATCAGCTCCAACTGGTTAGAGTTCATCACCATGCGATAGATATGCTCCAACTGTCGCGCTGCTTCCTGCTGGGTGATGGAGTGGGTAATCTGTGGGTTGCGGATGATGACCAGTCGTGGATTCCATCCCAGCCGTTTCAGACATTCCTCTTCCATCTTACCTTGTATAATCACCGCATAGGCATGACTGACAATCCATCGTTGATAGAGCAGTTTCTTGGGTAGCTTGTCTTTCCAGTAGTTTTCTTCAATGACCCACGGCTCCAACTGTCCTTGTGGCGAGAACACCAGACGGGTGCCTCGCTTTAGGGCAAGTCGCGCCATACGCCAAGCCTGATGCTGCCAACAGCCATAGATGTGAAGGATGTCGTAGTGACCGTCCTGCAATCTTAGTAGCGCATCGTGCTGTTGCTCTGCCGTGTCGTCAGTATGATATTGAAGTACTCTCATCGGAAAGCTTTTGTGGTCTTGTTCGTTCTTTTTCGGAAGTGGTTTATATTTCGTCACTCATGTAACCCATAGGCAACTTACGGCAGTTGTATTGCGATGCCATAATCTCGCCATAGGCTCCAGCGGAACGGATTGCCAGCAAGTCACCGCGATGAGCCTTGTTCAGGTCGGTCTGCTTGGCAAAAACATCCGTAGACTCACAGATGGGGCCTACAACATCGTACGGTTCCTTGGGTTCATCGCTGCTCAGGTTCTCAATTTTGTGATAAGCCTGATACAGAGCAGGGCGAATGAGGTCAGTAAAGCCTGCGTCAACGATGCAGAACTTCTTCGTCGTTCCTTCTTTTATATATAAGGTACGCGTAATCAAGCTACCGCATTGTCCAACGACAGCACGTCCCAGTTCGAAGTGTAGCGTCTGTCCCGGACGTAGCTTCAATTTCTTGGCATAGGTGTCGAAGTAGGCCTTGAAATCGGGTAGGGGTACACGGTTCGGATGCTGATAGTCAATGCCCAGTCCGCCGCCAACATTGATGTGCTCCACCTGGATGCGGTGGTTCTCCAGTACCGTTTGCAGCTCATTGACGCGATTGCACAGTGCCTGGAAGTCGCCCATGTCGAGAATCTGACTACCAATATGGAAATGCAATCCCACCACCTTGATGTTTTCCATATGCGAAGCCTCTTCAATGACTTTCAGCATATCATTCATAGGAATGCCGAACTTGTTCTCGGCCAATCCAGTAGTGATGTTGGCGTGTGTATGGGCTCCAACGTTGGGATTCAGTCGGAAAGCCACGCGAGCTACTTTCCCTTTCTGTCGGGCCAACTCGTTGATCACTTGCAACTCGGGGATGCTCTCTACATTGAAGCAAAAGATGTCGTTGTCTAGTCCGAGGTTGATTTCCCAATCGCTTTTGCCCACACCGGCATAGACGATTTTCGAACAGGGAAAACCTGCACGTATTGCTGCTTCTACCTCACCACCACTGACGCAGTCGGCACCCAGTCCTGCTGCGCGAATGATGCGCAGCACCTGTGGATTGGCATTGGCCTTGACGGCATAATGCACGCAGAATCCCTCGTGCTTTTGTGCCTCGTCATTGATGGTACGAAGCGTCTGCCTGAGCAACTCCGCATTATAATAGTAGAACGGCGTCTCTATCCGTTGCAGCTTTTCTATCGGAAAAATTCCCTTCATAGTCTTTTGTGTTTGTTGATTCAGTGTGGCAGAACCACACTGGACATTTACTTGTTGTTGAACAGGGTGTCGCTCAGTGACTGCAGGGCGCGCTTCTTGTCTTCCTCGCGAATAAGGAATGAAATATTGTAGTTGCTGCCACCATAGCTAATCATGCGGACAGGGATGCTCTTCATGGCTTCCAGCACTTGTGTCTCGAAGCCGATGTTCGACCAGTCGAGGTCACCCACGACACAAACCACGCACATACCCGTGTCGACAGTAACGGTACCGTACTTTTTTAGTTCGTCGACTATCTCACCCAGATGAGCGGAATTGTCAATTGACATTGACACGGCAACCTCTGACGTACAAACCATATCGATAGGTGTCTGGTAGGACTCAAAGATTTCGAACACCTTGCGCAGGAAACCTGTTGCCAGCAACATGCGACTCGACTTGATCTTGATGGCAATGATGTTATCCTTGGCGGCAACAGCCTTGATTTTACCATACTCTGTCTGGTTACTGATAGTTGTTCCCTCAGCGTCGGGCTGCATAGTGTTTAGCAGGCGTACAGGAATACCGGCATACTTAGCGGGTTGTACACAGGTGGGGTGCAGAATCTTCGCACCGAAATAGGCCAACTCAGCAGCCTCTTCGAAGTGAAGCTGGTGTACGGGGGCTGTCTTGTCGACCACACGTGGATCGTTGTTGTGCATGCCGTCGATGTCAGTCCAAATCTGAATCTCCTCAGCATTCAGCGCAGCACCGACGAGCGATGCTGTATAGTCGCTGCCACCACGCTGCAGGTTGTCAATCTCGCCATAGGCATTGCGACAAATGAAACCTTGGGTAATATAGATCTGCTGGCCTTCGTTCTTCTCCATGATTGCACTCAGCTTTTCCTTGATGTATGCGGGGTCTGGCTCTGAGTTCTTATCGGTTCGCATGAAGTCCAGCGCATTGAGCAATACTGCCTTAATGCCTCTCTCCTTCATGTAGTTAACTACCATGTTGGTCGACATCATCTCGCCCTGGGCAATGATGCTTTTCTCCTCGAAAGATGTAAATAGTTCCTTGGTAAACGAGCGCAGATAATTCATCTCTCCTTGTAGGAACTCACGGGTCTGCTGCTTCATTTCATTAGTCGTGTAGAGCTCCTCGATGTGTTGCATGTACTTACGCTCCAGCTGGTTGATGATTTCGTTAGCGCCATCGGGGTTCTTCTTGTAAAGATAGTCCGAGATTTCCACCAGTGAATTGGTGGTTCCTGCCATAGCTGACAAAACCACGAATGTCGGTTCGCTCGACTTGGTTACCAACTCTGTTACTTCCTTCATGCGGCTCGGCGTACCCACCGAAGTTCCGCCAAATTTCATTACTTTCATTGTATCTTAGTTTTTGATTGTTTCTATTTCCTTAAATAGGCAATTCCTCACGAACGCTATAGTCTACCGGTGCAGTATTCTCGGTTTCTTCGTCCTCATAGAGGGCCATCGTGTTGTAAGTCTCTGTGATATCCTCCAGTCGACCGTCAATGCAGCGGTAGACGATGCCGGGATAATCCTTCAGCAGTGCGATGTTATGAGTTGTCATCACCACTGCAGTACCGGTCTGTGTCACCTGACGAAGCAACTGGATGATGCTTGCTTGCGTTTCCTGATCAAGATTACCCGTAGGCTCGTCGGCAACAATTAGTTTCGGACGGTTTAGAATGGCTCGTGCAATAGCAATGCGCTGTTGCTCGCCGCCTGACAACTCGTGAGGAAAACGGTCTGCAAAATCCTGCATGTCAACATCCTCCAGTACATCCTTGATACGTTCGTCAATCTCGTT
Organism: uncultured Prevotellaceae bacterium; assembly: GCA_900320045.1. Taxonomy (GTDB): domain Bacteria; phylum Bacteroidota; class Bacteroidia; order Bacteroidales; family Bacteroidaceae; genus Prevotella. The sequence continues at coordinate 14,398 of ONQT01000024.1, read as the reverse complement.
CTTTTTCTTCCAGCCGGTAGCCTTCAAAACAAACTTTAGATTTTCGTAAACCGTGCGGTCGCTCAGCAGTTGGAAGTCCTGAAAGATAATACCCATCTGACGGCGTAGTGCCGGAACGTACTTGCGCTTCAAGTGGCGCAAGTCGTGATTCAGCACAAAGGCGTTCTCAGCTTCATCTTCCACGTCCATCTCAAAGTAGATGGTCTTCAGCAGGGAACTTTTTCCTGAACCGACACGTCCAATGATGTATATAAACTCTCCCTCGTCGACATGGAAATTGACGTCATGCAACACGGGGGCTCCGTCTTTGTGGTAGATGTCTACCTTCTTGTAGTCTATCAGCATATTTTATTGCTTTTGTCGATATTTCGATATTTCGTTATTGCGATGATGCGTTACTTCATTTTTCCAGCGGCTTTGGCTTCACGGCGCTGTTTGTCCCATTCGGGATCATGACGGCGGTGTAGTTCTTCGGCCACATCCTCGATGCGCAGTCCTTTTTCAGCCAGCATGACGATGAGATGGTATAGCAGGTCACTGGCCTCATATACCAAGTGTTCGTCAGTGCCATTGGTAGCTTCAATGACAGTCTCTAATGCTTCTTCGCCCACCTTTTGAGCTATTTTGTTGATGCCTTTGGTAAAGAGACTGGTGGTATACGAGCCTTCGGGCATCTCCTGCTTGCGTTTGTTGATGAAGTCCTGCAACTCGCTTAGGAACAGCAAGGATTCGCTGCACAGGGGTGTATTGGCTTCGCCCCAGCAGGTATCAGTTCCTGTATGGCACGTCGGACCTATGGGGTGAACACGCACCAGCAAGGTATCGTTGTCGCAGTCTATCTTCATGTCCACCAGGTTCAGAAAGTGGCCGCTGGTTTCTCCCTTGGTCCACAGTGTCTGACGCGTACGGCTCCAGAATGTAACATGCCTGGTCTGCAGCGTCTTCTCGTAGGCTTCCTTGTTCATGAAGCCCAGCATCAGAACGTTGCGCGTATCTGCGTCTTGTATGATGGCAGGAACCAGTCCGCCCATTTTTTCAAAGTCTATAGTCATTTTTGTTGTTATTTCGATATTTCGTTATTTCGATGGGGTTAAATTCTGACGTTGATTCCCTCGGTTTTGAGATATTGTTTCAGTTCCGGCACAGGAATCTCGCCGAAGTGGAATACTGAGGCTGCCAGAGCTGCATCGGCATGTCCCTCCAGGAATACGTCTCGGAAGTGCTCCTTGCAGCCGGCTCCACCACTGGCGATGATGGGTATTGACAATGTGTCACTGAGCTCGCGCAGAGCCTCGTTGGCATAGCCGTTCTTTGTTCCGTCGTGATTCATCGATGTAAACAGAATTTCGCCTGCGCCACGGTCTTGAGCCTCGCGAGCCCATTCAAACAGTCCACGTTCAGTACGCTCACGACCACCTTTCAGGTAACAGTGCCACCCGTCGTCGTCCAGTCGGGCGTCGATGGCTACGACACATACCTGACTGCCAAAGCGGTTGGTAATCTGGTTGATGAGTTCCGGTCGGCGGATGGCTGCCGAATTGACGCTTACTTTGTCGGCACCGGCATAGAGCAACCGCTCCACGTCATTGAGCTCGTTGATGCCACCGCCTACAGTAAACGGAATGTTTACCTCTTGGGCGACTCGCGTCACCATATCGGTGAATGTCTTACGCTCTTCGAACGAAGCCGTGATATCCAGAAACACTAACTCATCGGCTCCCTGCTCACTATAGGCTTTGCCGAGTGCTACAGGATCACCGGCGCTCCGCAGATTCACGAAGTTGGTGCCTTTCACCGTTTCGCCGTTCTTGACGTCCAGACAGGGTATGATGCGTTTTGCTAAACTCATGTTTGTTTTTATTGTCGATATTTCGATATTCCGTTATTCCGAGATTAACTCTTTCAGATTGATTCTGCCTTCGTAGATGGCCTTGCCGAAAACGACGGCGGGGATACCTGCTGCATCAAGAGCGCGAATGTCGTCAATGCTGCTCACACCACCGCTGGCGATGAGATGGAGAGTGGGGTATTCTGCCATGATGCAACGGTACAGTTCGATGGCAGGACCTTGCAGCGTCCCATCTTTAGAAATCTCAGTACACAGTACGTTCGTAACGCCTGCATCGGTATATTTCCTAAGGAACGGCAACAGGTCTTCTGAAGAGTCTTCCTTCCAGCCGTTGATGCTGATTTTCCCATTCCTGACATCAGCGCCCAGTATCATGCGGTCGGCTCCGTAGTGTTTGACCCACGACAAGAACAGTTCCGGCTGCGTGACGGCTACCGAACCGACAGTCACCATAGAAGCACCGCTTTTGAACGCCAGTTCAATGTCCTCCTGGGTCTTGATACCACCACCAAAGTCGATGCGCAGGCTGGTCTCAGATGCCAAACTTTGGAGCACAGTACTGTTGACGATGTGCTTGGCCTTGGCGCCGTCCAGGTCAACAACGTGCAATCGCTTGAATCCCAATGACTCAAATTCGCGAGCCATATCCAGCGGGCTACCATAGACCGTCTTCTGGTCGTAGTCGCCCTTGGTCAGTCGAACGCACTGGCCTTCAATAATGTCTATGGCGGGAATCAGTTCTATTTTCATTGTCGTGATATGATGTCGATATTTCGTTTTGTAGATATTTCGGGATTTTGGTATGGAGTTATTCCGACAGATCCAGGAAGTTCTTGATGATTTGCTCACCTACTGCGCCACTCTTCTCGGGGTGGAACTGACAGGTGTAGAAATTGTCCTTATGCATAGCGGCGGAGTAAGGCTGTATGTAGTCAGCCACTGCTGCCGTCCAGTCGCAAACGGGTACATAGTAGGAGTGTACAAAGTAGACATAAGGCTGAAGGGCAATGGCTGATGTCTGAAGGCCGTTAAACAGTCCACATTTAACATCATCCATCTTACATCTTACATCTATCGCATTCCATCCCATGCACGGCACCTTGTCCTCATGACGCTTGGGTTGGAAGCGCTTTACGTCAACGTCAAACACGCCAATGCAATCTGTATTTCCTTCCTCGGAATGACGACACAACAGTTGTTGGCCAATACAGATGCCTAAGACGGGCTGTGTCAGATTCTTGATGACCTCGTCTAGCCGACGGGCCTTTAGATACTCCATGGCACCACGGGCTTCGCCCTGTCCGGGGAACAGCACGCGGTCGGCGCGCTGCAGCTGTTCAGCATCGTCCGTCAGCAGGGGCTCCACACCGAGCCGTCTCAGTGCATTGACAACGCTGTAGATGTTGCCTGCATTATATTTTACAATTGCTACGTTCATCAATTATCAATTATCAATTGTCAACTAAAGATAATCGTCTTGTTCTTGAATGTCAGAATCTTTCTCTGAATATGCTTCGAAACGGCGTGGCTCAGCACAATCTTCTCCAGATCCTTGCCTTTCAGCACCAGACTCTCGGGCGTATCCTTATGACTGATTCGTGTCACGTCCTGCTCGATAATAGGGCCTGCATCCAGTTCTGCTGTTACGTAATGGCTGGTGGCTCCGATAATCTTTACACCACGCTCCCAGGCCTGGTGATAGGGCTTGGCACCCACGAAGGCGGGCAGGAACGAGTGGTGGATGTTGATGATATGGTGCGGATAGGCGGCAATCATCTCGTCAGAGATAATCTGCATGTAGCGGGCCAGCACGATGAACGAGATATCCTCCTTCTTCAGCAGCTCCATCTCGGCCTGCTCTACCTCGGCCTTGTTCGAGTGGTCCTTCTTGATGCTCCACACATAGTAAGGAATGCCGAATTGTTCAGCCACATAGCGCAAGTCCTCATGATTCGATACGATACAGGGAATGTCCACGTTGAACTCACCGGCCTTCCAGCGCGCCAGCAGGTCGTACAGACAGTGGCTCATCTTGCTCACGAAGATAGCCATGCGGGGACGCTTGTCGCTGTAATACAGCGAAAACTTCATCTGGTAGCGCTGGGCATAGAGAGTCTCGATATATTCGTATATCTTGTTGCGGGGAATCAGAAAGCCCTCCAGCTCCCATTCGATGCGCATAAAGAACATACCGTCCTGTTTGTCAACATACTGATCCAGGTATACGATATTTCCTTTGTTGTCGGTGATAAATCTAGTTACTTCCGAGATAATGCCCTGTTTGTCTGGGCAGTACAGAAGCAATATGGCTGTTGGTTTCATTCTTATTGTTTATTTTTGTTTTATAATAATGTTCGCGTGTGTATTTGGTGTGCAAAGGTACGAAAAATCCCTGAACCGTGCAAACGTTTCAGGAATTTTCTTTGTGTATGGTAGTTTTACGTCAAATTCTATGCTATACTTGAACTGCTAAAATTGCTCGTGTTGAGAGAATTTAAAACCAAAAAGTTTGGAGGTTTGTTTTTTTTTGTTTATCTTTGCAACGTAGATAAGAACCTAAAAACTAATAGTCTATGAATAAGGAGGAGAAATTTGTTATTACTATCAGCCGCCAGTTTGGTACAGGCGGACACGAGATTGGAGCTGAGTTGGCTCGCAGGTTGAACGTGAAGCTGCTGGACAAGCAGATTCTGAATGCTGTGGCTAAGAAGTTCTGCATTGTTGAGGAAGCCGTGGAGAAAATTGAGGCGCGCAATCCGCATTGGCGCGACGATTTCGCAGGGTTTTACCGCAGCTACATGGCTGACAGGGAATACAATGGTCAGGAACACGACCAGACGTCACGCGAGTTGTTCAAGGCACAGGCAGACGTCATTTGGCAGATTGCAAATCAGGAGTCGTGTGTTATCATTGGTCGCTGCGGTTTCCACATTTTCCGCAACCATCCGAACGCACTGAAGATTTTCATTCATTCAACCGATGAGTGTCGCAAGCGACGCATTGCCGAGAAGTATGGGCTGGACGAGCGTGATGCTGGTGCGATGATTGTAGACAATGACTACAGTCGCGAGCTCTACACGAAGACGTTCACGGGTACGGAATGGACGGATGCGCGCAACTATGATATCACGCTAGATGTCAGGAAGTTCGGCGTAAACGGTGCAGTAGATTTTCTGATGAAGTGCATCGAGTAGTTTGCTCCCTTTTCAACAAGGTTTTCTACGCTTAGAACTCGACGAGGATGCGACCGTTGATCTGGCGTCCTGTCAGGTAGTTAGGCACGGCATACTGGTGATTGGTGACGTCGGTGACCCAATAGTAGCTGTTGACATTTGAAATGCCAAAGATATTCAGTCCGTCGATGCCGAGCCAGATTCTTTGAACCTTGAATCTTGAACTTTGAACTTTGTGATTGTTGTCTGGATTACCCAATAACAGATAGCTCATACCGATGTCTGCGCGCTTGTAGGCAGGAGCACGGAACTGCTGGTACTCCAAACCGCGGTGGGGAGCGCCGAAAGGCAGACCGTCTGCAAATGCCAGACGCAGCGTCATTTTCCAGCGCTGTGTGCCTGGGAAGTAGTCGGTGAAATGCAGATTGACGCCCCAGCGCTGGTCGGTAGGAAGAGGTACGCTGACACCATTGATTTTCTGTTTAGTAGACATCACGGAGAAGGTAATCCATGAATCGGTGCCGGGCACGAATTCACCAAAGAGTTTGAGGTCCATTCCAATGGCGTGACCAGAGGCCTTGTTTTGACCGTAGTACACGACTTTCATATTCTGTACGTTATACGGTACGAGATTATTCATGAGTTTTACATACGCCTCGGCAGTAAAGCGGAAGGGACGATCCATCGCACGGAAACGGTAGTCGAATGCTCCTACGATATGGATGCTACGCTGACTCTTGATTTTCTGATTGAGTGTGACGATGGTTTGTCCGTTAACGGTTGACGTGTCGCGCAACTCTTTATAGAACGGTGCCTGGTAGTAGAGACCTGTAGCCAGACGGAAAGTGATATTCTCGTTGAATGCAGGGATGGCAGCCAGCGAGATACGAGGCGACACAATGGTCTCCTTGTTGTAGCTCCAGTTGCTAAGACGCAAACCGTAGTTAAGCGTGAAGAGCCAAGGTCGCTCGCCACCTGACGTGAAGCGGTAGGTGTCTTGTACGTAAGCCTCAAGGCGTGTGGACTTCAGGGTGTTCTTGGACGATAAAGAGTATATGAGATCCAAACGGTCGCCGCGATGAGGAATGCTGTAGCCGCTGGAGTCGCGCATCTCGTACTCACGGGATTTCTCTTCAATCTTCTCCCATTTTGCAGTAAAGCCCGCTTCCCAGTCGTGACGACCAGCCTTGTGGTTGAGCATAAGTTTGACGCTCTGTACATCGGCCGTCAGGTAATTGCGGGCATGTTCCATATAGGTGCCCACGCCCAGTTGCTCTTGGGTATTGGTCTCGTTGAGCCAATACTGTCCTTGAATATCAAAGGTCTCCTGTTCCTTGGTATGGAAGGCGGAGAACAGCAGTCCGAGACGGGTTTTGGGTGAGAAGATACGCTGAATGCGCAGTGAACCGAAGAGCGTGCGGAAGATATCCTTCTCCTGTCCGTCGAAATAAACCTTGAAGGTACGCACATTCTGTAAGGTACCGAAAGACGTCTCTCGGTCCTCAGGCTTGAAGTTATAGTGGTTTTCGGAGATATTTCCGATGATGTCTACACTCCAGCGTGCATTGGGCTGCCAGGTGATGTACGTCTGATAGTCAAGGAAGTTAGGACGGTATTCGCCCTTGGTCTCCAGAGAACCAAGCAAGTATCGGTTGGTCTTGTAGCGTAGACCGTGACTCATGGTGAATTTCGACACAGGCTCCTGTCCTTCAACCGTTACCTTCTTTTTGCTGCCATAGCCGAGATAGACACCGGCACCAAGCAATGAGGCAAAGGCGTTACCCTCTAAACGAGTAGGGCGACGGTAGGTAATATCGAGTACACTGGACATCTTGTCTCCATACTTAGCTTCGAAGCCACCGCTGGAGAAACCAATCTTCTCTACCATATCGCTATTGATGATAGACAGTCCTTCTTGCTGTCCAGAACGGATGAGCAGGGGACGGTAGACTTCCACATTATTTATATATACGGAGTTTTCATCGAAAGAACCGCCTCGGACATTGTACTGACTAGACATTTCGTTGTGCGTAGAGACACCAGCCTGCTGTTGTACCAGTTCTTCCACAGCATTACCCGTCGTAGAGGGTGTCTGGCGAATGTTCTTGACATCCAACTGCTCAGTTCCAGTGGTTTGGCGACGTTTCTCAGTGACAACCACCTCCTGCAGGGCCTCAGCAGGCTGGAGCTGGATAATGAGTTTCTGGTTGCCACGGGGCTTACGTAGTACACGCTTGCGGGTTTGGTAGCCCACCATGGAATAGCGGATAACGACGGAGTCGCGCGACGTTAGGGTCATTTTGTATTCGCCTTTGAGGTCGGCCATCGTAACCACGCCCTGCTCCAGACAGGCTATGGTACAGAGTTCAATGCCGTTGCCGTCCTGATCGGTAACTTTGCCGGACAGTGTAAAACTCTGCGCCTGCATGGAAATTACCATGAGGAGCAGCAGCAACAGAAGGATGAGTTTTCTTGCGTTCATTGTTTATAATAACGCAGCAGATTGCAATTTATTGCCTCCACAGCCACGATGCAACACGATTGACCCAGCCAATGGAGATACGGAACCATCGGAAGGTGCTGATCTCCTTGCCTCCGAAGCTGAGGATGAAGTCGCGGTAGATGTTGCGACGGAAGGGCAGGCCGACGTCCATGAAGCGGATGTGTTGACAGCCAACTTGATGGGCATAGCGGATGGTGTTCCAGTAAGTGACAGCATTGGGATGAAGCGTAGCAAAACTCTTACGGCGTGAGGCAGAGTACCACAAGTAGGCATCGCCGTCTATATAGACCAAACAGGAGCAACCGATGACGTATCCGTTGTATTGTGTGATGAATAACGTACAGCGTTTTTGTCGCTGCATGGTATGGAAGAAATCCTTGCGAGGCAAGTAGCGACGGGGTTTCAACCAGTGGTGGTGGCGCAGCAGTCGCATGAAGGCGTCGAATTCCTGATCGGTCTCGACGGGTTTGGTCGTGACTCCGTGCTGCAGGGCATGCTGAATGCGCTTCATCTGGCGCGGCATGATGCGTTCCTCGGGAGTACGCGAGTGCAGCGAGTTGTGTACGTTCATCCAACGTACGGGGAAAAAGCCTGCAGCCTTGAGAGGTGCGTAGCCGAACATTTTTTGACTGAGGTTGCTGACTTCCATATAGAGCGTGCGGTTGCCCAAACGCCGTGTCAGGGCATTAAGCATCATGGAGAACAACATGTTGTCTGTGGCTTCACGATAGTTGCCTTCGCCCAGCACGCGCACATGACGATAAAGAAAGGGTGGGAGCCAAGAACGGCGAATATGCTCGACGGCCAACAACGAGGCAACCACCTGTCCGGCATCGTCAGTAACGACTGCCATAAAAGGCTGTTGGCCCGATGTCTGCTCGCACAGTGCCATGAACTCACGACTGTGGAAGTAGTGGCTGTCAGCAGGCAACTGTGGCAGTTTCTCGGTACTATCGTATATGGTTACATTCATTGTTAATAGGTTATACTACGAGAACATTTTCTCCATTCCGGATGCAAAATTACACATTTTTCGGTAAAAAACTAATAATTTTTTTGTTTGTTTCGCAGAAAAGCATTACATTTGCATCCGAAATACAAAAAAACAGAGACAATGAGCATGTTAAACAATTACTTTTACGGCTATTATTTTTACTTTGCAGCAACCTGTGAAGCGGAAGGCCGTATGTAATTTGAAAGATTTAAACTGAAAGATAAAGAAAGATAAGGTCCCGCTTCACAAACAAAGTGAAAGCGGGAATTTTTTTAAAAGAAGCGTTGGAGATATGAAGCGAATTGCAATACAAGGACTGATAGGGTCGTTCCACGACATTGCAGCACACCTTTACTTCGAGGGTGAGCAGGTACAGCTTGTCTGCTGCTCAACGTTTGAGCAGGTGTTCGACAATATCCGCAAAGACCCTACGAGCATTGGAATGGTGGCCATCGAGAACACCATAGCCGGAAGTCTGCTGCACAACTACGAACTGTTGCGCGACAGTGGTACGACCATCGTGGGTGAACACAAGCTGCACATTTCGCACTGCATCTGTTGTCTGCCCGATGACGACTGGAACACCATTACGGAGGTACACTCGCATCCTGTGGCACTCATGCAGTGTAGACAGTTCCTGGGTCAACACCCGCAAATGAAAAATGTGGAAGCCGAGGATACTGCCGGTAGTGCAAAGATGATCAGTGAAGGCCAGAAGAAAGGGTGGGCAGCTATCTGTCATGCAGAAGCAGCGCGACTGTACGGTCTGAAGGTGCTGGAGGACCACATCGAGGACAACAAGCATAACTTTACGCGCTTCCTGGTGGTGAGCAATCCCAATAAAGCCGACCTGTTGCGTCCGCTGACCGAGACGAACAAGTCGAGCATGGTTTTCTCGTTGCCTCACGAAGAAGGCTCGCTTGCGCATGTATTGGCCATTCTTTCGTTCTACCACATCAATCTGACGAAAATTCAGTCTTTGCCCATCATCGGACGTGAGTGGGAGTACTTGTTCTATGTGGACGTGATGTACAACGACCTGACCCGTTATCGGCAATCCATCGACGCCATCATCCCGTTGACCAAGGACTTCAAGATATTAGGAGAATATAAAGACGGAAAGCAAACGAGTTGAAAGTTTAAAGTTGAAAGTTTAAAGTTCAAAGAAATATGATACAACCAGCAGAAAGATTAAGCTTAGTGCAAGAATACTACTTCAGTCGGAAACTGAAGGAGGTTGCTCAGCTCAATGCTGAGGGCAAGGATATTATCAGTCTGGCTATCGGAAGTCCGGATATGCCGCCTTCGGAACAGACTATTGAGAAACTATGCGAGGTGGCTCACGAGCCTAATGCCCACGGTTATCAGCCCACACAGGGCACGCCAGAGCTGCGGAAGGCTATGGCCGGATTTTACAAACGTTGGTACGGCGTGGATTTGGACGACAAGAGCGAGCTGTTGCCGCTGATTGGCTCTAAGGAAGGCATTCTGCACGTGACGTTGGCCTTCGTGAATCCTGGCGACGAGGTGCTTATACCCAATCCAGGCTATCCCACCTATACATCTTTAAGTAAGATACTGGGGGCGAAGATTGTCAACTACAACCTGCGCGAGGACAACGGCTGGCAACCCGATTTCGACGAGTTGGAGAAAATCGCCAAAGACCAGAAGCATCAGACTAACGGTCGCATCAAGCTGATGTGGACGAACTATCCCAATATGCCGACTGGCGGACGTGCTCAGCGCGAGACCTACGAGCGACTGGTGCGCTTTGCTCGCGAGCACAATATCGTGGTGGTGAACGACAACCCCTACAGTTTCATCCTGAGCGAGGAACACCTGAGTATTCTGCAGGTTCCAGGTGCTAAGGATTGCTGCATAGAGTTCAACTCCATGTCGAAGTCACACAACATGCCAGGCTGGCGTGTGGGCATGTGCGCCTCGAACGCCCAGTTTATCCAGTGGATTCTGAAGGTGCAGTCGAACATCGAGAGTGGCACGTTCCGCGGTATCCAGTTAGCAGCTGCTGAGGCTTACAACAACAGTGACGAATGGCACCGTGTGGCCAATATCGAGCGCTATGCAGCCCGTCGCCAGTGGGCCGAGCAGATTATGGATGTGCTGGGATGTACTTACGACAAGCAGCAGGTGGGCATGTTCCTGTGGGGTAAGATTCCCGACAGCATTCAGAATGTGGAGGACCTTACTGAGCGTGTGCTCCACGAGGCACGCGTATTCATCACCCCAGGATTCATATTCGGCACCAACGGTGAGCGCTACATCCGCATCTCCCTGTGTGCCAAAGAAGAGAAAATCAAAGAAGCATTAGAACGAATCAAAAACACAATATAACTTATGGAACTGGAATTAGCACCATTGAACTTACCGAGTGACAACGAACGCCCCTTCGTCATTGCAGGTCCCTGCAGCGCTGAGACAGAGGAGCAAGTGATGGAAACCGCACGACAGCTGGCCATGAAGGGCTGCCATAACTTCCGTGCGGGAGTGTGGAAGCCGCGTACCAAACCTGGAGGTTTCGAGGGCAACGGCGAGAAGGCTCTGCCCTGGATGAAGCAGGTGAAGGACGAGACGCACATGCTGATATCAACTGAGGTGGCAACACCCGAGCACGTGGAACTGGCGCTGAAGTACGACATGGACATCCTGTGGATTGGTGCTCGCACAACGGCTAACCCCTTTGCCATGCAGGCACTGGCCGATGCGCTGAAAGGCATCGACATTCCTGTGTTTGTCAAGAACCCCGTGAACCCCGATTTGGAATTGTGGATTGGCGCTATGGAACGACTGAACCAGGCAGGCATCAAGCGCTTGGGAGCCATTCACAGAGGTTTTTCCAGCTTCGATAATAAAATTTATCGAAATGCTCCGATGTGGCAGATTCCTATTGAGTTACATCGTCGCATACCTGAACTTCCGATTATCTGTGACCCCAGCCACATCGGAGGTAGGAGAGAGCTCATTGCCCCCCTGTGTCAGCAGGCGATGGACCTGGGCTTTGACGGACTGATTGTGGAGAGCCACTGCGATCCTGACAAGGCGTGGAGCGATGCCCGTCAACAGGTTACTCCTGAAGTGCTTGACTACATTCTGTCGTTGCTGGTCATCCGCGACGAGCACCTCACGACAGAAAGCATCCAGCAGATGCGAAAGCAGATTGACGAGATTGACAATCAGCTGATGGAGTTGCTAGCTAAGCGTATGGAGGTGTGCCGCGAGATAGGACATTATAAGAAGGAACACAATATGACCGTTCTGCAGGCAGGCCGCTACAACGAGATATTGGAGAAACGTGGCGTACAGGGAGCACTATCGGGCATGTCGCCTGAGTTCGTAGCCAGGGTATTCGAGAATATCCACGAAGAGAGCGTTCGTCAACAAATAGAGATTGTAAATAAATAACTATGAAGATATTAGTACTGGGGGCAGGCAAGATGGGCAGTTTCTTCATCGACCTGCTGAGTTTCGACCATGAGGTAGCCGTGTATGAGCGAGATGCCAGACGTATGCGCTTTACGTACAACTGCCAGCGCTTTACGGACATGGAGGAGATTCGTGACTTCAAGCCCGAGCTGGTCATTAATGCGGTGACGCTGAAGTACACCATTCCCGTCTTTGAGCAGGTCATACCTTTCCTGCCCAAGGACTGCATCCTCAGTGACATTGCATCGGTGAAGACCGACCTGAAGGAATACTACGAGAAGACAGGCCGGCGCTATGTGTCCACACACCCGATGTTCGGACCGACCTTTGCCAATCTGCAGCAGCTCTCTGAAGAGAACGCAATCATCATCAGCGAGGGCGACTACATGGGACGCATCTTCTTCAAGGACCTGTATCAGCGCTTGGGACTGAACATCTACGAATACACTTTCGAAGAGCACGACAAGACGGTGGCCTATTCGCTGTCGATACCCTTTGTATCGACGTTTGTCTTTGCTGCCGTCATGAAGCATCAGGACGCGCCCGGAACGACGTTCAAGCGCCACATGAGGATTGCCAAGGGCGTACTGAACGAGGACGACTACCTGTTGCAGGAAATCCTGTTCAATCCTTATACACACGACCAAGTGTCGCAAATCCGTACCGAACTGAAGGAGCTGCTGGAGATTATCGACCAGAAGGATGCAGCAGGCATGAAGGACTATCTGACGAAAATTCGCAATAACGTCAAGCGTGACATAGAAATCAGGCAATAGTACCCCTGTTAGCAGTACACATCATCACAATGTATTACACAAATAGTGCAAAAAAACGCTAATTATTTGTGGAAACCATTTTTTTTGTGTACTTTTGCATTCTAAAGTGAAAATCACAACAATTTATTAAGTAATAATACACCAAAAGTTATGAGCCAAAAAAGAGTTTACCTCTTCGGTAATGGTAAGGCCGAAGGTAATGCAAAAATGCGTGAGGAACTGGGTGGCAAGGGTGCAAACCTTGCCGAGATGAACCACATCGGTGTTCCCGTTCCTCCAGGTTTCACAATCACCACAGACTGCTGCAACGAGTACTATCAGGTAGGTCAGCAGAAGATTATGGAGCTGCTGAACGACGACGTGATGGCAGCTGTAAAGCACATTGAGAACTTGATGAACTGCAAGTTCGGTGATGCCCAGAATCCCCTGCTGGTATCTGTACGTTCCGGTGCCCGTGCTTCTATGCCTGGTATGATGGATACCATCCTGAACCTGGGTCTGAACGACGAGGTGGCAGAGGGTATGGCCAAGAAGACCAACAATCCTCACTTCGTTTACGACTCTTATCGTCGTTTCGTTCAGATGTATGGTGACGTGGTGCTCGAGATGAAGCCCGTCAACAAGACCGACATCGATCCGTTCGAGGAGATTATTGAGAAGGTGAAGAAGGAGAGTGGCGTTGTGCTGGATAAGGACCTCTCTGTTGAGGACCTGAAGAAGCTGGTCAAGCTGTTCAAGCAGGCCATCAAGGAGCGCACAGGAAAGGACTTCCCCAACGATCCTATCGAGCAGTTGTGGGGCGCTATCTGTGCTGTGTTCCGTTCTTGGATGAACGAGCGTGCTATCCTGTATCGTAAGATGGAAGGCATTCCCGACGAGTGGGGTACAGCCGTATCAGTGATGGCTATGGTATTCGGTAACATGGGTGATACCTCTGCTACTGGTGTTTGCTTCAGCCGTGACGCTGCCAATGGTGAGAACCTGTTCAATGGTGAGTACTTGGTTAACGCACAGGGTGAGGACGTTGTGGCTGGTATCCGTACCCCGCAGCAGATCACTAAGATTGGCTCACAGCGCTGGGCTGAGCGCGCCGGCATCTCTGAGGCTGAGCGTGTAGCCAAGTATCCTTCTATGGAGGAGGCAATGCCAGAGATCTATGCTGAGCTGAACGGCATCCAGGAGAAGCTGGAACAGCACTATCACGATATGCAGGATATGGAGTTCACCGTTCAGGAGGGCAAGTTGTGGTTCCTGCAGACGCGTAACGGTAAGCGCACAGGTGCCGCTATGGTGAAGATTGCCATCGACCTGCTGCACGAGGGCATGATCGACGAGAAGACCGCCATCATGCGCTGCGAGCCCCAGAAGCTCGACGAACTGCTGCACCCCGTATTCGACAAGAAGGCCCTTTCGCAGGCTAAGGTGATCGCTCAGGGTCTGCCCGCATCTCCTGGTGCAGCCTGTGGTCAGATTGTATTCCACGCTGACGACGCTGAGGCTTGGCACAAGGACGGTCACAAGGTGGTGCTCGTTCGTATCGAGACCTCTCCTGAGGACCTTGCCGGTATGGCTTCTGCCGAGGGTATCCTGACCGCTCGTGGTGGTATGACCTCTCACGCTGCCGTTGTGGCTCGTGGTATGGGTAAGTGCTGCGTATCGGGT
>ONQT01000035.1 GCA_900320045.1 uncultured Prevotellaceae bacterium | reverse complement strand
CGGAAACTCACCCACCTGTTCGGCAGTGACATCGTCCTGAAACAAGATGACTGAGCCGCGTTTGAAGTCAGATGACGTAGCTGCGACAGGGTCGGCCTCTGCAGCAGGGATAGTTGTCTCGGCAGCCTTCTCGTCCTTCGATGCCTTGCCTTTCTTTCCTTTGACGGCACCGGAAGCCTCGTCCTCGGCTTTATCGAGGACTTTGTCTATTCCCTTGTCTACGTTCTCATCAACCTTGTTCTGAATCTTTTCCTTGGCCTTGTCCTTCAACTTATTAAGCCATCCTTGCGCACTAACTCCTGTTGATACGGCGAAAATCAATGCTAACGCAATCACTAGTCTTTTTGTGTTCATAAGCTTGAATATTTAAAGGTTATTACTGGTTCCTGTTAGTATTGGTTTTGATGTGGGCAAAGATAGTAAAAATATTCCGAACCGCCAAGCGATTCGGAATATTTTTGTACTAAGAAATGTAACGAGGCGTTCTTATGCGGCCTTCTTGGCTTTCTCGGTATCGGCTTTCTTGATGAAGCGGCCCTTCTCGTCGCGGGCGGGAGTAGCCTTCTTCTTCGTGTCCTTGATGCTCTTCTCTACGGCCTTCTTCTCGGTCTTGGCTTTCTTTTCGGCAGCTTTCTTTTCGGTCTTAGCCTTCTTCTCTACAGCCTTTTTCTCGGTGTCGGCCTTCTTGATGAAGCGTCCTTTCTCGTCGCGAGCCTGGGTAGTGGCTTTCTTGGCTGTGGTAGTGGCTTTCTTCTCTGCAGCCTTCTTCTCGGTGTCGGCCTTCTTGATGAAGCGTCCCTTCTCGTCGCGAGCCTGGGTAGTAGCCTTCTTGGCTGCAGTTGTCGTAGACTTCTTAGCAGCAGCGGCAGCAGAAGCGCCGTAGCAGCGGGTACACTCGTGGCGGCCCATCTTCTTGGCCTCGGCGGTGCTGACGCTCTTTACGTCCTTCGAGTTGGTGAGGTAGCTGCACGACTTTGACTTGTGATAGGCTACGGCACCGTCACCGGTAGATACATACACAGTCTGTGCGCTGGCCGTTGCTGCGATGCAAACCAGTGCTACGATGGTCATCAGAAATTTCTTCATAATGGTTGTTGTTTTAAGGGTTAGACATGTTCTGAGGGCAAAAGTACAAAAAAAGCGACAATCCACCAAGGAATTGCCGCTTTTTTTATTTGTTTTTATTTAAGATTACTTAATCTCAATAGTAGCACGACGGTTGTTGAGGGGAGGAGTCAGGGTGTCAACGCCACCGGCAGCCTTCACCTCGATGTTCTCGCGCTTGATACCCATCTTAACGAGCTCAGCAACAACAGCGTCAGCACGCTTCTGAGACAGCTTCTGGTTGTACTTAGCGCTACCCGTTGAGCTGTCAGCGTAACCAGTTACAAGAATCTTAGAGTTGTTCTCCTTAGCAATCTTGGTCAGAGCAGAAACGTTCTGCAACTCACGCTGTGAAGCGAACTTAGACTGGCCAATGTTGAAGAATACTGATACAGGAGCAGCAACAACCTTAGTCTCGGTAACAGTCTGAACAGTAGCAGCAGTGGGCTTGGGCTGGTTAGCCAGCATGTTCTTCAGACGAGCGTTCTCAGCCTGAGCGTCAGACAACTGAGCGTTCAGAGCGTCGATCTGACCCTGTGACAGAGCCTTGATAGCGTCTACGTCAGGAGTCTTCTTCCAGCCAGTCTTGCCGAGGTTGAAGGTTGCACCTACCTCAACAGTCAGCTGATGGTCACGCTTGTGAGCGCTCAGACCAGCCTCGATGTTGCGAGACAGGAAGTTCTTGTCGTAGTTCATGTAGCCAACTTCCAGGTTCAGAGAAACAACCTTACCCAGACGGAAGGTGTTCAGGATACCAGCGCTCAGAACAGTACCATTACCCTTGGTGTGCTTGCCGAATGTGTGGTATACACCAGCACCCAGATAGGGGATGAAGTTCCAAACACGAGTCTCGTTGTAACCGCAGATCATGTTGCTCAGGTTGAACAGCACCTGCTCGTTAACGGTCAGATAGAAAGGAGTACCCTCCACAGGAATCTTGTCAAAGTCGATGGACTTGAAAGCCTTACCCTGCCAACCGAGGTTAGCCTTGGTACGCAGACCGAGACCGGGAGTGAACCACTTACCAACAGCAACAGAGAAACCCAGGCCTGTGGGGTGCTTGCCATCCTTCCAGGGCTCAGAACCCAAACCGAACTTGCGGAAAGGAGAAGAGAACAGATGATTCGTGCCACCTGCCCAATAAGAGTTCCAATTAACATTTGTCTGAACGAACCAATTGCTCCAGAAAGAGTTGGTTGCTACGCTATACTTCTCAGTAGGATCTTCCTGAGCCATAGCGTTCAGTGACAGACTGGCAACAGCCAGCATCAAGAAAAACTTTTTCATACTTTACTAAATAAGTTAAAAAATGATATAATTTCGAAATTTTGTTGCAAAAGTAAGTATTTTTTTTGAATTACCAAATCTTTTTGCAAAAAAATGTAATAAAAGAGGGCTTTTTTACGGAATATGATGCAATTTGAGGCCCAAATAGGCGAAAATCAGCCTAAAAGCTGCTCAATGTCATGTTGAGGTAAAATACAAAGGATTGGATGGCCGTCGGGTGTGTAATTGACGTTGTCGCAAGCGAAGAGATCGTTGACAATCGTGTCCATTTCTTCGTTTGACAGTTGTTGCCCATAGGGAATGGCAGCATGGCGCGCCAGTCCGAGGGCAACTTCGTCGTTTAATGCCAGCGTGTCGTGGCTGGCTGGAGCGGCCGAGGTCACGATGTCCTGTATCAGTCGGGTGGGGTTGAGTCCTTCGATACCGGCAGGGACACCATTGATGGCAAAGCTGGCAGGCCCCAGAGGACTGAGGTCAAAGCCTACGGCTGTCAGCAATGGCAAAAGGTCGTCCATAAGTGCAGCATCGGAAGGTGCCATCTCCAGCACTTCGGGGAACAGCAGGCGCTGGCTTTGTGACGGGCTGTCAGACAACTGTCGTTTGTAGCGTTCGTAACGGATGCGCACATCGGCACGATATTGGTCGATAATCATCAATCCTGATTTGACGGCCGTCATGATGTATTGCCCTTTGTACTGATAGTGCGAGGGACTGAAGTCGGTCAGTTCTATGGGCTGTTCGCCCGACTGCTGCGGACTGCCTGTGTTCGTCTCAAAAAGAGACATCTCGTCGGTGGGTTGCTGCTGCGGCAAACCTTCGTATAGCTGTTCCCAGTTCTTGGTAGCCTTTTCTTTGAAGGGATTATAGAACGGGTTATACTGTGGAGCCGGGTTTCTCGGCGCAGACTGCGAACGGTCTGGGTTGTAGGCTGGGATGTCAGGACGCCCGACGGTGTCGAAGTCTATTTGGGGAATCTCACAGAACTGTCCTATTGCATCCTTGACGGCGGCAGAAAGAATCTGCCAGATAGCCTGCTCGTTCTCGAACTTAATCTCTGTTTTGGTGGGATGAATGTTGACATCAATCGCGGAAGGGCTGACTTCGAAGTATATAAAATAAGGTACATGCGTACCATCGGGTATCAGTCGGTCGTAGGCCTGCATGACGGCCTTATGGAAATAGGGGTGCTTCATGAAGCGCCCGTTGACGAAGAAGTATTCGTGGGCACCTTTCCTTCGGGCTGTCTCGGGTTTGGCGGTAAAGCCGGTAATCTTGCAAAGCGCCGTCTCTACGTTGACAGGTAATAGCTCCTGACCATAGCGTCGTCCGTAAATGTCGGCGATGCGCTGGCGCAGGCTGCCTGCCTTGAGGTTCATCAACTCCTGTCCGTTGCTGTGAATGGTGAAGTGGATGTCAGGATAGACCAGCACGATGCGTTCGAAGGCAGTCAGGATATTATTCAGTTCTGTGGCATTGCTCTTGAGGAACTTACGCCGTGCAGGAACATTGAAGAAGAGGTTGCTGATGGTGAAAGAGCTGCCTACTGAGCACGAGCAGGGTTCTTGGTTTTCTACCCGTGAGGCTGACATCGTCAGACAGGTTCCAATCTCGTCTTCCTGCCGACGAGTGCGCAACTCGATTTGTGCTACGGCGGCAATGGAGGGCAGTGCCTCGCCGCGGAATCCCATCGTGTGAAGCGAGAAGAGATCGTCGGCCTGGCGTATCTTGGAGGTTGCGTGACGCTCAAAAGCCAGTCGGGCATCTGTCTCCGACATGCCACAGCCGTCGTCAATCACCTGGATAGAGGTACGTCCGGCATCTACGATGAGCACGTTGATAGTATGTGCCCCAGCATCCACGGCGTTCTCCACCAGCTCCTTGATGACAGAAGCCGGCCGTTGTATCACCTCACCAGCTGCTATCTGGTTGGCAACACTGTCGGGAAGAAGTTGTATGACGTCACTCATGGCTTGTTGAATCGGTTGGTTCGACGGGTGTCGATGTTGGGGTTGGTTCGACGGATGTCGGGGTGGGAGTATGAGTTTTCCTGACTCTCTTGGGAGGCTCGCGGCGCTTGATCTCCTTCAGTTCTGTTCCTTCTTTCTTGGGGCGCCAGTTGAAAATGTCTTCCTTGTTCAGTGGACGTACATAGTCGAACCACGCAAAGCCTGGCAACGGATTCTTGTCGGCAGGAACTTGGTTAAGCGGGTAATAGACACCTGAGGCCTTGCTGGTCCAGATGCGTTCCATCTTTCGGTCTTTGAGGAACATCTTCAGCAGTGGGGTCTCCAGATAGTTCATCAGGGTAACAACGCTGTCCTCCTCGTCTGTATAGAAATAGTCTACCAGCACGTTGTCAATAGCCTGGAACTCACGAGCCTCACCACCCACGAAGAACGTCTTCATCTCCTTCGACGATATTTGGTTGAAGTGGATGGAGTCATGCAATTGCTCTGCCGAGAAGGCCTGTCCGATGACGTGTGCATGGTCGATGGTCGAGTCGCGCATATAGACTTTCACCAACTCACCCACCAACTGTTGTTGCTGGTTCCAGATAATGGGGTCTTTATACATGGTCATGCACGAATCCTTAGTGTTGTACACCAGTGAGTCGCAGACGGCCTGAATATCCGTTCTGTACGCGCGTACCTTATTGTACGCATGTATCTTGCGGTAGACGGAGTCCGTGCGGATGTTGAATGTGAAGATTTTAAAGGTGTCGGCATGCATGAAAAGCGAGTCCTGCTGAGAATAGTCGATGGTGACGGCACGCTTGGTGGCCATTGCATAGCCTGTCGAGTCATTGTATTCACAGTAGTCGCCTGTCATCATGTTCTTGTTGACGGTATCGTTGTACACCACGTTCCAATAGGCATAGTTGGTGCCATCGGTGGCATTATGGTAGACGCTGTCGCCAATGAGGATGCGTCCGTGGTCGCTGATGACGGAGCGGCCGAAGAGTTCCGACTGCTCTGTCTTGGTGTTGTAGAAACCGTCCTCGCTATAAATGTGGCTGGTGCCCGACGTGATGTTCGATGGTCCTACGATATGCGCCATCGATGTCTGCGTGTTGTAAAATAGCGAGTCCGTCGTCATGAAAAGCTTGTCGTCTTTCAGTCGCACGTCATAGTAGAACATCGCCTGCTTCGTGTCGGTGTGGTATTCTCCCCAGTCGGACGTCAGCGTCGTGTTGCCATCCACCAGCTTACCGCCTTCGAAGAAGTTGCCGAAGTTGTACATACGGTCGTAATCCAGCGAATCGGTATAGAGCGTCGACTTGCGATGCCTCAGCACGACATTGTATCGTGCCTGTGCAAGTTGAGCGTTACCGTCGTAGTAAGCATAGTCGCTGGTCAGGCTGAGCGTATCGCCCTGTTTCATCTTGACGTGTCCGAAGGCTTCGAAGGAGTTGGACTCCTGATAGAAGTGTGCGCTGTCGCAGAAGAGGTCGGCTCCCTGGTGGCGGAAGTGTACATTGCCGTTCAGCACCTGTGCGTCGCCGTTCTGGTATTGGTCGTAGTGCAGACGGTCTGAGTGAACCAGATAGACCTTTTTATCCTCCACCTTCTTGCGAGGTGCAGTTTTGCGTTTGGCGGGAGCCATTGCAAAGATGACGCCCAGCGCAACCAGACCTATGATGATAAACAGCAGCCGCTTCACTATTCTATGAATTCTTACCTCTCACTTCTTACCTCTATCTCACCCATCCTTCGTATTCGAAGTTGCAATTACGATAGCGTTCGTTGATGCGCACATAAGTGGACTTGATGCGGTTGACCACCCAGTTGTGCAGTACCTCTTCGCGGCGTTTGTTCAACACTACGTTTTTCAGTATCTGGAAGTCCTCGGTGATTGTTGCCTTGTGACCTTCCGTGCGACTCTTTAGCTTGGCAATGGCACATACTGTCTTTCCACGCTCGTTAATCATTCTGAAAGGTTTAGAGATGTCTCCCACATCCATACGGTCGACGGCCTTTGCAATCTCTGGTGGCAGTTCGGCCAGTTTGAAGCGTGAGGTTCGTCCCTCCTGTGTGGCATTCGACATCAGACCATGGTTGTTGCGAGTATCCTTGTCGTCGGAGATGACCGAAGCGCCAGCATCGAAGGTAAACTTACCTTCCACGATGTCTGTACGGATAGAGTCCAGTCGTCCTAACGCCTTGGTGACGGCTTCTTCGCTGACCACCGGTTTGCGCAGGATGTGGCGCACCTTGATTTTCTCACCGCGCTTGTCGATGAGCTGTATGATGTGGAACCCGAATTCCGACTCAACAATCTTCGATACTTTCTTGGGGTCTGTCAGACTGAATGCCACGTTGGCAAAGGCAGGATCCAGCATACCGCGACCCGTATAGTCCAGTTCGCCGCCTCGGCGAGCAGTTCCAGGGTCTTCAGAATACAGGCGTGCCAGCATTTGGAATGATGACTCGCCCTTGTTGATGCGATCCGTATAGCTGCGCAGCTCGTCCTTGATGCGGTTGATTTCTTCCTGTTCTACCCTTGGTGTCATGGTGATAATCTGTACCTCGACCTCCGTTGGTACGAAAGGAATACTGTCTTGGGGCATATTTTCGAAGTATCTGCGCACCTCGGCAGGTGATACTGCGATATCCTTCGTCAGCTTCTGCTGCATGCCCTGCACCAGTTGGCGTTCACGATATGATTCGCGCAGGTCAGCCCTGATCTGGCTCATGTTCTTTTTGTAGTACTCTTCCAGCTTCTCTCGCGAGCCGATAGCCTGAATCATATTGTCCAGGTACTGCTCCACGCCCTGGGTAATCTCCGACTCCGTAACCTCTACACTGTCAATGAGTGCTTGGTTGAGATACAACTTCTGTACGGCAATCTGTTCGGGAATGGAACAATCGGGGTCGCCTTTCCAGCGGAGACCTTCCTGTTGTCCTTGAATGCGCATGGCTTCTACGTCCGACTTCAGAATGGCTTCGTCGCCAACCACCCAGATGACTTCATCCACGATGGCTCCTATGCTGTCTCGTTGGGCAAATGTTGCCAGCGGCAGGAGTGCTAATAATATAATAAGGTGAAACCTCTTCATGCTTATTTGTCAGTCTTGAAACTTATTCGTGTTTGTTGACAGTCTTGAGGACTTCTTGGTTGACACTGAACGAGTATCTCTTGCGCAGGTCGGCAACCCACTGCTTCTCCAGTTCGTCCTGCAAATCAGCCGTTACCAGTCCGCGAACGTCGGTGTAGGCCTCAGGCTTCTTCAGCAGTTTGCCGTAGGTGGCGTCAATGGGGTAGCCTTTGACACTATCAACCTTGACATCCTTCTGTTTGAACACTTCACGGTCGATGAGCTTGTTGTCGCCCTTCTTGAACAGTCCCTTCTCCACACGAATGCGGATGATAGAGTCATTGTTGAAGGTCTTGCGCAGGGCCTCGTTCCAATCGTCGAACTTCAGCTTCTTGACACAGTCAGCTACTGCTTTGACATCTTCCTGCTTCTTGACGTGATAGGCCATGCCTTTGAATCGGGGCTCTTCCCACGCATACTTTTTCTTGTTCTTCTTGAAGTAGTTGGCCAGCGCCTGGTCGTCCTTGGCAGCCTTCTCCCAGACGTGCTGATTACTAACCTCATAGAGCAGCAGACCGTCGTGATACTCCTTAATCAGATAACGCATCTCTGGGTCGGCGGCAGCCATCGAGTCGGCACGCTGTTCCAGAATCATCTCCTTGGTCAGGGCACCGTTCGAGTTCTTGGCCATCTCTGTCAGTTTACGTTCTGTGACAGCCTCGCGAGCACCGCGCTGTTCCAGGAAACGCATGATGCCTTCCTTATGGAATTCAAAGGGTTCCAGCTGCTTGCGACCTTTCATTAAGATGACATGCCATCCGAAGGGTGTCAGCACAGGCTTGCTCAGTTCATTGGGCTTCAGGGCAAAGGCTGCGTCCTCGAATTCCTTTACCATTTGGTTGCGGCTGAACCATCCCAGGTCGCCTCCGCGTGATTTCGAGGGACAGTTTGACACTATCTTAGCCAGTTCGGCAAAATCGGCACCGGCCTTCAGCGCATTGTAAACAGAATCTATGCGCACCTTGGCGGCGTCCTGCTGCTCCTTGGTAGCCTTTTGGGGAACGGAGATGAGAATGTGGCTGGCCTGTACCAGTCCGTCAGGTCCGATGTGTTGCTTGGTCTGGTCGTACACCTTGTGTGCTTCTGCCATCATGTCATCGTCCGTCACGAAGGTTGGGCGCACCTGCTGGTCGCGATACTGTGCGAATTCCTTCTTAAAGTTCGTTGTTGTGTCGATGCGAGCGTCCAGTGCCGCTTGTACCTTCAGTTTGTAGTTGATGAACAAGTCCACATACTCCTCGACGCTCTTCTTGTCGATGACACCGTCGGTGTTGTTCTTGTTATACGAATACTCAAATTCCGAACGTGGTACGTTGACACCTGCCACTGTCATCAGGATGGGGTCGTTGGCTGTCTGTGCCACAGCCGCCAGATTGCTCAAGAGCAGGGCAGCAAATATCAAATGCTTTTTCATGAGTTGACTTTTTTTGTTATGTCATTATTTCGATATTCGGCATTTCGATATGCCGATGTTGTTTTTTAGTCGTTGGGGCGGCTGTAGTTAGGCGCCTCGCTGGTGATGGTGATGTCGTGCGGGTGGCTTTCGTTGACGCCGGCATTGGTGATGCGGGTGAACTTGGCCTCGTGCAACTTATCGATGGTAGCAGCACCGCAGTAGCCCATGCCTGAACGCAGACCGCCCACCAGCTGGTAGATAACCTCCTGAACAGTTCCTTTGTAAGGCACGCGTCCTGCGATACCCTCGGGCACCAGCTTCTTCACATCCTTGGTGTCAGCCTGGAAGTAGCGGTCTTTCGAACCGTGCTCCATAGCCTCCAGTGAACCCATACCACGATAGCTCTTGAACTTACGTCCGTTGTAGATGATGGTGTCGCCCGGACTTTCTTCCGTACCGGCAACCAGTGAGCCAATCATGACGCACGAGCCACCAGCGGCAATAGCCTTGACGATGTCACCTGAATAGCGCAGTCCGCCATCGGCAATCAGAGGCACGTCCGTACCCTGTAGTGCCTGGTAGACATCATATACAGCACTCAGCTGTGGAACGCCTACGCCTGCAACGACACGCGTGGTGCAGATGCTACCCGGTCCAATGCCTACCTTGACGGCGTCAGCACCATTGTCTGCCAGCATGCGTGCAGCCTCACCAGTGGCGATGTTACCTACAACGATGTCGATGTTGGGGAACGACGCCTTGGCTTCGCGCAACTTGTCGATAACACCCTTTGAGTGTCCGTGGGCTGTGTCGATAACAATAGCATCGGCACCGGCAGTGACGAGTGCCTGCATGCGTTCCAGTGTGTCGAAAGTGACACCAACACCGGCTGCTACGCGCAGTCGGCCTTTCTCGTCCTTGCAGGCCATGGGCTTGTCCTTGGCCTTGGTGATATCCTTATACGTGATGAGTCCTACCAGATGACCAGCCTTGTCCACAACGGGCAGTTTCTCAATTTTGTTCTCCTGCAGAATCTGAGCAGCAGCCGTCAGATCTGTCTGCTGATGAGTGGTGACTAAGTTCTCGTGAGTCATCACCTCGTCGATTTTCTTGTCCAGTCGGCGCTCGAAGCGCAGGTCACGGTTGGTGACGATGCCCATCAGATGGTTCTCCTCGTCGACGACGGGGATGCCTCCGATGTGGTATTCTGCCATCATGGCCAGTGCATCGGCAACGGTCTTTCCCGTCTGTATGGTGACGGGGTCGTAAATCATACCGTTTTCGGCACGCTTGACGATGGCTACTTCGCGGGCTTGGTTTTCTATCGACATGTTCTTGTGAATCACGCCGATGCCTCCTTCACGTGCAATGGCGATGGCCATCTGGCTTTCTGTTACAGTGTCCATGGCCGCCGTAACGAAAGGAACGTTCAGCTCAATGTGTCTCGAGAAGCGTGTTTTGAGCTCCACGGTCTTGGGGAGCACTTCCGAGTAAGCGGGAATCAACAGGACATCGTCGAAAGTCAGTCCGTCCATAACAATCTTGTCTGCAATAAATGATGACATAAACTAAATAC
This sequence comes from uncultured Prevotellaceae bacterium, assembly GCA_900320045.1. Taxonomy (GTDB): domain Bacteria; phylum Bacteroidota; class Bacteroidia; order Bacteroidales; family Bacteroidaceae; genus Prevotella. Next base: position 9,180 of record ONQT01000035.1, on the reverse strand, counting down.
CTTTATTATATATTACTTTTTTAACTTGCCTCTTAATTTGCCATTTCTGATATGAACTTGATTCGTACCAGTCGTATCTCATCTTCGGAGTAGTCGCCGTCGAGGTTGTCAATGGCGGCGTCCAGCGAGTCCGTCTCGCTTTCAGCGAAGTAGTCGTAGATGTCGTCGATGTGGTCTTCGTCCATGACCTCCTCCAGGAAGTAGTCGATGTTCAGCTTGGTACCGCTGTAGACGATAGCTTCCACTTCGTCCAGCAGCTCTTCGAACTCCAGACCTTGAGCGGTAGCAATGTCGTCGAGTGCTATCTGGCGGTCGATGGCCTGTATAATCTTAACCTTGAGGATGGATTTCTTGGCAACAGTCCTAACGCGCAGGTCGGAGTGGCGCACAATCTCGTTCTCGTCGCAGTAGCGCTTGATAAGGTCGACGAACTCCTTGGCATAGGGCTGCCTGACCTTTCCTTCACCCACTCCCTGTATGTTCTTCAGTTCCTCGAGCGTCACAGGGTAGTCGGTAGCCATCTGTTCGATGCTGACATCCTGGAAGATAACGTATGGAGGACGCTCCATTCGCTTGCTGACTTTCTTGCGCAAGTCTTTGAGCATGGCACTCAGGGTGGGATCCAGGGCGCTTGTTCCTCCGTCGTGGTCGGCAACGGCCTCGTAGTCCTCGGCGAATTCGTTGTCCTCGACAATCATGAACGATGTGGGGTTCTTGAGGAATTTCTTGCCAGCCGATGTAAGCTTCAGCAGTCCGTAGTTCTCTACGTCCTTCTTCAGGTATCCTGCTATGAGTGCCTGTCGGATGACGGGATTCCAGTGTTTCTTCTCGTGGTCTTCTCCAGCACCGAACATATCATGGTTCATGTGCTTGTGGGCCAGTATCTCTTCTGTCTCACGACCCTCTACGAAGTCGATGATATAGTCCGTGCGGAAGTTCTCTTTCAGTGCCTGTACGGCCTTGAGCACGATGACGAGCTGTTCCTGTGCCTCAATCTTCGTCTTGGGGTGCAGACAGTTGTCGCAGTTGTGGCAGTTGTCAGCGTTATACTCCTCGCCGAAGTAGTGCAGCAGCATCTTGCGGCGGCACACACTGGTCTCGGCGTATGCTGCGGTTTCTGCCAGCAGCTGTCGTCCGATGTCCTGTTCAGCAACGGGTTTGCCTTCCATGAACTTGTCGAGCTTCTGCAAGTCCTTATGGGCATAGAAAGTGATGCACATGCCCTCGCCGCCGTCGCGTCCAGCACGTCCGGTCTCCTGATAGTATCCCTCCAGTGACTTGGGGATGTCATAGTGTATGACGAAGCGCACATCAGGCTTGTCGATTCCCATGCCGAAGGCGATGGTGGCCACGATGACGTCGATATCCTCCATGAGGAAGTCGTCCTGTGTCTGAGAACGCAGCTGCGATTCCAGTCCGGCATGGTAGGCTGCTGCCTTGATATCGTTGGCCTTGAGGATTTCAGCCAGCTCCTCCACCTTTTTGCGTGAGAGGCAGTAGATGATGCCGCTCTTGCCCGGGTGCTGCTTGATGAATTTGATGATATCCTTGTCAACGTCCTTCGTCTTGGGACGAACCTCGTAATATAGGTTTGGACGATTGAACGAACTCTTGAACTCGGCAGCGTCCATGATGTTCAGATTCTTCTTGATATCCGTGCGTACCTTGTCGGTAGCAGTGGCGGTGAGTGCGATGATAGGTGCCTTGCCTATCTCGTTGATGATGGGACGAATGCGGCGATACTCCGGTCGGAAGTCGTGACCCCACTCGGAGATACAGTGAGCCTCATCGATGGCATAGAACGATATCTTGGCCTGCTTCAGAAACTCCACATTGTCTTCCTTGGTCAACGACTCCGGTGCTACGTACAGTAGCTTGGTCTTGCCGTCCAGAATGTCTGCCTTGACCTGGTCAATGGCTGTCTTGTTGAGTGACGAGTTCAGGTAGTGGGCTGTTCCCTCCTCGCTCATGGAACTGATGACGTCCACCTGGTTTTTCATGAGCGCTATCAGTGGCGATATGACGATGGCCGTTCCGTCCATCAGCAGTGATGGAAGCTGATAGCACAACGACTTGCCGCCGCCCGTAGGCATGAGTACAAAGGTGTCCTTGCCGTCAAGTACATTCTGGACGATGGCTTCTTGGTCGCCTTTGAATTTGTCAAAGCCGAAATACTTTTTCAGGGCTGCGGTGAGGTTCTCTTTCTGTTTTGTCATAGACTTTCTTAAGGTTGTGTTTTTATTGCATGTGCGACTTGTTGAGCTGCTGCTCTGCATACTCTCGAGTCACCTGAAAGGATTTTTGTTTCTTTGACGGCACCTCAAACATGGCATCCATCATGATGTTCTCCACGATGGAACGCAGTCCGCGTGCCCCCAGCTTGTACTCCACGGCCTTATCAACGATGAGGTTCAAGGCTTCTGGGGTGAAAGTGAGCTTGATGCCGTCCATCTCGAACAGTTTGATGTACTGCTTGACGATGCTGTTCTTGGGTTCGGTAAGTATCTTGGTAAGGGCCTCGCGGTCCAGTGGGTTCAGGTAGGTCAGCACGGGCATACGACCGATGATTTCGGGGATGAGTCCGAACGACTTCAGGTCTTGCGGTTGGATGTACTGCATGAGGTCGTTCTTGTCAATCTTGCGCACGTGCTGTACAGAATTGTATCCAACCACGTGGGTGTTCATGCGCTGTGCTATTTTGCGCTCGATGCCGTCGAACGCTCCACCGCAGATGAACAGGATGTTGTGCGTGTCTAAATGGATGTAGTCCTGGTCGGGGTGCTTGCGGCCACCTTTGGGTGGAACGTTAACGATAGTTCCTTCGAGCAGTTTCAATAGTCCCTGCTGTACGCCCTCTCCACTGACGTCGCGGGTGATGGAAGGGTTGTCCGACTTGCGGGCAATCTTGTCAATTTCGTCGATGAATACGATGCCACGCTCGGCTTCCTCTACGTTGTAGTCAGCCACCTGCAACAGTCGTGTCAGGATGCTCTCAACGTCCTCGCCCACGTAGCCTGCTTCTGTGAAGACGGTGGCGTCAACGATGGTGAAGGGTACGTTCAGCAGTTTGGCGATGGTGCGCGCCAGGAGAGTCTTTCCCGTACCTGTCGAGCCCGCCATGATGATGTTCGACTTCTCAATCTCCACGCCGTCGTTGTCCTCGGGCTGGTTCAGTCGCTTGTAGTGGTTATAGACGGCCACGCTCAGGTAGCGCTTGGCCTCGTCCTGCCCGATGACGTACTGGTCCAGATAGGCCTTGATGTCCTTGGGCTTGGGAATGTCCTTCATGTTCAGCGCCGATGCGCCAGTCTTCTTTTTCTTGGCGCTGTTCTTGGCTGCGGCGGGTCCGAAGCCGTTGGCCAGCAGCACCTCATAGGCCTGTTGGGTGCAGTTGTCACAGATATAGCCGTTGACACCAGATATCAACAGCTTCACCTCTTGCTCCGAGCGTCCGCAGAAATTACAAACCTTTTTCACTTTGAACTTGATGATTTTTCTTCTCTTACCTCTTACCTCTCACTTCTTACTTCTTATTTCTTTGCCAGTACCTGGTCAATCATACCGTACTCCTTTGCCTCCTGAGCCGTCATCCAGTAGTTACGGTCAGAGTCGTTCCATACCTTGTCGTATGGTGTGTGCGAGTGTTCCGAAATAATGGTGTACAATTCTTTCTTGAACTTCATAATCTCCTTGGCCTCGATTTCGATATCACTGGCCTGGCCCTGTACGCCGCCCAGCGGCTGGTGAATCATCACACGACTGTGGGGTAGGGCTGAGCGCTTGCCTTCCTGTCCGGCAACGAGCAATACGGCGGCCATTGAGGCTGCCATGCCTGTGCAGATGGTGGCTACGTCGCTGGAGATAAACTGCATGGTGTCATAGATGCCCAATCCTGCCGTCACGCTTCCACCAGGTGAGTTCAGGTAGATACTGATGTCTTTGCCGGGGTCTGCCTGTTCGAGGAACAGCAGCTGTGCCATGATGGTGTTGGCCACGTAGTCGTCAATCTGTGTGCCAAGGAAGATGATGCGGTCCATCATCAGTCGTGAGAAGACGTCCATCTGTGTGACGTTCAACTGGCGCTCCTCCAGGATGTAGGGGTTCATATACTGTGCCTGTGCACTCATTACCTCGTCAAGCATCAGACCATTGATGCCCAAGTGCTTGGTGGCATATTTCCTAAAATCGTTGTTCATAATCATTTGTATTTACTCCTCTTTTGTTCTTTCGTTTTTCGAAAGCAGATACAAAATTACACAAAAAAAGTCGGAACGCCATACATTCCGACTTTATTTTTAGTTAAAGATTTCTAAATTGACTAAAGTCAATTGCCGTCGATTACTTGCCGGCCACCATCTTTTGGAAATCCTCCAGGGTGATATCCTTCTCGTTCAGTTTCACGACACCTTTCAGGGCGGCGGTCAGCTTGACGTCGACGGCGCGGTCTACGAGGCCGTCTGCATTCTCGCGCTTCTTCAGCATCTCCTGAGCGTAGTTGTCCAGATATTCCTCGGGAATGTTAGACATACCGTACTGTGCAAACTGGGCACGTGCGGCTTCTTTGGCAATCTGCTTTACGTCCTCGTCGTTTACCTTGATCTCCAGAGCCTCAACCAACTGCTCCTTGATGAGGTGCCACTCCAGTTCCTTGATGCTGGCCTCGAAGTTTTTCTCGACGAATTCCTGGCCCTTGTCCTTGTTGTTCTGCAGCATGACGCGCTTCAGCAGAGCCTCGGGGAACTCCAGCTTGCCGACCTTCTTCTCCATGTGTGCACGGACGTCCTGCAGGAACTTGTAGTCCTGGTCAGTAACCAGCTGCTGCTTGATCTGCTCGGCAATCTTCTCGCGGAAGTCTTTCTCGGTCTTCACATTACCCTCGCCGAATACCTGGTCGAACAGTTCCTTGTTCACCTCGGCCTTCACGTAACGGCTAATCTCTGTAATCTGGAATGTGAAGTCGCCCTCGTGGTCCTTCACCTCGTCCTTCTGAATCTTCAGCAGGCTCGACACCTCGACATCGCTGTCAGGATAAGCCTTGCGGGGGTTCCAGGTGATGATGTCGCCCAGCTTCGAGTCCTTGAAGAGTTTCTGCTGCTTGTCCACCTTGATGTACTGAGGCATCAGCACGGCGTCGCTTACTGTGATACCGTCTTCCTTGACATTGCCCTTCTCGTCCAGCTCGCGCAGGTCGCCCTTCAGCATGTCGCGCTGCTCGGCATCGTACTTCTCTACTTTCTCGTAGTGGCCTGCACGGCTCTGATACATATCTACCTGCTGGTCGATGAGCTTGTCGTCTACCGTGATGTTGTAGTAGTCCACCTTGTCTTTGCCGCTAATCTTGGCCTCGAAGGCGGGAGCTACGGCAATGTCGAACTTAAACTCCAGGGCACCGTCGCCCTCGAAGTCCAGCTGTGCCTGCTTGTCGCTGGGCAGCGGCTCGCCAAGCATCTGAATCTTGTTCTCACGAACATATCCGTACAGCTTCTCGCCTAACATTTTGTTCACCACGTCCACCTTGACCTGAGTGCCGAACTGGCGCTGTATCATGCCCATAGGAGCCATGCCGGGACGGAAACCGGGGATGTTAGCACGCTTGCGATAGTCTTTTAGGGTCTTGTCGACCTCAGGCTGGTAATCAGCCTTCTCCAGTGTAATGGTCATCAAGCCATTCACCTTGTCGGGAGCTTCAAATTGAATGTTCATCTTCTCTTTTTATACCTTATATTATTTATGTAATTTCGCATTTTGGGGTGCAAAGGTACGAATAAGCGAGCGAAAAACCAAAAGAAAAACCAAATTTCTTTGTTCTTTAAAAAATAATTCGTATATTTGCACCTAAACTTAAAACTGTGATATCGAAAACACCAACCGTCATGGAGATAGAAACTTATAAGTTAGGCGAGATGCTGGACTCGTTCAACTACCAGCAAGTGCAGGACGAGCTGGAGGCCATTCTGGAGAAAGGCTGTAGCCTGGTGATTGATATGACAGCCTGCAGCTACGTATCGAGTATGGGACTGCGTGTCCTGCTCTATTCGAAGAAGGTGGCCGCCTCGAAAGGAAACAACTGTTATCTGGTCGGCGTTAATGACGAGGTGAAGGATGTTATGGATGTCACAGGCTTCAACAACTTCTTCGAGATGTATGATACTATGGAAGACTTTTTAAAGAACCACTAGGATGAAGAGGGTCGATTTGTTTCCTACGCACGAGTATCAGGGTCTGAAGTTGCGACAGGGAAGACCCTATCCTTTCGGAGCCTTGGTCTTCGGCAACATGGTGAACTTCTCCGTGTATTCCCGTTACGCTACCGACTGCACGCTGGTGCTCTTTCACAGACACGAAGATAAGCCGTTCGTCGAGATACCTTTCTTCAAGGAGTTCCGCCTGGGCAACGTGTTCTCAATGATTATCTTCGACCTGGACTATGAAGACATAGAATACGGTTTCCGCATGGACGGACCCAACCAGCCGGAAGAAGGTCACTATTTCGACAAGTCGAAGATCCTGCTCGACCCCTATGCCATGATGATTGCCGGGCGAGACGTGTGGGGACAGAAGCCCGATGAGAACAATATCTATCCCTATCGGGCACGCATTGTGCTGGACGACTTCGACTGGGAGGAAGACCTGCCCTTGGAGACGCCCGTCAACGACCTCATTGTCTATGAAATGCATGTGCGCAACTTCACCTGTGGCGCTGCTTCTGGGGTGAAGCACAAAGGCACCTTTGCAGGCATCGTCGAGAAGATTCCATACCTCAAGGAACTGGGTGTCAACTGTGTGGAGCTGATGCCCATCCATGAGTTTGACGAGTTTGAGAACAAGTTCGTGTCGCCCATTGACGGAAAGCCCCTTCGTAACCTTTGGGGCTACAGCAACGTCGGCTTCTTCGCACCGAAGGCCGCCTACGCCTCAACGGGACGCTTCGGCATGCAGGTGGACGAGCTGAAGAACCTGGTGAAACGACTGCACAAGAATGGTATTGAGGTCATGCTCGACGTGGTGTTCAACCATACTGCCGAGGGTGCTGAGGACGGCCCGACCATCTCCTATCGCGGCATCGACAACAAGACCTACTACATGCTCAAACCCGACGGAAGCTACTATAACTTCAGCGGTTGCGGCAACACGCTGAACTGCAACAATCCTAACGTGCGTGAAATGATTGTCGAGAGCCTGCGCTACTGGGTTGTTGACTACCATATCGACGGCTTCCGTTTCGATTTGGCTGCCATTCTGGGACGCGACCAAAACGGTAATCCCATGTCCAACCCTCCGCTGCTCGAATCGCTGGCCCACGACCCCATCCTCGGCAAGACCAAGCTCATTGCCGAAGCGTGGGATGCCGGCGGACTCTATCAGGTGGGCTCGTTCCCCTCGTGGGGACGCTGGGCAGAGTGGAACGGTAAGTTCCGCGACAGCATACGCCGTTTCTTGAAGGGCGACACCGATGTGCTGGCAGATGTCAAGGAGCGCATTCTCGGTTCGCCGGACCTCTACGCCTCACAGGGTCGCGGCATCAAGGCCAGTGTCAACTTCGTCACGGCCCACGACGGCTTTACGCTCATGGATCTCGTGTCGTACAACGAAAAGCACAACGAGGCCAACGGCGAGGAAAACCGCGACGGCGAGAACCAGAATAACAGCTGGAACTGTGGCCGCGAAGGCGAGAGCGATGACCCCGAAATCAACGCCTTGCGCCATCGGCAGGTGAAGAATGCCCTTACTATGCTTATGGTTAGCCAGGGCATACCGATGGTACTGTCGGGCGACGAGATGGGTAACTCGCAGCAAGGCAACAACAACGCCTACTGTCAGGACAACGAGATAGCGTGGCTCGACTGGAACGACCAGGAGAAGAACGCCGACATCTTCCGTTATTTCAAGCAGATGATACACTTCCGTCGCCAGCACAAGGTCTTGCGCTACGACGAGCATCTGCAACACAGCGACTATCTGGGGCTGGGCTATCCCGACTTCTCGTGGCACGGCGTAAAGGCTTGGCAGCCGGAAACAGGGCACAACAACCTCACTATCGCCTTCATGCTCAACGGCCAGTACGCCGCTCCCGCTCTCGTGGCCGGCGATTCAGCCTCTTATACTGCAGTCAGCGGTTCTGCCGCTGACGACTTCATCTACGTCGCTATGAATATGCACTGGGAGATGCACGGCTTCGAACTGCCGCAACTGCCTGATGGCATGTCTTGGCACGTCTTTGCCAACACGGGGATGCCCGCACCCGACGACATCTGCGAACCAGGCAGCGAACCACTCACCGACAACCAGCAGGAAGTGCTGCTCGGTCCACGCTCCATCATCGTCCTCGTGGGAAAATAAGGAGACTCAAACTTCAAACAAAAAGATGAGCCGATTACACTTTCAGCCCATTCAGGGACAGGCCAGAAGCATTATGCAGACCATCCTTCATACGCCGGAGATAGCCTCTTGCCGTCTGAAGGACCTCTTGGTCTTACGGTTGGCCTGTGAAGAGGTCGTCATGAATATCGTGTCGTACGCCTATCCAGAGGGAGTGGACGGTTTTCTGGATGTGGATATCCAAAGCGTGGAAGATACGGATGGCACTGGCAACGCTCCAGACGGCCGCCTGATTGTCATCAGTTTTGAGGACGGAGGGGCAGCTTTCAATCCGCTGGAACAGGAAGATCCAGATACCACGCTTTCGTGGCAGCAGCGCCGCATCGGCGGACTGGGCATCTTCCTGATTCGCCGCAAGGTACATGCCGTCAGCTACAACTATGTCAACCAGCGCAATACACTCACTGTTACGCTACGAGTGTAAATACGCTATTCCCAACATTCTATTTCGTTCTCCAGTTCAGGAATCTGACTGCGGTGGAAGGTCGGTTCCTTGATGCCTTGCCGCATTCACAGACGTTATCAATTCGTTGATATTCATAGTTTTTATAGTTTTTGTCGGTGCAAAGATAATCTTTTTTCACTAGTGTCCTGTTATATTTTTCCGAACGTTAATTAAATGTTTAAATTTCAATGAGATACAGCGATTTTAAATTTTTCCGATTTGATTTTGTATCTTTGTACTGTCTCATATATAAGATTGCACAGGATATGAATGCCGGAAATACTGTATTCTCGCAACTGATGTCTCTCATCCCTGACTACGAGCTCAGGAAATGTATTGACAGATATAGAGGGGAT
>ONQT01000013.1 GCA_900320045.1 uncultured Prevotellaceae bacterium | reverse complement strand
GTCGTTCGTTGGTCGCAGCATTTCGTCAGCCTTCACGTAGCTGATTTCCTCAACCTCTTCCAACGCCTGCAGTTTGTCTGCGGGAATGTTCAGTGCCACCATCTTGCCAATCTGGAAGCGCACCTGGACACCCATCTGCTCCAGACGGGCAGTGGGACACTCGGCACCGTCCTTCAGGATGGCGATGCCAGAGAAGGATGCTATCGTACCGTCTGCATTGAAGCTGACGGCAATCGACTTGTTCACCGCCTTGGGGTCAAGGGGTTCTGCACCCTGTGCACGACGCTGTGCACTCTTTTCTACCAGCTGTGTCAGTCGCTGGTCAATCTTCTGTGCGTTCATGCCAACTGTAAGCAGTAACGCCAACAGTGTCATCATTACTTTCATTTTCATCGTCTTTTTCGTTAATTATTGTGCGTTATGTTTGAAACCTGAAGTTTGAAGTTGATCATAACCCTTTTACCGGTAAAGGAGGGTTATCGCCGCAGGGCTATGTTGTAGTTATAGTACTCCTTCTTGCCGGTAATGTCCTCCAGGACCTTGATGAACGGCGGGAAGTTCACGTCTTCCTGCTCAGCAACGCCCTTGGTTTGCAGAATCATGAGATTGTCCACGGGAGCATGGAAGAAATCTATCTCGAAATACTGTCCCTTCCAGATAAACGAGCGACGCGTCTTGCGAATGGTCAATCGGTAAGGATCGGCCTGCTGCAACAATGACTCATACAGCGCGTTTGACACCTGGCGCTCGGTCTCCAGCACTTCGGTGGGCGACACACGTTTCTTGGTTTTGTGGACGTTAACCACCTCGCCACCCCACGAGCGACGACGCAGACGCACCTCGCAGTCGGGATCAGCTACCAGATAGGTCTGGGTTATCTCACTCTCGATGCACTCCGGCAGCTCGCCGGTAAGCTCTATCCTGTAGACACGCTCCTCGGTAACGGGCTGCGGCAGTCCCAAGACATTGCTAATCTCCAGGATGACGCGGTTCAGTTTGGTGTCGAAGTCGTCGTGGTTGTTGATAACGCGCAGATGGGGATGACCCGACCACGCCTTATTGACCTTCTTATCCAGATCGCGAGCCAGCTGCAGTCCTTCCTCGTTGGCCTGCTCGTAGCGGGCAGAGTTGGTGGCTACGGTATAGTACTGCTCGGCACCGTCGGCAGCCGAAACCAGGTGCAGCACGGCATCATAGCGTTCGCGCAACTCGTTGGTCGACGTGCCGCATTTGCCGGTGATATCGTTCCACATGGCCTTGTCGATATAGGCCGAGATGTCCAGTGTGCCGCGGTCGCAGACCACGAAGGTTGGCTTGGTACAAACCTCTGCCAAGCGCATAAACGAGTCCTCCAAGGCCAACTGGGTTTCCAGGATAGCCTTCTCGCCCTCGTAATAGAGCTGCTTGTTCGGTGTCAGATAGCTCCAGCCGCCCTGACTGTACATGGTGGGAACTTCGGGTACGGTAAACACCTTGAAACCCAGATTGGAGAAATGCTCAATGATGCGCACCAGTGCCGTCGTCTTGCCAGCACACGGTCCGCCCGTCAGTACAATTCGCTTTACGTTACTCATAGACAGAAGACTTTTATGCCTGCAAAGATACAAAGAAAAAACAACTCTGCAAATAAAACTATCATTTTGTTTTTGTTTCTCTTATTTATTTTGTATCTTTGTCGGCGAAAACTAACGAACATGAATTATGACGAAGAAAACCCTTTTATCGGCTATCGTAATGACTACTGCCATGACTATGCAGGCACAGGTTCTGCACTATCCCAAGGCCCACAAGGACCAGACTGTTGATACCTATTTTGGCGTGAAAGTGGCTGACCCCTACCGCTGGTTAGAGAACGACACATCAGCACAGACCGCTGCATGGGTAGAGGCCGAGAACAAGGTGACGAGCAATTACCTCGCTCGCATCCCCTTCCGCCAGAAACTGCTGAAACGACTGACAGAGTTGGCCAACTATGAGAAGATCGGTGCTCCGCGCAAGCGTCACGGCAAGTGGTACTTCTATAAGAACAATGGTCTGCAGAACCAGTATGTGATGTACCAGATGGACAAACTGGGCGGTGAGCCGCGCGTCTTCCTTGACCCCAACACGTTGAGTACGGACGGCACGGTAGCCCTGAAGGGTACTTATTTCTCGCATAACGGACGATGGATGGCGTACAGCATTTCGCGTTCAGGCAGCGACTGGCAGGAGTTCTACGTCATGGACTTGAAGACGGGACAGCTGACACAAGACCATATTGAGTGGGCCAAGTTCTCGGGAGCAGCCTGGAGGGGCGATGGTTTCTACTACTCTACATACGACCGTCCGGCAGAGGGCAAGGAGTTCTCGAACGTCAACGAAGGTATGAAGATTTACTATCACAAGATGGGCACTCCGCAGTCTGAGGACGTGCTGTTCTATCAGAATCCCACCCAGCCCAAGCGCTTCTATATGGTGAGCGTCAATGAGGAAGAGACCATCATGTATCTCCTGGAGGCCGGCGCAGGTGCTGGCAACAATCTGTTTGTTCGCGACCTGCGTCAGAAGGACTCACAGTTCATCCAGCTTACGGACAACATGGACTATCAGTACAGTCCCATCTATGACGAAGATGACAAAATATACATCTATACCAACTATGGTGCTCCGAAAGGCCGTATCATGACGGCAGACATTCATAATCCCGGCCTCAACAACTGGCAGGTGCTGATACCTGAGCAGAAGGACGTGCTGGCCAGCGTGGATGTGATTAACTGCCATCTGATTCTAACCTATAATCAGGATGCCAGCGACCATGCTTTTGTCTACGGACTGGACGGCAAGATGCGTCATGAGGTCAAACTGCCGATGGTGGGCAGTATCGGCTTTACCGGCGACGAGAAGGGCGAGGAGTGCTTCTACACCTTCACGTCGTTCACCATGCCCGGCACCATCTATCGCTACGACATCGCCAAGAACACGAGCACGCTCTATGCCCAGCCGAACGTCAAGTTCCGTCAGCAGGACTACGTGGCCGAGCAGATATTCTTTAACAGCAAAGACGGTACGCGCGTACCTATGTTTATTACCTATAAGAAAGGGCTGAAGCGTAACGGGAAAAATCCCGTCTTCCTCTATGGCTACGGCGGTTTCAACATTCCGCTGGGACCAGGTTTCTCCGCCATGCGCATTCCGTTCCTGGAGCAGGGAGGCATCTATGCACAGGTGAATCTTCGCGGTGGCAGCGAGTATGGCGAGGAGTGGCACGTGGCTGGTACGAAGATGCAGAAGCAGAATGTGTTCGACGACTTCATCAGCGCTGCTGAACACCTTATCAGCAAGGGCTATACCTCTAAGAATCATATCGCCATAGTAGGAGGTTCGAACGGAGGACTGCTCGTCGGAGCCTGTATGACACAGCGCCCGGACCTCTTCCGTGTTGCCATTCCACAAGTGGGTGTGATGGACATGCTGCGCTATCATAAGTTTACTATTGGCTGGAACTGGGCCTCTGACTACGGCACCAGCGAGGACTCGAAAGAGATGTTCGAATATCTGAAGGGTTACTCACCGCTTCACAACCTGAGGCCCGGCGTCGCCTACCCTGCCACCCTCGTCACCACCGCCGACCACGACGACCGCGTGGTACCTGCCCACTCGTTTAAGTTTGCCGCCACGCTGCAGGAGTGCCAGACGGCCACTCAACAGCAGCATCAAGACCCACAGCCTCCCGTCCTCATCCGCATCGACACGAAGGCTGGTCACGGCAGCGGCAAGCCCCTGGCAAAGATCTTGGAGGAACAAGCCGACATCTATAGCTTCATCCTCTACAACATGGGTGTGAAGTTCAAATAATGAGAGCGTCACTGCCTATGAAGACAAAAATCGTATATGCCGTCGTCAGCGACGAGATTTCCCTTCTCAACAACAGCCTTTACAAACTATACATTTACCATCCGCGCATCTACTCATGGTTTAACGCCCTCGCCGCGCAGATCTTAAAGCTCACCCAGCCCAAGAAGAAATAAAAGTTTCCCTTACACGAGAATGACAAAATATACATAGACCCAGCTTCAGGTCATTATGGACACATCAGTTATTACTCAATTACAGGTTACAGTTTTAGCATATTCGGACTTAAACAATAAAAATATATGAAAAAACAATTTACAGTAGTGGTTTGCATGTTTGTGAGTGTAATCAGCATGCTTAGCCCTTTAGGAGTATTTGCCCAGACAACAAATGCCTCACAGCCAGTCTGCTGGAATGACTTGCGTAACACGAGATGGGTGAATGTTTTATCCAATCAGCATAAGCGGTGGACCCTTGAGTTTACTGACATGATGATGACTAATACATACTTCTATGGGAAAAGTGGGAATTCTTATCCCAAAACATATAAGTTTTATCTTTCTGACAAGATTCCCACCGCATTTGAAAATAATAAGGTAGGGAAAAAAACATCAGGACACTACATCATCAGCTTAATAGATGACGAGTTGGTTTCTAATCAGATTCTAAGCCTAACGGCTAATGAACTGAGAATTCGTCTTGCGCATAGCGGTGATACTCTCGTTTTTGTTAGAGAGCAGTAAAATGTAAGTTGGAATGGGGACAGGTAGAATTTGGGCTTTATTAATCATAGCAATCCTGAGCATATCGCAGATGAGTGCACAAGATGCGGTATTCTCCTATAACAGCGCTGGAAACGTTGTGCCAAACGGATAGTTTGTGAATGCACTCCACGAAGGGAACTTTGCGAACACGACACCATACGAGCTGAGGTATTGAGACGGTTGCCTTCAACACGGATTATACCGTCAGAAGTCTTAGATACAAGAACTGGGGGGCCGACCCAGGCGATTTCCACGTCATTGAAGTCCTGTATCACGGGAATTGCATTTACACCACAAAGAATGCTGACGGCGACGAGATTTCCCTTCTCAACAACAGCCTTTACAAACTATACATTTACCATCCGCGCATCTACTCATGGTTCAACGCCCTCGCCGCGCAGATTTTAAAACTCACCCAGCCCAAGAAGAAATAAAAGGCCTACGCTACCAGATTTATCTTCCACGACAAGTTACTTCAGCTGTAATTTTCCCCAGTTTGCACCTATTGCCGGAGATGATATTACTGTAGGAGTCTGCATTTTATCGTTCTCTATGAAAGACTGGCGCTTCACTTCGTCAGTCAAATAGGTTCCTAATTCGCCCAAGGAGACAGTACCTCGTGTCTCTTGCAGTTTCTTGAGCAGGTAATATGTAAACATGCCATGACGTTTCTCTTTATAAGGATAAGCCGTTTCACTACCTTGAGCAGCAGTAAAGACGACCATCTTTCCTTCAGGGGCTTGCTCCTTTGCTTTAAGAGCTACGCCACGAGCTGATGCCAACATGCCGCCTTCACGCTTAGTTCCACTGAAACATGCATCCAGGAATACGGTAATTCTATCAGCATCCATTTTGCCAAGCTCAGCATAAAGGGTCTTTAGAGAATAAGCAGATTCTATATCACTCCCGAAACCGTCAGCAGGTAACAAATAAGCGGCATTGGTTTCTTCATCGGGAATACCATGACCAGCATAATAGAATATCACCCTACCCTTTCCACCACAGATACTCATAGCCTGTTTAAGCCAGCGCACAGCAGAACGGATATTATTAAGTGTAGCATTTGCCAACACCCGAATTTGTTTTTCAGGTACGCCAAGCGTTTTCTCCACGTACTCCTTGAATACAAGAGCGTCGTTTTCAGCATAAGGCACATCGGCCTCATTAGCATAGGCTTCATTGCCAATGATAACTGCAAAAGTGAACTTATTGCTGTTGGGATTGTCACTTTGTGGTATCAACACGTCAACATCGGAAACGTTAGTCAACTTTTCCTCTGCCTTCTGAATCTTTGTTTTTTCCAAATTCTCCTTGGCCTTCTTATTTCCCTTATCAGCTGCTTTCTTGAACCAGGCAATAGCCTGTGTATAGTCTTTCTCTACGCCAAGTCCATTTTTGTAAAGCACACCAATATTGTTCATAGCGCTGGACAGCCCTTGATTAGCGGCTTTCTGAAACCATTGCATGGCTTTCTTATAGTCTTGCTCCACACCCTGACCATAATAATGCCGAAGGCCTAAATTATATTGTGCATGAGCATGACCTTGTTCAGCTGATTTCCTAAACCAATATACAGCTTTTTCTTCGTCTTTCTCCACACCGTTGCCGTCGAAATAGCATACACCTATGGAATTTTGTGCCGCAGCATCACCATTTTGTGCCGCAGTAATATATCTGTTGAACTTAGTACCTTGAGTTGTACTAGTAGCCGTTTTCTTTTGAGGAACGGCCGGATTGTCTTGATTCCGCATCTTCTCCCTGGTCTCCGCCAAATGCCCTTTGGCAGGTTCATAACCTCCTGCGACCGACTTTTCAAGCCAATAAACTGCCTGAGCGAAGTCCTGCTTTACACCTTGGCCAGTAACATAACACATAGCGAGATTGTCTTGAGCTATAGCATCATTATGGTCAGCAGCCTTCTGATACCAATATGCTGCTTGCTCATCATTCTGATGAACTCCTTCACCAGCCTTATAGCAAACGCCCAGATTGTTATAAGCCGGCACATATCCTTTGTCTGCCGCCTTCTGGAAAAGAGCAAACGCTTTCGATACATCCTTGTCCACGCCCCAGCCATTATAGTAGACCATGCCAGCATTATAATTCGCAATGGGCAAATCCTGCTTTCCAGCCTGTAGATACCAATAGAGAGCCTGTTTGTAATTTTGCGTCACGCCTTGACCGTTCATGTAACAAATACCCAAATTGTACTGAGCTTGCGCAAACCCTTGATTTGCAGCTTTACGATACCAGGAGACCGCATCTTCATAACTGAGTGCGACCCCACGCCCATAGTAATAGCACACTCCGACATTATATTGCGCTGTGGGATAATTCTGTGCTGCAGACTTGCTGTACCACAGAAAAGCCTGTTGTGCATCCTTTGCTACTCCTACTCCTTGGTCGTAACATAATCCTATCTCATTTTGTGCCTTTGCATCACCTTTCTTTGCTGCTTCATAAAACTTTGCAAAGCCCTCCTGAGCAGCAGCACTTAACGTGCTGCATATTATCAGGGCGATGATTACCCATTGTCTTCTCATTGCGATCTCCGTTTTAATTGCTACTCTCCTTTTAGTCTGGCCAGATTTTCCTTTGCTTTTCTATTTCCTTTCGATGCGGACTTCTCGTACCAATAAATGGCTTTATTAGTATCCTTGAGGACACCCAAACCTTTTTCATAGCAGATACCGATTCTAACCTGACCATAGGCTGAACCATTCTCCGCAGCCTTCTCATACCAGTAGGCTGCCTGCGAGATATCCTTATCAACACCTTTACCCTGCAGATAAAAGTCTGCAATATTTTCTTGTGCACGTCTGTCGCCCAGCTCTGCTGCCCGCTGATACCAATAGGCTGCTTGCTTAAAATCCTGTTCGACGCCCAGTCCACTCACATAGCACACTGCCAGATTAACCTGTGCAATAGTATTGTCGCCTTCTGCCGCTTTCCGATACCAATAGCAAGCCTGTTTCAAGTCTTTTTCCACGCCCTGCCCATAATGATAACAATAGCCCAGACTGAATTGTGCTGTGGTGTAGTTCTGTTCCGCAGCCTGTCGAAACCAATAGACAGCCTTGCTATTGTCAACGACCACGCCTAAGCCTCTGGCATAAAAAACGCCAAGGTCGCACTGAGCCTTTGCTAACCCTTGACTGGCAGCCTTTGAGAACCATTCGAAAGCCAAGTTCAGGTCTTTCTCTACTCCCCTGCCACCTCGTTCATAGCACTGTCCTACCTGATATTGCGCCTCCGGATCACCTTTCTTGGCAGCCTTGATAAACTGTTCATATTTGGTTTGGCCCTTGCCAACAAGTGACACAGCCAACAATAATGCCAAAACAATTGTGCGATGCATCATGCTTACTTCACTTTCTTGAATGTAATAACAACATACATATCGCCTAATTGCGAGGATTGAACCACAAGTTTACTCTCCGTCAGCTCACGTACAGTATAGGTCAGGGACAATTTATCCAGAATAATTGTCTTATCTTTCATAGAATAGGAAAGAGGAACACCATCTAACTCGTCGTTCTTGTCACGAACAGTGATGGTTTTTTCGCTGATTTCCCAGTATGAACCTTGAGGAGTTTCCTTTGACTGTAAAACATTGGACGAATTATACTCCTCAGTAGTTACAGCAGCCCATTTGCCCACGATTGAATTGTCATTACACTCGTCTAAACGACAGAAAGAACTTAGCAGAAAAAACGCTACTAACAACATTAGCGCAGAAATGGCAGTATTGATTCTTGTGTTCATAGCTAGTAATTATTTGAATTATTTATAATAGGTTTTTATACTGCAAATATAACAATTATCTTGAACAAGACAATCAGTGAAACTATTAAAAAAAATTAAGGGAGAAGAAATTTCTACTTCTTCTCCTCTTTTTCCATATCGTCGTCCAGATGGTTGGACCATAGATAGTGGCGCGTCTCCTTGGCGGCAACGCCGCTAAGCAACAGCAGTGCCACAAGGTTCGGAATGGCCATGAGGGCATTCATGCAATCGGCAATGTTCCAGATAATGTCGAGGTTGATGATGCTGCCAAAGAACAGGAAGACGATGTAAAGGATGCGATAGAAGCGATTGGTCTTGCGCTTCTCGATGTAGTTGACGGCACTCTCGCCATAGTAGCTCCACCCAAGGATGGTGCTGAAGGCAAAGGTCAGGATGCCAAAGGTGAGCAGCGGTGCACCGATGTAGGGAATCTTCGAGAAGGCGACCTTGGTGAGTGCAGCACCGTCTTCATAGGAAATATCGGGATGCGCCAGGATGCTGCTGACAAGAACGATACCCGTCATAGCACAGATAATCACGGTATCCCAGAAGGTGCCGGTGCTGCTGACCAGCGCCTGGCGGACGGGGTTGCGGGTCTGGGCAGCGGCAGCGACGATGGGTGCCGAACCCATACCACTCTCGTTGGAGAACAGACCGCGGGCAATACCATAGCGGGCGGCCATCATGACGGTAGCCCCTACGAAGCCGCCACCAGCAGCAGAGGGGTTAAAGGCTGATTGTACAATGATCTCGATGGCGGGCCACACATAGTTGCCATTCATGCAGAGGATGGCGATGCATCCTAAGACATAGAGCGCAGCCATGAAGGGCACTAGGACGGTGCATACCTTGGCGATGGCCTTCACGCCACCCAGGATGACACAGGCCGTGAGGACACAGACGAAGATGCCGACAATCCACGTAGGAACGCCAAAGGTCTCTTTGGCCAGCAGGGCAATACTGTTAGCCTGGACGGTACAACCGATGCCAAACGATGCCAAGGCGGTGAAGATGGCAAACAACATGGCCAGCCACTTCATGCCAAGTCCGCGCTCCAAGGCATACATCGGGCCACCATAATAGTGTCCGTCGGCTCCCTTCACACGATACTTTACAGCGAGCAGCGCTTCAGCATACTTGGTGGACATACCGAAGAGACCCGTCAGCCAGCACCATAGCACAGCACCTGGACCACCCAGTGCCACGGCTGTAGCCACGCCGACGATGTTACCCGTACCAATAGTTGCTGCCAAGGCGGTTGACAGAGCACCGAACTGACTGACATCACCCGTTGCGCCATGATCCTTCTGAAGGGACATACGGATACCGGTAAAAATCTTACGCTGGGGAATACCCAAACGGAACGTCAGGAACACATGCGTTCCCAACAACAAGATAATCATAGGCCATCCCCACAGGAATGAACTCACCTGCACAAACACCTCGTTGATTGTTTCCATCGTTTAGCTTGTATTGATTAAATATAAAAGGTGGAGGGCAAACCGCCCCTCCACCTTTCTAACTATTACTCAATTACTCTTCGCCGAGCAAGATCTTCATCATCTCGACGGCAGCCTTGGCCACAGAGGTGCCAGGGCCGAAGATAGCTGCTACGCCAGCCTTGTACAGGAAGTCGTAGTCCTGAGCAGGAATGACACCTCCGGCAATCACCATGATGTCCTCACGACCCAGTTTCTTCAGCTCTTCAATCAGCTGCGGAATGAGCGTCTTGTGACCGGCAGCCAGCGACGAGGCACCAACGATATGCACATCGTTCTCAACAGCCTCACGGGCAGCCTCAGCAGGAGTCTGGAACAACGGTCCCATATCCACATCGAAACCACAGTCGGCATAACCTGTTGCCACTACCTTGGCACCACGGTCGTGACCGTCCTGACCCATCTTGGCAACGAAGATGCGGGGACGGCGACCCTCACGCTTGGCGAACTCGTCTGTCAGCTTGCAAGCCAACTCGAAGTCGCTGTCATTCTTTGATTCTGAACTATACACGCCTGAAATGGTTCTGATTACTGCTTTATAACGGCCTACAATCTCTTCGCAGGCATCTGAAATCTCACCCAAGGTACAACGCAGCTGAGCAGCCTTGACAGCCAGGTCGAGCAAGTTGTTCTCGCTCTTGCGGCCTTCCTTGAAGTCGCGGACGCACTCCGTGATGGCCTTTAGGGCAGCCTGACAAGCGGCTTCGTCGCGATGAGCCTTCACCTCCTTCAGGTTCTCCTCCTGCTGCTTGCGAACAGCGGTATTGTCGACCTCGAGGATGTCTATGGGATCCTCATGCTCCAAGCGATACTTGTTGGTACCGACAATCGTCTGAACACCAGAGTCGATACGAGCCTGAGTACGGGCTGCAGCCTCCTCGATACGCATCTTGGGCAGACCGGTCTCGATGGCCTTAGCCATACCACCCAGCTTCTCAATCTCCTGGATGTGCTCCCAAGCCTTGTGAACCAACTCGTTGGTGAGGGTCTCCACATAGTAAGAACCTGCCCACGGATCAATCTGCTTGCAGACCTTCGTCTCGTTCTGGATGTAAATCTGAGTGTTACGGGCGATACGAGCCGAGAAGTCGGTAGGCAGGGCGATGGCCTCGTCGAGAGCGTTGGTATGCAGCGACTGAGTGTGACCCAGCACGGCAGCCATTGCCTCGATACAGGTACGACCTACGTTGTTGAAGGGGTCCTGCTCGGTGAGTGACCAACCAGAGGTCTGAGAGTGGGTACGCAGAGCGAGCGACTTCGGGTTCTTGGCACCGAAGCTCTTCACAATCTTAGCCCACAGCAGACGGCCTGCACGCATCTTGGCAATCTCCATGAAGTGGTTCATACCGATTGCCCAGAAGAAGCTCAGACGAGGAGCGAAGGCATCCACATCGATACCGGCATTCACACCAGTACGCAAGTAGTCCATACCATCAGCCAGAGTATAAGCCAGCTCGATATCTGCGGTAGCACCAGCTTCCTGCATGTGATAACCTGATATAGAGATGCTATTGAACTTAGGCATCTTCTGCGAAGTATATTCGAAGATATCAGCGATAATCTTCATCGAGAATGCGGGCGGATAGATATAGGTGTTACGCACCATGAACTCCTTCAGGATATCGTTCTGGATGGTTCCAGCCATCTCCTCCAACTGAGCACCCTGCTCCAGACCTGCCACGATGTAGAAGGCCAGAATAGGCAGCACAGCACCGTTCATGGTCATTGACACAGACATCTTGTTCAAGGGGATACCGCTGAAGAGCACCTTCATGTTCTCCTCATTGCAGATAGACACGCCAGCCTTACCGACATCACCCACTACACGAGCATTGTCGGGGTCGTAACCACGGTGTGTCGGCAGGTCGAAGGCTACAGAAAGACCTTTCTGACCGGAAGCCAGGTTACGACGATAGAAAGCATTTGACTCCTCGGCGGTAGAGAATCCGGCATACTGACGGATGGTCCACGGACGGAAGGGATACATCATAGAATACGGACCACGGAGATAAGGAGGAATACCGGCTGTGAAGTCGAGATGCTCCATGCCCTCCAGGTCTTCTTTGGTATAAACAGGCTGAATGTCAATCTGCTCGGGCGTACGCCAGTTAGCGCTGATGCCATTCTCCTGCTGCCACTGCTGACCATTCTTCTGTTGAATGCCAGCGTAGATATCAATATCTTTAAAATTCTTACGTGCCATAATTAGATTCCGAGTTTAGCATTGTACGCACGGAGCGTTTCGAGCTGGTTAGACTTAACATGAATGAAGTTCTCAATACCGGCAGCCTTTAGGTCTTCCGAGCAAGCGGGAGCACCAGCTACAATGAACATGGCGCGACCGTTGAGATACTGGAAGGCAGGGATGGCGTACTCAGCATATTCATCATCTGAAGAGCAGATGACTACGATGTCGGCGTTAGCCTTCAGAGCGGCATCGACACCCTCCTCGACAGTCTTGAAGCCGAGGTTGTCCATCACCTTGTAGCCAGCAGCTGCCAAGAAGTTGCAAGAGAACTGAGCACGAGCCTGACGCATAGCCAGATTGCCGATGGTCAACATGAAGGCAATAGGTTGTTTCTTAGCCTTCTCGGTAGCGAGACGCAGGGTCTCGAACTCAGAAGCCAGACGCTCCTTGTTGAGTTGAGGCATTTCGCCGGCCTCGTGACCTGAGGCGCAGCAGCAACAGCCAGCCATAGGTTCTTTGCCCTCGCTGGTCTCCGTGAAGTTGGGGAACTGGTTGGTACCCAGGATGAACTCCTTACGGGTAGCAGCAGCGGCGTGACGCTTGTCGTTAGAAGCGTTGATAGCATTGACGATGTTGCCCTTCAGCACCTCGGCTAGGAAGCCACCAGCCTCCTCGACAGCGAGGAACAGCTTCCAGCCTTCCTGAGCGATAGCATCAGTGAGATGCTCAATGGTGTAAGAGCCACCAGCCACGTCAACGAGTTTGTCGAAGTGAGCCTCTTCCTTCAGCAGCAGCTGCTGATTGCGGGCAATACGCTCGGCAAACTCTGTCGGCTGCTCGTAAGGCTTGTCGAACGGAGTAACCACGATAGAGTCGACGTTGGCCAAAGCTGCCGACATGGTCTCTGTCTGCGAGCGCAGCAGGTTGACGTAGCTGTCGAACAGGGTCTGGTTATATTCAGAGGTGATGGCGCAGACGTGCATCTGAGAGCAGGTGCAGTTCAGAGCCTCGTCGCCGACATACTGACGGACAATCTGTGCCCACAGCATACGAGCGGCACGGAACTTGGCAATCTCCATGAAGTAGTTCTCGGAAACGCCCATATTGAACTTGATGCGCTTGGCAGCATCGCAAGCACTGACGCCAGCCTCGGTGAGCACATTCAGGTACTCAGCACCCCAAGCCAGGGCATAGCCTAACTCCTGATAGATGTAAGCACCGGCATTGTTCAGAGCCACACTGTTGACGTTGATACAACGATAGCCAGGCAGTTCCTTCAGTGCCTCGATGAGGGGCTTAGCCTGCTCCAGCACGGCAGTAACATCCTTGCCCTTGCACATCATCCTGCTGATGGGGTCGAAGTCGATGCTTCCCTTCAGCTCAGCCAGCGGACAGTTCTTACCCTTGAAGTAAGCCACCAGCACTTCGGCCAGTTCTACGCAATGACGCTGACAGGTCTTGAAGTTCAGTTCCACACACTGGGGCTCGATGCCGTCCAGCAACGTGGCGATGAACTCCTTGCTGACATCCTTGCCTGAAATCTTGAATCCCAGCGAGTCAACACCCTTGTTCAGGATGTCCAGCGCCTTGGCATTGGCAGCCTTGGCATCGTCGACGACGATATCCTGGCGCACGAACCACAGGTTGTTGTCTTTCTTGTTACCACGTACATAGGGGAATTCGCCGGGCAGCGAGTTCACAGCCTTGAGATCCTTCAGGTCCTCACGGCGATAGAAGGGCTGTACATTGAACCCTTCGTTGGTTCTCCACACGAGTCGCTTCTGGAAGTCGGCACCTTTCAGGTCCACTTCAATCTTGTCCAACCACTCCTGAGTGGTAGGCGCCTGAAACTCGCTGAAGAGTTTTTCTTTGTTTGCCATAAATGTTTTTAATGTATTTATTATATAAGTGTTTTAAGCTCGTCTTGAAAACATTGTGCAAAGGTAATCATTTATTTTGAGTTGGCGAAGAATTTAATAAATATTTTATATTTATGAAAAATAGTTGCACAAAATTGCTTGAGTTGCGCAATTATTTCGTAATTTTGCACCCCAAAAGAAAGAAAATAGGTATGGACTCACTTCAATGGTTAAAGGATTTGTTCACCACAACTGATTCTGTGGCGCACATTGCCCTGCTTTATGCCGTCGTCATCGCCGCAGGTGTCTACCTCGGTAAAATAAAGATTGGCGGTATTTCGCTGGGCGTTACATTCGTACTGTTCGCCGGTATTGTGGCTGGCCACATCGGCTTCACCGCCCCCACCCCTATCCTGACGTTCGTTCAGGACTTCGGGCTGATTCTCTTTGTGTTCATGATTGGTTTGCAGGTAGGACCGGGCTTCTTCGAGAGTTTCGGCACCCAGGGTATCAAGCTCAACGCACTGGCCACGTCAGCCATTGCGCTTAACATCCTAGTCATGTTTGCCTGCTACTACACCTTCTTCGACACACGCGACATCACCAATCTTCCGATGATGGTGGGTACGCTTTACGGTGCCGTCACCAACACACCGGGTCTGGGTGCTGCCAACGAAGCCTTGGGGTCTGTCTTCGGACAGAACGCCCCGCAGATTGCCTCGGCCTATGCCTGTGCCTACCCCTTGGGCGTTTTGGGTATTATCGGTGCTACTATATTAATAAGGTATATATGCAATATTAAATTAGAGAAGGACGAGGCTCTGCTGCAAGCCATGGACGAGACCAGCGCCAACAAGAAGCCTTACAAGATGCATATTGAGGTTACGAACAAGTACCTGGAGGGCAAGACCTTGTTGCAGGTACACGACTTCCTGAACCGTGACTTCGTGGTATCTCGCATTGTTCACGACGGCGAGTTGTCCATTCCTACCAGCAAGACCGTGTTCCACATAGGCGACCAGATGCTCATTGTTTGTGCCGAGGCCGACTACGAGGCTATCGTGGCCTTCATCGGTCCGAAGATCGACATTGACTTCGAGCAGCAGGACCAGCCCCTGGTGTCCAAGCGCATCCTGATTACCAATCCTGAAATCAACGGCAAGACGCTGGCCTCCATGCATTTCTCGAGTGTTCATGGCGTCAACGTCACTCGTGTTACGCGCCACGGCATGGATCTCTTTGCCTCTGCTTCCCTGCCGCTGCAGGTAGGCGACCGCATCATGGTGGTAGGCCCTGAGGATGCTGTCGACCGTGTAGCCAGTAAGATGGGTAATAGCATACGCCGTCTGAATGCGCCTAACATTGCCACCATCTTCGTAGGCATCATCTTGGGTATCGTCTTCGGCTCGCTGCCCTTTGCCATTCCCGGCATGCCGGTTCCCTTGAAGTTAGGTATCGCCGGCGGACCGCTGATCATCGCCATCCTCATTGGCCGCTACGGCTACAAGATACACCTCGTCACCTATACGTCGACATCGGCCAACATGATGTTGCGCGAGATAGGTCTAGTGCTCTTCCTGGCCTCTGTAGGCATTAAGGCTGGAGCAGGATTCGTCAACACGGTGGTGGACGGCGACGGACTGTTGTATGTCCTCACGGGTTTCCTCATCACCATCATCCCCATCCTCATCGTCGGCCCCATTGCCCGCATAAAGTTCAGACTCAACTACTTCACCCTGGCAGGCATGATTGCCGGTACATACACCGACCCCCCTGCTCTGGCGTATGCTAACAGCATCTGCTCGAAGGAGGCTCCGGCGGTGGGCTACTCAACGGTCTACCCGTTGTCGATGTTCCTGCGCATATTCACCGCTCAGCTCATCGTGCTCATCTGCTGTGGCTAACCGGCCCATTAGACCCATTAGCCCATAAGACCCATCAAAAATAATAATACACAAACATAACACAAAACAAATGAAAAAATTCGGATTCATGTTAGGCTTGCTCCTAACCATTGCCACGCAGCCGATGTTTGCCCAGATGGACGCCAGCATCAAGCTCAACGAGGTGATGACACAGAACGAGACAAGCCTGATTGACGAATACGGAGAACGTCAGGCGTGGGTGGAGATTGCCAACATCTCGCACTCTACCTACAACATTCGGGGTATGTACATCACCACCGACCGTTCCGTACTCGACAAAAAGATGAGCGTACCCGAACGCGTGAAGCGCATGAGCCAGATTCCCAACGGCGACAGCCGCACGGAACTCAAGGCCCGCCAGCTAGTGGTATTCCATCTGAACAGCTCGCCTGCCAAGGGAGCCATGCACCTCACCGTACCTGCTGATGGCACCAAGCCCCTGTGGATTGCCATCTACAATGGTAATGCCACCCAACTCATCGACTCTGTCACGGTTCCCGTCTTGAAGGCCGACCAGTCCTATGCCCGTGTAGCCAACAACGGCAATGCTGCCGACTGGGAGACAAAGAGCGCCGACCGCGTAACGCCGGGCATCCAGAACCAGACGGTTGTCAGCGAGTCGAAGGTTGCTAAGTTCAAGCGCGAAGACCCGTACGGCTTCGGCATGGCTATCATGGCCATGGGCATCGTATTCAGCTGTCTGGCACTGCTGTGGATTACCTTCACACTCTTCGGCATGCTGATGCGCCACATGGACACCGCTAAGATGGTGGCAAACAAGCAACCCATCAAGCCCATCACCAAGACGGTGGAGATGACGATGGAGGTAGGTCACAAGACCGGTGTCATGCTGAAGGAAGGCTTCGACACCAAGGGTATCGACCGCGAGGTCTACATGGCCGTCATCGGTTTGGCCCTGCGTCAGTACGAGGACGACATCCACGATGTGGAAAGCGGTGTCATCACCATCAAGCCTAAAGACACCGGCTGGGACGATGAATACAGTCAGATGACGCATCTGCACGAGGCTTTCATCCCCACCAAGCACAACGCTCCCACCATTCCCACAACCCCAGAACTACATTAAACAATGAAAACATATAAGTATAAAGTACAAGGCGTAGACTACGAGGTAGAAATCGCCGCAGTAGAAGGCAAGATTGCCCATGTAAACGTCAACGGCATCCCTTTCGAGATTGAGATGCAGAAACCCATCAATGCCGCTAAGCACCCTGCCTTGGCAGCTGCCAAGCTCACGGCTTCAGTAGCTCCCGAAGCTCCTGCTGCTCCCGCACAGCCTGCAGCACAGCCCGCACCCGCTGCCAAGCCCCAGGCCGCACAACCTGCAGCTCCTGCCGGTGCTGGCAATCCCGTGAAGGCTCCCCTGCCCGGCACCATCAACGCCATCAATGTGAAGGTGGGCGACACAGTAGGCGTGGGCGACGTCGTCATCGTGCTGGAAGCCATGAAGATGCAGAACAACATCGAGGCTGAGTATGCCGGTACCGTCACCTCTATCCTCGTCAATCCCGGCGACTCTGTCATGGAAGGTGCCGTTATGTTGACCATCGGCTAAATTGATAATTGATAATTGAAAATTGACAATTATGTGGCAATTTATCATAGACAACCTCAATGAGTTCCTGACCTACACGGGCTTTGCCAACGTGACGGCAGGCAACCTCATCATGATAGCAGTAGGAGCCTTCTTCATCTGGCTGGCCATCAAGAAGGACTTCGAGCCCCTGCTGCTCGTACCCATCGGACTGGGTATCATCCTCGGCAACATCCCCTTCCGTGCCGATGCAGGACTGGAAATCGGTCTCTACGAGGACAACTCCGTGCTGAACATCTTCTATCAGGGTGTGCGTCAGGGCTGGTATCCGCCGCTCATCTTCCTGGGCATTGGTGCCATGACCGACTTCTCGGCCCTACTGGCTAATCCGAAGCTGATGCTCATCGGTGCCGCAGCACAGTTTGGTATCTTTGGCGCCTATATGTTCGCCCTGGCTTTAGGCTTCGAACCCAATCAGGCTGCCGGTATCGCCATTATCGGTGGTGCCGACGGACCTACGGCCATCTTCCTCAGTAGCAAGCTGTCGCCCAACCTGATGGGAGCCATCGCTGTGTGTGCCTATAGCTACATGGCCTTGGTACCACTCATCCAGCCGCCTTTGATGCGTCTGCTGACCACCAAGAAAGAGCGCCTCATCAAGATGAAGCCTGCCCGCGAGGTATCACAGACCGAACGCATCCTGTTCCCCATCGTGGGACTGTTGCTCACCACATTCATCGTACCATCCGGCCTGCCCCTGCTCGGCATGCTGTTCTTCGGCAACCTGCTGAAGGAGAGCGGCAAGACTACCCGTCTCGCCAAGACTGCCGGTGCAGCGCTGAACGATATCGTCGTCATGCTCTTAGGTCTGACGGTAGGCTGCTCCACGCAGGCCTCTGAGTTCCTTACGATGAACACTATCTACATCTTCGCCATCGGAGCCGGAGCCTTCATCATCGCCACCATGAGCGGCGTGCTGTTCGTGAAGCTGATGAACCTCTTCCTGCCGAAGGACAAGAAGCTGAACCCGCTGATTGGCAATGCCGGTGTGAGCGCCGTTCCTATGGCTGCCCGCATCTCTAACAACCTCGGCCTGGAGTACGACCGCCACAACTTCCTGCTCATGCACGCCATGGGTCCCAACGTGGCTGGAGTCATCGGCTCTGCCGTGGCTGCAGGCGCCCTGCTGGGCTTCCTCTCGTAACATTCTGACTGATTTTGTCACGCCGTGTCTGACATGGTGTGACAAAAAAACGAAGGACGCATGGGACGGATATTTCAAAACAAAGAAAGACATTTAGGAAAGATGCTGTGGATGTGTAGCAGCATCTTTTTCCTATGTGCCGTAATGGTGCTGGGAGCCTGCGGAACGCTGACAGCGGCACAGCAGGCTGAGCGGGCACTGGCTGTGGAGAACGCACTGAAAACCAGACACTATACGGTCGACATCCAGATGATGTATCCCAAAAGGGACATCGGCAGAAACGTGGCGAGCGACTATTCGCTGGAGGTGAGGGGCGATACGGTGGTGTCGTACCTACCCTACTTCGGACGGGCTTACAGCGTGCCGTATGGCGGTGGCAAGGGGTATAACTTTACAGCTCCCATCAAGCGCTACCAATCGTTCAAGGACAGTAAGGGCAGAACGCTGGTGGAGTTTGTAACCGACAACGACGAGGATTTCATCACATATCAACTGATGGTGTTTGACAACGGCCAGACTACGATTGATGTCATCGCCCGCGAACGCGAACCGATTAGTTATAGCGGAGAACTCGTTTGGTAGTTTGACAAGGTGGGAGATGTTGTATAACCCCAATTTTAATTGTACCGAATTCAATACAATTAGAAACGCAGCAGAGAGAAATAATTTTGTTTTATGCGTCATGGATTCATAGTACCAGATGAGAAGAAGGAATGAAACACTCTCCCTGCTGTTCTTTTAGCGCTATTGACTTTCACATCTTCGTCAACAAAAACCAGGGTTAAGCGAATTGTCATTCAGGAACAATATTCCAAGAGTAACAAAAATTACTTTTGGAGTATTTAAATTTCTATTCGGAGTAATTGTAAATACTTTCGGAGAAACCATCTCGACTTCCTACATCGGATATCAGTCACCCGTCCCTGTGGCATCCGTGAACGCGAACCGATTAGTTATAGCGGAGAACTCGTTTGGTAGTTTGACAAGGCAGGAATCACAAGATTTCTGTCTTTTTCTTTTGCCGTTTCGGAAATAATGCTTATATTTGCAGCGGTTCCCATGTCAATGCCCCGTTTGAGGGGGATGCAAACGAAGATGGGGACCTATATAGTAAAATTAACAAGCTAAAAGTAATGAGTCCAGTATTCCGACGTGAAAGCGAATATACATTCAAGATTTACTCCAATGAGGAAGAACGAATGCACATTCATGTGCTATGCGATGGTCACGAAGCTAAATTTTGGTTAGAACCAGAAATAGAACTGGCGAAGAATACTGGAATACCAGAACACAAGTTAAACGAAATCAAGAAAATCATAGACAGATATGCAGACAGTTTCAAAGAACAATTCCAGCAACACATCGGCAAGCGTATTGATGATTAATGCCCAAGGGATTATGCTCTCCATTTGTGGGCATGACTATTTTCTGTCGTACAACCGCATTCCTTGGATGCAGGACGCTCCGATTCGCAGTGTACTTAATGTGCAGATGAGTGGTCCAGAAGCCATTGAGTGGCCAGATCTTGATGTTGACCTTGAACTCGACAGCCTCCGTCACCCCGAGCGCTATCCTCTTGTCATCAAACGAAATCCGTTGGATTATGTAGGGGTATGACGTTCTTTGTACAATAATCTATAATAAGGTGGAAATTGAAAGATTTCTGCCTTTTTTCTTTGTCGTTTCGGAAATAAATCATATCTTTGCGATGTAATTCAATACATAAAAGTATGAAACGAACCACTAAGTACAAAGGTCTCACCCTCTAACACCCGTATTGCCTATGAAATAAACAAGGAATAAAGACTAAAGAAAAGAAGCCTTAGCTTGTATTCTTGTTTACTGAAAATCGCCAAAATAAAGTAAGCACCAAGAGTAAAAGTTAATGCTCACGTCGCAAGGCGTGGGCTTTTACTCGGATATGGTGCATTGGTGTTTGGCGATACCTCAGTAAACGTAGACGAAGTTAAATAGTCCACGTTTTCTTTTTCTATATTTAAAACGATATGGACTTCTCAAAATGGCATTTTTATCAAACAAGAACCAAATGAATACAACTATGAGAAAATTCAGCTACTTACTCACGGTCATTCTAATGACACTGGCGGGCCTAGGATTGACTGCCTGCGGTGGAGGTGACGATGACAGTCCAACAACTCCAAAAGTTCCTGTCAGCTCCGATGGAGGAGGTGATGTTACTACTGTAGACATCGTAGCAGCTATGGTAGGCAACACTTGGTATAGTGAAGAAGACAAAATATCCAGTTATTATATTGAAGGATATACATTCAATGCCAATGGAACTGGTACGGTACAAGAACTCCGGTGCAGCGACGTAGACGCATACACCCAAATCAGGACGAAAACTTACCAGATACGATGGGAAATTTCCGATAATATACTGACCATCAGAGGTGATGACGGCATATATGCTTCCGGTCCTGTTGTGATGATGTCTGATTCCGAGGCTCGGTATAAGGGAATGAGCATCAAGCGTTTGGTTGCAGGGCAAACCTTGGAACAAAAAATGGAGGAAATAGCAGCCAACAAGCGCAGAGATTACAAATTCACAGATAATCAGTCGATACCAGAACAGATTGTCGACAATCCGGCAAAGTATGGATTTACCGAGACTACGGTAACAAAATACGCTTATAATGTCAACACTAAGGCGGGCGGTATGGAACGCATCATTGTATGGACAAACAGTAAGGGATTCTTTGTTGCCGGCTACGACTCATGGCATCGCGTTTATTATGAATGGCGTTACTGGAGTGATTTCACATACGTTTATAATTTGGAGGGAAAGACTGCAGGAGTTTTAGAGGCTTCGGCCAAAATGGGACATGCTATTATCAGCTTGGGAGACACAAATATATGGATTGCAAATTCTGCTGACATTGAAGTGCAAAAAGTTCTTTTCGGTCCTGAATTTGAGAACACTCTTACAGCCAGTTCCAATGCTTCTCCCTATAATTCTTCTTTTGGCTATTCCTTTGGTGGAATGGCGGGACTTAACGTATTTGTGCCAAATTATCAATTAAATCTGATTGGATATACCAGTACGGACTCCTGGCTTAGAGTGTCCGGAATCCGCTCTGTCCCTTACAATGATTCCGGATATACAGGTGTACTCATTGATTGGGCCGTAACAGCGAATTACTCCTCACAGCGCACAGGTAAAATCTACATTAGCGTTTATGCTGACGGACGTACTTATAATGGTACCATTACTGTTACTCAGGATGGCGTTTCCGGAGGATCCTCAGGCGGCGGTTCAGGTGGTGGAGGATCGTCAGATGACACGTCAGGCTACACCATTACACGGACATCGGTATGCTCGATATTCATACCAACCAATTCAAGCACAGGTTCGCAATATACCAATTCCTGGTATAAATGGGAATCTAATGGTAGGGTCATCCTCAGCAAGTCACGAACAGACAAAGACATGTGGTTAGGAGTGGCCCAAAACAACAATGACTCTAGCCGTGGTGGTCACTCAGTGAGTAGTTATAAATACCGCTATGTTGACAATTCGGTGGTAGGAGGTACGTGGTATTATTACTTTGACTGAGAAATTGCCAGTTTTACAGACAGATGATTATATCACACTGGATTGTGACCTCGCGGCAAAGACGGCTGTTGAGAAAGGCCGACTGTCGCTGCCAGGCGCTCCCTGGTCGTGCATGGTAATGTTCAACAATAATCCTGTACGCATGAGTACTTCCACTCGTATGGCCGATGGCAGCAACATGACCTTCGGCAGTTGGGGAAGCATGACTGTCAATAGCCACATCATCAACGGCGGTCATGGAAAGTTCACCGTTTTGAATATCAGCAAACAAAGAAAGAAGCCAGTCATCCAAGTTGGTACGATTGAGAAGCTATAGTTTTCCCTGACCGCAGGAACAGGTTTCTGTTCCAACGAGCTTCGAGTAAGAAGGAATAAGTGAATCTCTTATAAATGCATAACGGGGATGTGTCGAATAGGCATATTCCCGTTGCTTTTTTGTGTATGATAGTTAAAAGCAGATTTAAGATGTAAAAAATGGTTATAAGAAGCGATATGTGAATAAAAAGATCATGGTGAAGCAAGGGCAGACTACGGAAAGGGCTTGTTGAAAGAGTTAGCGGCGAGGTTGACAACTGATTTTGGCAAAGGTTTTGATGAGCGCGAACTACGAAAAATGCGTCAGTTTTACCAAACATTCCCAAAACGGGAGACACTGCGTCCCGAATTGACGTGGTCACATTATCGCCGTCTGATTAGCGTTGAGAATCACGAGGGACAGGTCAACTGATACAACTCCTTAGCGTGAATCAAAGTTCCTGTTCCAACACCATACCCCGAAAAGTTTTATTTTTCATTGCAAATCATACACATCTGCCACAAACCCTTTGGGAATGCGGGTTTGAGTAGCGAGAGATGTAGTGATAGATTTATTTTCTCGCGCAGAGCCGCAGAGTACTCGGAGGAGCCGCAGAGTGTTATTTATTTTGATGTTGAGTTGACTCGAGTATTAAGAGTTTATTTGATTCCTAAGGGTCGCGCAATATAGCGTTAACAAATTTTAGCGCAAAATCGGGGCCGAGTCGAACTGGGGCGGAAAAACGCGAAAATTTCGAAGGCATATTTTCGAAAGATGATGGAAAGTGGAAACACGAAGAAGTCTCTTTCGAAAGATGATGATGGGGAGTGAAATAAGGAGAGCCTCTTGTCGGATTCGAACCAACGACCCCGAGATTACAAATCACGTGCTCTGGCCAACTGAGCTAAAGAGGCGGGGTGGGCAGCGATCTGCATCGCGCCGCTACAACCAAGTACCCTTGCTATGTTCCCATCCTGGGGGATTCCGAGGGAGCTGGCCGTACAGGACTGCCCGTTTTGCGGGTGCAAAGGTAACACTTTTTTTGTTAATGCGCAAATGAATGCCCAAAAAATTTTGTATTTCGCGCAATTTGCACTACCTTTGCATCCATAAATCGTAAAATGTAATTGTCAAATAGTAAATCATGCTTGATATATCAGTAGTTATACCTTTATATAATGAGGACGAGTCGCTGCCTGAGTTGTACGCCTGGATAGAGCGTGTGATGCAGGAGCACAAGTTCTCCTTCGAGGTTATCTTTGTCAACGACGGTTCTACGGACCGCTCGTGGGATGTCATCAAGGAGCTTTCGGAGAAGTCGGAGCACGTGCGAGGCATCAAGTTCCGTCGCAACTACGGCAAGTCGCCCGCCCTGTACTGCGGTTTCAAGGCTGCTCAGGGCGACGTGGTCATCACGATGGATGCCGACTTGCAGGACTCGCCGGACGAGATTCCCGAGTTGTATCGGATGATCAAGGAGGACGGCAACGACCTGGTAAGCGGCTACAAGCAGAACCGCAAGGAGGGTGACCCGCTGTCGAAGACCATTCCCACGAAGCTCTTCAACGCCACAGCGCGCAAGGTGAGCGGCATCAAGAACCTGCACGACTTCAACTGCGGCCTGAAGGCTTATCGCCACGAGGTGGTGAAGAACATCGAGGTGTACGGCGAGATGCATCGCTACATGCCCTACCTGGCCAAAAATGCCGGTTTCGACAAGATTGCCGAGAAGCCCGTGCACCATCAGGCCCGCAAGTTCGGCAAGTCGAAGTTCATGGGCTGGAACCGCTTTGTCAACGGCTATCTGGACCTGCTGACACTCTGGTTCCTGGGCACCTTCGGCAAGAAGCCCATGCACGTCTTTGGCTTCCTGGGCACCATCATGTTCCTCATCGGTTTCTGCTCGGCACTCTGGCTGGGCATCGACAAGATGTGGGCACTATATAATAATGTACCCATGCGCCTGATTACCGATTCGCCCTACTTCTACATCGCGCTGACCATGATGATGATTGGCACGCAGCTGTTCCTGGCAGGATTCCTGGGCGACCTCATCAGCCGCAGCAGCGCAGGCCGCAACGACTACCAGATAGAAGAAACGATTAAAGTGAAGGAGTGAAAAGCATCTATTACATAGCAGCACTCGTTGCCGTCCTGCTGGCGGCCTGTACCAGTCTTGACTGTCCCGTCAACAACATGGTGGAGACCGTCTATAGCCTGCAGAATTCTGACGGCTCGCCTGACACGCTGGGCATTGACACCATGTGGGTCTACGCTGAGCGTAGCGATGGCACTGACACGCTGATTATCAATAGTCTGTGCGGCACGAAAGCCACGAAGTTCAGCATTCCGCTGAGTCACACGCAGAGCGAGGACAACCTCACCATCATCATCCGCGACACCTGCATCAACACGGGACAGCATGAGTGGAGGGACAACATCCAGGTGAAGAAGGAGAACCGTCCCCACTTCGAGGGCGTGGACTGCAAAGCCACCTATTTCCACACGCTGACGTCGGTACAGAGCACTCACGACATCATCGACACCGTAATCATCAACAAATCCGAAGTTACCTATGACGCATCGACAGCCCATTTCCTGCTTCGTCTCAAGGATCGCCGTTAGTCTTGTACTGTGGTTGCTCCTGGCACCATCGGCAGCCTACGGCCAGAAGATATTCCGGTTGGAGAAGGACTCTATACCCTTCTTCAAGGGCTTTCAGGTGTCTTTCGACCTGGCGTCGGCTGCACAGTTGATGCTCAGCGACCACGGAGAATTAGAGGGAACGCTACGAATCAACCTGCACGACCAGTGGTTTCCCGTCTTCGAAATGGGTATAGGACGTGCCAACCATAAGGAAGACGAGACAACGGGGCTGATATACAAGACCACGGCCCCCTACTTCCGACTGGGCATGGACATCAACGTGCTGAAGAACAAACACCAGCCCAACCGACTCTATGCCGGACTGCGCTATGCCTGCACCTTCTTCAAGGCCGACATTCAAAATCCAAGCCTGAAGGATCCTGTCTACAAGACCCAGGCACCCTTCGGCGTCGAGGGAATGAGTTGTTCGCAGCACTGGGCAGAAGCCGTCTTCGGCATCGACGCCCAGATTTACGGTCCGCTGCACTTAGGCTGGACTATCCGCTACCTGCGCCGACTCGTCCAGAAGTCGGACGACATCGGCGACGCCTGGTACGTGCCGGGCTTCGGTCTGAACGGCAAGGACAACTTCGTCGGCAATGTCAACGTGATTATAGACATTTAGACACTATAGAAAGAACAAACAGCTAAAAACCCACTACTATGGATTCTACACGCAAGAAGAAACTCATCTGGCAACTGCCCTTCCTCACCCTACTCATTGTGGGTACGGTGTTCATCATCCGTCAGCAGCGGTCCATACCCTATCAGCACAGCCAGGGATTCATCTTCGGTACCACATACAGCATCACCTATCAATACGATGAGGACCTGAAGGCAGAGATTGAGGACAAGCTGAAGCAGGTCGACGCCGCCCTGTCCATGTTCAACGAAAAGAGCGTCATCACCCGTGTCAACACGGGCGACGGCATCATTCCCGACTCGGAGACGGGACGCATGTTCCTCGATGTCTTCCAGCTGGGCATGAACATCTCCAAGGACACCGACGGCGCCTTTGACATGACTGTGGCACCGCTGGTCAACGCCTGGGGCTTTGGCTTCAAGAACGGCCAAATGCCTACCTCCGAACAGGTGGACAGCATCCGGCAGTTTGTTGGTTATCAGAAGGTTAAGTTTGAAGAGGCCAGAGACAGGCGACTGGGCGTCATTGAGAAACAGGACGCTCGCACCATGCTCGACTGCTCGGCCATTGCCAAGGGCTATGGCGTAGATGCCGTTGCGAAGGTGCTGGCAGACAAAGGCATCAAGAACTATCTGGTGGAAATCGGTGGCGAGGTGGTCACCTGCGGCATTAGTGAGAAGCGACTGCCGTGGAAGATTGGCGTCACCAAGCCCACAGACGACTCGCTCCACGTCAGCGGCGAACTGCAGACCGTGCTCAACATTACCGACAAGGCGATGGCCACCAGCGGCAACTACCGCAACTTCTATTATAAGAACGGTCGCAAATATGCCCATACCATCGACCCCAAGACCGGCCATCCCGTACAGCATAACATCCTGTCGGCCACGGTGTTATGCGACCGCTGTGCCATTGCCGACGCCTATGCAACGGCCTTTATGGTCATGGGCTTCGAGGGAGCTCGTCGCATTCTGGACAAGCACCCCGAACTGATGGCCTACCTCATCTACGACGACAAGGGCGAAAACAAGGTATGGTATTCACCGTCGCTCAAAGACGCTGTCGGCCAATAAAACATGGAAATATACGACCAGCTGTTGCGATTTACCCTGTTTCAGGGAATGAGTCACGCCGACCTCATGGAGGTGGTGGGACACACCAAGTTGGGATTCCTCAAGGTGGCAGCCGGCAAACGCCTCGTCAAGGAGGGCGACCCTTGCTCGCAGATTTTCTTCCTGACGCACGGCACGCTGCAGAGCAAGACACAGAGTGACGACCACACCTGCCGCGTCACGGAACACATGACGGCCCCCTACATCGTGCAGCCAGAGCGCATCTTCGGACTGTCACAACGCTACACATCGACCTTCAAGGCCGAGACGCCCTGCAATCTCATCACCATCGACAAGCAGGAAGTCATGCTGCTCATGGAGACACAGCTGGTGTTCCGCCTCAACCTGGTGAACATCCTGGCAACCGAGACACAGCGCCTTCGCCGCCATGCCTGGCGGTCGGCGCCCCGCAGCCTTCGCGAGCGCATCGTCCGCTTCTTCTTCTCACGCTGTCTGTACCCCGCAGGAACCAAGACCTTCAACGTACTAATGACACAGATTGCCCAGGAGCTGAACGACAGCCGACTGGACATCAGCAACGCTCTCAACGGGATGCAGGCCGACGGACTCATCTCGCTGCACCGAGGACGCATCGAAATTCCGATGATAGAAAAGCTGTTGATGTGACGTTTGTAGCATGAAGATTACGATTATCCCCACGCGGTAGCAAATTTTTCACTTTTCACTCTTCACTTTTCACTTTTTTTCGTACCTTTGCACCCAGATACAAGAAAACATACATAAAAAACCTATTAAAACATGTCAACATTAACACTTTGCATCGTCATCGCTTTCTGCATAGGCTATCTGTGCATTGCCCTGGAGAGCGTGACGAAAGTCAACAAGGCTGCTATTGCCCTGCTGATGTGTGTCGTTTGCTGGACGCTGCTGATGGTCGATCCAGCCAGTTACTATCCCACTATTGCCGCTGGTGAAGTTGCACACCGCGTGGCAGAGGCCATTGAGCACCACCTGGGTGACGCAGCTGGAACGCTGTTCTTCCTGATGGGTGCTATGACCATCGTCGAGATTGTCGACAGCAACGGGGGCTTCAACTTCGTGCGCGACTCGCTGAAAACCAGCTCGAAACGCAAACTCATGTGGCGCATGGCCTTCATGACCTTCTTCCTGTCGGCCATCCTTGATAATCTGACCACCTCTATCGTGATGATTATGGTGCTGCGCAAACTCGTCCAGGAGCGCGAAGACCGTCTGTGGTACGCTGCCCTGGTTGTTATCGCTGCCAACTCCGGTGGGGCTTTCTCACCCATTGGCGACGTCACCACCATCATGCTTTGGATCAAGGGTGTTATCACCACTCAGGGTGTGCTGACCGAGATTTTCCTCCCCTCACTCATCTCGATGATTATCCCTGCAGCCATCATCAGCACACAACTGAAGGGGCGCTTCGATAAGGAGCAAAACCTGCCCAAGTCTGGTGCCAGCCAATTCACCAAGGCCCAGCGCACCGCCATCTTCTGGCTTGGCGTTGGCGGTCTGGTGTTCGTACCTATCTTCAAGACCATCACCCACCTGCCTCCGTTCATGGGCATCCTGCTCGTACTGGGCATTCTGTGGGTTACCACGGAGATTTTCCACCACGACACCGACGAGAACGATACAATGGCCAAGCGTGTCAGCGACATCATGTCAAAGATTGACCTCTCTACCATCATGTTCTTCCTCGGCATCCTGATGGCCGTTGCCGTACTGTCTGAGGTAGGCGTTCTGACCGCTATGGGACAGGGTCTCAACGAGATCTTCCAGGGCAACCACTACCTCGTCACCGGCATCATCGGTGTGCTGTCGTCTATCGTTGACAACGTGCCTCTCGTAGCAGGTTGCATGGGCATGTATCCTGTCGAGGCTGCTGGTGACATGGCCGTAGACGGCGTCTTCTGGCAGCTGCTGGCCTACTGTGCCGGCGTAGGCGGTTCGATGCTGATCATCGGTTCAGCCGCTGGTGTTGTTGTAATGGGTCTCGAGAAGATTACCTTCGGCTGGTACATGAAGAAGATTTCGTGGATTGTCTTCGTAGGCTATCTCTGCGGTATCATCTACTACTGGTGCGAGAAGAACGTTCTCGAGGGACTGTTCTAAAACACCTGCAAAAAGCAAATACGAAGCCGCTGACTCATCACAGTCAGCGGCTTTTTTATAAGATTATTTGGCCGTTCGTTCAATATTTCGTAACTTTGCAACCATGAAGCAAGTACGTCCGAAGAAAAATCTGGGTCAGCACTTCCTGACTGACCTCGGCATTGCCAAGCGAATAGCCGACACGGTAGACGAGCCCTACCCCGCCCTGCCCGTATTGGAGGTGGGGCCTGGCATGGGTGTGATGACACAGTTTCTGGTAGAGAAGCCACGCCCGCTGAAGGTGGTGGAGATTGACCGCGAGAGTGTTGCGTACCTCAAAGGGACACTGTTCCGCGAGGACCAAGAAGCAACTCTCTCCTCTCCCATCATAGAGGGTGACTTTCTGCGGATGGACTTGAGCAAAGTATTCGACGGGGCACAGTTTGTGCTTACGGGCAACTACCCCTACGACATCTCGTCGCAGATATTCTTTAAGATGCTGGACAACCGCGACCTCATTCCCTGCTGTACGGGCATGATTCAGCATGAGGTGGCCGTGCGTATGGCTGCGAAGCCCGGCAACAAGCAATACGGCATTCTGTCGGTTCTCATCCAGGCGTGGTACAATGTGGAGTACTTGTTTACCGTAGAGCCCAGTGTCTTCAACCCGCCTCCCAAGGTGCAGAGTGCCGTCATCCGCATGACCCGCAATGAGGTTCAGCACTTAGGCTGCGACGAGCAACTGTTCAAGCGAGTGGTGAAGACAGTCTTCAACCAGCGGCGCAAAATGCTGCGTGTCTCACTGCGTCAGCTCGTCAAAGAACCTTTTGAGCACCCCTTTATGACATTACGCCCTGAACAACTGACCATTGCGCAGTTCGTAGAGCTTACCAACATGGTTGAAAAAGCCTTGTGTGCGACCACAAATGATGTGTGTGCGGACACAATGTCTTGATTTGTATCAAGAATAAGCCTTTTTTTTCGCAAAAATGAAAAGAAACGGAACAACGTTTCAAAAATCGTCGTACCTTTGCATCGTCAAAAGGAAACAAAGAGTTGTTTTCAGAGATAACTGATAGGTATCAAGGTAAAAGAGATTGCCTGTAAGGATAACAAAAAGACGCATTAGGTTAGTAGTTTTATAAGTTAGTAGTAAAGTTTTTAAGGTGTTAGTATTCTAAGGTAATTAGAGAAAGCAAAAGTTTTTAGTTATTGATAAGTTGAATGCAGTTGGCGATTGGTTCGTAGACTGCATTGTTTTTTTCTATCCGTTTGAGGTCTTGATGTTTCGCATCCAGCCGCCCTGGAACAACCGCGCCAGGAAGATGACGCCACGGAAGGTAAGCTCGGCGGCCATAGCCGTCCAAACGCCAGGCAGGCCATAGGTAGTAGCCAACAGCGCTGCCAGCGTCAGACGAACGCCCCACATAGACAACAGATTCATCAGTGCCGGCCGCAACGTGTCGCCGGCTCCTACAAAGATGCCGTTACAGACAATGGCTGCTGCAAACATGGGTTCGGCATAGGCCTCGATGCGCAGACACTCGGCACCGATACGGATAATATCGTCAACTGGGGTCATGATAGTCATCAGTTCTGCGGCAAAAACCCACATCAGCACACCCATGGCCGTCATCACTACGATGCCCAGCCCTGCCGACATATAAGCAAAGGAACGGCACAGTCGGTCCTTAGCGGCACCAAAACTCTGTCCAACCAGCGTGGTAGCAGCCTCTGCAATGCCATAACCGGGCATATAGCAAAGACTCTCAACGGTTATAGCCAAGGAATGGGCGGCAATGGCCACCGTTCCCAAAGGAGCGACAATCAGGGTGCTAACAATCTGGGCAGAGCCCATCAACACGTGATTCAACCCCATAGGACCGCCAATGTTAAAAGCGTTACGCACCACCTCTGCCTTGGGACGGAAGTCGTGCCAAGTCAGGTTGCGGCGGTGATAACGACCGAAGATGCCCAGCATATCTGAGCGCCACAGCAGGAAATAGAGCATAAGACCGCCGGCCAACAGTTCTGCCAAACCCGTTCCAAGCGCAGCACCCAACACTCCTAAACGGAAGACATATATAAAGATGTAGTTGAAGACCACATCCATGACACACATGGCAATATTCAGGGCCGAGGGTATCTTCATGTTGCCCGAGCACTTCAGCATAGAGGCCGCCAGACCGCTCAATTGGAAACAAATGCCAAACAGGCCGATGACGATAAAATAGATGGTCGCATCATGCGCTATCTCCTCAGTCCCCCCCAACCAATAGGGCAACCGGCCACTGATGGCCAGCGCGGCCGTTGTAATGGAAAGACTCCACAACAGACAACTGACCAACGACTGTCGCATTACCCTTCGGGCGCGTTTCAAGTCGTTGGCCCCGATAGCATGAGCTACCTGAACGGAAAACCCCATCGACGCCGCCATACCCAGTCCGCCCATCAGCCAGCCTGTGGTTTCCACAAGTCCGATAGCAGCAGAAGCCTGTGCACCCAAATGTCCCACCATAGATGCATCGATAAAAAACATCACCGTAGCGGATATCTGTGCCAGAATGCTGGGAATACTCAGACTCACAATGAGCCAGAGTTTCTCTCGCTGGGTCATCTCACGATCTTCGCGAATGGCTGCCAGCAAGTCGCGTTTTTCCTTGTTCATTCTGAATTTGGACAGGACGTTCATGCACATATCAGGTAAAACGCCTATACAGGGCACGTAAGACAAACCAAAGATGCAGAGCGACGGTCTGGATATAGCCATAGTGGCTGGACATCACCAGAAAACGCTCGCGAAGAGAGGCTCGGTGGTTCTGCGTCGTATTGCCACCTTCCTCGAAATTAGCTAACACAGCATGCGTATTGACCAATGGCAAGCCCTGACGCTCGGCTTCCTTCATGACACGGATACACCAGTCGACATCAGCAGAATGGCGATATTTCAACTGATAAGGTATCTGGCGGGCTATATCCAAACGGGCATAGAACGCTTGATGGCACACCAGCATGCCTTGTCGGAACGAGTGCCACGACAAGTGTTCTGGCGGCCGATGGGTACGCAGATGGAGAAAGCGACCCTCGCCATCGGTGATAGCGGTATCGCCATAAATGACAGCAGGAAGCGACGCATCAGAAGTGGACGCGCCTGAAGGCAAAGCACCCGACGAATACTGTGAATCGGCGTTCTGCGCCGATTTCACCACCGTCTGGATAGTATCAGGGGCATAGAGCGAATCGCCTGCATTGAGGAAGACAATGTAATCGCCAGTAGCCTTTTGCAAGCCCTTGTTCATTGCATCGTATAGGCCACGGTCGGGCTCCGACTGTATGATAACCTCATGGCGACTTGCGGCTTGGTATTGCTCAGCTATCCGCAGGGTATCGTCCTTGGAAGCGCCATCGATGATGAGGTGCTCGATGTGGGGATAAGTCTGGCTGAGCACGCTGTCGAGGGTTCGCTGTAAGGTGCGTGCTGCATGATAGGTAATGGTAACTATCGAAATCCGTATCATCGTTTCATCTCCCTTGGTTGTATAGCTGATTCATAGATTTCGACATAGCGCTTGGCCACGCTCTGCTGCGAATAGCTGTGAGCTACTTTCTGCACTGCAGACTTGCTCAGCTCCGCATAATCGGCCTCGTCCAACACATAACGAATGCCTGCTGCCAGATCATCAACATCACGGAAACGGGCCACATAGCCGTTTTGTCGGTGGTCAATCATCTCGGGAATGCCTCCCACCTGGAAACCCACACAGGGCACTCCGCATGCCATTGACTCCATGAGCGTGTTGGGCAAGTTGTCTTCCAACGAAGGGAGCACAAAGGCATCGGCACTATTATACACCTCGACGATGCGCTTCGGATTGCTGACATAGCCCAGGGGACAGGCGGGGAGAGAGAGTTGCGAGGCGACATCCTCGGCATGTCCGCCCAGTATAGCGACCACCGTGTTCTGCTTCATCTCCGGATGCTTCTCCACCAACTTAGCGACGGCATCCACGAAATAGCTCATGCCCTTGCGCGGATCGGTGACACGCTGTGACACGAAGAGAATAATCCGCTTGTCGGTGGGAAGGTTCAGCGCCTGACGAGCCTCCTGCTTGTCCTGAGGACGAAACACATGGGTATCGATGGGATTAGGAATACTGGTCACCACCTGTCCTTTCAGTAGGGCACTCTTGCGAGCCTCGTCAGCGAGCCATTGGCTACAGGCCACATAGGTGACTCGCTGGCCCTGAAGCATGCGCTGCTTCTGTTGCCACACCCGATAGGAGAAGTCCAGCGCTCCGGACATCAGCGGACAATGGCGGCACTCCGTTTGGAAAGCCTCACAACCACGGGCATAGTGGCAGATGGCCGTAGCAGGCCATATATCGTGCATGGTCCACACCACGGGTTTTCCGCTTTCCAGTATCTTACGGATATTCTTCAGCGAAAGCATACCCTGGTTCACCCAATGCAGATGAATCACATCGGCCTCCTGAAACTCCGGCAAACGAGTGATGTCTGTACCGGCATTGGCAATGTCAATGTCAAACAGGTGTTGACGACGGAAATGCAGATGGAGCCAGATGACAAACCGTTCCCATAAGAAATGGCATTGACTGCGACGTTGCCCTGGCAAAGCGCTCACCGTCAGACTTTGGGTTTCCTTGTCACGCACCAACATTTTGGCCTTCACGCCATAATTGCAGAGAGCCTCCATCAAACGGCTGGCAGCAACCGCTGCCCCACCCGTCCGTTCACTTGTATTGACTATCAGTATGCGCATACCTTATTATAATATAGAGCACAAAGGTACTACTTTTTATTTAGAATGACGAGCAAATAGAAAGAAAAGGTGGTCTTTTTTGTTGTTTTCGCACACAACAGGTTGATTTACGTCAAGAATAAAGCGATTTTCAAAATATAAAGAAGCAAAAGTATTGCGTAATACACAAATTCGTCGTAACTTTGCATCGTCAAACAAAGACAAAGTGGTTCAAACACCACACTTTGACTAAGTGAAGTCAAAATATTTATAGTTTTAGGTTTTTAGTTATTGGTAAAAAGAAAGTTTTAAATGTGTTTTAGACAGTGATCGCTGTGAAGCGCTCATAACTTTCTTTTCTTTATGAAGGTTAGTATTTGTTACATATTCCTGTCTAAAGGCAGGCCCTCCAGCCAAAAGCTGGATTATTTTTGAAAAGGATTTTTAGTTAAACATAGGCTTTTGGACGCTGCAGCTCGATGATGAGTAGCAGCGTTTTTTTTATAAAATCTATAAAATCTACCAAGAAAATCTTAGCTGTTGGCCTTGATGTTGCCCTTGCGCTTGTTCTTAAGGAACTCCAGACGCTCCAATGCATGATGACGAGCCTGCTGAATCTGATAGCGATAGACGACACAAGCGACAAAGAAGTAGCAAAGCACCTGAAGCCACAGTGCACGATACTCAGTCAGCACGTCACTCAGCGTACCACCCATGGAATTGGTACGGATATATGCACGAATGCCAAATGTAGAGGGGAACAGCCAACTGACACCCCGCCAGATACCCGGTATGCTGCTCTGTGGCCACGAGGCACCGCTGAGGAACAACAGCGGAACGGAAACAAAGACCATCAGTAACATCACATTCTCTCGGTAACGCACGATACACGACATTGTGATACCGAAGAAAATACAAGCCAAAATATAGGGAATCATAATCGCTAACAAATCGTCCCAATGACCCAGACAGGGGAAATGGAAGATTCGCGGCACTACAACAGTCAGCCACGTGCCCATCAAAGCATAAATCATAAAATAGCACAGCGTCTTTCCAAAGACGATGCGGAACATACCATGATAGTGTTTCTGGATAGGTACCAAATCACGGAATCGGTTGGATTCACGAGCTGTACCTGCCGACATACCGATGCCAAGCACCAGTGTCTGCTGTAAAATCAACATCAGTACAGCCGGCAACACGCCAGAACCATAGCCGCCGGCAGGACTGAAAATAGGGACATCACCGGCTGCCAAAGGCTGAACCTGCAGTTCTTCCTCCCGTTTGGTATATTTTCCGGAAAGCTTAATCTGAATCTCACTGTTCATCTCCTGCGAAACAGCCATAGCCGTCATATAGGCAGCCTTGTATGTAAGCATCATGCTCATATCGCAGAACACGCTGACCGTACTCTGCTCCATGCGGTTCAGACGGCTCTGAAAGTCGGAAGGAATATAATAGACTGCCTCAACAAGTTCTTTGCCCATCAGCATTTTGGCCTCATCCATATCAGAGGCATAATAGGCAATCTTCACATCCGGAGAGGCATCGCAACGACGGATGAAGTCACGGCTCATGTGGCTATGAGCATTATCAACAACTACCACAGGGACTTCACGCACCACCTCATTATTATATATCCAGGAATACAACAACGGATAGGCAATAGGCACTATAATGAAGAAGATGAGAACGCCTTCATCCTTCAACAAC
The DNA here is from genome assembly GCA_900320045.1 of uncultured Prevotellaceae bacterium. Classification (GTDB taxonomy): domain Bacteria; phylum Bacteroidota; class Bacteroidia; order Bacteroidales; family Bacteroidaceae; genus Prevotella. Next base: position 38,986 of record ONQT01000013.1, on the reverse strand, counting down.
TGACGTAATTCTTCACGCCAGATGTAGCAGGTGTCGTATAGTCCTTCGACTATCAACTTAAACAGTCCGTCTTTCTTCATCACTTATGGTATATATACGTAAGTCAACATTGCATTCTTGATTTTACTGGTGACGAGTATCGGCAACAGCATGAATGCCAACAAGGCAGCAACGTGCCACCAGGCATCCAGAATACCGAAACCGTTAAAGACACACGTCTGATAGACCGACCAGTAATGTCGCAAGGGGAACAGCCACGACAATGACTGCAAAGCACCGTCCATAGCCATCACAGGGAAAGCCGCACCCGCCATCGAGAAACTCAGTACTGCCCACAACGAACTGATGCTCATCGACATACGCAATGAGGGCATCAAACCGAAAGCAAAAATGCCAAAACCCTGAGCAGCAAATACCATGAGGCAGTTGGACAGCACAATCATCCCTACTCCACCAGGATGCGGGAAATGAAGTACACCAAACACATAATAGGAGTAGCCGAATACCAATGAAAGCCAGAGCAAGGTATGGGGCAGATACTTTCCCAACAAGGCAACCTTGACATGACCACCAGCCATTCTCATCAGTTCTTGAGAGTGATGGAACTTCAACTCAGTACCGATGGCATAGGTAGTAATGAGGAAAATAAACAGCATCATCACACCGGGTACCATTACCGTTGACAGATAAGTATTATAGTCGGTTGTGGCATTGTTCAGTTGGTGCAGGTCAATATGTATAGGTTGCAAGAAAGTAGCTATCTGCCGGTCAGTAAGCCCTTTGGCCCGCATAGTTGCCTGTCCCAAAGCTGCAGACCCCAAGGTTGCGATGGTTTTCAGGTCACGATAAAGCAGAGAACCTGCCGACAAAGTCGTCATGGAATAATAATAGGACACCTTGGGCTGACGAGCACTGAGCATCTTCTCCGTCGTACCTTCAGGAATATAGAGGAAAGCGTAAATCTTGTTTTCCTGAATGGCCTGACGCGCCTCGGATAATGAGGAATAATGAGCAACAACGTGGCTAGACTGGAAAGCATCGAGACGACGTATCAGATTTCGGGTGGTCGATGTATTATCCAAGTCGACGACACCAACTGGCATATCCATAGGTTGTCCTTCCTGCAGCATAGAAGTAAAGAAGAACATCGCCAGCAACGGGAAGACAATCATACAGAACGGATAGATGGGATTACGCAGAAAAATCTTGCACTCCCTCACCGACAACGCATATATGTGCCTCAGTGTCTCCAAGACCGAATGTTTAATTATGATTACTATTTGATAACCAGCGACATACCCGGACGCAAGCCCTCCATGGCTTCTACAGGACGTGCCTTGACCTCAAAGGTCTTCAGGTCGTATTGTCCATTAGCCTTGGTAGCTTTCCAAACAGCATAAGAGCCTTGATCCTTCATGTAGTACACTTTCATCTGAATGTCCTTGTTGAAGGCTGGGACGAAAGCAGTAAACGTCTTTCCCATGGCCAAACCGTTCAGCTGATCCTCGCGGACATTGAAAGTGCCCCAAATGTCCTTCATAATAGCGATGGTCATAATAGGCGAGCCTGTACCAACCAATTCGCCCTGTTTGGGATAGATATCCATCACCTCGCCTTCCATCTGGGCTATCTGAACGGTTTCATGGATGTATGAGTTCACCTCCTGCACAGCGCCCCTAGCGCGGCCAACCTGAGCAGCAGCAGCCATCTTGTCTTCACGACGGGCACCGTTAACGGCCATGTCGTACTGACTTTGAGCCGCCTTCATCTGAGCCTCCATAGCCTTATAGGTGGCATAGGTCTCGTCACGCTTCTGAGCACTGATGACACCCTCGTCAAACAATCGCTGAATACGCTGATAGGACTTCTCGGCAATCTCATAGCCAGCCTTAGCTTGCTGAAGGAGGTTGTAAGCCCCGCGAATCTGCTCTTCTCGAGCACCGTTCTGAGCCTTTAGCTCCAAGGCAGAAGCAGCATCTTCCGCGCTACGGGCCTGTTCCATCTTGGCACGCACCTCGGGAGCATCGAGAATAGCCAAAGTATCACCTACCTTGACAAAATCACCCTCTTTGACTCGTATTTCCAAAATACGACCGGGCACCTTGCTGGATACGCGGTATTCGCCTACCTCTACTTGCCCCTGGATAACCTCAGGCTCACGACCAAAGGCAAAGAATCCTATCACAGCAACGATAATCACTACAGCTGTAAAACCAATAACAGCCAGCAGAAGGTTGTTATGTTGTGTTTTTGCATTCATTGTTTATAATGTTTTTTTCGTTATTTCGTTATTTCGATGTGAAGACATGCTCGACGTCTCTACTCATTATTGCAAAGTTCCCAATGCCTTTTGCAGATTAACCTGACTCAGTTTGACCTCAATCTCTGCATCAATCTTCTGGGACTGGGCCTGAAGCCAAGCCGTCTGAGCCTCCATGACCGTCGTCGAGGAGATGACACCTTCCTTGAAGCCTAAACTTGCCGTACGCAAATTCTCATCGGCACGTTGAATACTGCTCTGAGCCTGTTGCAACTTCTTGTTGGCTTCGTTTACCTGGAATTCGCTCTGACTGACTTGCAGTTCAATTTTCTCACGAACGTCTTCCATTTCCAAGGTTGCAATCGTTGTAGCTCCTTTAGCAGCACGAACCTTATACATAACATCACCCCAGTTCCAAATGGGGACGCGAACGAGAACACCCACGTTCCACGCTCCTTTGAACTTATGCTCAAAACCATTGTACACACTGGGGTTAGTGCCTAACCAGCCGCCAGTCAGCAACACCTGCGGCAGATTGCCTGCCTTGAGGATATTCGTTGTCTGTCTGCCCATATCAACTGCATTCTGCAGCATCTTCAGTTCCGGACGATTCACAGTAGCAATAGCAAAGCCAGAGCCAACAGTTTGCTGCGAGGCAAAAGTTCCCGCTATCTCATCAGAATCCTCCTCGACCAGCGTCACTTGTTCATTAACAGGTATTCCGCACAGCTGACAAAGCAACATGCGTGAAAGTGTCAGGCCGTCATCAACCTTCATCAGCATCATCTCGGCCTCGTTTACCTTCACACTGACACTTAGACCGTCGCTTCGGGTAGCCACACCTTCACGAATCATCTTCTGCACATCATCGTCCAATTTCTTGACCAAGTCCAGATAACCCTGCGCCAACTTCTGCTTATGGCGCAGCGAAACCACTTGCCAGTATGCCTGATCAATCTGATACAGGGTCATCTGGCGTTTGGCCTCGGCCGAATTTTGGGCAAACTGCTCATGGATATCTGCCAACTTATTCATGGCAACAATGGCACCACCCATAAAGACGGGCTGGGTTACCACGATACCTGCAGCAAAAGAGTGGCGGGTGTCTGTTTCAAAAGCATCGACAATCTCCTGTCCTTTCCTATTCAATGCATCAGACATGGGAGCCAAATCACCCGACAACTTATTCAACATCGGCGTCAACATCGTCTGCAAAGTAGCAGGCAGTGTAGCGGTATAAGAGGCCACCGAACTCCTGATACCTGTACCAAGCTGCGTTCCGATATTGCTCAAGGCAGACTTCTGATCATCATTCAGGATGGATATCTCCCGACTGGTATAGGCATAGCCTCCTACAGCACTTATGTGAGGCAGATACTTGGTGCGAGCCGATTTCCTCAGATCCCTTGCAACATCTTGCTTGACCTTCGACACGCTAAGTTGTTTATTATTGCGGAGTGCCATAGCCCTGCAACTATCCAGGCTCAATACCCGCTGAGCCGACATAGACAACAAGCCAAAAGTCATCAACCCCGAAATAATCGTTATAACCTTCTTCATTAGCATTCAAAAATAATGTTCTTTTTGCCAATCATTCATCGACCAGCTTTCCGAAAACGAATGCAAAGATAATTTTTTTCTTCGAAACTTCCAAAAAAAGTTGGTAGTTTTGAATATATTTACTATATTTGCATCAATATTAACGATATTAAGACCAATAACTCCATGAAAAAGGGCTTTCTCTATCGGGTCTATGACCTTTACTATGACGGTTTCCGACAGATGCGGTTAGGCCGGACCTTATGGACCATCATCGCTATTAAGCTCTTTATCATCTTTGCCATTCTCAAAGTATTCTTCTTTCCCAATTACATCAAGGAACATGCCAACAAGGGGCAGGAAGCAGAATTTGTAGCTACGCAGACGTTAAACATAGAAGACAAAACAGAGAAATAATATTACTTTAATTGTAAAACAGCTATGAGCGACTTGTTATTAAACATCGATGCCAGTGCCGTCAATTGGGCGAGAGCACAATTTGCCCTGACAGCCATTTATCATTGGCTTTTCGTACCGTTGACACTCGGTCTTGCGGTCATTATGGGCATCTGCGAAACACGCTGGTACAAGACCCGTGACACGTTTTGGCGAGACACGGCAAAGTTTTGGCAGCGGCTTTTCGGTATCAACTTTGCCATGGGCGTTGCCACAGGCATCATCCTGGAATTCGAGTTTGGCACCAATTGGTCAAACTACTCATGGTTCGTCGGTGATATCTTCGGAGCACCACTGGCTATCGAGGGCATTGTGGCCTTCTTCATGGAATCAACCTTCGTAGCAGTCATGTATTTCGGATGGAAGAAGGTATCACCAGGATTCCATCTGGCATCCACATGGTTGACTGGACTAGGTGCCACCATCTCAGCTTGGTGGATTCTGGTAGCTAACGCTTGGATGCAGCATCCCGTTGGTTGTGAATTCAATCCAGATACCATGCGTAATGAGATGGTTGACTTCCTGGCTGTAGCCTTCTCACCGTTTGCCGTTGGAAAGTTCTTTCACACTGTCATCTCTGCATGGATTGTCGGAGCTGTCTTCGTAGTAGCGGTCTCTTGCTGGTATCTCTTGAAGAAACGCGAGGTGCGTTTGGCTAAAGAGAGCATCAAGATTGGCGCCTTAGTAGGACTTATAGCAGCCTTAGGTGCCGCTTTCACTGGACACATCAGCGGCCAGCAGGTTGCCAAGTATCAGCCCATGAAGATGGCTGCTATCGAAGGGCTACACAACGGAGGCACCGAACAGGGGCTGGCCATCATTCCTGGCATTGAAGTTCCCTATGCGCTCTCTATCATGGCCACCAACGACCCGCAAGGCTTCGTTCCGGGCATCAACGACATTCTGAACGGATACGTCACTCCCGATGGAAAGACTGAGCCCTCGATGGACGAGAAGATAGAACGCGGCAAACAAGCGATTACTTCCCTGGCCGCTTATCGCAAAGCCAAAAAGGAAGGTGCTGACAAAGCGACTCTCAACGACTTGCTGACAACTATACAGACCAACATGCCCTATTTCGGATATGGCTACATGAAAGACAGGCAAGACGCGGTACCCCCGATTGCCATTAACTTCTGGGCTTTTCGCATGATGGTGGGATTAGGGTGCTTGTTTATCCTGTTTTTTGCCGCGGTCTTGGCTGTAAGCTACCAATTCCCTAAGCGATTCCTTCAAAAGTATGACATGGCAGCACTTCCGGCATGGCATTATTGGATAGCCATCGCCTTAGTGCCACTGGCCTATATAGCATCGGAGAGTGGATGGTTGGTTGCAGAGTTTGGACGACAACCTTGGACCATTCAGGACATGCTACCCACATGGGTCTCCGTCAGCGACATCCAGAGTTCTGCAGTCGCCTTGACCTTCTTCCTCTTCCTCATTCTCTTCACCACCATGCTTGCTGTTGAAATCAACATCCTGCTCAAGCAGATTAAGAAAGGGCCGGAATACTCGGCTGAAGCCTAATTAATAATAGACAATTGATCATTGAAACTATGACATACGAATTTCTGCAACATTACTGGTGTTTCGTCGTCGCCCTTTTGGGTGCGCTTCTGGTGTTTCTGCTTTTCGTCCAGGGCGCCAACTCCTGTATCCGTTCTCTCGGCTATACTGAGGAGGGAAAGCGGCTGGTGCTAAATTCCACAGGACGAAAATGGGAGTTCACATTCACCACACTTGTCACCTTTGGCGGAGCATTCTTCGCCTCCTATCCCCTGTTCTACTCCACCAGCTTCGGCGGAGCCTATTGGCTTTGGATGCTCATTCTGTTCACTTTCGTGCTACAAGCTGTCAGCTACGAGTTCCAAAACAAACTCGGCAATTTTCTCGGCCCCAAGACATTCCAATTCTTCTTGGTGCTCAACGGCATTTTAGGTCCTCTTCTGTTAGGCGGTGCCGTAGCCACCTTCTTTGAAGGTAGCAACTTCATTGTAACCAAGGAGAACCTGGTGGATGCCGACTCCTTTACACCTGTTATCTCCCAGTGGGCCAACGCTTCTCACGGACTGGACGCTCTGCTCAATCCATGGGTACTCATCTTTGGACTGGCAGTATTCTTCTTGGCACGTGTGTTAGGCATCCTCTATGTGATGAATAACGTAAACGACGAAGACATCCGCAGCCGCGGTTCCCTACGCCTCATCGGTGCTTCCGTACCATTCCTTATCCTCTTTATCGCCTACTTTGTACACCTGATGCTGAAAGACGGCTATGCCTATACCGACGAGGGTATCATCTATATGGAGCCCAACAAGTATTTCCACAACCTGATCGACATGTGGTATCTCCTTATTCTATTATTAACAGGTGTTGTTCTGGTACTTTTGGGTATAGGCAAGACACTTGTTTCCAAAACCTATATTAGCGGCATCTGGCCTGCTGGCATCGGTACCGTTTTGACTGTACTGGCTCTGTTGCTCTGCTCGGCATGGAACCACACAGCCTATTATCCGTCTACCGCTGATCTCCAGTCTTCACTGACCATGGCCAACTCATGCAGCAGCGAATTCACGCTTCGCACGATGTTTTACGTCTCCCTACTCGTCCCATTTGTCTTAGCCTATATCGTCTACGCTTGGCGAGCTATCGACAAGAAGAAACTTGACAAGCAGGAAATCAAGAATGAGCATGCTTATTGAAGAAACAAAGCAAGATGAAGGGGCGGTTTTCTCCGCCCCCCTTCATCTTATTGATAGCATTGGAATATTCTATCCACGATATTTCTTTTCATTTTAGGCGTCAGAAGACTGACTATCCACACCACAGGAAAGCCGCCTACCATGGCAATAGCCCCGCAGTTGATGGGGTTGATGGGATTACCTGCCAGCATATTGACAACAGTGATTCCGACACCCCACACGAAGCAAGCCCATACGCTATATGTCGTCACACCACGCCAGTAGAGTCCTAACATAAAGGGAGCCAGGAACGCTCCTGCCAAAGCACCCCACGAAATACCCATCAGCTGAGCGATGAATGTGGGCGGGTTGAGGGCTATCATCAATGAAATAACGATAAAGAATACAATAAGTACGCGCATGATGACTACCTTGCGACGTTCAATCTTCTCAGAAACCATATCGTCAATACTACCTTCCTCCACCTCACCTGGGAGCGCCTTTTTATCACGATAGATAAGGTCTAGCGTCATCGTAGACGATGATGTCAGCACCAGTGAAGCCAACGTAGACATAGACGCTGACAGCACCAGTAACACCACCAAAGCAATGATGACGTCAGGTAATGTCACGAGCATTGACGGCACAATGCTGTCGAAGGCCAATTTGCCGTTGGGCAGCACAGGAGGCATACCGAAGAGACGGCCGAATCCGCCCAAGAAATAACAGCCACCAGCCACAATCAGTGCAAAGACCGTTGAAATGACAGTACCTCGCTTGATGGCGCTCTCGTCGGTAATGCTGTAGAACTTGCCAACCATCTGCGGCAAACCCCAAGTTCCCAATGATGTCAGAATAACGACTCCTAACAATCCCCAAGGGTCAGGGCCAAACCATGAGGCAAAACCACCGTTGGCGACAACGGCAGAACCGCTATCAGCGGTATCAGCGGGTAACGCTGCCATTTTATCTATCGCTGTTGTCAATCCGCCCTGCGTGTTCAGCACAGCAGCAATGACGATGATAATGCCGAAGAGCATGATAACCCCCTGCACGAAGTCGTTCATGGCCGTAGCCTTATACCCACCCAAGATCACGTAAATCGCTGTCAGTACAGCCATAATGATGACACAGTATTCGTAGGGGATACCGAATCCCATCTCGAAAAGCGTAGAGATGCCTTTATAGACACCTGCCGTGTATGGTATCAGAAAGACAAAGGCGATAATTGATGCCACCACGCGCAATCCCTGACTGTCAAAACGGGTTCCGAAGAAATCAGGCATGGTGCGGCTTTCAATATGCTGGGTCATCAATTTGGTACGCCGGCCTAACACCAACCAGGCCAATAGCGAGCCGATAAGGGCATTGCCCACGCCAATCCACGTTGACGACAGGCCATACTTCCAACCAAACTGTCCGGCATAGCCTACAAAGACCACTGCCGAGAAATAACTCGTTCCGTATGCGAAAGCTGTCAGCCAAGGGCCTACAGAACGACCACCCAGTACGAAACCATCCACACTACTCGCTTGCTTGCGTGAGTAAACTCCCACTCCGACCATCACAACGAGAAAGATGATGGTGAGCAATATCTTTACTATCATAATATGTCGTTAAATCCTTGTTTAATCTTTAATCTTTCATTCTTAATCTTTAATTATCAAAACGCCACCTGAACTTGGCCTTGAATGCGGTTATAGTCCTTGCCCATCATATGTCCGCAGAAACTGTGAGTATACTGGAGCTGAACACGACACTTGGGGTAGAACCAGTACTGCAGGCCTCCCGTGAGGTCTGTCCTCTGCCACCCGCTGACTGATGTATTGCGGTCATAGTAGTCGGCAGAAGCAATGGCATCAATGCCTTTGCCCAGAGCTACAGACCCCGTCATATAAGCGCCACGACTTCCCACGTCACCATCCTTGCCTGCAAGGAACTCACTACGCAGACAGATGCCGCCACTCGTTGACTTACGGCCTAACTGTGTGGGGATTCGCATCTCACCGCCAACGCTGATGCGGTCGCGACGATAGTTTTCACCCACAGCAATAGGATTCCATTCGCAGGGCTTCACAGCATGTCCGCGACCCTTCTGGCCAGAAACGACAATACGCGCCAGTTTCGAAGGTCGGTATTCTAACTTCAAGATAACATCCTTATCGCTATTGCCGTCCCTGACGTTGATACCTTGTCCATTCATCACAGCTAGCGCATAGTGAAAGCGGTCGTTAAACAAGTCACCCAATAGCATGATACCCTGGTCGCGACCATAGTTCGGTCCCAACAACGGTTCGTTACCATTAGCCAGATAGGTAACAGCCTGCGAAGTGATGTCGATAAGCTCTAACATAGTGGGCGTAAGAGGACTTTCCAACGAAAACGGGTGCTGAAATTGTCCTATACGAATGGTGAGTGCCTTATTGTTCGTCACACGAAAGTCCGTCCAATACTCCAGCGGCCCCGGCGTTATGGCAAAGTTGTTCATGAAGAGAAACGACCAGCGGTCGGTAATCCTCGCCTTTATCCAAAAGATGGCTCGCTTGAACTGGAATGTGCTGGTTGTCTCTCCACCTTGGTCACTGTAGAGATAGGCTCCCTGCATGTAACCATTGATGGTAATGCGGTCCTTCAACTCCTGCACCCAGTCGATTTTCTGCTCCTTCTGCTGTTCCTGAGCAGTGGCAGACACTGCAAAAACTGTCAGCATCAAGGCCGACAGCAATGCTTTCAATAATCTGTTTTTCATTTTCTTTTTCTTATTCAATGCTTATCAGTTTAGTGATTGCGGCTGCAAAGGTAGAAAAAAAATAAAAGATAAAAAAAATAAAAGGGTAAAAAACAGCGGTGGAAGCAAATTTTTCACTTTTCACTTTTTACTTTTCCTTCTTTTTAGTACCTTTGCAGCCATTATGATAGTTTGTATCGCAGAGAAACCCAGCGTAGCAAGGGACATTGCCCGCATCATCGGAGCCACGTCGTCGCATGACGGCTACATGGAAGGTAATGGTTTTCAGGTAACATGGACCTTCGGACACCTATGCACCTTGAAGGAGCCGCAGGACTATACGCCCATGTGGCGTTCGTGGAACCTGACGTCACTGCCTATGATACCTGAGCGGTTCGGTATCAAGCTCATTGACGACCAAGGCATCAAAAAGCAGTTCAGCATCATCGAAGGCCTGATGCAGAAAGCTGAGCGTATAGTAAACTGTGGTGACGCCGGACAAGAAGGTGAGCTCATCCAGCGTTGGGTGATGCAGAAAGCACAAGCTAAGTGTCCCGTCAGTCGTCTGTGGATTTCCTCGATGACTGATGAGGCCATCCGTGAGGGCTTCCAGAATCTGAAGGACCAGTCCGACTACCAGCCGCTCTATATGGCAGGTCTGTCGCGCGCTATTGGCGACTGGCTATTAGGGATGAACTGTACCCGTCTTTATACATTAAGGTACGGACAGAACCGCCAAGTACTCAGTATTGGTCGCGTGCAAACCCCTACACTGGCACTTATTGTCAACCGTCAGAAGGAGATCGACAACTTCAAGCCAGAGCCTTACTGGGTGTTGGCAACCGTCTACCGCGACACCACCTTTTCGGCCACCAAGGGCAAGTTCACGAGCAAGGAAGAGGGTGAAGAAGCGTTCAAGACCATCGAAGGCAAGCCTTTTACTGTTACGAAGGTCGAGAAGAAGGAAGGCAAGGAACAGCCTCCTCAGCTTTATGACCTCACATCACTTCAGGTGGACTGCAACCGCAAGTTCGGATTCTCTGCCGAAATGACGCTGAACCTCATTCAGGCCCTCTACGAGAAAAAGTACACCACCTATCCCCGTGTGGATACGCAGTATCTCAGCGACGACATCTATCCCAAGTGTCCTCAGACACTTAACGGTCTCTACCAGACGCAGTTCGGTGGTGTAACGCCGTATGCTCCGCTCATCAAACCCATTGGCGGTAAGGCACTGAAGAAGACCAAGCGCGTCTTCGATACCTCGAAAGTTACCGACCACCATGCTATCATCCCCACGGGCGTCATTCCACAGAATCTCAGTGATGCTGAGCGTAAGGTATTTGATTTAGTGGCACGTCGCTTTATCGGCGTTTTTCTGCCCGATTGTAAGTTTTCAACGACAACTGTATTGGGCGAAGTGGATGGCATCGAGTTCAAAGTAACGGGCAAGGAAATCCTCGAACCTGGCTGGCGTGTTGTTAGGCAGGAGTCGGGAGTCAAAAGTCAAGAGAATGATGACGACGAGAAAAAGGAAGGCGATGAAGAAAAGACCCTGCCCACCTTTGTCAAAGGCGAAAGTGGTGAACATGCTCCCACACTAACGGAGAAGATGACCACACCGCCACCATATTATAATGAAGCCTCGCTGCTACGGGCTATGGAGACGGCAGGCAAGTTTGTGGAAGACGAGACCTTGCGTGCTGCCATGAAGGAGAACGGCATTGGTCGTCCTTCCAGTCGCGCTTCAATCATCGAAACACTTTTCAAACGCCACTACATCCGTCGCGACCGCAAACGCCTTGTGGCCACACCAACAGGCATCGAACTGATTGACCTTATCCGCGAAGACCTGCTAAAAAGCTGCGAGTTAACGGGTATCTGGGAGAAGAAACTGCGTGACATAGAGCACCAGAAATACGATGCTTCCCAGTTTATTCAGGAGTTGAAAGACCAGGTTACGTCTATCGTTCACGATGTAATGACTGATCCTACCAACCGTCGAATTACCGTGATGCCTCAAGAAGAGGAGAAAAAGAAGGGAAAAGGAAAGAAAAAATAAAGACTACACGACACTTATGCCTTGTATGCCAGTTACTTTTCCTGTGCACTTGCCACATATTGTGACGGTGTCTGCCCTGTGAGTTTCAGGAAGATACGGTGGAAATAGTTGCGACTGCTGAACCCACACTGTTCGGCAATGGTATCTACCGACCACTCCGGATGCTGAACCAACAGTTGTTTGGCATGTTTCACACGAAGTTGCTGCAACCAGTCGCTATAGGATTCGAAGCCTTCCTTCTGATACCAGGCACGCAAGAGTCGCTGAGGTACATGCATGGCGGTAGCTGCTGTGGCCACCGTGATACTGCTACGCAGATGCCCTTCGGCAGCCAACCATTTTTCCACGGCATTTGTTACGCGTTGAAGTTCCACATCGGTGATAGCAGGTTCGTTCTTTTCTGTCTTGTCTGCAATACCTTCATCCTTGGCATTTTGTTGTGCCAGTTCCACCTGATGCGAGTCGTTACTCACACAATAACAGATAAAACTGAACGTAATATAATAGATAGAGAAAAAAATGAGTAATGCATAAATGAGCAATAGCAGACCCGAGCTGAAAATCAGGAATGGCACGCAGCAAGCCATCAGTCCCATCAGGACGACACTCTGATTCATCCAACGCAACAAATGTTGCGCCTGATATTCATAATAATCGTTCAACGTTTTCTTCAACTGCCGGTTGTTTACGAATAACCGATAGACATAATAAGACTGCATCAGGCAATAGAACAGGCCAGAGGTATACTCCGCCCATTGCATAACCTTGGTGTCGGCCAAAGCATCACCCGACACATAGGCCGCCGTGGCAATAGCAATCACTGCACCCACACAGGTTGCCAGTCCGGCCAACACATCAAACCTCAACAGGCTTCCTTTCTGCTGGAGGTTAAGTATGCTCAAATTAAACAACGAAGAACAGGGAATAAAGAACAAAAGGTTAACCATCACAGCCTGCGTAACACCCATCTGACGGAAGCCAAAGACATATTGAAGCATAAACTGGATGGCAACTAAAGATATTCCACCAACCATCAGCCACCGTGAACGATTCAATACGGAATCGTTCATCACCCGACGGGGCAACAAGACAACCAATGTCGATGCAAGTATCAACATCAGTACCATGGCGGTGAATTGCATCTCCTTCATCTTCCTTATATTTCTTTGACTGCAAAGTTACATATTTTATATGAAATAAGCAAGAAAAGTGTGTAAAATCATGATTTTATACACCACAAATCAAGATATTTCACAAGAATGTCGGTGTTTTGAGTACACTTTCACAAATAACACCCTACCTTTGCATTCGGAAAATCGCACAAACCATAATCTTATGTTAAATCAACGTCATCATCCGGTCATCACGCTGCTTGCAGTTATCATGATTTCTGTTTTCTCCTGCCAGAACACCAGGATTAAACAGATTTCTGACAATGCACCTATCCTCAGCTTGCAATTGGCAAGCAGCATTCACAACAACGCCGTTCCTGATGACGAAGAACCAGACACGTTGAGCGAAGTGACGGACATCAGTGCACTTCAGGCACAAAACAAATTGTTACGACAGCGGTCCCATTTTACGACTGGCGGTATTGCCATGATATTGGGCGTGGGGGCCATCTTAGTATTTTTGATGCTGAACAGTCGCTGGAACCGTACTTTGGAAATCAAGAATCAACAATTGGAACGCGAGCGCAACATTGTCTTAGCGCAGAATAAACAGTTAGAAATAGAACGCGACCACGCCGAAGCAGCCTCTAAAGCCAAGACCAGCTTCATGCAAAGCATGACTCACGAGATCAGGACCCCGCTCAATTCTATTAGTGGATTCACGCAGGTACTTACTATTCCGGGTATAGATCTTCCTGAGGGCGATCGCCTCGACCTCTGCCAGCGCATTCAGGACAACACCCGTCAATTGACAAACATTTTGGACGACCTCATCCTTATCTCCGATATGGAGAGTCGTACAGAACTCGAAGCGCCTGAAGTCTGCCTGGCCTCATCACTGGCTACGCAAGCAGCCGATGCCATTCGTCCGTTAGTAGTCAACGGAGTGACATTTGAATGCACAAACGACCTTCCGGAAGAACGGATGATTACAACCCATCCCCAAATGATTCATACCGTGCTCAACAAATTGTTGGACAATGCAGCCAAATTCACCAAGGAGGGTTCTATTTCATTGACACTCAGCGAGGAAGGGAATCATCTGCATTTCACGGTCAAGGACTCTGGTCCTGGCATACCTGCAGACAAACGTGAGGAAATCTTTCAGCGTTTTGTCAAGCTCGACAACTTCACACAAGGCACAGGACTGGGATTGACCATCGCCCGTATGATAGCTGAGCGGCTTGGTGGCACACTCACACTCGACCCAAACTATACCGGAGGAGCTAAATTTGATTTCATCGTTCCCATAGCAGCATAAGGCCATGAAAGAGAAACTATTTGCACTCGTGGGCTTTTCCACACAACGTCACAACTTGAAGGAGGAAATCATGTCTGGACTGACGACCTTCATCACCATGTCGTATATCCTGGCTTTGCTCCCCGCCATGTTCATGCCATTGGCAGCCAAAGGTTTCCCTGTCAACTCCGTATTTACAGCCACTGCACTTGCCACCGTTGTTGGAACGCTATTCATGGCTTTTCTGGCCAAGCGTCCTTTTGGCCAAGGACCTGGTCTGACGCTGAACGTGTTCTTCGTCCAAACCATCTGCCTCGCACTGGGCTATTCGTGGCAATTCGCCCTTACTGCCGTACTTATCGAAGGAATTCTCTTCGTACTATTGTGTCTGAGCAACATGCGCCAGATTATCTTTGACATGGTGCCAACCTCGCTGAAGCACGCTATCGCCGTAGGTATCGGCTTCTTCATTGCCATGATAGGGTTTAAGAACAGCGGTCTGCTGGCTGACGGCACCATCTTCAACCACATGGCAACGCTGACCAGTACATCTTCTGTATTGTTTGTCGTAGGCCTTATCCTGACAGGACTCTTTACCATCATGCGCGTCAAAGGCGGCCTACTGCTAAGCATCACTATTGTGACCATTATAGGCATTCCTTTAGGGGTGACAACGATACCAGACAACATCTTTGAGACGCCCTCATCTCCTGCACCACTCTTCTGTCAATTTTCGTGGAACACGATCTTTACCCCTGACCTTTGGGTCTGTGTGCTCATCATGCTTTTCTTCGACGTCTTCGATAGTCTTGGCACCATCGTGGGTGTGATGGCTAACTCAGGACTTATCCGTAAGAATGGGCGTATTCCCCGCATGCAGGTCATCATGCTCAGTGATGCATTAGGCACTATAACAGGTGCCTGCTTAGGTTGCAGCACCGTTACGACCTATGTAGAAAGTGCAACTGGTGTGGCCGAGGGAGGACGTACAGGACTCTCTGCGTTGGTCATTGCCCTTTGCTTCCTGGTTAGTCTATTTCTGGCACCACTATTCCTGGCAATCCCTGCTGCTGCCACAGCACCTGTTATGGTCATGGCCGGTTTCTATCTTTTCAGTTCCGTTCGGCACATTTCACTGACTAAACCTGAAGAGACCATGCCTGCCTTCTTGACCATTCTGCTCATGCCTGTTACTGGCAGTATCTCCGATGGAATTCTGGCTGGTCTGTTCACCTATATCATCCTTACGTTCATCGTTGAACTGGTTCAGCGCATCAAGAGACACCGAGCAAAAAAACAGCCTGAATAATGATTGATTCTTTCCTCACACTTGAAACGTCCGAAATTTCTTAAATTTGCGAGCAACTTATCACTTCTTTCCGATTTTGCGTTAAAATGTGTAAACGGCGGAAGGCGGCTTCTTTTGCACTGCTGCTGACACAAATTTTCGTCCAAAATCGCTGATAATACAACTATTTGTTGTACCTTTGCAGCATCAATCCGCGAATGAACATCACTGACGGAAAGAAATTCGTAAAATAATATGAAACGGAACTTACACCTTATTATATATATAGTGCTGACACCCATGCTCCTGACGGGGTGTGGTGCAGAGCAGGCACTGAAGAAAGGTGACAAGTTCTATGCGTTAGGCGAATACTACGACGCTTCCACCAAATATCGCAAGGCCTACAGCCAAACGCCAGCCAAAGAACGGCAACAACGTGGAAAGATTGCCCTGAAGATGGCAGAATGCTACCGCCGTATCAACTACACACAGAAAGCGATTGCCGCCTACAACAATGTCATCCGCTACAAGCAGGCAGACTCTCTGACACAGCTGCGACTGGGGCAACAGTTGATGAAGAACGCCAATTACAAAGAGGCTGCTAAAGCTTTCCAGACATTTCTGGATTCTGCCGACATCCAACAGCAGAAAGAATACATCCAGTTAGCGCGCAACGGACTCCGTTCGGCCCAGAAAGCTCAACAGTGGAAGGAGGAAGGCTCGGCATACACAGTAAAGCGCGAGAATTTCTTCAACTCCCGTCGAGCAGACTACTCGCCCATGCTATATGGCGACCAGTACGACATGCTGTTCTTCACCTCCACCCGCAATCAGGCCAAGGGAGACGAATTGAGTGGCATCACGGGAACCAAGAATGCCGACATATTCTTTTCACAGAAGGATGATAAAGGAAAGTGGCAGAAACCGGAAGTCATAGACACCGAGCTAAACAGCGACGGTGACGAGGGTGCGTGCAGCTTCTCGCCCGACGGTCGGACGATGTACCTCACGCAATGTAAGACAGACCCCTCCTACCCTCGCTACGCCAATATCGCCACCAGTAATCGCTCGGATGCTGCATGGAGCAAAGCAACAGAGTTGAAACTAACCCGCGACACACTATCGGCCTACGCTCACCCTGCCGTCAGTCCCGACGGCCAGTGGCTTTATTTCACCAGCGACATGCCAGGCGGCATGGGTGGCTACGACATTTGGCGCGTCCGACTGACGACCAGCGGTGTCGGAGGTGTAGAGAACTTAGGGGCGCTCATCAACACCCCCGGAGATGAGCAGTTTCCGACCTTCCGTCCCAATGGCGACTTATACTTCTCCAGCAACGGTCATGAAGGCATGGGCGGACTGGACATCTTTATTGCCCATCCAGACAGCACCGGCTGGACGTTGGAGCATCCAGGCTATCCCTTAAACTCACAAGGCGACGACTTCGGCATGACCTTTGAAGGTTTGCATAACAAAGGTTTCTTCTCCTCTAACCGCGGTGACGGCAAGGGCTGGGACCACATCTACTCGTTCTATAACCCCGAGATTATTCAGACCGTCAAAGGCTGGGTGTACGAGAAGGACGGCTACGAACTGCCGCAGGCCTTGGTATATATGGTGGGCAACGACGGCACTAACCTGAAACTGAGTGTCAAGGGTGACGGTTCGTTCACGCACCAAATCAAACCCGGTGTCGACTATGTTTTCTTAGGAACCTGCAAGGGTTTCCTGAATCATCAGGAGCACTTGAAAGTTGAACCTGTAGAGGAGTCGGAGGAATATGTGCTGCAATTCCCGCTGGCCAGCATCACAGCACCAGTACTGATAGACAACATCCATTATGACTTCGACAAAGCTACACTGCGCCCCGAGTCCACTGAGGCTCTCGACCAGTTGGTAGAACTGCTGAACGAGAATCCCAACGTAACCATCGAGCTGAGTGCTCATGCTGACTACCGCGGCTCGGCAGCCTACAACAAACGTCTCTCGCAGCGACGCGCCGAGAGCGTGGTGCAGTACCTCATCGAGCATGGTATCAGTGCTGACCGACTGACGCCTGTAGGCTATGGCAAAGAGAAACCCAAGACCATCCGCCGCAAGCTCACAGAGAAATATCCGTTCCTGAAAGAGAACGACATCCTGACCGAAGAGTTCATCAAGAAGCTAGACGAAGAACAGCAAGAGATTTGTAATCAACTGAACCGACGTACCGAGTTCACCGTGCTCAGAACTACCTATGGCCTCTTCGACCAGAAAACCATAGAAGAGACCCCTCAGGAGTCTGCTCCTAAGAAGTAATAAAAAGTGTTCTTATAGCCTATAAGTGGGGGAAATACACTTGCGCAAACGTTTACGTCTCTTTTATTAGTTCATTACAATCGGAAACGGAGAAAATCACGTACTTTTGCATTCGAAAAAACTACTTTAGAAGAAAAAAAACTACACTTCATTAGGTGCAAACATCTTACCGTATGAAAGAACTTTTACGCTTGAATCATACCCTTGCGGTCGCCCTCCTCTGTTGCGTCCTGCTCTTTGTTGGTGCTCTTCATTCCTTTGCCCAGTTGTCGCCGTATGACGAGAACGCCCCAGTCGGTTGGGCGTCCATCGGACAGGAGTGTACAGGCAGCAACAACCAGAATCCTGTTGTGGTAACCAGTGAGGAGGAAATCCGTGCCGCCATGCAAGCGTGTAAGGGTGGCAAGGCCTCGAAGACTATCTATATCAGTGGACAGTTTGAGGTTAAGGAGAAGCTTCGCTACGACAAGATGCAGAACTGCACCATCTATGGATTGCCAGGCTCTGCGCTGATTAACCGCAGTCATAACGATAACCCTGACTATGCTGGTTTCTTCTATTGCCAGAACTGGGAGAATTGCATCATCCGTAACGTAACGTTGCTGGGTGCCGGAGCTTACGATATCAGTGCGGCTGACAACATTCAGTTGGTGGAAAGCAAGAATATCTGGATTGACCATTGCGACATTCAAGATGGCGTAGATGGCAACCTCGATGCTAAGACAAAGTCGGACAATATGACCATCTCATGGTGTAAGTTCTCCTATCTCATCGCTCCTTGGGCGAGGGCAGGGGAGAGTGACGACCATCGCTGCTCTTCGATGTGGGGCTCCAGCGACAATCGTGGCGACGATGAGGGCTTCCTCAATGCAACGTTCGTCAACAACTGGTGGTACCACGGTTGTGGTCAGCGCTGTCCTCGAATCCGGTTTGGCAAGGTGCATATTGCCAATTGCCTGTGGGAGAATGGTACAGAAGACGACCCAGCACAGTATTGCATTGGCATAGGCCACAGCTCGAAAATGTATATTGAGAATGGGGACTTCACCCAGACCGTCATCAAGTCCGGCCAGAGCAATATGCGTGGTCACAACAAATACTTCCTGCAGGATAACAAACTTTACCACTTCACCATGACAGGCTGTCTGGGTGAGGACGATGCTGTAGAAATCGGAAAAGGCTATACGGGAACTGTCTATAACCCCTATAATGATGCCACCTATAAGTGTCGTGTCTATGATGCCAGTTTGGTGGCTGATATCTTGCGTAATCCTGAGAATGGTGCAGGAGCCACGCTGGACGAAGACCTCCTGTCTACCCGTGGCAACGAACATTATGGCGAAGTGACAGCCATCAAGGGTGTGAAGGCCGCTGACGATGCTCAGGTGATAGGCATCAAATACTATAACCTCAATGGCGCTCAGCTGTTAGCTCCCCAGAAGGGTGTTAACATCCTGGAATTCCAGATGAGCGACGGAACGACAAGAACGAATAAGATATATAAATGAAGAGAATACTGATATGGCTGGCAATGGGTTGCTGGTGGCTTCTGGCTGCCCAGGCACAAGAGCCGCTGAGCACTTACGACCTGAACAAACCCTTCGGGTGGTGCATGGTTGATGGTACGATTACTGGTGGCGAAGGCGGCGAGGAGGTGCTGGCTACCACGGCAGAAGAATTGTTTGCAGCTTTAGACAAGAGAAATCCTGACGACCGCTCGAAGCGCGACGCAAAGGTCATCATATATGTGAAAGGTGATATTGCCGTGTCTGAGATTCATATCCTGCACGTACAAAACAAGACGATTCTGGGTTTGCCAGGTTCACGTATCTATAGCAACAACAAGGATAAGAGCAAGGGAGGCATTATCAAG
Organism: uncultured Prevotellaceae bacterium; assembly: GCA_900320045.1. Classification (GTDB taxonomy): domain Bacteria; phylum Bacteroidota; class Bacteroidia; order Bacteroidales; family Bacteroidaceae; genus Prevotella. Next base: position 19,389 of record ONQT01000013.1, on the reverse strand, counting down.
TTCTCAGAAGACTGCGAGAATATCATTATGCGCAACCTCACCTTTGAAGGCCCGGGCTCTTACGACGTCGATGGCGGTGATGCCCTCGCCCTCCAAGGCAGTCAGCGCATCTGGATAGACCATTGTGATATCCGTGACGGGTTAGACGGAAACTTAGACTGTACCAATGGCTCTAACTATGTGACCATCACCTGGACGAAGTTCTCCTATCTGAAACCACCAACGGCAGGGGGTTCTGGTGGTGCTAACGACCATCGCTTCTCCAATCTGTGGGGCTCCAGCGACAAGAATGCCGACAAAGATACGGGCAAGTTGAACACCACTTTCGCTAACTGCTGGTGGGGATATGGTGTGATGGAGCGTTGCCCGCGTGTTCGTTTCGGTAAGGTGCACATCATTAACTGCTACTATTCTAATACCGGCAATCACTACGCCATCGGTTATGGCTATAAGTCGAATATCTATGCCGAGAAGTGTTGGTTTGAAGACGGTGTGATTCCTTCGAGAGACTATACCGATGCCAAGCATGGTTATGCAGATTATAATTTCCAGATGACTGACTGTCATAATGTGGAAGACACCAAGACAGCAGTGGGAAGTGGTACGTACTATAATCCTGATGAATACTATAGCTATGAGGGTTTCGACGTCAATCTTGTACCCTCTGTCGTGGGCAATGAGCAGACGGGTGCTGGTGCAAACCTCATGGTGGAGGTCGGCAAGGGTGTGACGGGCTATGCCAGTGGCGAGACAGCCGTTCGTGCGGCGTCGTTCGATGCCACTGCCACTCACTCTGCCAGCTACTTCTCGCTGTCGGGTGTACGGCAGTCAGCGCTGCACAGGGGCCTGAACATTGTTCGCCAGCAGATGAGCGACGGAACTGTCAAAACCTTCAAACTCGTGAAATAACAAAAAAATTACAATACACTACTTATGAAACATTTACTTACTAAAATGACTGCTGCCTGTCTGATGACATGTTTTTGTCTGGCAGCATCGGCTAATGACATTCACGTGGCCACTACTGGTAATGACGACAATGCCGGCACGGAGGCTGCTCCGCTGCTGACCATTCACAAGGCGATGGAAATCGTGCAGCCTGGCGACCGTATCTTGGTGCACGAGGGAACATACATGATTTCCAAACGTATCAAGATTCCTGCCCTGAACACCAATCCCGACCTGCGTTGCGAACTGCGTGCATGGCCAGAGGATGCCGTGGGCAAGGTAATCATCGACGGTACGAATATGAATCCCGCGTCCGAGATAGAGTTCAAACAGTCGCGTTGTATCTATGTCAACCACGAGGCTAACTACTGGACCTTCTATGGTCTGGTGCTGCAGAATGCCAAGGACAATGGCATGAAGATGGAGGGCTCTTACAATATCGTGGAGCGTTGCACCTTCCGTTGGAACAATGACACTGGTTTGCAGATTGGCATGTTCAAGGACTTCTCTATCGAGGAGACCAAGTCGTTTCCTATCAGTGGCAAGCCGACGTTCAACCCCAATTTCAGCTATTGTCGATATAACAAGGTCATCAACTGCGATTCCTACGAGAATGCCGATACAAAGTCCTATAGCGGCAGTGATGACGGTGGTGATGCCGATGGCTTTGCCGTCAAGCTCTTCCCTGGCCCTGGCACAGAGTTCCATGGCTGTCGTGCATGGACCAACTCCGATGATAACTGGGACCTTTATATGACCTATCATCCTGTGGTCATCGACCATTGCTGGGCATGGCATGCCGGTTACCTGCCAAATGGCAGCGAGGGTAAGAATGGTAATGGTTTCAAACTCGGTGGCGGTGGCTCTGCCGGAGGTATCGATTTCGACAATTCCGTAGGTGCTCATGTGGTAACCAACTGTGTAGCCTTCGAGAATCTGCACAAAGGTTTTGACCAGAACAATGCCTATGAGGGCATGTATATCTTCAACTGTGTGGCCTGGGGCAATGAGTTTAACTATCGCTTCCCCACAGAGTTTAAATTTGGAACCATGGATATCCACAACTGTATTGGTTGGGGTGCTACGGCAGAGAAGAGTGGCAGAAAAATTGGTAACCACGAATTCCTGTCACCCGACAAACCCGGCTATCAGGATCCTACTGCTGGCACGACCTACAATTCATGGATTGAAATCGACGGCTGCAGTCCTATCAAGGAAAGCTACAAGCCCGACGGTGGTGCCTATACTCCTGAGACACAAAACCACAGCGGCGAGTTCCTGTCACTGTCTGTCGCTGACTTCAAGGCTGACCGTGAAGCAGACGGCTCGTTGCCCAACAACAACTTTGCTCGTCTGAAGCCCGGTAGCATCTTCAAAGATAAGGGCATGCCTGTGATTGGATTCACTCCCAAGCGTAAGATGACAGAGGCAGAATGCCTTAGTTATATCGAAGGACTGAACGAGTATATCACTGCCGACGACATCTATATTCCTTATAATGATGATGCTCCCGACTTTGGCGCTTATGAGTTGGATGGTGTCCCCTTCCCCTATGTCATCCCTGATAAGATTGAGGTGAAGTGCAAGACGGCAAACTCCTCACAGGAGATTGTCGAAGGTCAGGCCATTGCCGATATTGTCTATGAGTTGAACGACGTAGCAACAAATGCCGTTGTTGAGGGACTTAGCGCAGGCCTTTCTTATAACTTCGATGCCGCCAACCATACGTTGACCATCAGTGGTACGCCAGCTACAGGTTGTACTTTCAAGCTTACTGCCACAGGTAATGAGGCAGAAGGGGTAAAGCCCTACACCACTACGGGTAGCATCATCTTGGTGACTCCCTTCAAGGTGCTGACAGGTGACTGGTACCACTTCCAGGATGCTTGGGATGCACTGCCTGTTGACCTGCAGGGGGTGCTCGAGATGATTCCTGGCAGTAGCAACACTACGTCTTACGATCCTGATAAGACAGAGAGCGACGGCAGTGTTCCTGGTGGATGCACCAAAGGCGGTTTCGATATTGGCAAGAATAATGGTGGTATCCGTTGGAATCTCTCTGATGGTGTACTGCAGCTGAAGATCAACCTTCACTTTACTGGTGACCGTACCTTTAATATTAAGTGGACGCTGGCCAATGGTCAGTCAGGATCTTACTCTACAGGCAAACTGAAGAAGACAACCCTGCTGGAGTGGGATTTGATCGAGGTTGCTGGCATCAGTGAAGATGTCGCCAAGCAGATTCGTACCATCGAACTGTTGAATGCCGCTTCAGGTGGTGGCGCCCGTGTCTATGACATGTATGTCCGTGTTCCTGATACATCCGCTACGACCATCACTACAGTGAAAGCTGTCAATGGCAACGAGCGCACTGTGAAGATGATGGAGAATGGTCGTATCGTTATTCTGAAGAATGGCGTACGCTACAACCTCCAGGGGCAGAAACTTTATTAACCTTATAATATTGAAATCATGAAAAAAATCATATCATGTATCGCTCTGCTGCTCTGTGCCTTCGTGGCTCAGGCAGCAGACATCACAGAAGACTTCAGTTCACTGGCCAAGGGCAAGTATGGCGCCAGCAGTGAACAGTCGGTGACTCTTCCCTCTGGTGAGTGGAAGGCATTGAAGATGGAGCTCAAAGAGAACAGTGGCGTGAAGCAGTTTACCTTCACTGGCGGCTCCTCTTCTTACCTCATCACGCCAGCCCTTGACGACCCGGGGAAGTTCTCTGTAGACTGGGGCTCTGGCGGTAACAATAAACTGACCATCAGCTATTCTGTCAATGGGGGTGCCTGGCAACAGCTCGCGGAGATTTCCTCTGGCGGCTCTGGCGCCAAATCCTATGGTGCCAAGACGGGCCTCGACGGACAGACGAATGTCCGCTTGCGCTTTGTGGGCAGTTCCAGCAACACCTACGTGACGAAGATTACCGTAAAGTCTGCCAGTGTGGTACCTGTCGACCCGGACGACCCCTCTTACATCACCGAAGGTGTGTGGGAGCCTTATAAACCCATCCCCGATGCTACGGGAAAGACGTACTATATCTCTCCTGCGGGCAACGACCAGACGGGTGACGGCTCGGAGGCCAAGCCTTGGTACAACATCGCTGTGGCATACGCTGCTGCTGAGGCTGGCGACCACATCATCTGTAAAGGTGGCACGTATAAAATCAATAAGTATGGTACGGATGGCAAGCTGACGGTGCGTATGAATAAGATGGGCACGGCAGACAAGCCCATCGTCATTCGCTGTGCCGATGGCGAAAAACCCGTCTTTGACTTCGAGCAGCAGCTCCTCGACTGCAACAAACAGCCTTCAAAGGTTGGCGACCGTGGTATTCTGCTGTCGGGCGACTACCACATCATCTTCGGTATTCATATCATGCACGCCGCCGACAATGCCATCAAGCTGGAAGGCAACCACAACCGCATAGAACGCTGTGAGTTCTCTTACAATCTCGACACGGGCATCCAGCTGGGCTTCGGACATAAGTTCAGCGACTCCCATCCAGGCATCAGCAAGAACGACGGCAGCTATTGTGCCTATAATGATATCATCGACTGCGACTCGCACCATAATTGCGACTGCGATATGAACTATGGCTCGGATGCCGACGGCTTTGCCTGCAAGATGCACAATGGCAAGGGCAACCGCTTCATCCGTTGTCGTGCATGGCGCAACAGCGACGACGCGTGGGACCTCTATGAGACTGACTATGACGTCATCCTTGCCGAGTGCTGGGCTTGGGAGTCGGGTAATGCCGAAGACCACCAATGGGTGAAGGAGTATCTCAACACCTCTGCTTCCTTCTCTGGCAACGGCAACGGCATCAAACTGGGAGGCAATGGTGAAGGAGGCTCATCAGAGGGTGTGCACTACGCTTTCAATTGCATCGCCTTTGGCTGCGACAAGAGCGGTTCGGTGAAGGGCTTCGACTGCAACAGTCACAAGGGCGGTCATGTGCTCGTGGGCTGTCTGGCGTTCGACAATGGCTATGACTTTATGTTCGAGAGTGGTGGCTCGGAAACCAAGACGTTCTATTATAATAATGTGTGTCTGGGCAAGCAGGAGATTATGGTTGGTACTGACGACTACAATGCCCTGGCTGCTCCGATGTCCAAGAATGGCTGGACGAACCATTTGGTAACAGGCGCTTCCGTTGACGACTATGTTACGCTGGACGAGGACGATGCCCTCATGCCCCGTGACATCAAGGGTGGTATGCCCCGTCGCTTCGGTCGTCTTACTGCAGATCCGGAGAACCCGCTGATTAACGCAGGCAATGCCAGCCTCGACGATGTCAATGGCGTATGGGCGAAACTCGTTGCCGACTTCCCCTTCCTACAGCGTACCGTCACAGGTACTGCCCGCGACTTAGGTCCTTACGAGCGTCCAGGTGATGCCACCGCCATTACGGTGGTTCGCGGTTCTACAGTGGTCAGCGGTTCTGCCGCTGACAAACCCTCGCGTAAATACACGAAAAATGGCCGCCTCATCATTGAGAAGAACGGCCAGCAGTATAACTGTATCGGACAGCGCATATTATAGTGCCCGCTCCTGGAAGCGTTGCATCAGCCAATCCTTCTGCTCGGCAATGGTCATCTGACTGTTGTCGAGCAGAATGGCATCAGGGGCCTGCTTCAGCGGAGAAACAGCACGATGAGAGTCTATATAGTCACGCTCTTGCACGTTCTTTAATATTTCGCCGTAGTCAGCTTCCATCCCTTTGGCTTTCAGCTCGTCGTAACGACGCTGGGCACGTACCTCGGCAGATGCGGTAACGAAGATTTTCAGTTCTGCATTCGGAAATACGACGGTGCCGATGTCGCGACCATCCATCACCACACCACCGCCTTGTCCCATCTGCTGCTGCTGGGCAACCATTGCCTCACGGACAAATCCTAAGGTTGCGATGGGACTTACGTGACTGCTGACCTCCATCGAGCGGATGACATCCTCCACCAACTCGCCGTTCAGATATGTATCGGGGCGTCCCTTCTCAGCGTTAAACTGGAAGGTAATATGAATATTGGGCATCTGTCTGCGCAACTCGTCTTCGTTGATGCTGCCATCAGCGGCAAACAGCCCATGACGAAGGGCAAACAGCGTAACACAGCGATACATGGCACCCGTATCTACATATACATAGCCCACTTCGCGAGCCAAATCTTTGGCCATGGTGCTCTTGCCGCACGATGAATGGCCGTCAATAGCGATGGTTATCTTTTTCATGATGATGATTGTGTTATTTCGTCTTTTTCGACATATCGACATTTCGGCATTTCGTCATCTCGTCATAGACTATACGTCACATTGACCAGCAGCGAATAGGCCGACACATGGTACTTGGCATAAGCCAGCTGTAATTTAAAGCGCTCCAACTGTAGACCGGCACCCACCGACAGTCCCGCACCATGATTGCTACCTTTGTCGTCGTCGCTCGTCGTGATTTTCATCTCACTACTGCGCCGGAAGTTATAGCCGGCAGCCACATAAACCGTCTCACCCAGAGCCAAATCTGCACCAATGGCCAGATGTTTGATGAAGCCCTGGTCCCAGTTATTCAACCTCGACAACGTGGCATGTATGGTCAGTGGCGACCCGATAAGATTCTTCGAAGCACCTATCTGCAGGTCAATGGGGATGCGCTCGAAGTCCTCATCGTAGGCTTTGATTTGTCCTCCTAAGTTCTTGGCAACTGCCGACACGGACCATCCCGTCTCCTCGTGATAGTAGTTCAGGCCCAAGTCAAACCCCACGGCGGCAGAACTATAGCTGCCAATGGTCGACGAAATGAAGCGGGCGGTAATACCACCGCTTATCTGGTTGCTCAGCATATAGGAGAAAGTACCCGCCAAGGCGATGTCCTTTGGCGAGAAAGTGCCCGTCTGTTCATTGCTGACTGATGTTTCCTTGATGGAGCCGTAGGCCATATACTGCGCACAGGCTCCCCATGTTGCACGGTCGAAGGCTGCCTTGACAAACGAGGCAGAGGCCGTCACCGATCCCTGCATATAGGTCATGAAGTTCAGGTTGATGCTCTTGTCTGACACATTGCTAATCAGTGCCGGATTGTGGAAGATGACCGTCGGGTCGTCATCCGTCAGTGAGATATTGTCACCACCCACGGCGGCGACATGCGCACTGACCGGGAGCCGCAGGAAGCTATACACCTCCTTGCTCTCCTGAGCACTTGCCTTAACAGCTAAAAGCCAATAGCCAACAGCTAAAAGCCAAAAGAATAAACCGTTCTTCATCTTTATTTCAACGGCAAAGGTACGAAAATTATTGTTACCAGAGGCATAAAGTCGAAAATAATTCTTAATTCCTAATTCCTAATTGCTAATTTATTGCTACCTTTGCAACCACAATGGAACAGAAAAAGGCCCCAAGAGCTGATATTGACCGGTTGCGCACCACAGGATTTCTCCTGGGGCTTGTCTTTGTGCTGGCTGTCAGCTATGTGGCTTTGGAGTGGAACAGCACTCCCAGTGACGACGGTATTCCACCGCTGGATCTGGAGGAACTGATGCACGAAAGCGAGCTGGTGCCAATGTCCAACGAGGAATTGGTGACTCAGCTCCGCGACCATCAGCAGAACGAGAAGGGCGAGGAACTACGCATCGTCGATGACGACGTTGAATTGCTCGACACGCTGTCCAACGGTTCTCCCACGGATGACGAGTCGCTACTCCAGGACCTGTTACCCGATGATGACAAGAAGGCGCTGGCTCCACTCGACGTAGACCCGCTGAACCCGCTCAACTTCCACATCGTCGAAGACTTGCCGCAATATCCTGGTGGTGCCGTCGAACTGATGAAGTGGCTCACCAAGAACCTGCACTATCCTTCCCAGGCTCAGCAGCGCAAGATACAGGGCAAGGTCATCGCTGTGTTCTACGTCGAGAAGGACGGTAGCATCTCTGGCCTCAACATCGTCCAATCGCTGTCACCCGAGTGTGACCAAGAGGCGCTGCGGGTGCTCCGCATGATGCCCAAATGGAAACCAGGCATCCAGCACGACCAACCCTGCCGCACCAAAGTCAGCATCCCGATTGTCTTCAAGCTCTAAACCTCCGAAATATCGACATAACGGCATAACGACATAACGAAACAAAATCAAAACAATATGAAAACCTCACACGACATTCTGCAGCAAGTCAACGACTTCCTCGCTGCCCTGCCCTACGACCGCAAGCCCCATTCTCTGTACGAACCCGTGGAATACGTCTTGTCTCTGGGTGGCAAGCGCATCCGTCCCGTCCTGATGCTGATGGGCTACAATCTCTGGCGTGAGCATCCTGAGGACATCCTCATGCCCGCCATCGGTCTGGAGACCTACCATAACTACACCCTCCTCCACGACGACCTCATGGACAATGCCGACATGCGTCGCGGTCATGAGACTGTACATCGTCGCTGGGATGCCAACAAAGCCATCCTCTCCGGCGACTCCATGTTAGTGCTGGCCTATCAGCGCATGCAGCAGGTTCCTGCCGACAAGTTGCCAGCCGTGCTCGACCTCTTCACCGAGACGGCACTGGAGATTGGCGAGGGACAGGAATACGACATGACTTTCGAGACACGCAACGATGTCACCGAGGATGAATATATCGAGATGATTCGCTTGAAGACCTCAGTCCTGTTAGCGTGTGCCCTGAAGATTGGTGCCCTGCTGGCCGACGCTCCACAGGAGGATGCTGACCGTCTCTACCGCTTTGGCGAGCAGGTGGGATTGGCCTTCCAACTACAGGATGACCTGCTGGATGTCTATGGCGATCCGAAGGTCTTTGGTAAGGCCATCGGCGGCGATATCACTTCAAACAAGAAGACCTACATGCTTATCAACGCCGTCAATCGTGCCAATGCCGAACAGCGTCAGGAGTTGGAGCACTGGATTGGCGCTCAGCAGTTCAACCGCGCCGAGAAAGTCGCTGCCGTCACCCGTCTGTACGATGAGATTGGCATCCGACAGCTTTGCGAGGCCAAGATTAACCACTACTTCGAGCTGGCCAGCCGAACCCTCAGTCAGGTCAACGTCCCCGAAGACCGCAAAGCCGCTCTCCGTCAGTACATGGACGAGCTGCTCCACCGCAACAAATAGCCACCGTCCTCGACATAACGCCGAGATAAAGAGATGACATACATCGACACCCACTGCCACTTAGACGGCGAGGAGTTCAACAACGACCGCGACGCCGTCGTACAGCGAGCCCGGGAGGCTGGCTGCACCGCCATCTTCCTTCCGGCCATCGACCTGCCGTCGTGCCATACCGTGCTGGAAACCTGTCGTCAGTATCCCGGCTACTGCTACCCCATGCTGGGGCTTCACCCTGAGGAGGTGCGTGCCGACTGGCGCGACCAGCTGTCTGAAATCAGGAAATGCCTAAACACTTCTCTCACCTCGCACCTCGCACCTCTCACCTCTCCAGTCATCGCCATCGGCGAGGTCGGTCTCGACTTCTATTGGAGCCGTGAGTTCGAGCAGGAGCAGCTGTTGACCTTCGAGGAGCAGGTGCGCTGGAGCATAGAGTTACGCCTGCCATTGATGATTCACTGCCGCAAGGCGCAGAACGAGATGGTATCTATATTAAAGAGGTATAAGGACCAATTGCCCGGTGGTGTGTTCCATTGCTTCACAGGCAATGCACAGGAGGCCCGACAACTGTTAGAGTTCGACCGCTTCGTCTTAGGCATAGGCGGTGTCCTTACCTTCAAGAAGAGCAATCTCCCCGCCACCCTCGCCCCTACTGTGGCCAGCGGTTCTGCCACTGACGGCGATATCAGCGTCCCTACTGTGGTCAGCGGTTCTGCCGCTGACGGCGTTCCTTTGGAACGCCTCGTCCTCGAGACCGACGCCCCTTACATGGCTCCCGTTCCGATGCGGGGCCAGCGCAACGAGTCGGCATACATCCGCCACGTCATCACCCGTCTGTCCGAGGCATATCACGTCACCGAGGACGACATCTGCCGGCAAACCACCGCCAACGTTCGTCGCGTCTTCGGACTCTAAAAAAGGAGCCATCGCGCCTTGGAACTATAACAAAACGACCGCCAAGCCCTGTGCTTAGCGGTCGTTTCTTGATTATCGTTGACTGACGTACTTATGCAGTGTTGCTCGGACGGCACCTTGGCCGGCGAAGAGTTCGCGAACCATGCCTTCTATCTGCTCGCCGAGGCCTGCCTCGTAGAGGTCCAGGCCGAAGACATCCCTTCGGGTGTATAGCTGTTTCAGACAGCTATAATCTTGTTCCTGCCTGCCCACCTCCAACGGAGCAACAATCTGCTGCAGCTCCTCCAGCATCGGGTCGGGCGACGGCTCGAAGGGTGTCAGGTCGTCCTTCAGCCCCTTCAGGTAGCGGGCGTAGCCGGCCAGCACCAAGGGAATGAGCACCAGGTTTTCCTTGTCCAGACCGCGCTGGATGTACTTCTTGATAGTCTCGCCGAAGCGGATGGGCAGTTTCTGACTCGTATCCATGGCGATGCGCTGCGGGGCATCGGGCATGAAGGGATTGGGCAGACGCTTGTTGATGACGGCACCAATGAACTCGTAGGGGTTCAGCACACCCGGGTCGGTCACTACCGGCATCGCCTCGATATAGCCTATCTTCTGGATAAACGAGCGCAGGTCTTCGTCCTGCATCTCAGCAGAGATGAGCGTATAGCCCAGCATGCAGCCGTAGATGCTCATGGCCGTGTGCAGCGGGTTCAGGCACGTCGTCACCTTCATCGTCTCCACCTTGTCGACCGTTTCGCGGGTGGTATAGAGCGCACCGCCCAGGTGCAGCGGCGGACGACCGTTGGTGTAGTCGTCCTCTATCACCAGATACTGTGTCTCCTCGGCATTCACGAAGGGAGCGGTAAAGGTGTGCTTCTCGGTCTCGATGTATTCGTTGTCCTCAAAGCCGTCCTTGGCCAACAGTTCCTTCACTTTCTCGTGAGGACGCGGTGTAATCTTATCAATCATCGACCAGGGGAAGGTCACCAGTGCCTTATTACGAACATAGTCGGCAAAGCCCTCCGGCACCAGTCCGTCGTTCACCCAGCGCTCGGCATACGCCAGCACACCGGCCTTGACGCGATCGCCATTGTGCGAACAGTTGTCCATCGACTGCACCGTAATAGGCAACCGCCCGGCCTTATAGCGCTCATACAGCAGCGCCGTCACCTTGCCCAAGGCAAACTTCGGGCCGTTTATCTCCCCTCCTTGGGCCGGGAGGGGGGAGGTCCTCAAATCCTGCTCATTATAACCATAGCCTTTCTCAGTGATAGTGAAAGAAATCATCTGCAGCGAAGGCTTCTGGAATATCTCCACCAGTCGCTGCCAGTCGGCAAACTGATAGTCGGCCTTCAGCGCCTCGGTGACGCTGGCAATAACCTTCTTCTCCACCGTGCCGTCGCCCTTCAGCGATACCAGCAGCGACAGGTTGTCGTAAGGCTTGTAGGCTTTGTCTATCACCTCGAAGTCGAAGGTCTCGGCGACGATGACGCCGCGGTCGTACTGCCCCGTATTCAGGGCATCGTTCAGCATGGCGGCGGGGAAGGCACGGAAGATGTTGCCACCGCCGAAGTGTACCCACGTCGGTTCCTGGTAGGTCTTCTCGCGTACCTTATTAATATCAAACTTGGGGAGCACATAACCCTTCTGCTCCCACTCTGCGGCCTGCAGTTGACCGCTCATAATGTCTTTCAGTTTCATAGTGAATGAATATCTTAGTTTGTTCTATTAGCAAGTAACGACGCACAAAGATAGTAACTTTCGGCGAAATAACAAAACTATTAGGCAAGAAAATATCATATCATTTTTCGGTGAATTATTTTGGTAATTCTGTCAAAATGCGTAACTTTGCAGCAGTTATAAGTTTCAACAATAAAAACAACAACATGATGAAGAAGCTTTCTTATCTTGCATTGTCACTCGTGACAATCTGTTTATTCTCGTGCGGTAACAAGTCGGCTGCCGACCAAGCACATGTAGATTCACTGGAGACATCGCTCGTTGAGAGTACAGCCGACAATCAGCAGCTGAACGAGTTCCTGACCGTTGTAGCCACTGCACTCGACAGCATCGAGATGCAGGAGACGCAGCTGTACAACACTGGCTCGGAGAGTCCTGTTCCCAACCAGGCAAAGATCAAGTCGCAGCTGAGTCACCTGAAGGAGACCCTCAAGTCACAGCGCGAGCGCATCGGTCAGCTGGAGAAGCAGATGAAGCTCGATGCTGACAATGCCAAGAAATTGCAGCGCGTCGTTACAGCTCTGAAGAACCAGTTGACAGACAAGGAGAAGCAGATTGCTTCTCTGGAGGAAGAGATTGCTGACAAGAACATCACCATCGATGGTCTGCGCAACTACATGAGCCAGCTGCGCCAGCAGAACACTCAGCAGCAGGAGGTCATCGAGTCGCAGAGCCAGACCATGCAGGCTCAGGACCAGCAGCTCAACGAGGCGTATATCATCATGGCCACGAAGTCGGCCCTGAAGGATGCCGGTCTGCTGAAAGGCGGTTTCCTGAAGAAGTCTAAGATTGACATTAACAGCATCGACAAGAACCTGGCCATGACCATTGATATTCGTAAGACCACGGAAATCAACATCGACTCCAAGCATGTCAAGGTGCTGAGCCAGATGCCTACCGATGCCTATACCATCGAGAATGGTAAAGAAAAGTCTGTGTTGCGCATCAGCAACCCCACCCGCTTCTGGAGCGTCACCAGATTCCTGATTATCCAGACGGATTAAGAACCATTTAAAAAGGGCTGCAAGTGCAGCCCTTTTTAAATGTTCCATTGTCAATTACCCAAAGAATCCCGGTTGCTTATACTCAATGCCTAACTCGCGGTCGACGGTAGCCAGAATGCCCTGCACCTGAGCCAGGGCAAACATGCGTCCCAGCAGCGTATAGCCGGCATTATGGCCGTGGCTGGACTCATCGAAGACGCCGCCGGGCTCATCGGTAAACGTCATACCGTGGTCCACACGCATCGGCAGCTGGGGATTTTCCTTCTCGAAGATGCGCGCCAGCTCGATGAGGTCTGCACGGCCGCCCAGGTGACTGGCTTCCGTGAAGTCGCCGTTGGGGAAGATGTGGCACGAGCGCAGGTGGACGAAGTGCGTACGGCTGGCAAACTTCTTAGCCAGCTCCACCACATTGTTGTACGAGCCTGCCGACAGGCTACCGGCACAGAACGTCAGGCCGTTGTGCTTGTTGGGCACAGCGTCGAGGAACCACTGGATATCCTCCTCGGTACGGACGATGCGCGGCAGACCCAGAATCTCGATGGGCGGATCGTCGGGGTGTACACACATATTCATGTCGCACTCCTCGCAGACAGGCATGATAGCCTCCAGGAAGTACTTCATATTCTCGCGCAACTGCGCCTTGTCGATACCCTTGTACAAGTCCAGGAACTCGCGGAACTTCTGCACGGGAGCCTCGTCGCCCTCGTGGAAGTTGCCGCTGACGAAGCCCTGCGTCTTGATGACAATGTTCTCCACCAGTGCATGATCCTTCTCGGGCGTCATGGTCTTGGCCAGGGCGTCGGCCTCCGCCAGCACGTCGCGCTGGATGACCTCTCCCTTCTCGTTCTTCATGCTGAAACGGGCCCACTCCTCGCGAGCACCCTCACGCTTCAGGATATAGATGTCGAAGTAGGCAAACTCCGCATAGTTGAAGTACAGGTTCGAGGCGCCGTTAGGGTTTTCGTGTGCCAGGTCGGTACGTGCCCAGTCCAGCACAGGCATGAAGTTATAGCAGATGCAATGGATGCCCTCTGCCGACAGGTTGCGCAGCGACTGCTTGTAGTTCTCAATGTGCTGGTCGCGGTCGGGACCTCCGTATTTGATGGTCTCCGTCACGGGCAGCGACTCCACCACGCTCCAGCGCATGCCGTAGCTCTCGATATATTCACGCAGGTCACGGATTTGCTCCCGTGTCCATACTTCACCTAAGGGAACGTCGTGCAGTGCGGTGACGATACCCTCCACTCCGATTTGTTTCAGCATGGCAAGCGTTATCTTGTCCTTCTTGCCAAACCATCTCCATGTTCTTTCCATAATCCTTGTTAGTAGGTTGTTATAATGTGTGCAAAGATAACGACTTTTTCCGTAACTTCCAAACAAACACGAAAAAAAGTGGCGACACCTGCGTGCCACCACCTTTTTTCGTGTTATGTGTCGTGCGGTTCTGCCGCACGAGTCGTTATTTACTTAATCACGACCTTGAGCTTTCAGCTCGAGCTCGTTCCCGTTCGATAAAGCGAGAGCGAGCTCTTGCTTTATTCTCACTTAATCACGACCTTGCGACCGTTCACGATGTACAGACCCTTCTGAGCCTTGTCAACGCGAACACCCTGCATGTTGTAAATCTGAGCGTCCTTCAGGGCATCAGCCTTCACAGCGTTGATGCCGGTAGAGACCTTGAAGGTAGCGTTGATCGTTACAGCGTCAGCAGGCATGGTGAACTTACCGTCGGTAACAACGATAGCCTCGTTGCTGGTCACACCCTTGACAGTGAGAGTCTCTAACTCGTAGCCCTCGGCAGGAGTAGCGGTAATCGTTACCTCATCGCCAACCTTAACTGTCTTGTAGCCCTTAGAGTCTGTCATAGACGTAGCAGCGAACTCAACAGTACCGTTCACGATACCCTCGGCAACGCTAACCTGATACTTCGTAGCTGCAGGCAGAGTAACAGCGGCGATGTCCTCGCCAATCATAATCTGCTTCAGCACAACGGTGTTCTTGGCTGTCGTGGTGAACACAACCTCCTGATCAGCCTCGGCAGCAGGCAGCGTGAATACAGAGCCCTCAGTGTTCTTAGCGACCTGAGTGTCAATAGGAGTACCGTTGATAGCAACATTGACAGGATCGTTGACGCAACCGAACTTCACGTTCAAAGCATTACCCTTCTTCACCAGCACCTTGACGGTAGCATCAGCAGCCTTGATCTTCAGACCGAGGAACGGCTCGTTGCGCAGAGTCTTCTCGTCGTTCAGAGAGTCGAGACCAGCATTGCTTGAAATCTCGATATTCTTCTCAGCCAGTGCAGCAGCAATGTCAGCCTTCGTGGTCTTGTCAAGCACGAGCTGCTCGATGTTGAGAGACTTAGAGTGAGTATCCTTCTTAGCTTCAATCGTCCAGCGCGGGTCACCAACTGCGACAGGAGAAGCAGCCGGCTCAGCCTCAGTCAGCAGAGTTCCGTTGAAGTTGCCGGCGGCAGCATCAGCGAAGGTAATCACACCGGCAATGCTGTTCTTGACAGGCTCTGCTTCGTCGCCAGTAGACTCAGCAGCGCTGGTGTCTGCACCGTCGAAGTTGAATACGTTGCCATCGACATCCCAAACAGGGTTAGCACTCTGGCCGCCACCATTTATACCCTTGATGGTCTGTCCGCTCTTACCGCAGTTCACGAAGATGTTATTCTTCACGTCAAACTTCAAATAGGTTTGGCTATTTTGAGCCAAGGTAAAGAAGTTCTTCGTCTTTGCAAAATTGTAAATGGTAGAATTGCTGATGGTAATCGTCTGAAGGATATCCGTTGAAGCAATCTCATCATAAACATCCTTTGCCTTCTTTGCTGTCTGAGTGGTGAAGAATGCATTCGATGTAGCGTCACCTACTTTATAGAAAGTAGACTTGTCAATACTGAAGTTCTCTACACATGCGCCACTACTTGCAATGTCAAATACAAATACATTTGCAGTAACCTCGACCTTAGAATCGTTGACACTGATGTTCATACGAGTCAATGTAGCCTCCTTGTAAGAGAAGAGAGGTTTAGCCAACTTCTCAACACTAACACCGTTAATCTCGATAGTGGGATTAGGAGCTGCTGCCCATGCTTCCTTGATGGTAGCTCTTCTGGGGGCAGAAGAAGGCGTGACAGAAGGTGCAGAATAAGAGAATAACGAAGCACCTGACAAAGCACTGGCGTCAATCACAGCACCGTTACCATTGATAGCAATATTGCCACCAGCTACAAGAGGAGCGGTAACCTTGTAAGCACCATCAGCGGCCAAGTTAATTGTCAGATTCTTAACAGGAGCACCAGCAACCTTAGCAGTGATAGCAGCAGTGATGTCACCATCGGTGATGTCAGCGACCTCGACCGTAACGTCAACAGGAAGCTTCTTGAACGTAGCGTTTACAGTCACATCATCAGCAGGCATGGTGAACTTACTGTCGGTAACAGTAACTGCGATTTCAGTGGTAACACCAGTGACAGTGATAGCATCCAGCTCATAGCCAGCGGCAGGAGTAGCTGTCAATGTAACAACTGTACCTGCGGCAGCAGAAGTAACGTCAGGCACTACAGAACCATTCTCAATGCCATCAGCAACCGTAATTGAATAGGATATCCAACGTGGGTCACCTGTCTTAGCTGTGTTCTGAGCACTGGTAGCCGCCAACGTAAAGTCACCATTTGCGGCATCCTTAAAACCAGGATCAGCAGCAATAGTATTCGCTCCCTTATCATACTTGCTAACATCAATAGCTGCTGCCTCCGTCCAGTAAGTATTGTAGTCTGTGTCAATCTTTACGAAATTCGCACGATCAGCATCATTGTACTTGCCACCGAACAAATCTTTCAAGAAAGCATCTGAGCCTGCACAGTCGATAAACAGGTTCTTCAAAATAGTGATAGAAGTCTTTGTATAGTTATTTCCTATACGACCACCATTAATAAAGGCCATCTTCGTACCTTCACCATGAGCAATTGTCTGATAGAAGGTGTTATTTTCGATATCCCACACATAAGGACCAGCAAATGTCTCAAATGCCTTATCGGGGAAGTTTCCACTACCAATCTTCACAAAGTATTTGTTATTGAAGGAACCTTTCTGGTACATGGTATTGTCCTTGAGGGTGAACTTGACAGGACCGCCAGCCTGGAAACGGAAAGGTGCGTCAATATCCTGCTTCGTGTTGTTAAATTCAAACACGCATCCTTCTACGGCAAAGTCAGCAAAAGCATAAGCATTCTTGTTATCATCGTATACGTATGACTTGATACTCTTAATGATAACATTCTTAATTGCAAATTTCTCTACTTCATAGAAGGACTTAGAGTTAGCAGCAACAGAAGGGGTACTACTCATCAAAACAATTGCACCCGTGTTGGAACTTGCGTCAATTGTAGCACCATTACCATTGATTTCCACATTTGCACTAGATGTGATAGGTTTGCTGAGGGTATACTCGCCGTTTGCAGCAAGATTGATGGTAACATTCTTAGCCCAGTCACCTTCTGTACCTAAAGCTGCACTGATAGCTGCGCTGATGTCGGTACCAGTCTCAGGAGATATCGTTACATCCTTAGCTGTAGGATACTCCTTAATCTTGTACCAACCAATCTCACTCTCGTGGGTCTCACCGCCACCCGTGTAAATGGACTGAATACCAATCTGGTGCCATGTTGTCGAGAACAAATCATTCAGATAAATAGAGGTAGCAGTGAAGTCATAATTATCTGTGAATCCGTAGGGGAACTCGCTCATGTCCTGCGGCAGCTTGGTATGTGTTGTAGGAGTAAAGGTCAGTAGAGATACCTCATGGTTCACATCGGTATAAATCTTATACGTCACCTTAGAAGCCACCATATTGTTACCATTGGTATCCTGTAAAGGAATATTGAAGGTAAAGTACCAACCATAATTACCATTTTTCAAAGAATTAATAGAAGGAGTGGCAGGAGTTCCAGCAACCTCAACAACCTTCGTCAGGACAGGATTGAAATAACGGCCATCATAATATTGCTCTCCAAGCACACCAAAAATCTGACCAGTAGCACTATAAGTGGATGTTTCAGAATCATAGGTAAATACTGCATCACCACCATAGAAGAAGAAAGAGGTGTAGCCAGCGTATTCACCCATATACTGCATTTTAGGGAATGTAACGGTGTTACCATCCTTAGTACCCTTTACCCATGCTTCTGGCAAGTAAGAAGAGAAGCCTTGGATATAAACGTCGTTGCCGTCAACAGCAACCTTTACGGAAGCTGATTTGGCTTCTGTATCGGTAGATGAAGAGTAGTAGGTCATGGAGAACTCCTCGGCAGATGCTATAGCTGGATCAGAAGGTGTCACCGGAGTCAGAGGCTCAGAGGGAGTCATCGTGCTGCCAGGAAGATAATAAGGAGTCAGCCCACTATTTCCTGTAGAATAATCTTTAAGTCTGCGAACAATCCATTGTGTGTTACTAAAAGTAATAACATTATCATCACCAACAGTTGCTGTTACAGGGTTTGAATCCCAATACCATTTGGAATCTGACTCATTATAAAACTGTGCGTA
Organism: uncultured Prevotellaceae bacterium; assembly: GCA_900320045.1. Lineage (GTDB taxonomy): Bacteria > Bacteroidota > Bacteroidia > Bacteroidales > Bacteroidaceae > Prevotella. The sequence goes on along the minus strand of ONQT01000013.1, from coordinate 1,144 downwards.
AAAATAATAAGAACCATAATCTGTACCACCTTGGCTAAAATTTCCCAAAGCTGATTGTTCAAAGGAAATAAGTCCTGTCGACAAATCGACAGAACCCTTCACGTCATTAGGGAACATGCCACTAATAACGATAGTGCCGTCAGTAGTCCCCTTGGCAATCGTTACGTGAGCCTGAGCGGCAGTAGCTTCGGCTGTCGTCGGATCTGCGACTTTAGTAGTCGCTGTTTTGTAGTCCCATGTGTAGTCGCCAACAATGTCGTCGATAGAAGCAATGGCTGCTCTCCGAGTCACCTTGGCAACAGGGAGCATGCTCTGAGGAGCCTCCATAGCATCCATCTGCACGGGAGTTGCCTCATTAATAGGCACAAAGCGACTTGTCACTTTCTTCATGTCGAGGAACGACAAAGTCTCATGCTCGGCCCAGTTCCACGTAAAGGCCTGGGCAGGTAATGTCAGCAGCAGTGCCGCCAGCAATACCACAAAAGATGTAATCTTTTTCATACGCATTTTTTTGTTTGTTAGTTAATAAATAAAGTTGTTTGTAAAGTGTTTGTTATTTGTTTCGCTTTAGTTTATTTAGTAGGTGGCAACAGGGCATTATATGCCGAAGTCACACTTTTCAGCTTGCAAATATACGGATTATTAACCAAACCGCCAAACTTTTTAATAATTTTTTTTGAATGTTCAGCACCACCAAGCCACCTGCAACGTGAAGGATCCCAGATTTTCCCTGGACTGAGAGGCTACTAACAGCAGGCGAATTGAACCGTAGGTGCAGCCAGCTACTAACCATATTACAGGCTATATACTTGTCCGGTACTTGTCCGGTATATGTCCGGTATATGTTCGGTAAAATACCGGACAAGTACCGGACATATATCGAGCATATACCGAGCATATATCGAAGGTGTGACTGGAGAGTAACGAGGCATCGACGATGGAGTAACGAGGCATCGACGAGTGTATTCCGTCGCCTAACAATAAAGAATATCTGTGGGATCCGTGAGATCTGTGTGACAAATAACAAAAAAAGCCCTCAAGTCGCTGTGACTCAAGGGCTCCTCAAAAAAGTGGCGGCCTCCTACTCTCCCGCATTGCATTGCAGTACCATCGGCGCAAGCGGGCTTAACTTCTCTGTTCGGAA
>ONQT01000049.1:14946-18057 GCA_900320045.1 uncultured Prevotellaceae bacterium | reverse complement strand
GGTGGTGTGCTCATCTATGATGGCTACGGCATCATTAACCCTCCAACGCGTAAGGATATTACCGTCTATCGCATTGATGCAATGGACAAGGCTGCCGAAATGAAAAACGGCAAGGTGTTCAACATGATTGTGCTGGGTGGTCTGCTCAAAGTAGCACCCGTGGTCAGTACGGGTGGAGTGGAGAAGGCTTTGAAAAAAACTTTGCCCGAGCGTCATCACCATCTGATTCCCCTCAATATGCAAGCCATTGAAGAGGGCGGAAAAATAATGATAAAACAATGACGTTTTTCGCGCGTACATTATTTATAATATATGGGTAAAAGGCATAATTGGTCAAAAAATACACTTATTTTTATACTTTTTTGAAAAAAAACTTGGTAGTTAAAGATATTTTTTGTTACTTTGCACCCGAATTAAGAGAATTTGTATAGTTATTTTAATAATTAACATGTTTTTTAATAAAATGAAAAAGGTAATTTTAATGTTTGCTGCTGCTATGCTGACTATGTCTGCTAGCGCACAGAGAACTGCTGTTACAGCTAACAAAGCTCAGGACAACTGGTATGTAGGTATCAACGCTGGTGTTGCTACCAACATGCACAAGTTCCCTTATCAGAATGATGCTAAGGGTGCTGGTTTCTTCAAGGGCTTCGCTCCTGAGTTCGGTCTTCGTGTTGGTAAGAACCTGACCACCGTATTCGGTCTGGCTCTGGACGTTAACGCTTATTTCGCTAACAAGACTGATGGTAAGACTACTTTCGGTAGCAAGACTTTCATCAACGCTACTGATTTCGACCTGATGTCTACCTGGAACCTGAACAACCTGTTCGCAGGTTACAAGGGTGAGCCCCGTGCTTTCGAGGTTATCGCTCTCGTAGGTGGTGGTTACAGCCGCGCTTGGGCTGCCAAGCAGGGTGGTCTGAACGCTAAGGCTGCTATCGACTTCGCTTTCAACCTGGGTGCTGACAAGGCATGGCAGGTTTACATCGAGCCGGGTGTTGTTCTGGGTGAGCCCGCTGTTGCTTGGGCTAATCCCTTCAAGCGTTTCACCGGTTTTGATGGCAAGAAGAAGTTCAACGGTGCTTTCTCTCTGAAGGCTGGTGTTAACTACAAGTTCGGTACTTCTAACGGTACTCACAACTTCAAGGTTGAGCAGCTCCGTGACCAGGCTGAGATCGACGGTCTGAACGCTCAGATCAACGGTCTGCGTGCTGAGAACGACGCTAAGGCTGGTAAGCTGGCCGCTGCTGACAAGCAGATTGCTGACCTGAAGGCTCAGCTCGCTGCATGCCAGGCTCGTCCTACCGCTGCTGCTGTTGTTGCTCCTACAGAGAATGTTCTGCAGCCGCACGTAATCTTCCGTCAGGGCAAGGCTACTATCGATCAGGCTCAGTACGCTAGCATCGAGATGGTTGCTAAGTACATGAAGAACCACAAGGACGCTAAGGTGAAGGTTCAGGGTTATGCTTCTCCCGAGGGTAAGAAGGAGTTCAACCAGAAGCTTTCTGAGAAGCGCGCTGAGGTTGTTAAGAACGCTCTCGTTAAGAAGTACAAGATCGCTGCTGACCGCATCACTGTTGAGGGTCTGGGCGCTACTGACAAGCTCTCTTCTGAGAACGACTTCAACCGCGTAGCTATGTTCGTTGACACTACGAAGTAATTCAAACATTTCATAACAAGAATCCCTGCAACCACTGGTTGCGGGGATTTTTTTTGCTTTTCTTTTGGCTATCTGATAGAAAAAGTGTAACTTTGCAGCTTAAATAGAGTAGTTAAACAATAGCTTTCAAGCTCATAAGGAATATAGAACTAAACAGATATGAAACATCCATTGCGTAGTGCGGTATGCACAGAAGGACGTAGAATGGCCGGAGCGCGTGCGCTCTGGGTTGCTACAGGTATGAAACACGAGCAGTTCGGCAAACCCATTATTGCCGTTGTCAACTCGTTCACTCAGTTTGTGCCGGGACATACCCATCTGCACGAAATCGGACAGATTGTCCGTGAGGAAATTGAGAAGATGGGCTGCTATGCCGCAGAGTTCAATACGATAGCTATTGACGATGGTATTGCGATGGGACACGACGGTATGCTCTATTCACTGCCCAGTCGCGACATCATTGCCGATAGTGTAGAATATATGGTTAATGCGCACAAGGCAGATGCTATGATTTGCATCTCCAACTGTGACAAGGTAACTCCAGGTATGCTGATGGCTTCCATGCGTCTGAACATTCCTACCGTCTTCTGCTCGGGAGGTCCGATGGAGGCTGGCCGCTGGCGTGGAGAGAATGCCGACCTGATTACTGCAATGGTAAAGGGTGCCGACCCCTCTGTTACTGACGAGGAGATGAAGGAAATCGAGAGCTGCTCTTGTCCTGGCTGTGGTTCGTGCTCAGGTATGTTTACTGCCAACAGCATGAACTCGCTGACTGAGGCTATCGGACTTTCACTTCCTGGCAACGGAACGATTCTGGCTACCCATACCAACCGTGTAGAGCTTTTCAAGGCCGCTGCACGTCAGGTGGTGAAGAATGCGTTGGCTTACTATGAGGATGGTGACGAGAGCGTGCTGCCTCGCAATATTGCCACGCGTGAGGCTTTCCTCAACGCCATGACCCTTGATATTGCGATGGGCGGTTCCACCAATACCGTGCTCCATCTGCTGGCCGTTGCACAAGAGGCTGGTGCTAACTTTACCATCAGTGATATCGATGCCTTGAGTCGCAAGACACCGTGTCTCTGCAAGTTAGCTCCCAATACACAGAAGTACAGCGTACAGGAGTGTAACCGTGCTGGTGGTATTCTGGGTATTATGAACGAACTGTCTAAGGGAGGCCTCATTGATACCTCTGCACCTCGTGTAGATGGTATGACGTTAGGCGAAGCTCTGAAGAAATACAGTATTGTTGATGGCACTATCGATGCAGAAGCCAACCGCATCTATCAGTCTGCTCCCGGCAATCGCTTCTCCACGAAGATGGGAAGCCAGAGTGCAGAGTGGGGAACACTCGATACCGACCGTGCCAACGGCTGTATCCGCGACATCGAGCATGCCTATACCAAGGATGGCGGCTTAGCCGTGCTCTTCGGCAACATTGCCCAGGACGG
>ONQT01000049.1:0-14904 GCA_900320045.1 uncultured Prevotellaceae bacterium | reverse complement strand
GTGGCAAGGTGAAGAAGGGCGACTGTGTTGTTATCACCCACGAAGGACCAAAGGGTGGACCGGGCATGCAGGAGATGCTCTATCCTACGTCCTATATCAAGTCGATGCACATGGGTAAGGAGTGTGCACTGATTACCGACGGTCGTTTCTCGGGTGGTACTTCTGGTTTGAGCATCGGTCACATCTCTCCCGAGGCTGCAGCTGGTGGCAACATTGGTAAGATTAAGGATGGCGACATCATCGTGATAGACATCCCCAACCGCAGCATCAACGTGAAGCTGTCGGACGAAGAACTGGCAGCCCGTCCGCAGCAGCCCCTGAAGCGCAACCGTCAGGTGTCGAAAGCCCTGCGTGCCTACGCTCAGAGCGTATCAAGTGCTGATAAAGGCGGAGTGAGAATATTAAATGAGTAATTCCTCATTTCTAATTTCTAATTTACAGAGAATATGAGAGACAAGATAACAGGTTCGAAAGCGATGATGCGTGCATTGCAGGCCGAGGGGGTGAAGACTATTTTCGGTTACCCTGGCGGCTCTATCATGCCCACGTACGATTCGCTATTCGACTACACACGAGGTGAAAAGAAATGTTTTGACCATATATTGGTGCGCCACGAACAGGGTGCCGTACATGCTGCAGAAGGTTATGCACGTGTTTCTGGCGAGGTAGGCGTGGCTTTGGTGACCAGTGGCCCTGGTGCTACCAACACGCTGACAGGTGTGGCTGATGCTATGCTGGATTCAACACCTGTTGTGGTGATTGCCGGTCAGGTGGCTATCAATGCGTTGGGTACAGATGCCTTCCAAGAGGTTGACCTGGTGGGTGTGGCACAGCCTATCTCCAAATGGAGCTATCAGATTCGCCATGCAGAGGATATCGCATGGGCTGTCAGCCGTGCCTTCTATATTGCCCGTAGCGGTCGTCCTGGTCCTGTAGTACTGGACTTCCCCCGTAATGCACAGGTGGAGGAAATAGCCTGGGAACCCAAGAAAGTGGATTTTATCCGCTCTTACGTTGCCAATCCCAAATTGGACGAGGATTTGGTAAAGCAAGCAGCAGAACTGATAAACAATGCAAAGCGCCCTCTGGCATTGGTCGGACAGGGTGTTGAACTGGGAAATGCCCAAGAGGAGCTGAAGGCTTTCTTGGAGAAAGCAGACATCCCTGCCGGTCGTACCATGCTGGGACTGAGTGCATTGCCTTCAAATCATCCTCTTAATGTCGGAATGTTGGGTATGCATGGAAACTATGCCGTTAACCTGAAGGAACAGGAATGTGACGTGCTGATAGCTATCGGTATGCGTTTCTCAGACCGTGTGACAGGTAATACGAAAACCTATGCCAAACAAGCCAAGATTATTCATTTGGATATCGACAAGAGTGAGATTGACAAGAATGTGAAGACTGATGTGGCTGTGGTGGCTGACTGTAAGCAGTCGTTGCCTGCCCTTACCGCTTTGCTCCATAAGGCTAACCATCAGGAGTGGCGCGATTCGTTCAAGGAACTGGATCAGAAGGAGCATAAGAAGGTGATAGAACCAGCTATTCATCCGAAAGAAGGTCCGCTGTTGATGGGTGAGGTGGTGAATGCCGTTGCTGAGCAGGCTCCTAAAGGAACCGTGCTCGTAACTGACGTGGGACAGAACCAGTTGTTTGCCACTCGCTATTTCAAATATGAGCAGAAGCGCAGCATTTGTACCAGTGGTGGTCTGGGTACGATGGGCTATGGTATGCCTGCAGCCATTGGAGCTACCTTTGGTACCGACCGTACTGTTTGCTGCTTTATGGGTGATGGCGGCTTCCAGATGTGTATCGAGGAACTGGGTACTATTATGGAACAACAGTCGCCAGTGAAGATGATTCTTTTGAACAACAATTACCTGGGCAATGTGCGCCAATGGCAGGATATGTTCTGGATGCGTCGTAAGTCGTTTACCAAGATGATGAATCCCTGCTACGAGCTGATAGCCAAGGCCTATGGGATTGGCTATGAGGCTGTTACAGACCGTAGCACGCTTGCCGCTGCTGTTGAGAAGATGCTGAAGACGGAAGGCCCGTATATCTTGGAGTGTGCCATCAAGGAAGATGACGATGTGCTGCCCATGACTCCTCCAGGCATGAATGTCAGCGATATGATGCTGGAGATTTAAGGGAAAAGGTGAAAGTGAAAAGTGAAAAATTGGCTACCGCTATAGAATATGGAAGATAATAAGAAATTATATACGTTGCTGGTTTACTCGGAGAATGTGGCTGGTATTCTGAATCAGATTACTGCTGTGTTCACCCGCCGTCAGGTAAATATTGAAAGTCTGAACGTGTCGGCCTCCAGCATTGAGGGGGTTCATAAGTACACCATCACCGCATGGAGCGATGAGGATCAGATAGTGAAGATTACCCGTCAGATTGAGAAGAAGATTGATGTCATCAAGGCTAACTACTTCACAGACGATCAGTTGTTTATCCGTGAGACAGGTCTTTACAAGCTGGCTACGGACATCGTGCTTCAGAATTCCGATATCTCACGAATTGTCCGTCACTATGACGCTCAGATGACGGAGGTGAATCCCACTTATGTCATTGTGATGAAGAGCGGTCGTACGGAGGACATCATCTCGCTGTACTATGCGCTGAATGAGTTCGGTTGCGTACTGCAGTACACGCGTAGCGGCCGCATCGCCGTCACCCGTGGTACACAGGAACAAGTGACGGGTTTCCTGGAACAGCGCGAGAAGAGTAGGGTAACAGAATAAAACGTCATAAAACGGAATAAAAAGAAGAGAGGCTTGCCGCAACGGTAAGCCTCTCTCTTTGCTTGTATGTTTACTTATTTGTTGTAAACCTTGGTGTACTGAGGTTTTGTGTACCAGTCGGTCGACAGCACAGGATTCTGTCCCCAGTTGTTGAACTCCAGGTAAGCATCCTTGATGCAAACCTTCTCCAGCGGATACAGGAAGTTCTCAGGAATCATGATACCGAAGGGATCCTCGCCCTGCTTGGCAATGCGTACTTCCAGGTCTTTCGTCTTGTTATAGATGTACGGCATCGTGTTCGGGTCTGTCAGGCTGAAGGTTTTGCTGACGCCCTTCGTAATAGTAATAACATCCTTCTTGAGACCATTCAGCTCGGTATTGACAAACTGGTTGGTGGTTGTCAGTCCGAACATACTATGTACCTCCTTGTTGTCCTGGATGGCACCACTCTTAATGCCCTTGACATAGATTTCGTCCCATGCACCGCAGGCAATGATGGAGTATTCTACCTGTGTCTCGTTGATGCGTCTTGCTTTGATGACGACGTCGTTCATGTCGTAGTCACCGTCCTTGGTGTCCTCGAAACAATAGGTGTAGCCGAGGTATTCTGGATTTGGCTTGGCTACGATGTCCTCTATGCCACCTTCAATCTCCATCAGCAGGTCGTTGACGTCAGGGTCAGCACCCGTCTCGAAGCTCAGAATCAGTCTGCCGTCCATGGTCAGCCAGGCGCCGCGTGGGTCGGTAGTACCAAAACCGGAGTTTTTGAACATCTCCCACGAATTGATGTGGTCGTTCAGACGTCCGTCCAGATAGAGCTCGCCCTGCTTGCCCTTGCCTTCCTTGTTTCCATCTTTCCATGTTGTCTTAGAGCGGAACATGAAGCCTATTCTGTATCCTGTGGGGAACTGGAATGACCCCTTGGTATCTCCAAGAATGGGGTTTTCGCCCCAGTACATCAGAGCATAGGTAGCGCGCTTATCCAAAACATCATCCTCCTTGTCACTGTAACAGTCTTTGAAGGGGATTGCCTTGTACTTCGGCAGATTCTTGAGGTACGCCACGGGGTCGTCTTGGAGCGCAAGGTCTGCATCCTTGAAGTAATAGTAGTACAGGTCGCCGTTGTAAACCTCGTTACCCCAGTTAGGTGAACCGTCCTGCTTGTAGAAGGGCGATACGAGGATAGGCTCTTCACCCGTTGTGATGGGGTAGGCTTTCTCGTTGTAGATGCCGCTCGACTTAATCAGAGGCATGTTTTTCTGCTTGTTTCTGAAGTAGGCCAGCACCATCTTCTTCAGATTTGCTGTCACCTCCTTGTCGTAAGCCACGGGTGGCATCTTAGCCCTGAGATAGTCGTCATCGCTCATGCCGTAGAGCAGTTCACCGGGCACCCATCCTCTTTGTGATGCGTACGATTCCTCTGATGTTGCCAGTGTGAATTCACCTTCAGGCAGTGAGACGCTCACAGCGCGTCTGGCAGCTCTCTGAGCGGCCTTCTGCTGGGTTGCCATACCGTTCTTGATTTCGGTGAAGGCGTAGTCCTTGTCAGAAACGAAAGCCACGTACAGGCCGTCGTTGTTGTTAGGTGCGTCGTATGTCATGGTCACCTGTGTGCTACCGTTCAGATCGGCTTCGTTCAGCACGTTGACATTCGATATCACATCTCCGTCAGCGTCTGTTTCGTGGGTAAAAGCAAGCACCTGAACCTTCTTTGTATCTGCGTTGGCCTTGATGGTCACCTGTCCGGTTGTCGTCGAGCTCCAAGTGTGGTTGGGGTCAAACTTGACACCGAATACATCCTGAACATGCTCGCCCTGTTGCTTGTAGTCGCCGGGAACAGCATTGTCGAAGCTGTCCCTCGAACAACTTGTGAAAGCTATTGCCAAGCAGGCTGCATAAGTTAGAATCTTCTTCATCGTTGATGATTTTTTTTAATGGTTGTTCTTCGTTTGTTATCTTAATACCTTGAGAGTTTCAATGCAATTTTTCGCACTGTTTGTTTTGCAAAAGTAACAAATATTCCTCAAAGATAATATGTACGTGCGTAATGTTTTTACTTTTTTAACATTTACAACTTGGTTTATCGCATTATTCTGCTTACTTTTGCATTCAAAACCTTTTAAACAATGGATAAGATAGGACGTTATGAATTCATGGCCGAGCCGTTCCATTGCGACTTCTCGGGTCGCTTGTTCATGGGACATTTAGGCAACCACATGCTCAATGCTGCCGACTTTCATTCCTCGGCACGCGGCTTCGGCATGAAATATCTGATGAGCATTCATCGTTCGTGGGTGCTCTCCCGTTTGGCTATTGAGATGACGGAGATGCCCACCCAGTATACCAAGTTCAATGTCGAGACATGGGTGGAGTCAGCTATGCGCTATTTTACCTCGCGCAACTTCGCCGTCGTCAGCGACGGGAAGGTCTACGGCTACGGTCGCAGCATTTGGGCGATGATTGATACCGAGACACGCCAGCCGACCGACATCTACGACATTGACAACGGAGCCATCGACCAGTGGATTGTCAAGGACAAGGAGTGCCCCATCGACAAGGGCGGTCGCGTCAAGATGAGCGACCATGCCGAGCTGGTGCGCACCATCGACACGTATTATAATGATGTTGATATCAACGGCCATATCAACAGTGTGAAGTACATCGAGCACGTGCTCGACCTCTGGCCGTTGGAGTGGTATCGCACCCATGCCGTCAAGCGTTTCGAGATAGCCTACGTTGCCGAGGCACATGCCGGCGACCAGCTGTCGTTCTATCGGGAGACCGACGCCGGCTCTTCCGAAGGAGGCGAGCAGGAGTTCTCCGTTCGTATTGTCCGCACCGACGGCACTGAGTGCTGTCGCAGCAAAGTGACGTTCGTAGAAATGAAGAGTTGAATGGAAAGACAGCAATTTGAGACCTATCTGAAGCAATACGCCCAGCAGATAGAGACTATTAGGCAGTCGGCGCACGAGTTGCATCGCAGCGTCAACCAGACATATGGAGACGGCCTGCCTTACGGCTATCACCTGGATATGGTAGTGCAGGGCCTCCACGATTTCGGCCATCTGGTGTGTGTCCGCGAGGAGGACGTGCTTCCGTTGTTCTTCGGAGGCTACTATCACGACAGCATCGAGGACGCCCGTCTGACGTATAATGACGTCATGAAGACGGCGCGCCAGTACCTCACTGAGGAGCAGGCCATCATGGCTACCGAGATAACCTATGCGCTGACCAACGACAAGGGGCGTACCCGTGCCGAGCGAGCTGGCGAGAAGTATTATCAGGGCATTCGCGAGACGCCCTATGCGCCCTTCGTCAAGCTCTGCGACCGCTTGGCCAACATCACCTACAGTTGTGCGGGTACCAATCGTGACAACCTTCGCATGAAGGAGGTCTACAAGGGCGAGGTGCCTCACTTCCTGGCCTCTATCAATCCCCATAGCGACGATCCGCGCCTGCGGGTGCCCCAGGAGGTGGTGATGAAACTCGCTGAGTGTCTCCTCGACGACCTCGAGCGCGAAGAGCAGCACCAGACGCAATGGTGGCATGAGTATTGAGATGTAAGATGTATGATGTGAGATGTAAGAATAAGAGTAATCATAAACTTCAAATTTTAAAGGAAAGTGGCGTTAGGAAAGTGGATAGGAGGAATCCTTGGATTTATGAGTGCCGGGCCGTTGGGAGCGCTGGCGGGTATTGTGCTGGGCGGCGTTTTCGACTCCATGCTCGACGCCGTCAATACTCCTGACACACAGGGAACCTTCGACGGCCAGAGCGGCTTCGGCTCGCAGAGCTATGGACCGCGCTACGGCAGCCAGCGTGCAGCACAGGGACAGCGCAACAGCTTCCTGTTCTCGCTGCTCGTCCTCGCATCGTATATCATCAAGGCCGACGGCCGTGTGATGCACTCCGAGATGGAGACCGTGCGCCGCATGCTGCGCCAGAACTTTGGCGACGCAGCCTGCCAGCAGGGCGACGAAATCCTGCGCCGACTGTTCGACGAGCAGAAGCGGGTAGGGGCTCCGGCGTTCCGCAACACCGTGGCCGACTGTTGCCGCCAGATGGCTCAGAACATGGACTATGCCCAGCTCATGCAGCTGCTCAACTTCCTCGTGATGATAGCCCAGGCCGACGGCCGTGTAGACACTACCGAGGTCACCGCCATGAAGGAGTGTGCCCAGTGGATGCACCTGTCGGCCGACGAGATAGACTCGCTGCTGGGCATGGGCAAGGACGACCTCGAGTCGGCTTATCGCGTGCTGGGCGTGTCGCCTTCCGCCACCGACGATGAGCTGAAGCGTGCCTACCGCCGACTGGCCCTTGAGCACCATCCCGACAAGGTGGCAGCCTTGGGCGAGGACATCCGCCGTGCCGCTGAGAAGAAGTTCCAACAAATCAATGAAGCAAAAGAGCGCATTTGGAAAGCCCGAGGGATGCACTGAAGTGTTGCTACACGCCTGCTGTGCACCATGTTCGTCAGCCATCGTCGAGTGGCTGCTCGAACACGACGTGCGCCCTACTATTTTTTATTACAATCCAAACATCTGGCCGCGCGAAGAATACGACATCCGCAAGGACGAGAGCAAGCGCCACGCCGAATCGCTGGGCATCCGCTGGATTGACGGCGACTACGACCACGCGTTGTGGCTCGACTACGTGCGCCGTTCGGCTGCCGACGAACAGGGCTGTCCGTACAGGAACTCGGCATTCCCTTCTTTGCCACCACCTTGGCCTCCAGCCGCTGGAAGAGCCTCGACCAGATCAACCGGGCAGGCTTCCTCGCCGAGGAAACTGTCAACCGTCAGTCGTCAGCCTTCCAACTTCATTTCTGGCCTCAGAACTGGCGCAAGGGAGGTTTGCAGGAGCGTCGCAACCAGCTGCTGCACCAGTACGACTTCTACAACCAACAGTATTGTGGTTGCGAGTTCTCGGCAGGGCAGGGTAGTGCCACGGCTTCCCTTACCAAGCCCCTGCTGCGTCGGCAGATGCGCCAGGCCAAGCTGCAGCATCACGACCAGCTCGCCCAGATGTCCGCCGACATCAGCCACCGCCTCCTCACTTCTTACCTCTCACCTCTCACCTCTCACCTCTCACCTCTCACCATCCTGTGCTACTGGCCGTTGCCCGACGAAGTCGACATCCGTCCCCTCATCGCCGACCTCGTCTCCGCCGGGCATCACGTCGTACTGCCTCGCGTAACCGGTGACGACACCATGGAGCTGCGCCGTTACACCTCTGCCGACGACCTCCGCGAGGGCGCTTTCCACATCCAGGAACCTACCGGTGCCCTCTTCACCGACTATGCCTCCGTCGATCTTGCCCTCATTCCCGGCATGGCTTTCGACGCTGCCGGTCACCGTTTAGGCCGTGGCCGCGGTTACTACGACCGCTTCCTCGCCGAGCATCCCCTTCGTCACACCATCGGCGTCTGTTTCCCCTTCCAGCGCGTCCCGCAGGTTCCCACCGATGCTCACGACATCCCCGTCCACGCCGTGGTGTAAACAATCAATAGGCCTGCTCATGCACCCCTTTGACGGCACGGCCTGAGGGGTCGTTAAGGTTTTTGAACGCTGCATCCCATTCGAGGGCAACGGCTGTGCTGCACGCCACACTGGCTTCGGAGGGCACGCTGCGGGCGGCGGAGTCGCTGGGGAAGTGTTCAGCAAAGATGCTGCGGTAGTAATACTCTTCCTTGTTCTTGGGTGGATTGACGGGGAATCGTTCAGCTGCATGAGCCATCTGCTCGTCAGAAACCGCTGCCGTGGTCACGGCCTTGAGGGTGTCAATCCACGAATATCCTACACCATCGCTGAACTGCTCCTTCTGGCGCCATGCCACTTCTTCGGGCAGCATATCGGCAAAGGCTTCACGGACAATTCTCTTCTCAACCGTAGTGCCAGGGCACATCTTGGCCTCGGGGTTGGTGCGCATGGCGACATCGAGGAATTCCTTGTCGAGGAAAGGCACACGTCCTTCGACGCCCCAGGCCGAGAGACTCTTGTTGGCACGCAGACAGTCATAGAGGTGCAACTTGGAGAGCTTGCGGACGGTCTCCTCGTGGAAGTCCTTGGCCGACGGGGCTTTATGGAAATAGAGGTAGCCACCGAATATCTCGTCGGCACCCTCGCCCGAGAGCACCATCTTGATGCCCATCGACTTGATGACCCTCGCCAACAAGTACATGGGTGTGGAGGCGCGGACGGTGGTGACGTCGTAGGTCTCGATGTAATAGATGACGTCGCGGATGGCATCGAGTCCCTCTTGGATGGTATAGTTGATTTCGTGGTGAACGGTGCCGATATGGTCGGCCACGAGTCGCGCCTTCGCCAAGTCGGGGGCTCCCTTCAGTCCTACGGCAAAGGAGTGCAGACGGGGCCACCAGGCCTTGCTCTTCGAGTCGTCCTCAATGCGGTGCTCTGAGAACTTCTCGGCGATGGCGGAGATGACGCTGGAGTCGAGTCCGCCCGAGAGCAGCACGCCGTAGGGCACATCGCTCATGAGCTGGCGCTTGACGGCAGCCTCCAGCGCGTCATGGATAGCCTTGACACTGGCGGGATTATCCTTCACGGCATCGTAGTCGAACCAGTCACGATGGTAGTAGCGCTTCATGCCCGGATCCTTGCTCCAAAAATAATGTCCGGGCAGGAAGGGCTCGTAGCGTTCGCACTGTCCTTCGAGGGCTTTCAGTTCTGAGGCGACATACACCTTGTCGTCACTGTCGTAACCGATATAGAGAGGTATGACACCGATGGGGTCGCGGGCTATCAGAAACTCGTTGCGCTCCTCGTCGTAGAGCACAAAGGCAAAGATACCGTTGAGTTGTTCCAGCATTGAACAAATTTGCTCATGAGTAACAAAATCCCCCTCGCCCTTTGGAGAGGGGTTAGGGGTGAGGCTCCTGTACAGTGCCAGGATGACCTCGCAGTCGGAGCCCGTCTGGAACTCGTACTGTCCGGCATAGCGACGGCGAATGTCCTGATGGTTATAGATCTCGCCATTGACGGCCAGCACCTGACGGCGGTCGGGCGAATACAACGGCTGTCCGCCACTCTCGGGATCGACGATGCTCAACCGCTCATGGGCGAGGATGGCCGAACCTCCACAGTAGATTCCACTCCAGTCGGGTCCGCGATGACGGATCTTCTGACTCATCTTCAGTGCTTTCTCTCTCAGTGCATGCGTCTGTTCCTTGACGTTTAATATTGCTACAATTCCACACATAATGTTAATTGATAATTGACAATTGATAATTAAAGGTAGGAGAGGTAGAGGTAGTTGGTTTGCGCCGGATATTCAGCAGCCAGCGTATCTATCTGGTTGACGGTGGGTACGAGACCGAGCTCCTTGCGCCACTTGCGGACGGTGAGACCGGCCTGCTCCATCTTCATGCGCTGTTCCAGTCCGACGGCACGTGCTATTTGGAAGTCGGAGAAACCATACACCTTGGCGGCATGCAGCAGGGGATATACCTCGGGCGACCGTAGGTGCTCCATGAACTCGCTGGGCTCCATGCACTCGGAGAGTTCTGAGAGAACGTCCTGCTCGCGCAGCTGCTGATCGATGTCGACGATGTGTCTCAGCTTCTCAAGGAACCAGCGGTCAATCATCGTCAGCCGGTGTATCTGTTCGACGCTGTAGCCTATCTTCATGGCTTTCGAAACGACGAAGATGCGCATGTCGGTAGGTTCGTGCAGCGACTTCGCGATGTCGGGAATCTTGATTTCGTGATTCTCCACGAATCCGTGCATTCCCTGGCCTATCATGCGCAGTCCCTTCTGCAGCGCCTCCTCGAAGGTCCGTCCAATGGACATCACTTCACCCACGCTCTTCATGGCCGAGCCGAGCTCGTGTCTGACGCCCTGGAACTTGGTCAGGTCCCAGCGGGGAATCTTGACCACGACGTAGTCGAGGGCGGGTTCAAAGAATGCCGAGGTGGTCTTGGTGACCGAGTTCTTCAGTTCAAAGAGTCCATAGCCCAGTCCCAGCTTGGCGGCGACGAAGGCCAAGGGATATCCTGTCGCTTTCGATGCCAATGCTGACGACCGCGACAGTCGGGCATTAACCTCGATAACACGATAGTCCTCGCTGTTGGGGTCGAGGGCATATTGTACATTGCACTCGCCTACGATGCCGATGTGTCGGATAATCTTGACGGCCAGTGCACGTAGTTTGTGATACTCACTGTTGGTGAGTGTCTGCGAGGGGGCCACAACGATGCTCTCGCCAGTATGGATGCCCAAGGGGTCGAGGTTCTCCATGTTGCAGACGGTGATGCAGTTGTCGTAGCGGTCGCGCACCACCTCGTATTCTATCTCCTTCCAGCCTCGCAGCGACTTCTCCACGAGTACCTGCGGCGAGAACGAGAAAGCCTCTTCGGCCTGCCTAAGCAGTTCGTCGTCGTTGTCGCAGAAGCCACTGCCCAGACCGCCCAGTGCGTATGCTGCGCGCAGAATGACGGGGAATCCAAGTTCGTGGGCAGCCTGCTGTACTTCCTCGATGGTCGAGCAGGCCTCGCTCTTGATGGTCTTGACGCCAATCTCGTTGAGACGCTTGACGAAGAGGTCGCGGTCTTCGGTATCGATGATGGCCTGTACGGGCGTACCAAGTACCTTGACACCATACTTGTCCAGCACACCTTTCTGATACAGTTCCACGCCGCAGTTCAGCGCCGTCTGTCCGCCAAAGGAGAGCAGGATGCCGTCGGGACGCTCTTTCTCGATGACGCGTTCCACGAACTCTGCCGTGACGGGTTGGAAATAAACGGTATCCGCCACAGCCTGCGAGACGGCGTTATCTGCTTCATCCTTCTGCGAGGTTTGTACGGTGGCGATGTTGGGATTGATGAGCACCGTATGGATGCCTTCTTCCTTGAGTGCCTTCAACGCCTGAGCACCGCTGTAGTCGAACTCGCCAGCCTGCCCAATCTTCAGTGCTCCGGAACCAAGGAGGAGGACTTTAGCCTCACTCCCAACCCCGGCCTCACCCCCAACCCCTCTCCAAGGGGCGAGGGGAGTAGTAACTTCATTTGCAGATGTTTCGCCTTGAGAGATTTTACGCCCCTCGCCCTTTCTCTGACAAGCAGAGTGTGGCGTTGCAATGGAGAGGGGGTTGGAGGTGAGGCTTTCTATAAACTCGTCGAACATCCATTCCGTATCCGTCGGGCCGCTGCAAGCCTCGGGATGGAACTGTGCCGAGAACCAGGGGTTGGTCTTGTGGCGGATGCCTTCGTTCGAGCCGTCGTTCATATTAACGAATAGCGGTTCCCAGTCGGCGGGCAATGTTGATGTGTCAACGGCATAGCCGTGGTTCTGACTTGTGATAAAGCATTTGTTTGTACCAACAAGCTGTACCGGCTGATTATGGCTGCGATGACCATACTTCAGCTTGTACGTCTTTGCTCCGGCTGCCCTTGCCAAGAGTTGATTGCCAAGGCAGATACCCATAAGGGGCCGAACATTAGGATTACTTAAGAATGTACGGATGTGCTCTACCGTTTTGCTGCATTGCTCGGGGTCACCGGGACCGTTAGCCAGAAAGAGACCGTCGAACTCCAGCTGGTTGAAGTCGTAGTCCCACGGCACACGGATGACTTCAACGCCGCGTTTGACGAGACAGCGGATGATGTTCGCCTTCACGCCATAGTCGACCAAGACTACCTTCTTTGGTTTAGAGTTTAGCTTGTAGAGTTTAGAGTTGGCTACCGCTCTCATGTCTGGCTTGTAGGTGATGACCTCCTTGCAGCTCACTTGCTCCACCCAATTGATGCTACCATAGTCAGGGTATCCTGATTTATCAGAGTTATCAGAATACTCCGAAATGATGATGCGCCCTCGCATCACACCAGACTCCCTAAGCCGCTGGGTGAGCCTTCGCGTGTCGATGCCAGTGATGGCAGGAATCTTTTCTCGCTTCAGCCATTCGGCAAGTGACTCCTTGGCATTCCAATGGCTGTACTTCTCGCTGTAATCTGCCACGACAAGGCCCTTGACATGAATCCTCTCGCTTTCCATGAACTTAGGCAGAGGCTCGCCTCCTGTATCAGGTACACCGTAGTTGCCTATCAAGGGGAAGGTAGTGATCAGAATCTGCCCCGCATAGCTTGGGTCGGTCAGGCTCTCCGGATAGCCCGTCATAGCGGTGTTGAACACCACCTCGCCTGCTGTTTCAATGTCGGCACCAAACGACCAGCCGCAGAACACACTGCCGTCCTCAAGTATCAGTCTCGCTTCTCTTTTCATCGTTCTATAATTGCATTTTCAATACGTTCTCTATATAGTTCACAAAAGCCTCGTTGCAGAGGCGTATGCCGCCGGGGGTGGGGTAGTGCCCCGTGAAATACCAGTCGCCCGGATGCGCAGGACAGGCGTGGTGCAAGCCGTCGATACTTTGGAATACCAGTTCAATGGGAGCCTGCATACCCTCAGGCCGCAACATCTCCACAATCTTCCGGTTGATTTCCTCTGTGGTGAAGGGTTCGTAAATGCTCCTAACGTGGTTGGCTTCCATGGGTCGCTCCTTGCATTTGCGGTAGGTGTCAGCGATGATTTGCTGCATACTCCGTTCCTGGATGATCGCTATGGCGGCACGGAAGGCACAGAGTTCCTCCAGTCGCGACATGTCAATGCCGTAGTAGTCGGGATAGCGAATTTGGGGTGAGCTGCTGACCATCACAATTTTTCTTGGGTGCAGCCGGTCCAGAATCTTGAAGATACTCTCCCGCAGCGTGGTGCCGCGCACGATGCTGTCGTCGATGATGACGAGGTTGTCCTCGTAGGGTCTGAGCGAGCCGTAACTGATGTCGTAGACGTGCGCTGCCAGGTCGTTGCGCTCGGTATTCGTGGAGATAAACGTGCGCAGCTTGATGTCCTTCCAGACGACCTTCTCCGTTCGTACCTCTCCATATTGTTTTCTGAAGCCGTCCGTCATACCGTAGAACGCTACCTCTGCCGTGTTGGGAATATATGAGAAAACAGTGGTGCTTACCAACTGTTCAGTGGTGCGTACCAACTGTTCTGTGTTGGCAACATCGTCACCGATGGCCTTCAGAATGGGTCCGGTCAGCTGTTCGCCCAGACGCTTGCGCTCCTGATAGATGTCGCGGTCGGAACCTCGGCTGAAGTAGATGCGCTCGAACGAGCAGGCGCTCAACTGTTGGGCAGGCATAATCTGTTCCAGCCGGTTCGACCCGCTCTTGTTGACAATCAGCGCCTGTCCGGGTTGCAGCTCATGGATATCCTCTGCCTGCAGGTCGAAGGTGGTTTGCAGCACGGGGCGCTCGCTGGCAAGGGCAATGATTTCGTCGTCGCAATAGTAAAATCCTGGTCGTATGCCCCACGGGTCGCGCACGGCAAACATCTCACCGCTGCCCGTCATGCCACACATGACGTAACCGCCGTCGAAATGCGGCATAGTAGTCTTCAGCACATTGCCCATTTCCACATGTTGGTCAATGTAGGCCGTGACGTCTGTGCCCTCCAGTCCCATGTCCTTGGCCTCTATAAAGAGTCGCTCTACCTCGCGGTCCAGCCGGTGACCCATCAGTTCCAGTGTGATGTAGGAGTCGCCGTAGATGCGAGGCGACTGTCCTTGCGACGTCAGGAAACGAAAGACCTCGTCGATATTCGTCATGTTGAAGTTGCCACACAGGCAGAGGTTCTTGGCGCGCCAGTTGTTTCGCCGCAGGAAGGGGTGTACGTATTGCAGTCCGCTCTTGCCAGTGGTCGAGTAGCGCAGGTGCCCCATGTAAAGTTGACCAATAAAGGTTTCATCCACCCTACTGAATATCTCGGTGATGGCATCCTTGCCTTCGGCACGCTCGCGGAACATATACTCCTCGCCCGCAGGCGTGTCCAGATTGACACAGGCAATACCGGCACCCTCTTGTCCGCGGTTGTGCTGCTTCTCCATCATCAGGTAGAGCTTGTTCAGCCCGTAGCGGTTGGTGCCGTATTTGTGTTCGTAATACGACAGCGGCTTCAGCAGGCGAATCATCGCCACACCACATTCATGTTTCAGTTGTTCCATATTTCGACCACGAATTTCACGAATTACATGCTTTGATAAAGCTCATAAAGAGCGGGTGTGGATGCAAAACCGTTGATGAGTATTCGGGGTGGAATTGTGTACCGATATACCACCGCATCTCGGGAATCTC
>ONQT01000059.1 GCA_900320045.1 uncultured Prevotellaceae bacterium | reverse complement strand
AATCGATGAGCACTATATCGATCGTGTGCGCCAAGGACTCACGGCCACCTTTACGCGTGGCGACAAGACATACCAGTTGCAGGTTCGCAAGGTCTATCCGGAAGTTCGCGAGGGCAAGTTCCGCTGTGATTTCATCTTCAGTGGCGAGCGCCCTGAGAACATCCGCACGGGCCAGACCTACTACATCGACCTCGAACTTGGCCAGCCTGAGCAGGCCATCATCATCCCTCGCGGCACCTTCTTCCAGACCACAGGCGGACAATGGATTTTCGTGCTCGACAAGAATGGCCAGAAAGCCTATCGCCGAAACATACGCATCGGTCGCCAGAATCCGCAGCACTACGAAGTGCTCGAAGGTTTGGAGCCAGGCGAGCGCGTGGTCACCAGCGGCTACGAAGCATTTAAGGACAACGAGGTGCTGGTGATAAAGTAGGATGACAATGGAGACTACAAGGCATTATGAAAAAAGTAAAACAATATGAAGACAATTATCAGGAACTTTACATCGATATTCCGTAAGTTTATTACAGCCAGTCTGCTGAACATGTTGGGACTGAGCCTGGCTTTTGCCTCGTTCTTTGTCATCATAACGCAGGTCAACTACGACCTGGGCTACAACAAGAGTTTTACGGAGCACGAAAAGCTGTTCCGCCTGACATTGAAGTTAGGGCCAGGCATGGAGGACTATGGCGTGACGCTGCCCCGTCCGCTGGTGGAGCAGTTGGCGGCAGCATCGCCGCATATCAAGGGCTATGGCATCGAGCAGGGCTGGACCAACTTCGACCAGTATATGGTGGACGATCAGGAGTATTCGCTGAATCAGGTGTTCGGCATTCACGACTTTATGAGCGTTTTCAAGCCAACCGTCATTTGTGGTGACTTGAAGGGCTTAAACCAGTTGCCCAATATTGTGCTGCCCCGTTCGGAAGCCATGCGCCTCTTTGGCACTGTCAATGCGGTGGGCAAAACCTTGAAATACAAATGGGTGGAGGGATGGATTTTCAATGTGTGTGCCGTGATAGAAGACTATCCGGAAAACAATTTTCTGCACGGCATCAGTTTTAGGGGGCTCAATGACAATGAAGGCAACTATCAGAACTGGAACTATCAGGCTTATATCCGCGTGGACGATTCGGCCAACCTGCCGAATGTCATTACCGCCATGCGCCAGAAAGCCATCGAGGTGTTCAAGAATGACCTCAACATGACAACTCCACAAGAGGAGGAGGCTCTGCAAGTGGTGTTGACGCCTATTGCCGATACCCATTTCGCGAAAGACCTCAGCAAGGATTCGCCCGACATCAAGTCGGTCAGCAGAAGTTCCGTCTATCTGCTCATCTGCTTCTCGCTGCTGATCGTGGTGATAGCCGCCGTCAACTTCATGAACTTCACCCTGGCCGAGACACCGCTGCGCATCCGCAGCATCAACACGCAGAAAGTGTTGGGCGCATCGACGGCCAGTCTGCGCGGCAGTCTGCTGGCCGAGGCCGTCATCATCAGTCTGCTGGCATTCGTGGGGGCGATGGCGATGGTGTATGTGGCTCACGACTTAGGCTTGCAGGAACTGGTGCAGGGCAGTATCCTGTTGCAGGATAACCTGTGGCTGGTAGGCATCACCCTGCTCATCAGCATCGTGGTGGGACTGTTGGCCGGGGCCTATCCGTCGTACTACGTCACGTCCTTCCCGCCAGCGTTGGTGCTGAAAGGCTCGTTCGGCCTGTCGCCCAAAGGTCGCGTTCTGCGCAGCTCGCTGATTTGCCTGCAGTTCGTCGTGTCGTTCATGCTGGTCATTGGCGTGGGTATCATGTATCAGCAGAGCTACCTCATCTTCCACACCGACTACGGCTTCGACAAGGACGAAGTGATGGTGGTGCCGACAGCGCCCGACACGCGCAATCATGCCGATGCCATCGATGCCGACCTGCGCAAGATTCCCGGCATAGAGGGAGCCTGCCTGGCCCAGAGCGTCTTAGGCAGTAGCGACCGCTATCAGACGTGGGGCAGGGGCGAGGGCGACAAGCACATGACATTTACCTGCGTCTTCGTCGACTGGCGTTTCCTCAGCGTGATGGGCATCGACATCGTGGAGGGTCGCAATTTCCGCCAGACTGATGGCGACGTGTATATCTTCAACGAGTCAGCCAAGAAGAAATACCCCTGGCTCGCCGTCGATAAGCCGATCAACGACGAAGACATGCCCGTCGTTGGCTTCTGCGAGGACATCAAGTATTCCACCCTGCGCGTAGACGACAGCCAGCAGCCGATAGCCTTCTTGGTGCCCAGTCGTGACGGCTATTACTCGAAGGAAGGTTTCTGGCGCAACCACCTCCTGGTGCGCGTGGCGAAGGGCGTCGACAAGCGCGAGGCCAAAGAGAAAGTGCTGGACGTGGTGCTGAAATACGAGCACGAAAGCAAGCCCGACATCAGCGACCTGCGCTACGTGGACGATGTGCTGGAGGAATCGTACCGTCAGGAAAGGCTCTTCACCCAGCAGATTCTGCTCTTCTCGCTGCTGGCCATCCTCATCAGCATCATCGGCGTGTTTGGCCTGACGATGTTCGAGAGCGAGTACCGTCGCAAGGAGATTGGCGTCCGCAAGGTGTTTGGCAGTTCCACCAGGGAGATACTGCTGATGTTCAACCGTCGCTACCTCTACATCCTGTTGGGTTGCTTCGCAGTGGCGGCTCCGCTTGGCTACCTGGTGGGCCAGCACTGGCTCGAGGGCTTCGCCGTCCGCACCGCCATCTCGCCCCTGCTGTTCGTGGTGTCCTTCTTGCTTATCACCCTAATCACCATGTTGACGGTGACATACCAAAGTTGGAAGAACGCCAACGAGAATCCTGTAAACAGTATTAAAACCGAATAAAAACATGAATGTATTAATATCTCTCAATCAGCGAGGGCAGCACAACTGGATTAAGATTGTGTGCCTAGCCGTAGGACTGGCAACTGGTATTGTATTGATAGGCAAGGCTGGGTTCGAACAATCGTGGGATAAGTTCTTCCCAACAAGTGACCGCATTTATGTGGTTTGCGAAGATATCATTATGGATGGTGAGTATAAGCACTATCCTCAGACGGCTGGTGCTGTGGCTCACGGTATAAAGCGCTATTGTCCTCAGGTGGAGGCTGCCACACGCTATACTTCCTTTGCATGGGATATGCCTATCGTGACGGATGACGACAAACGGGTCCGCACCAACTATGCGTTAGTTGACAGTTGTTTCTTCGATGTCTTCCCCTTCCGCATTTTGGTGGGAAACCCGAAGAAGACGCTTAGTCAGGTAGATTGTTGTATGATACCCCGTTCATTGGCTGAGAAGTTAATGGGGATTGAAAATCCCCTTGACCTTGTGGGGAAAAAAATCTACTACAATATACGTGGTGGCTGGGCGCTGACCGTCGGCGGTATCTATGAGGACATTCCTTTGAACTCCAAACTGCACGGTATGGAGGTGATGGTCAGTATGCCAACCATTACTAGAATCATGTTTGACGGACGCGATAACTGGGTAGGCAATGATCGTTACGAAAGTTACGTGCGTTTGGCAAAAGGCATCATGCCAGACGACTTGAAGCCGCAGATAGAAAAGATGAAACGTGACAACCTGCCGTTGGACGAACTGAAAAAGGCTGGGGTGGACCTGGGCTTCTCCGTACAGCCGCTTGTGGATTATCACACAAAGGATGAGGGCACACGCCGTATGACTTGGATTGTTTCTATATTGGCAGCAGTGCTGATAGGGTGTGCCGTGATGAATTACCTGCTTCT
>ONQT01000032.1 GCA_900320045.1 uncultured Prevotellaceae bacterium | reverse complement strand
TCGAGCACTTCTCACCCGTTCTATACCGGTAAGAGCAAGCTCGTCGACACCGCTGGTCGCGTCGACAAGTTCATGAGCCGCTACGGTAAGGCTGCGAAGAAGTAATCGCAGACGGAATGATGAAATAAGATATTTCACGCCGGAACAAGACTTAGAAGGTGCGTACAGGGTAGTTGCATATGCCCCGCTGCGCACCTTCAACCTTCACAGAAGACACTAACTGAGGACTATTAACACAGAATACTATAAAAACTACACACTATGAAAAAACATTTGTTTCTCATTGCTTTATTAGCTATTGTAGCGGTGTTAACGACAGGTTGTGGCAGCGACGACAACAACGACGGCGGAGGCTCCACCGGCGGAGGTGGTTCTCTCAACAGCGGAAAGTTGGAGTTCCCTGCTCCTAAGGGTGGAACGAGTGTTATCATTACCCATACTGCCTTGCTGAACAATAGTCTGACGGGCACCAACTACAGCGTCGAATGGGACACCGAGAAGAGTTCTCAACGCTGGAGCTGCTACAAGATGTTCTCCGCCATAGCCGGAAGTACCGTACCCAGATACTATACGACGGACAAGACACTGTCCATCAACGGACAATATCCCAACGATATCGACCTGGATGCTGCATACCGTTTCACGATTGACCCCTATTGGAGCTCAGGCTACGACCATGGACACATCTGCCCCTCAGCCGACAGGCAAAGGTCGACAGATGCCAATAAGCAAACGTTCTACATGACCAACATGCAGCCTCAGAATAACGAATTCAACGCAGGCATTTGGGCTACGATGGAGTTGACCGTCCGCAACTGGACTAGCAAATTCGACACCTTATATGTATGTAAAGGCGGTACGATAGACAGCGACCAGAACATTATTGAGTATGTCTGCAACAAGAGTCATCAAAAAACTCGTGTCAACAAAGACCACATACCCGTGCCCCGTTTTTTCTTCATGGCCGTACTGGGCAGATACAAGAACACTTTCCGTGCCACAGGCTTTTGGATTAACCAGGAAGCCTATTACAGCAATTCTGTCAAGAGCTATGCCGTCACCATCGGCGAGTTGCAGGATCTGACTGGCATTAACTTCTTCCACAACCTGCCTGATGATATTGAATCGCAGGTAGAGAACGTCACCAGGGCAAAGATGCTCACAGAGTGGTATTAAAACCAAAAGTAATCACGTCTTTAAATAAAAAATCATAATATTCAGGCCAAACGCTTGCATATCACAAGGAAAAATCGTATCTTTGCTTCCAGTGAAGATACGATTATTCTATTTATACAAACATAACGCACAAAACAAAAAACAATGAAAACCGTTTATGATTTCTCTGTCAAGGACAGAAAAGGTAAGGATGTTTCGCTGAAAGAGTATGCTAACGAGGTGCTGCTGATTGTCAACACAGCTACCAAGTGCGGCTTCACACCACAGTATGACGAGCTGGAGAAACTGTACAAGGACTACCACAGCCAGGGCTTCGAGATTCTCGACTTCCCCTGCAACCAGTTCGGACAGCAGGCTCCAGGCACCGACGAGAGCATCCACGAGTTCTGCAAGCTGAACTTCGGCACCGAATTCCCCCGCTTCAAGAAGGTAAAGGTCAACGGCGATGACGCAGAACCGCTGTTCCAGTTCCTTAAGGAGCAGAAGGGTTTTGCCGGATGGGATCCCGCTCACAACCTCACACCGATTCTGGACGATATGCTGTCGAAGGCTGACCCTGACTACAAGCAGAAGCCCGACATCAAGTGGAACTTCACCAAGTTCCTCATCAACAAGAAGGGACAGGTCGTGGAACGTTTCGAGCCCACCACCAGCATCGCCGTGATAGAAGAGAAGATCAAGGAGCTGCTTTAATTAATAATTGAAAATTGATAATTGACAATTGACCATTAACGAAATGGAAAAAGTAAAGTGTCTGATTATCGGTAGCGGACCTGCCGGATATACAGCAGCCATCTATGCCAGTCGCGCCAATCTGCACCCCGTAGAGTATAGCGGCATGCAGCCCGGCGGCCAACTGACACAGACTACCGAGGTGGAAAACTTCCCCGGATACCCTCAGGGTGTGGACGGCAACCAGATGATGATGGACCTCCGCGAGCAGGCCGAGCGCTTTGGCGCCGACATCCGTGACGGAAGCATCACGAAGGTCGACTTCTCCCAGCGCCCCTATAAACTGTGGGACGAGGACGGTCGCGAAATCGAGGCCGATACCGTCATCATTGCTACTGGTGCCTCAGCGAAATACCTCGGACTGGACGACGAGCGCAAATACAACGGACAAGGTGTTTCTGCCTGTGCCACCTGCGACGGATTCTTCTATCGCAAGAAGACCGTGGCTGTAGTTGGCGGTGGCGACACCGCTTGCGAAGACGCTCTCTACCTGAGCGGACTGGCCAAGAAGGTGTATCTCATCGTCCGCAAGCCCTTCCTCCGCGCTTCGAAGGTCATGCAAGACCGAGTGATGGCTGCTGAGAACATTGAGATCCTCTTCGAACACAACACCTTGGGACTCTTCGGCGAAAACGGAGTAGAAGGCGCCCACTTGGTCAAGCGCAAAGGCGAGCCCGACGAAGAAAAGGTGGACATCGCCATCGACGGTTTCTTCCTGGCCATCGGCCACAAGCCCAATACCGACATCTTCAAGGAGTGGTTAGACACCGACGAGGTGGGTTACCTGAAGAAGATTGACGGCACACCGCGTACAAAGTTGCCTGGCATCTTCGTTGCCGGCGACTGCGCCGACCCCGTCTATCGCCAGGCCATCAGCGCCGCCGGCACAGGTTGCCAGGCCGCCATCGAGGCCGAGCGCTTCCTGCTGAACCAGTAAGAGCCATCGGAATATCGAAACATCGAAATATCGGAATAGCGACATATCGAAATACCGAAACCTCGAAAGCCATCCAACAAAAATGCCCCGCTTCACAGCGGGGCATTTTCACAAAAACTAAATTAATCAACCATAAACCTTAACCATTAAAAATCTCTCTTTTTACAGTTGCAAAGATACAGCAATAAATCAATAAGTAGGTTTAGATAGCATTAAATATGGTTTAATATTCGTTATTATGCGTGTTTTTGAACCTTAAATAACGGAATTTAAACTAAAAACAACCCTTTTAACAACTTTTTGGAGACAAATATGATGTTTTTTAAAGTAAAAGTCGTACTTTTGTGTACGTAAAACGACAATCTATGACTACATCAAACATCATTCTTATCGTTATTATCATCCTGTTGGCCCTCTATTGCAGCAGATTAAAGCTGCGCGAACAGCCACAAGAGGAGAATGTTTCACAATTGAATGCACCCAAGTTGCACATCAGTAACAATGATATTATGCAGTATATCCGGGACTTTGCCAACAAATTCACCCCCGTTATGGAAAACAAAGGGATAGATTTTATCGTCAAGTGCCAGCCGGAAAGTATGATGGGATGGATAGACACGGATAAAATCGACAAAGTACTGCTGTTGATTATCTCAGATATGGCTGGCAACGCCACCACAGGAGGAAAAATAACCATCGACGTAGATACCGACCAGAACTACAGCCGCGTCTTCATCCGCATCCGGGATAACGGCCAGGAAATCAGCAGCATGGGTTACCACATAGCCTACCAGCTGGTACAGTTCCACCAAGGCCACATGATCAATAAGCACTACGAAGGACAAGGTAACACAATATCTATCGAATTACCCATTACTAGAGATTCCTTCGACAAGGCGCAGGCTGCCGAGGAACAGGCATCTGCATTCCATATCCCCGAGAATATCGAACTCCACGTGCCCACCATCGATTTGCCCGCAGGCTATGAGGATGTTGAGAATCCTTTAGGAGCCATCATCCAGCAGGCGTACGTGTCGGCCGACCAAGAATATCTGCAACGCGCCATCCAATGTATCAACGACCACATCATGGACAGCGACTACGACCGCGAGGCATTTGCCGCAGACATGGGAAGCAGCGTCAGTACCTTATATAATAAGATTAGGGCCATCACTGGCAAAAATATCACCAACTTCGTGCGCGATATCCGCATCAAGAAAGCCTGTCGATTAGCCAAGGAAAACCCCGATCTGCGCGTCAGCGACATTGCTTACCAGGTGGGATTCAAGGATCCGAAGTACTTTGCCACCTCCTTTAAGCGCGTGATGGGCGTCCAGCCGAAAGAATATATAAGCCAGCAAAAGTCAGAAGACCGTTAAGCATCAGCAGCTCGTAGCCGAAACGATAGCCCGTCAGCATCCCCACCCATTTGTCCAAAAGGAAACACAACACGGGTGAAACAACAGCCACGAGGGGCGTCCAGCGGTCCTGAACCACTCTTTTGGTCAACAATCCGAAGGCAAACAAACCCAACAACGGGCCGTAGGTATAGCTGACAATGGTGTAGATAGCATCAATCAGACTGGTGGAGTTGACGGTTTTAAACACCAGGATAAACAATACAAATACCACGCACATCAGCACATGAACCCGCTTGCGGAGGCGTTCATCCCTACCCTTTTGCAACAAATCGACGCAACAGATGGTTGTCAGCGAAGTCAGGGCAGAGTCGGCACTGGAGAACGACGCAGCCACAATACCGAGAACGAACAAGACTTCAGGTAGTTGAGAATTGACAATTGACAATTGAGAATGGACTGAAACCTGCTGGATGTAACCGGGCAGCAGTTCGTCGCCAGTAGGCAGGGACAACCCGTGGCGCTGATACCACACGGTGAGCAGCACGCCCAGCGAGAGAAACAGCAGATTGGCCGGCAGGAAGGCTACGCCATAAGTACACATATCCTTCTGCGCACCACGTAACGTCTTGCACGTCAGGTTCTTCTGCATCATATCCTGATCGAGACCCGTCATCACGATGACAATAAACACACCGCTCAGGAACTGCTTCCAGAAGTTCTGCTTCGACACCCAGTCGTCGAGAACAAAAACTTGCGACAGCTCGCTTTGCGCCACGGCAGCCACCGCATCACCCGCCGTCAGGTCCAGATCCGTCACTACCTTATATATAATAAGGAGAAGAGCCGTAAAGAGACACAGTGTCTGAAGCGAGTCCGTCCATACCAACGTCTTGATGCCCCCCTGTCGGGTGTAAAGCCAAATCAGCAGCACCAGTCCAACTACCGTCACGGCAAAGGGAATGCCCAAAGGCTGGAAGGCAAAGCGCTGCAGGATGATGCACACCACGCAGAACTTCACCGCTGCACCCGCCATCTTTGACAAGAGGAAGAACGACGATGCCGTCTGGTGCGACCTCGCCCCCAACCGCTGGCCCAGATAGGCATAGATGCTGGTCAGGTCCAGCCGGTAATAGAGCGGCAGCAGCACAAACGCCACCACCACATAGCCCAAGATAAAGCCCAGGCAGGTCTGCAGATACGTCATCTGCATAGCCATCACCATGCCAGGCACCGACACAAAAGTCACGCCGGAGATGGATGCGCCCACCATGCCAAAGGCCACCATGTACCACGGCGAGCGGCGGTCGGCACGATAGAACGTGTCGTTCGTCGCCTGCCTTCCCGTCCATCGGCTGATGGCAAACAGCAAGGTAAAATATAGAAAAACGGCAATCGCAATGACCATAATGGCTGCAAAATTACAAAAAATAACGCAATTGAACAATAAATTGTAAATTGTAAATAGTAAAATAGTAAATTTATTCGTATCTTTGCAGGCGGAATTACACAATTCTAAACAATTACATTATGTCAAGACAAAAGAAATTCATCCTTCAAGAGAGCGAAATTCCTACACAGTGGTATAACATTCAGGCAGATATGCCCAACAAGCCTCTGCCTCCCATCCACCCTGCCACCAAGCAGCCGTTGGGTGTTGACGATCTGGCACACATCTTCCCCCGTGAGTGCTGCGTTCAGGAACTGGACACCGAGCATGCCTGGATAGACATTCCCGAGGATGTGCTCGACAAGTATAAGTTCTACCGTTCCACACCGCTAGTACGTGCCTACGAGTTGGAAAAGGCCCTTGGCACGCCCGCTCATATCTATTTCAAGAACGAGTCGACCAACCCGCTGGGTTCTCATAAGGTCAACTCTGCCCTGCCCCAGTGCTACTACGCCAAGCAGGAGGGAACGACCAACGTAACTACCGAGACCGGTGCCGGCCAGTGGGGCGCAGCCCTCAGCTATGCTGCCAAGATATATGGTCTGGACTGCGCCGTCTATCAGGTGAAGATTACCATGCAGCAGAAGCCTTATCGCTCGAGCATCATGCGCACCTTCGGTGCCGTCGTCGAGGGTTCGCCCTCGATGTCCACCCGTGCCGGTAAGGATATCCTGACTCGCGACCCGCTGCACAGCGGTTCGTTAGGCACCGCTATCTCCGAGGCCGTCGAACTGGCTACCACCACACCTAACTGTAAGTATGTGCTCGGCTCGGTGCTCAACCACGTCGGCCTGCACCAGACCATCATCGGTCTGGAAGCCGAGAAGCAGATGCAGATGGCTGGCGAATATCCCGACATCGTCATCGGCTGCTTCGGCGGCGGCTCCAACTTCGGCGGCATTTCCTTCCCCTTCATGCGTCACAACCTGAAGGACGGCAAGACGACGGAGTTTATTGCCGCTGAGCCCGATAGCTGTCCGAAGCTGACCCGCGGCCAGTTCCGCTACGACTTCGGCGACGAGGCCGGCTACACACCGTTGCTGCCGATGTTCACCCTGGGCCATAACTTCAAGCCCTCCAACATCCACGCTGGCGGACTGCGCTATCACGGTGCCGGCATGATTATCTCGCAACTCATCAAGGACGGTCTGATGCACGGCGTTGACATTCCTCAGCTCGAAACCTTTGAGGCCGGTATGCTGTTTGCCCGCACCGAGGGTATCATCCCTGCTCCCGAGAGCTGCCACGCCATCGCTGCCACCATCCGCGAGGCCAATAAGTGCAAGGAGACCGGTGAAGAGAAAGTTATCCTCTTCAACCTCTCCGGCCACGGTCTTATCGACATGCCCAGCTACGAGTCGTTCATCAAGGGCGACCTGCAGAACTACACCGTCACCGACGAGATGATTGCCGAGAACCTCGCTGAGCTCGACAAGCAAGGATAAAAGCAAGGATAAAAAATCATCAGCCAATGTTGGCTGATGATAGCACAAACTATAAAGCCCGCTCAGCTGAGCGGGCTTTACTGTTACGCTATGTCTATCTGGCGCGACAGCTTCACTTTCTCCTCTACCATCTTCGGCAGTTCTACGGTCAGTACGCCGTTGTCCACCTTGGCAGAGATATCCTCCTTCTTGACGTCGTCCGGCAGAATCAGCGTCTGCTCGTACTTCGAGTAGCTGAACTCGCGGCGCAGATAGCGCGTGTTCTTGTCTTCCTCCTTCTGCTCCTCCTTGTGTTCCATCTTAACCACCAGGTTACCCTCGTCATTGATGTGTACGTTGAAGTCTTCCTTCTTCATACCCGGAGCAGCCAGCTCTACGGTGTAGGCATTGGCCGATTCCTTCACGTTGATAGCGGGTGCCGTGCAGTTTGCCTTCGGCATATAGTCGTTGTAGAACAAGTCGTTGAACACGGCGGGAATCCAGTTGTTACTTCTCATTGTTGGCATCATAATCGTTACCTCCTAATTATACTTTTATTAGTTATACATATTGTTGTTTCTTCCGATTGCCTTGCGGCTTTCACCTAACAATATGCAATAACAATGCCAACGTGCATCCCGCTGTCATTTTGTCGTAAACACACGACAATATGTCAGATAGAGGATAATAGCTGTACTGCCTCCTCGATGGTCGGGACATTAGAAATCACCATAGAGCGCTTGCCGTTCTGCTCGCGGAACTGGCAACGCCGCGGGTTCTGCGCCACATAGCTGAGGATGCGGTCGAAGGCCTCGCTCTGATAGTACGGGCTGTCGTTCTGCGAGACGAAATAGAGCGTCATGCGCTGCTGCTTCAGGATAATCTTCTCGCAGCCCAATGCCTTACCCTTTCGTCGCAATGGAACAACACGCATCAGCTCTTCACCGCATTGAGGCACAGGGCCGAAACGGTCTATCAGTCGGGTGCGATAGGCTGCCAGCTGTTCGTCGGTCGTCAGACCGTCCAACTCGCGATACAATAGCATTCGTTCCGAATCCGACGGCACATACTGGTCAGGGAAGTAGAGCTCAAGGTCGCTCTCCAGGGTCGTATCGGTAACGAACTCCTCTCCAGATTTCCCGTCTATAACGCCTATGCGCTTTTGAGCATTGGATGTCCGCCGAGTCTCCTCCCCTTGGGGAAGGTCGGGAGGAGTTTCATTCCTCAGTTCCACCACCGCCTGCTGCAGAATCTTGACGTAGGTCTCATAACCCAAATCGGCAATGAAGCCCGACTGCTCGGCACCTAACAGATTGCCGGCACCGCGGATGTCGAGGTCCTGCATGGCGATATGGATGCCACTGCCCAGGTCGCTGAACTGTTCCAGCGCCTCGAGTCGGCGACGGCTCTCCACAGGCAAATCGGCCAAAGGCGGTGCCAGCAGATAGCAGAATGCCTTTCGGTTGCCGCGACCCACACGGCCTCGCATCTGGTGCAGATCGCTGAGTCCGAAGTGGTGGGCGCCATTGATGATGATGGTGTTGGCATTGGGGATATCAATGCCGTTCTCGACAATCGTTGTCGACAGCAGCACATCGTAGTCGTAGTTGATGAAGTCGAAGATAATCTTCTCCAGTTCCTCGGGTTTCATCTGTCCGTGGCCCACGGCGATGCGGGCATCGGGAACGTACTTCTCTATCATCTCCTTCAGTCGCGTCAGGTCGTTTATACGCGGATTGACGAAGTACACCTGACCATTGCGCGACATCTCGAAGTTGATGGCGTCGGCAATGATTTCGGGGCCGAAGGTATGAATCTCCGTCTGAATGGGATAGCGGTTGGGCGGCGGAGTCTGAATGATGCTCAGGTCGCGAGCACCGACCAACGAGAACTGTAGCGTTCGGGGAATGGGCGTTGCCGACATAGTCAGTGTATCGACATTGGTCTTCATCTGGCGCAGCTTCTCCTTCGTAGAGACGCCGAACTTCTGCTCTTCGTCGATGATGAGCAGTCCCAAGTCCTTGAACTTCACGTTCTTGCCTATTATCTTATGCGTGCCTATCAAGATGTCCACCTTGCCGTCAGCCAAGTCTTTCAGAATGGCCGTCGTTTGCTTGGCACTACGCGCTCTCGACAGGTATTCCACGCGGACGGGCAGGTCCTTCAGTCTGCCGGTAAAGGTCTGGTAGTGCTGATAGGCCAGCACCGTTGTAGGCACCAGTACGGCCACCTGTTTTGAGTCACAGGCCGCCTTGAAAGCCGCACGCACGGCGACCTCCGTCTTGCCGAAGCCCACGTCGCCGCATACCAGTCGGTCCATGGGCTGTGCCTTCTCCATGTCGGCCTTCACATCGTTGGTCGCCTTCAATTGGTCGGGGGTGTCTTCATATAGGAAGCTTGCCTCCAACTCGTGTTGCATGAAGGAGTCTGCCGAGAAGGCGAAGCCACGCTCACGGCGTCGGGCGGCATAGAGTTTGATGAGGTCGCGCGCAATGTCCTTGAGTTTCTGCTTGGTACGCTCCTTCATGCGCTCCCACTGACCCGTTCCGAGGTGCGACAGGCGAGGCGGCTGGCCGCCGTCCTGCGCCTTGTACTTCGACACCTTATATAAAGAATGTATCGAGACATAGATGGAACCGCCGCCATCGTAGATGATCTTTATCATCTCCTGGTACTGTTGGCCGTTAGCCGTCGACTGCCCATTGGCGATGGGCATGCGTACCAAACCGCCAAACTTACCGATGCCATGGTCGATGTGCACCACGTAGTCGCCCACCTCAAACTGCTGAATCTCCTTGAGCGTCAGCGCCACCTTGCCGCTGCGCGCCTTGTCGGAGCGCAGGTTGTACTTGTGGAAACGGTCGAACATCTGGTGGTCGGTAAAGACGCAGAGCTTCAGGTCGTTGTCGGCGAAGCCGCTATGGAGAGTCTTTTCGACGGAATCGAAAAGCACGGTGCCTTTCTCGCTGAAGATGTCGCGCAAGCGCTCCAGTTGCTTGGGACTGTCGGCCAGAATGCACAGCTGATAGCCATCAGCCAGGTATTGCTCCAACGACTGCTGCAGCAGGTCGAAGTTCTTGTGGAACTGCGGCTGCGGCGAGACGTGGAAGGCAATGGTGGCATCGGGAACTCCCGAAGGCCGGTGTCCCATCTCCATGCGGCGGAAGCCTACGGCCTCGCGACGGAACTGAGAGGCGCTCAACAGCTGAGCCTCCTTTTTCATCTCCTGCATGATGGCCTGCTGCTCCTGCTCAGTTGCATTCTCCAACCGTTCGGTCATCGCCTGCTGCGAGAAGCCTTCCTCATAAATGCGCTCGATGGCATCGTTGACATACAGAAAGTCGCGCACCACCAGCACGGCATCGGAAGGCAGGAACGACAACAGCGATACCTTCTCCTCCGTTGCCGCCAGTTCGGGCACAATGGTTGCCACGTCGCACTTGTCCTTCGACAGCTGCGTCTCCACCTCAAAGGTGCGGATGGAGTCGATGTCGTCGCCAAACAAATCGATGCGGAACGGCAATTCGCTGCTGAAGCTATAGACGTCCAAGATACTGCCGCGCAGGGCAAACTGCCCGGGCTCGTAGACATAGTCCACATCGCTGAATCCCAAGTCGCGCAACTGCTGTGCCGTCTGGTCGACATCAATTGTCTCGCCCAATCGGAAAGTCAGTGTGCGGTCGTCAAGGATGCGCTTCGACGTCACCAGCTCGGCAATAGCCTCAGGGTAAGTGACTACGAGAAGTGAGGGATGAGAGGTGAGGGATGAAAGATTTGCCAGCACCTCGGTGCGCAGAATCTCGCTCGCAGCATCCTTCTGGGCATACTTGATGGCTCGGCGATAGCTGCTGGGAAAGAAAAGCACCTGCTTGTCGCCCAACAGTTGCGTCAGGTCGTGATAGAAGTAGCCTGCCTCATCGGCATCCTGCAGGACAAAGAGCATGGTGTTCTTCAGTTTTGCCCTCAACGCTCCAAACAGCATCGGCGCTGACGAGCACATAAGTCCCTCGAGGAAAACGGTCTTCACCGACTTTTTCCTCAAGGTTTCCGCCACCGCCCCCACTTGGGGCAACTGGGCATAGCGTTTCAGCAAATCTTGTATCTTCATACGAGTTACAGCCTGCAAAGGTAGTGAATAATCTTAAAATTTCGGCATTAAATACAAAGAAATAAGAGAAATTGCCCATTTTGTTTGCACTTTACAAGAATAATTACTACTTTTGCAGCAACAAAAATAAACCACCATGCACCAGAGCGACAGCATCGTCATCATTCCTACTTATAACGAGAAGGAGAATATCGAGAAGATCATCCGGGCCGTATTCGGGCTGGAGAAGTGTTTCCACATCCTTATCATCGACGACGGTTCTCCCGACGGAACGGCAGCCATCGTCAAGGGCATGATGGCGCAACCGGAGTTCAGCGACCGCCTGTTCATCATCGAGCGTAGCGGTAAGTTGGGTCTGGGCACGGCGTACATTGCCGGTTTCAAGTGGGCGCTGGAGCGCGACTACGGATATGTCTTCGAGATGGACGCCGACTTCAGCCACGATCCGAACGACCTGCCGCGCCTCTACTCGGCCTGTGCCGACGAGGGTTACGACGTGGCCATCGGCTCGCGCTATGTCTCGGGCGTCAATGTGGTCAACTGGCCCATGGGACGTGTATTGATGTCTTACTTCGCCTCGAAGTATGTGCGCTTCGTCACAGGCTTCCAGGTGCACGACACCACCGCCGGCTTCAAGTGTTACAAGCGTCGCGTGCTGCAGACCATCGAACTGGACAAGATTCGCTTCAAGGGCTATGCCTTCCAGATTGAGATGAAGTTTACGGCTTATAAGATAGGCTTCAAGATCAAGGAAGTTCCCGTTATCTTCGTCAACCGCCGCGAGGGAACCTCAAAGATGTCGGGCGGCATCTTCGGCGAGGCCTTCTTCGGCGTCATGCGTCTGCGCTGGGACGGCTGGACGCGCAAGTATCCTAAAATCATCGAATAAGCAAGCAAGCCATACTTATGACTATAGTCGGACTATCTTCTGACTATAGTCAGCCATACGGCGTCATTGGTCCGGATTCTCGACGAAGCCTTGGTATTTGGGCGTCAAAGCAGACATCACGCTGTCGTAGGCCTGGCTCATCGTGGCCTGCACGTTCTGCAAGCCCTGGCCCACAGGATAGACAGGCTGGTGGATGGTGAGCGACAGGGGATGCCACGTGGCAAAGTGCCAGTCCTTCATGCGCGGCATCACGTCGAAGGAACCGTTGATGGTCAACGGCACGACGGGCAGCTGCAACTCGTCGGCCAACGCAAAAGCGCCTTTCTTGAAAACGCCCATGTGTCCCGTAAACGTACGGGCTCCCTCAGGAAACACCACCACCGAGCAATTGCCGGTCTCCAGAATGTGCCGTGCCGACTTGTACGTCTGGCGCACCTTCCCCACCCCACGCTTGTCGACCATAATCTGGTGCGACTTGCGACAGGCATAGCCCACAAAGGGAATCTTCTGTATCTGGTGCTTCATCATCCATTTGAAGTTACGCCCCAGAAATCCATAAATCAGGAAGATGTCGAAGGCTCCCTGATGGTTGGCCACGAAGACATACGACTGGTTAGGCTCCAGATGTTCGCGTCCTTCCACCTTGACGGGCAACAGGAAAACGCGGGTGATGACCTGTGCCCACCAGCGCCCTGGATAATATCCCCAGAAGTGGCCATTGCCTATCGTGCAGCCCACTCCCACCTCAATAGCCGTGAGGATGGTCATCACAATGGTGACGGGCAGAGCGACAAATAACTGATAGAGGCAATAAAGGTATTTCATGATGCTTTTCACTTTTTACATCTCAGCGTGATGACGACGATTTCGCCCGGCATATTCAGTCGGAAGGGAATCAACGCGCCCAGTCCCGTAGAGACAAAAAGCACACGGGAACCCTCACGGTATTCACCACCCCATTCCGGAGTCGTGATGGAGACGGGCGACCAGCCAAACAGCTGGAACTGTCCACCGTGGGTATGTCCGCTGAGCGTCAGTTGTGCGTGACACTCGGGCAGAATCTTCTCACGCCATGCCGACGGGTCGTGCTGCAGCATCACGATGAAGGGAGCACCTACCCCTTCCCCATGGGAAGGAAATTGTTGAATGCCTGCGAGGGTCTTCTTCACATCACCGCGACGCGGCATGCGCTTCACCTTGCCCCAGTTCTCCATACCGGCAATGACGATGCT
Organism: uncultured Prevotellaceae bacterium; assembly: GCA_900320045.1. GTDB lineage: Bacteria > Bacteroidota > Bacteroidia > Bacteroidales > Bacteroidaceae > Prevotella. The sequence goes on along the minus strand of ONQT01000032.1, from coordinate 7,335 downwards.
GTCGCTGTCGCGGCGAATGACCTGATGCTCGTTGAGCAGCAGTCGCCAACCAGCCTTTTGCTCCATCAGCTTGGTCTGCTCGACGCAGCGTGCCTTGGTAGCCTCATCACAATCCAGATAGGTGGGATAGTCGTGGTTACCCATGATACTATAGACCCCGTCCTTGGCCTTCAGCTGGCGCAGGATGGATAGTTGCGGCTGCAGTTCGTCGGGATGCAGGTTTTCCAAGTCGCCTGTAAAGACAATAGCGTCGCCTTTCTGGGCATTGATACTGTCGATAGCCTCCTGCAGGAAACCGTCATAAACGCCTTGACAAGTACCCACGTGAGCATCAGAGAACTGCACGAGGCGGTAGCCGTCGAAAGCCTTGGGCAGGTCGTCGAAGACATACTCCACATGGCGTACCTCTATCTGCTGGTAGCCACAGAACGTGCCATAGCCTACCACCATATATATAAATAAGGTACACGCGAGGGCAATCCGCTTCCAATATTTACGGGGTGCCAACCAACGACTGAGCAAGGCAAACACAATGGGAGCGACGAGCAGCGTCATCACGAAGAAAAAAGGTATAGCGTAACGAGCTATCATGGGTATTTACTGTTTAACTATTAATGTTTTACAAGGGATGAATGGTCGAAGACGACAGCCTGCCCGATATACGAAGCATCGACCTGACCGTCTCGGTAAACGGTATGACCGTTACAGAGTGTGCGAACCACCTGCCACCGATACTCGTGTCCCTCCATAGGACTCCAGCCGCAACGGCTCAGAATGGTATCTTTCGTTACCGTCCAAGGGGTATTGGGACGTACAATGGCTATGTCGGCCTGGTAGCCGGGACGCAGGAACCCGCGCCGCTCCACGCCAAACAGACGGGCGGGATTATGACACATCAGTTCCACCAGACGGGTAATAGGCAATACGCCCTCATCTACCAGCTCCAGCATGGTAACCAGCGAGAACTGCAGCATAGGCATGCCACTGGTTGCCTGGCAGCAGCCGCCCTGTTTCTGTTCTATCAAGTGGGGCGCATGGTCGGTGCCGATGACACTAATGCGGCCATCCGTCAACGACTGGCGCAGCATAAACTGGTCGACAGGCGTCTTGATGGCAGGGTTGACCTTGATTCTTGCGCCTAAGCGTTCGTGGTCCAACTGCGTAAAGCAGAGATAGCCCACGCAGGCCTCGGCAGTGATGGGTGTCACGACAGAATCGCGGCGAACGGTATAAGGCTCGAAGAGTTCCAGTTCCTCGGCGGTAGAGACGTGAGCCACATGCAAGCGAGTGCCGTATTTCTTGGCTAAAGCCACAGCCTTCTGCGTAGACGTCAGGCAGGCCTCCTCGCTACGAATCATGGCGTGCAGCGCCACAGGAGGATCATCGCCCCATGCGCTTTTCGCCTCTGCCATGTTACGATTGATGATGCCGGTATCCTCGCAATGCACCATCAGCGGCAACTTGCAGGTCTTGAAGATGCGCTCCAAGGTCTCGTCGCGGTCAACCAGCATATTGCCCGTCGAGGACCCCATGAAGAGTTTGATGCCAGGAATGCGGGTGGCATCCAATTGGGCGAAGGTGTCTGTATTGTCGTTCGTGGCACCGAAGAAGAACGAGTAATTGACGTGGCTCTTCTGTGCAGCCAACCGGAACTTTTCTTCCAGCGCCTCGGACGTTGTGGTCTGCGGCACGGTGTTAGGCATGTCGAAATAGGTCGTGACGCCGCCTGCCGCTGCTGCCCGGCTCTCGCTGTCGATGTCGGCCTTCTGCGTCAGGCCTGGTTCACGAAAGTGTACATGGTCATCGATGACTCCAGGCAACACATAGCAGCCCGAGGCATCTATCACTTCATCACAGGAAAGTGAAGTTTGTGGAGAGACTTCAACGATACGCCCGTCTTCTATCACGACGGCACCCTCTACAATGCGTCCCTCGTTGACTATCCGTCCCCCTTTGACAAGTGTTCTCATGGCAACGGCACATTGGTCAGAGGTGCAGCAGGAGTTGGAGGTGCCATCACGCTGTCGGGCTGTGGTGCCGGCACATCTTCCATACCGTTCATACGGGCTTCGTTCTCCTGAGCCGTCTGATAATATTCACGGACATAAGCGTTGCTCTTGAACTTCTGCGTGGCCTTCGACATGATATCTTCAATCTGCGGAGTCAGAATGGGATAACGATACTGGCTGGTCACCATCATGAACACGCCCGGGCCCAGCACGTTGTCGAAGTTGCTGACGATAAACGACGTCACCAGCTGGTCCTCCTCGGCGGCTATCTGTGCAGCCTCCTTGTTCAGCTGACGGTCTATCTCGTCTTCATCCACACCGTCCAGCAGCATCTGGCTCTGGCGGTGCGACAGTTCCGTCATACGGTTGCTGATCTGACTGTGCTTGTCTATAAACTGGTACAGGCTGTCGTTCATGGGCGTGCCGCTAACCATCTGTGTGGCCTCGTTAATCTTGATGACGATGTCGCCCTCCTCCAGCACTACCGGCATAATGCCTTCGTCGCCCATATACAGGCTGGCCATGCAGATGGTGTCGAGCAAACCGGTAAAGTGGAACTCGCCATGCACGACGTCACAAGAGTCGATGGCCTTCATCTCTCCGTTCTTGATGGCTTTCAGATAGAGCTTACTGCCATCGAGCGCAGAGATGGATGTCGAGCCCTCCACATGATAGGACTTGGCACAGGAAGTGAATACTGCCAACGCGGCAAACAGGTAAAATATTTTATTCATAGACATAGATATCGTTATGATTTCGATGACAAATGTACAACGATATATTGAGATAAGAAAAAATATTTGCGCATTTTAAAACATTTGCGCAAATATTTAGCGTTTTTTTGCCTCTTTTTCCAATTCGTTAGCAATTCTGTGGCTTGCATAGAGTTGTAAGATGGCTGCCACGAGCAACACAACGACCCAGTTGTTGTGTACATATTTTATATAGGTCAACTGGTCCAGGCCTAAGAAATTGTTCTGATTGGCCACCATCAGGAAACCGGCTGCCAGGAAAAACACATCACTCAGCATCAGCATACGGCGCAGGCGACGGATGGCAACATTGCTGCCACTGTACTTTTGGCGCAACTGCATAGCGACGAAGAGGATGCACCCCACGCAGAATACCGTCGGAGCCCACGACTGCAACAGCACGTACGCTCCTGACCCTACTACCATCAGCAAGCCGCCCAACAGGAACAGGCTGTTCTCCCACTTATTCAGCTGTCTCATCGGCCTTGCCTAAAGAAAAATCCTGATTATCGTCACTGAGAACGAAGATATCCTCATCGTCAGCCTTCATGAAATAGCGCTCACGGGCAATCTTCTGGATGGCCTTCGGATCCCTGTTCAGCATATCAATCTGCTCCTTGTTCTTGCGGTTCAGCTCCGTATAATGGTCTATTTCTTCCTGTAACTCATTGATATACTGCTTATTCTTGATGTGATGCCATATACTGTCCTCGTCGACAAAGCCGACAAGAACAACGGCAAGCAACGTCACCACAATATACTTCAAAGCCTTGATATGGGCAATGCGGAGGAATATGTCCTTAACCTTCTTCATCGTTCTTTCGCTATTTCGTCTGCAAAGTTACACAAAACTTTGAACTTTATACAGAGAACAGGAAACTTTTTTTCAAGCAACGGCACATTTTTCACGTTTCACTTTCCGCTTTACACTTTTTTTCGTACCTTTGTGGGCAAATTAGCTAAAAACAACATGGAAGAGTATATCGTTTCAGCCCGAAAATACAGACCGACCTCCTTCGACACGGTGGTAGGCCAGCAGGCGCTGACCACGACGCTGAAGAATGCCGTCAAGAGCGGAAAACTGGCTCATGCCTATCTGTTCTGCGGTCCTCGCGGCGTGGGAAAGACCACCTGTGCCCGTATTTTCGCCAAGGCCATCAACTGCCTCACGCCAACGGAAGACGGCGAGGCCTGCGGACAATGCGAAAGCTGCCAGGCCTTCAATGAACAGCGGTCATTCAACATCTTCGAACTGGATGCTGCCTCCAACAACTCTGTGGAGCACATCAAGACGCTGATGGAGCAGACGCGCATCCCGCCGCAGGTAGGCAAGTACAAGGTATTCATCATCGACGAGGTGCACATGCTGTCTACGGCAGCCTTCAACGCCTTTCTGAAAACGCTGGAGGAACCGCCCCAGCACGTCATCTTCATCCTGGCCACCACCGAGAAGCACAAGATTCTGCCCACCATCTTGAGCCGTTGCCAGATTTACGACTTCGAACGCATGACGGTTCGTAACACCATCGACCATCTCAAATCGGTGGCCGACCGCGAGGGAATCACCTACGAAGAAGAGGCATTGGCAGTCATTGCCGAGAAGGCCGACGGCGGCATGCGCGACGCCCTCTCCATCTTCGACCAGGCGGCATCGTTCTGTCAGGGCAACATCACCTATCAGAAAGTCATCGAAGACCTCAATGTGCTGGATGCCGAGAACTATTTCCAGATTGTCGACCTGGCACTAGAGAACAAAGCCATGGAAATCATGGTCCTGCTCAACTCCGTCATCAGCAAGGGTTTCGACGGCGGACTGCTCGTCCAGGGACTGGCCAAGCACGTTCGCAATGTGCTGATGGCTCGCGACCCGCAGACCCTGCCGTTGCTCGAGGTGAGCGACCAGCAGCGCGAGCGCTACCAGCAGCAGGCCACAAAGTGCACGATACCTTTCTTATATAAGGCACTGCAACTGATGAACCAATGCGACATCAACTACCGCCAGTCGTCCAACAAGCGATTGCTGGTGGAGCTGACGCTCATCGAAATCGCACAGATTACCCAGCCCGACGAGGGGGCTGGCAGTGGGCGCAAGCCCGGAAGACTAAAATCCCTGTTTAAGCAACTGATACAGCAGCCTCAGCCCAAGAAAGCAGCCCCACAGGTAGCTGCGGCTGAGCCTGTTGCATCTGCTCCTACCGGACGACCACAGTTGAAGTCGGCTGTCAGTTTCTCTTGGAAGAACCTGCGCAAGACCAGCGAACAGCGCAAGATGCACATCATTCCAGGCACGCTGGACGCCAACGATCCTAACGCTGCGCCACAGGACGAACAGCAGCCCTTCAGCCAGCAAGACCTGGAACTGCAATGGATGTCCATGTGCAACCGCATGCCCCAGAAACTGAGCGGCATCGCCACGCGCATGAAGAACATGAACCCTACCATCACAGAGTTCCCTGCCGTAGAGGTTGTTGTAGACAACCAGATAGCCATGGAACAGATGGAGAACATCAAGGGCAGTATTGTCAACACCTTGAAACTCTATCTCCACAACAACGCCATCAGCCTCACGATGCGAGTTGCCGAGCACGAGGAACAGGGCAAGATTCTCTCGCGCCGCGAGCAATACGAACTGATGGAAAAAGAAAATCCCTCAATCATGAAATTGAGGGAACTCCTAAATCTTGAGTTGGCCTGACTCTTACATCAGCCTTCAGCCATCAGCCTTCCGACATCAGACATCAAACATCATATCAACGGCATACCCATAGCCTTGCATTCCGCCCGCATGTCGTCAGGCCATATCGAGGCTTGTATCTCGCCGATGTGTCCTTTGTGCAACAGCACCATGCAGAGACGGCTCTGTCCGATACCGCCACCGATTGACAAGGGCAGCTCGCCGTTGAGCAGCTTTTGGTGGAAGTACAGCGACTTACGCTCCTCCTTGTCCTCTATCTTCAGCTGGCGCAACAAGGCCTCCTTGTCCACACGGATACCCATGGACGACAACTCGAACGAGCGGCCCAGCACAGGATACCAAATGAGGATATCGCCGTTCAGGCCCTCCAGGCCATTCTCGCCCATCGTCGACCAGTCGTCATAGTCCGGAGCGCGACCGTCGTGCTTCTCTCCGTTCGACAACTTGCCGCCTATACCTATTATAAATACAGCACCGTACTTCTTGCAGATAGCATCCTCGCGCTCCTTCGGCGTCTTGTCAGGATACATCTGCAACAGCTCTTCGGCATGGATGAAGTGAATCTTCTCCGGCAGGAAAGGCTTGATTTGCGGATACGTCTCACACGTCAAATACTCCGTGCGGCGAATGGCAGCATAGATACGCTCCACGACGTTCTTCAAGAACGCTATGGTGCGCTGTTCCTTCGTAACGACAGCCTCCCAGTCCCACTGGTCAACATAGAGCGAGTGCAGATTGTCCAGCTCCTCGTCAGCACGGATAGCATTCATATCCGTATAGATTCCGTAGCCTGGTTCAATATGATATTCTGCCAAAGACAGTCGCTTCCACTTAGCCAGCGAGTGCACCACCTCGGCACGGGCATCACCCAGGTCCTTGATGGGGAACGTCACAGCACGCTCCACACCGTTCAAGTCATCGTTGATACCCAATCCCTGCAACACGAACAAAGGTGCCGTCACACGGCGCAGCCTCAGTTCCGTCGACAGATTCTGTTGAAAAAACTCCTTAATCAGCTTGATGCCCTGTTCCGTCTGCTTCATGTCCAGCAGCGGCGTGTAGTCTATCGGTTTAATCAGTTGACTCATCGATGTTATTTACAATTTGACAATTTACTATTTACTATTTTACTATTGCTTGACGAATGGCTTTTCGCCATTTTGCATTTCGAAGTGCAAAGGTAACACTTTTTGCTTAATTCGCAAGCAAAAAGCCGAAATATTTTGCAAAATGAAAGAAAAAGTTGATTGTCAGCTATCACTTTGCACTCGCCACCAATACTTAAAAGAATATAATTCTCCAAACTTTTCACCTTTCACGTTTCGCTTTTCAGTTCTTTTTTGTACCTTTGCACACGTTTTTGTGAAGAAACGCACGTTTACAGGTCCCGTAGCTTAGCTGAATAGAGCGTCAGATTCCGGTTCTGAAGGTCTTGGGTTTGAATCCCAACGGGATCACAAAAGAAAATGAGTTTTAGAAGATGGAAAGTTTACTTTCAAATCTTTTAAGACTCATTTACTTTTGTAGGATGGCTGGCGCCAGCCTACAGGGATCGACGAAGTCAATTCCAACGGGTTATCCATAATCATCAAATACAAAGAGAGCTGCACCTTGTGGATGCAGCCCTCTTTGTTTTTAACGTTTGAAGTTTGTGCGCCTGCGGTTGCCCGAGGAACGGACGGCGAAGTGAATCCAGATGACGTTTCGCTTCTGTTCTATCAGCAGTTCGTCATAGTCCTCATGGTTCAGGTCGCTGATGTCCAATAGAATCGCCGCATAGCGCAACGCCTGTTCCATCCCGATGCAGCGGATGTCCACGGCACAGCCCGTCAGGTGGTTGCTCGTAGCGACGCCCCCCACCGCTTTGTTCACCTCCGGC
>ONQT01000031.1 GCA_900320045.1 uncultured Prevotellaceae bacterium | reverse complement strand
TTCTTATTATTGAATATTGCTATAAAAATCAATGCTGTCGCCCTCCTTAAGAGTAACGATGGCCTTCTTGAACGCATTCTTCTGACCTCTCACGAGACCTGCACGGGTCCAGCGCGACTGGCGCTTGCCGGCATAGCGAAGTGTGTTCACATTCTCTACTGTAACGTTGTACATAGCTTCAACCTCCTTGGCGATCTCAATCTTGTTAGCCTCGGGCTTAACGATGAAACCGTACTTGGGCTGAGCCTTCTTCGTTACTTCCTCACCACGGTGCTTACCTGTCTTTGCCTTGAAGGTTCTGTCGGTAGACGACTTCTCCGTGATGTTGTTCATCTTCTCTGAAATCAGAGGCTTTATAATAAATGCCATATCTATTTACTATTTTACGATTTACAATTTACGAATTAGCCCAGAATACCGTCGATAGTCTCCAGAGACTTCTCAGTAACAACCATCACGTCAGCGTTCAGCACCTTGTAGGTATTGACGTTGGCGGCCAGGATGCACTCAGCCTTCTGCAGGTTGCGAGCCGACAAATAAACGTTCTTACTAGCCTCCGGCAAAACCATCAGTACCTTCTTGTCGTTAACTTTCAGATTGTTAACAATGCTCAAGAACTCTTTCGTCTTAGGAGCTTCCATAGCGAAGTCCTCAACGACAATGATAGCGTTCTCCTGAGCCTTGTACGACAGAGCCGACTTGCGGGCCAGAGCCTTCACCTTCTTATTCAGCTTGAAGCCATAGTCGCGAGGCTGAGGACCGAACACGCGGCCACCACCACGCAGCAGAGGTGAGTTGATATCACCGTGACGAGCACCGCCGCCGCCCTTCTGGCGACCCAGCTTGCGGGTTGAACCGGCATGCTCAGAGCGCTCCTTTGCCTTTGCGGTACCCTGGCGCTGATTGGCCATGTACTGCTTAACGTCCAGATAAATGACGTGATCATTAGGTTCAATGCCGAAGATAGCATCGTTCAACGTAACCTTACGTCCGGTCTCCTGACCTTTGATATTTAATACGTTCAATTCCATAGCTTACTTCTCAATTAAAACAGTTGAACCATTGCAACCAGCGCAGCTACCCTTCACGAGAATCAGGTTGTGCTCCGGTATCACCTTTAACACTCTCAGGTTCTGCGTTGTCACGCGGTCGCCACCCATCTGGCCACCCATGCGCATACCTTTAAAAACCTTGGCGGGATAAGAACAAGCACCGATAGAACCGGGCTTGCGCAGACGGTCGTCCTGACCGTGAGTGCTCTGACCAACACCACCAAAACCGTGGCGCTTCACAACACCCTGGAAACCCTTACCCTTGGAGATACCAACAACGTCCACGAACTCAGTGTCGTTGAACAGCTCCACGGTAATCGTGTCGCCTAAGTTGTACTCCTCGTCAAACTTGAACTCGGACCAGCTTCGATAACAGTGCACGGCACATTCTTGCCGTCGGCACTGAAAACGGATGTCATTCCGATTTTCTTTCCTAATAATCCTGGCATTTCAGTTTTAATTTAAATAAATAATGTATAATGTTTCTGTTCTTTTTAAGTGCCATCACGCTTCCCTCCTGACCACAAAAACACTTAAAAAGAAACGCTCGCTTCTTCTCATTTGAAGGCTAAGTCGCTTACTTTCAGTGCATTGATGGCATTCGAGCCAGCGCAATACATACTTTAGCGGCTGCAAAGGTACACATAATAAATAACATACACAATACTTTTAGACTGCAATATAACATTATTTAACTCTTTTAATAATTATTAGCGGTAAATGTTTTGCTGTATTCGTGCTTTTTTGTATTTTTGCAGACAGTATGAACAACGAAGACCTTTTTAAGTCCGAAGGACAAAGCGCAACAAGCATTCCGCAGGAGTTCAACAACTTCTTCCTGAAGGACGTCAGCTTCGTCAACCTGATGACGCGACGTATCTTCAATGTACTAATCGTTGCCAACCCCTACGATGCCTTCATGCTGGAAGACGACGGCCGAATAGACGAGAAACTGTTCGATGAGTACTCGGAACTGGGTATGCGATATCCACCCTCGTTTACACAGGTGTCGACAACGGAGGAAGCTGACAATGTACTGAAAACCACATCGATAGACTTGGTTATCTGCATGCCTGGCAATGCCGATAACGACGCCTTTGCCGTAGCCCGTGACGTAAAGCGCATGGCGCCAAAGGTTCCTTGCGTCGTACTGACGCCGTTCTCGCACGGCATCACCAAGCGCATCGAGCACGAGGACATGACCATCTTCGACTATGTATTCTGCTGGTTAGGCAACACCAACCTCATCCTGTCCATCATCAAACTGATTGAGGACAAGATGAACATCGAGCACGATATCAAGGAGGCTGGCGTACAAATGATTCTGCTGGTCGAGGACAATATCCGTTTCTACTCCTCGGTACTGCCTAACCTCTATAACTATATCCTGGCACAGTCGAAGAACTTCTCGACAGAAGCCCTGAACCCTCACGCTGCTGCACAGCGTAAGCGCGGCCGACCAAAGGTGGTGCTGGCCACGAACTACGATGAGGCCATGTACTGGTATGAGCAATATCACGACAATGTGCTGGGCGTGATTTCGGACACGCGCTTTCCCATCCATACACACGAAGGCCGACTGAGCCATGTAGAGGAGGGCGATGCCGAGGCGGGACTGAAGCTGCTCAACGAGATTCGCCATCGCGATGAGTACGTGCCCCTGATCCTGCAGAGCTCGGAGACGGAGAACAAGCAGAAAGCCTGGGATGCCGGCTTCGACTTCCTGGACAAGAATTCCAAGAAGTTCAATGTCGACCTGCGCCATCTGTTGGAGGAACACATGGGCTTCGGCGACTTCATCTTCCGCGACCCTGAGACCAAGGAGGAGGTTATGCGCGTTGCTTCGCTGAAGGAGTTACAGGACAACATCTTCAAGATTCCCCACGACTCGCTGATGCACCACATCCGCCGCAACCACATGAGCCGCTGGCTCTGTGCCCGCGCCATCTTCCCCGTGTCCAACTTCCTAAAGCATGTCACGTGGCACAAGTTGCAAGACGTTGACGCTCACCGCCAGATTATCTTCGACGCCATCGTACAGTATCGTCGCATGAAGAATATCGGTGTCGTGGCCGTCTTCGACCGACTGAAGTTCGACCGCTACGCCCACTTTGCCCGTATCGGCGAAGGTTCGTTAGGCGGCAAGGGCCGTGGCCTGGCATTCCTCGACAATATCATCAAGCGACATCCGGAACTGAACCAGTTTGAAAATGCCACCGTCCAGATTCCGAAGACGGTAGTACTCTGCACCGACTTCTTCGATGAGTTCATGGACAAGAACAACCTGTGGTCTATTGCCTTGAGCGATGCTTCCGACGAGGTCATCCTGCAGCATTTCCTGCGTGCCCAGTTGCCCGATGCACTCATTGCCGACTTCTTCACCTTCTTCGACGCCATTGGCGGACGCCCCATTGCCGTCCGCTCGTCGTCGCTGTTGGAGGACTCACACTACCAGCCATTCGCCGGCATCTACTCAACGTACATGATTCCCTATTTAGATGACAAGTACGAGATGCTGCGCATGCTGGCCTGTGCCATCAAGGGCGTTTATGCCTCAGTCTATTACAAAGACTCGAAGGCTTATATGACGGCTACGTCGAATGTAATCGACCAAGAGAAGATGGCCGTCATCCTGCAAGAAGTGGTGGGACAACAGTACGGAGACCGCTTCTACCCCACTTTCAGTGGCGTGCTACGCTCGCTAAACTACTACCCCATCGGCGACGAGCTGGCCGAGGAGGGTATCGCCTCACTGGCATTGGGACTGGGAAAATATATCGTGGACGGTGGCCAGACGCTGCGCGTTTCGCCCTACCATCCTAACCAAGTGCTGCAAACGTCGGAAATGGAAACAGCACTCCGTGAGACCCAGACACGCTTCTACGCACTGGACATGAGCCATGTGGGCGACGACTTCAAGGTGGATGACGGTTTCAACATCCTGAACCTGCGCGTCAAGGAAGCCGACAAGGATGGTTCCTTGCAAGGCATTGCCTCTACCTACGATCCCAACGACCAGATTATCCGCGACGGTATCTACGAAGGCGGGCGCAAGGTCATCTCGTTCTCTGGCGTCCTGCAGCACGGCATTTTCCCCTTGCCCGAAATCTTGCAACTGTCGCAGAAATACGGTGCTGAGGAGATGCGCCGTCCCGTGGAGATTGAGTTTGCCTGTAACTTGGGAGACACGGGCGAATTCTATCTCCTCCAGATACGCCCCATCGTCGACTCCAAGCAGGTGCTGGACGAAGACCTGTCGGCTATTCCCGACGAGCAATGTCTGCTGCGTTCGCACAACTCTTTAGGGCACGGCATCTCAGAAGATGTCACCGATGTCGTATACGTCAAGACCGACGACGACTTCACAGCCGTCAACAATCCACAGATTGCCAACGAGATAGAGCAGATCAACCGCCGTTTCTTGGAAGAGGGCAAGAACTACGTGCTCATCGGTCCAGGCCGGTGGGGTTCCAGCGACTACTGGCTGGGCATCCCCGTCAAGTGGCCGCACATCTCTGCTGCTCGCGTCATTGTGGAGGCTGGCTTGAAGAACTACCACGTAGACCCGTCGCAAGGCACGCACTTCTTCCAGAACCTGACTAGTTTTGGCGTGGGTTACTTCACCGTCAACACCTATACAGGCGACGGTGTGCTGCAGAAAGACGTCCTCGACAAGATGCCAGCTGTCGAGGAGACGCAGTTCGTACGCCATGTATGCTTTGACCGTCCCTTGAAAATCATGATGGACGGCAAGAAGCAGCACGGCGTGGTACTGTTGCCCCAAAACGACGACACTTTATAGGCGATTACAAAATAAATGACGCTTTGAAGCGTTTGCTATAATATAATAAGGTATAAGACTATGATACTATTAAGTTTCGACACAGAGGAGTTTGACGTACCCCGCGAACATGGCGTAGACTTTACGCTGGAAGAGGGAATGAAGGTTTCCAAGGAAGGCACCAACCGCATATTGGACGTACTGAAAGAGAACGGTGTCAAGGCAACGTTCTTCTGTACGGGCAACTTTGCCGAGAACGCACCGGAAGTGATGCGACGAATCATGAACGAAGGCCATGAGGTGGCCTGCCACGGTGTGGACCACTGGCAGCCCAAGGCCACTGACTTTGCGGAGTCGAAAGTCATCGTGGAGCGCGTCACCGGCCGACAGGTCTATGGCTACCGCCAGCCCCGTATGTTTCCTGTTAGCGACGAGGAGATAGAGAAGGCCGGCTACCGTTATAACTCATCGTTGAACCCCGCGTTCATCCCGGGACGCTATATGCACCTGACGGATCCTCGCACCTGGTTCATGAAGGGTAAGGTGATGCAGATTCCCGCCAGCGTCACACCGTGGATACGCTTCCCACTGTTCTGGCTGGCCCTGCACAATCTGCCAGAGTCTCTCTACCATGCTTTCGTACGCCGAACCCTCCAGCATGACGGCTACTTCGTCACCTATTTCCACCCTTGGGAGTTCTACGACCTGAAAGAGCATCCTGAGTTCAAGATGCCGTTCATTATCAAAAACCATAGCGGCCGGGAGATGATGCAGCGCTTAGACAGCCTCATCAAGATGCTGAAAGCCCGCAACCACGAGTTTATCACTTTCAACGAGTTCGTCACCCGAAAGCTCGACATGTCGAAATGACAGAATGACGGAATAACGAAATAACGGAATAACGAAATAACGAAGAAAAAGATGATCAAATTAGCGACCGTATCGCCCTGTTATAATGAGGAAGCCGTGCTGCACCATTCCGTAGAGCGGTTGACGGCATTGTTTGAACGCATGATAGCCGACGGGCTCATCAGTAAGGACAGTATGATGGTGTTCGTCAATGACGGCAGCCGCGATGCCACCTGGCGTATCATTAGCGAACTGCACCAGCAGAACCACTTCGTTCGTGGCATCAACCTCGCCCACAATGTGGGACATCAGAATGCCATCATGGCCGGTATGATGACGGCCAAGGATTGGGCTGACGCGGTGATTACCATCGATGCCGACCTGCAAGACGACATCGAATGCATTCCCAAGATGGTGAAAGACCATTTGGAAGGCTATGATATCGTCTATGGTGTCAAGGTCTCGCGCACGGCCGACCCGCTGATGAAGCGCATGACGGCACAGGCGTTTTATAAGTTGCAGGCCTCGATGGGAGTGGAGAGTGTCTTCAACCATGCTGACTTCCGACTGATGAGTCGGCGCGCCCTGCAGATGCTGGCAGGCTACGAAGAGCGTAACCTCTATCTGCGTGGTCTGATACCGATGATTGGCCTGTCGTCGACAACCGTTGACGATGTGATTGGTGAGCGCCAGGCCGGCCAGTCTAAATACACCCTCAGCAAGATGCTCAACCTGGCGCTCGACGGCATCACGTCGTTTAGCGTCAAACCCCTATACAACATCATCTATCTGGGCATTGCCTTCCTCTTCATCAGCTTCTGCATAGCCATCTATGTGCTGCATGCGCTGATTGCCGGCACGGCAGTTCCGGGTTGGTCATCCTTGATTCTCAGCATCTGGCTGGTCGGCGGCTTTGTGCTGATATCCATCGGTGTCACCGGGGTCTATATCGGAAAGATATACAACGAGGTCAAACGCCGTCCGCTGTACAATATTCAAGAGATTTTAGGCGAATAGTCCTTCGTATTCATCTCCCACATCAGATAGAACCAGACGATGGTTGTCGGCAATGCCTTCAGCGCGTAGGGTTCTATCAATTGTTTCCAGATAAAGCGCGGGAAGAACACGTCACTCGTACACAAAGAGGTGAAGATGAAGGCATAAATCAGTAGTGCCAAATCCCAGCGGCCCCGCTTCCAAGGAGCTGTCGTGTACCAAATGACAAAACCCGTCATCGGGGCAATATAGCCATAACTCTCCGTACCAGTGGAGAACAAGGTAACAAACATCGTGACAGAAGCAAGCATGGCATAGCGGAAGGCTACATGCTTATACTGATCAATACGGCGAAAGGGCGACAGGAACAGCAGAATGCCTGGAATAATCAGCCACAGATCACTATATTCTGTATTACCTGATATCTTTCGTGGAATACCCAATAGCGACGTATTCGTAGTATTGAAGGCCTCGGCCAAGTTCTGAGCATTCTTAGCCACTAATGACTCATACCAGCCAAAATATTGCTGGACAACAAACTCTGGACTGCTGATGAGCATCGGCGCCACGAAGAACAACGCAGCCCATCCCAGACATGCCAGGATGAATTTCTTCTTATCCTCTATAAAGAAGAAAAATGCCAGTCCCATGACACCATAGAGTTTGATAAAGATGTTCAGTACGATGAAGAAGGCCGCCCAAACGGGTTGCTTCTTCTCAATACAGGCAAACATCAGCAGATAGCTGGCGGCCATCGCCAAGTCGTACTGTTCGACAAAAAGGGGTGTCAACACCTCGTGGGCGCAGAACCAGAACATAAAGACTTTCTGCCACCGCTGCAGAGGCATGTAGCGTACCGCCACATAGAACGTTGCCACCAGTGCACACTCCCACAACAGCATTCCCCAGGTGTCCGGCAATACAGCGAAAGGAGCTATGATGTATGAGAAGACGACACCATAGTGGTTGCAGTCGCCCTTCAGATACGGATAGAATTCGTAGAGCGGCAGTTGGTGGATGGTATTCCAAAACACCGACTTATAAATCAGGTAGGTGTCGTTTTCCTTCGTCCATTTCAGCAATCCGATTATAATGGGAATCAGGATATAAAGACCGGTGATGGTACGCCAGTCGCTCCAGAAAGGTTTCCGGAAAAATGCAGCAGCCTTATCGAATGTTCTTTGTTGCATAGTCTTTCAAGTACATTTCATAACAGAGCTTCAGCCATATCAGGGTAATGGGAAGCGCCTTCAACGCATAGGGCTGCACCCACTCCTTGCGGAGATAGGCCGGGAAAAGATCGCTGGGCGACAGGCTGCTCAGCACAAAGGCAAGCACCATCAGGGCGATGTCCCATACCGTACGTTGCCAAGGAGCTGCCGTGAACCAGATAACGATACCCACAAAGGGAATGATATACCCACTGGACTCGCTACCCGTAGAGAATAGAACGACAAACATCAATACCGACGCCATCAGTGTTTGGCGGAACGCCATGTTCTTGTATTGCGGCAGGCGCAGATAAGGAACGGCGAACATCAACAGGCCGGGCACCATCAGCCAAAGGTCGTTGAATTGCCATCCTGTAGTGCGATGCACCAGTCCGAGAAACGAGATATTCTGAGCAATGGCATCTGCATTCTCGCCATTCTTTTCTACCAGACTGGCATACCACTCCTGATATTGGCTGATGATATATTCCGGTCCGAAGAACGCCATCGGTGCGACAAACATCACTACTGCCCAAACCGCCAGGGAACCGATGAACTTCATCTTATGCCTGGAGAAGAAGAAAAAGGCCAGTCCCACAATGCCATATAGTTTAACAAAAGTGCCCAGCATGATGAAGAACGCAGCCCAGAAATCCCTTTCTTTCTCGATGCAGTAATAGGTCAATACAATGGTGGCGGCAATAGCGATGTTGAACTGCTGCATATACAATGCCGTCAGCAGCTCATGGGCACAGAACCACAGCATAAACAGCTGCTGGTAGCGGGTAAACTGCGACTTGCGGATGGCGACGTAGAGAAACATGCTCAACGCCACACACCACAACAACAAGCCCACGAACAATGGGGTAACGGCGAACGGCTCGATAACCATTGAGAAGAAAGGCCCATAGTGATTACAGTCCCGATATTCGTCCGGATACAGGCTATACAAGGATGTTCCCTGCCATGCATGCCAGAAGACGCCGCGGAATATCAGGAAGTTGTTACAGCTGTGCAACTTCATGATAGCAGCAATGAGCGGCAACAGCAGCCATAACCCCAACAGTGTACGGAAGTCGTGAAAGAACGGCTTTTCCAAAAAGGCCCTACATTTCTCTATCATAAACACATTCTTTATCAAATTTGGCGCAAAGGTACAAAATAATTCATAATTCATAGCCTATAATTCATTATTATTTCGTAAATTTGCAGCATGAACAAAATTAGTGTCGTCATCAACACCTATAATGCCGAGCAGCATTTAGCGGCCGTTCTGGAGTCCGTAAAGGACTTCGATGAGGTTCTGATATGCGATATGGAGAGTACGGACACAACCTTGGACATTGCCCGACAGTATGGTTGTCGTATCATCACCTTCGAGCGCAAGCAGTACAACATCGTGGAACCTGCACGTGAATACGCCATCCACGAAGCAAAGCACGAATGGGTTCTGGTGGTCGATGCCGACGAGTTGGTCACGCCCGAGTTGAAGGACTATCTCTATCAGCATATAGAAAATCATGGTGCCGACGGGCTGTTCATTCCCCGCAAGAACTACTTCATGGGGCGTTTCCTGCACTGCCACTACCCGGACCACATCTTGCGCTTCTTCCGCAAGGACAAGACACACTGGCCTCCCTTCGTTCACAGCACTCCTGAGATTGACGGCAAGGTAGAGTACATTCCCGGACGTAAGCAACAGCTAGCTTTTATTCATCTGGCCAATGACTCGGTAGCGAACATCGTCGCTAAAACCAACCAATATACATTCAACGAACTGGAGCGCAAGCGTCATCGTCACTATGGCACTGTAGCTCTGCTGTGGCGACCTTTCTTCCGTTTCTTCAAGACCTATGTACTGAAAGGCGGTTTCCGCGACGGCAAGCCCGGCTTCATCAAGTCCGTGCTGGACGGCTACTATCAGTTTGTCTTCCTGGCCAAGAAGTATGAAGAGGAAAGCAAGAACACCGCCAAAAGTTCCCAACTTAGATCATAGTACCATGAGGAGTATCTTCTATCATATCACTTATGCGCTTGTCTATCTGACATCTTTGTTACCTCTATGGGTTCTTTATGGGTTATCAGATTTCATCTTCCTGATTATTTTCCACCTCATCAAATACAGACGTCCTTTGGTCAAGAGACACCTACAGGAGTCGTTCCCCGAAAAGGATGACAAGGAACTGAGCCTGATAGAACGGCGCTTCTACCAGTGGTTTTGCGACTATTTGGTGGAGAGCATCAAGATGCTGACCATGAGCGAGCGGCAGACCAAGAGACGCATGACGTTCAAAGGCTCAGAGCTCATCGACCAGATCGTCAAGGAAGGGCAGTCGTGCGCCATTTATCTGGGACACTACTGCAACTGGGAGTGGGTCACCTCCCTACCCTTGTGGCTTACGCCAGATGCACTATGCGGTCAGATATATCATGTGCTGGAAAGCAGCGACTTCGACAAACTCTTCCTGAACCTTCGGCAGCGGTGGGGCGCCGTCAGCATACCGATGGCCGAGACGCTGCGCCGCATCATCCAGTACAAGCAGGAAGGTCGCCAAGTAGTTATCGGATACATCAGTGACCAGGTGCCCTTTTGGAACAACATCCACCACTGGCTCCCCTTCCTCAATCACGACACGCCTGTGCTGACTGGCACCGAGCGACTGGCTCGCCAGACGGGACACGCCGTTATCTATCTCGATATACAGCGCATCAAGCGTGGATACTATGAAGCTGATTTCAAGCTCATCACCCGTGAACCGAAGAAGATGAAGGAATTTGAAATCACCGACATCTATTTCCATATGCTCGAGTCATCTATCCGCCGCGACCCGGCCTGTTACTTGTGGACACATAACCGCTGGAAGCGCACCCACGAGGAGTTCAACCTGCGCTACGACCCGGAAACCGGCCGGGTGGACATCACCTCTTCGGTGGAGGAATTACGCAAGAGAAAGGAGACACCAACATCATGATATTCGTCACCGATAAGGGCCGCATGGCCAACAACATGTTCCAGTACGGACACGTCTATGCCTGGGGACGTGAGCACGGCCGCTCCACCATGTCCATGCGCTTTGCCTACAAATACCCCGACTTCCGTATTTCCCACTCGCGATATCATAATGCCTTCGTTTACGTCCTGGCCAAGTTGGCGGCTAAACTACACCTGCTTCCCGTCGTTGACTTCACAGACGGACAGACTGATGCGAAGATGGCTTACATCTCCAGCCACAAGCATATCCTGCTGAAAGGCTGGTGGATACGATTCCCGGATCTTTTCATGAAGTACCGGAGTGAAATTGCAGCGTGCTTCGACTTTCTTCCGAAAGTTCATGAGCAGGTGGCTAAAAGCATGCAACCATCTTCTGCTGACACTATCAAGTTGGGCGTACACATTCGCCGTGGCGACTACAAGACGTGGTGCAACGGCCGTTTCTATTTTGACGATGCGCAATATATCGGTCTGATAAGCCGGGTAGCCCATCAGCTGACCGGAAAGCCAGTCGATGTCTACATCTGCACCAACGACTTCCAACTGGACCAGGAGCGCTACCGCAAAGAGCTTTCGCCTGTTCGGGTCTTTTTCCCTCAAGGCTCTCCGGCAGAAGACCTTTGTCTTTTGTCCAAATGCGACTACCTGATAGGACCTCCCAGTTCCTATACGCTGATAGCCTCGATGTACCACGACACCCCACTCTATTGGATGGCTGGCGACCTGCAGCAGGTAACGCTGCAGTCATTTCAGCGCTTCGAACACCAAATGCGCCACTTCGACGAGTGTTTCTTTGACCCACAGCCGTCAAACACCAAATAACTCGCAAAAAACATCACTACATCAAAAATTATTCGTACCTTTGCAACCGAGAACAAATACACATTATTATAATATATGCTGAAGCAATTCCTTTCCATCATGGCCCGCTACCTGAGGCCATATCGCAAATACCTCGTCTGGTCTGTCGTCATCAACTTCGTCACGCAGTGGATGAACGTGTTCTCATTCGTAGTGCTCATCCCTATCCTGAACATCCTGTTCAAGATTGACACCACCGTGTACGAGTACAAAGAGTGGACGTGGGGCACGCTGGACAAAGAACTCATCCTCAACAACGGCTATGCCTACGCCCAGGAACTAATAGCCAACCATGGTGCTTTCATGACACTGGTCTTTATGGGTGCGGCACTGATTATCATGACGGGACTGAAGACCTTTGGCTATTTTGCTTCCGCAGCCATCATGATTCCACTGCAGACGGGCTTGGTACGCGACATCCGCATCGAGGTGTACGAGAAAGTGCTCCGCCTGCCGCTGAGCTTCTTCAGCGAGGAGCGCAAGGGCGACATCATTGCCCGTATGTCCAGTGACGTCGGTGCCGTGGAAAGTTGCATCACCAGCAGTATCAACATGCTCATCCGCCAGCCCATCGCCATCATTGTGTGTTTCACTACCATGCTGTGGGTTAGCTGGCAGATGACGCTCTTTGTGATTCTTGTGGCTCCCCTGGCCGGATGGATTATGGGCACCGTCAGCCGTAAACTGAAGAGCCAATCAGCTACTGTTCAAGCCAAGTGGGGCGAGATGCTCGCACAGTTAGACGAGACACTTGGCGGTCTGCGCATCATCAAGGCCTTCATTGCCGAAAAGAAGATGCAGCAGCGCTTCGTCAACATCAACGAGGAGTTCCGCAAGAATGTCAGTTCCATGGCCATGCGCCAGAATGCAGCACACCCCATGTCTGAATTCTTGGGAACCATCATTATCGTTATTGTGCTGTGGTTCGGCGGTTACCTGATTCTCAATGACTCGAACCTCATCGATGCCTCAACGTTTATCTTCTTCATGGTGATTCTCTACAGCGTCATCAACCCGCTGAAGGACCTGTCGAAGGCCTCTTACCAGATTCCCGTCGGACTGGCATCCATGGACCGCATCGACTTTATCCTGAAAGCCGAGAATCCTATCAAAGAGCCTGCCAACCCGAAACCTATGACCTCATTCGACAAGGAGATAGAACTGCGCGACGTGTCGTTCAGCTACATGGAAGGACGTCCCGTGCTGAAGCACATCAACCTAACGGTTCCCAAGGGCAAGACCATCGCCCTCGTCGGTCAGTCGGGTTCCGGTAAGTCTACGCTGGTAGACCTCATTCCCCGATACCATGATGTCAAGGAGGGCGAGGTGCTCATCGACGGCAAGAACATCAAGGATGTCCGCATTTCCGAACTGCGCCAGTTCATCGGCAACGTCAACCAGGAGGCTATCCTCTTTAACGACACCTTCTACAACAACATCACCTTCGGTGTGGAGAATGCGACGATGGAGCAAGTCATCGAAGCTGCAAAGATAGCCAATGCCCACGACTTCATCATGGAGTCTGAGAACGGCTACGACACCATGATTGGCGACCGTGGCGGACGTCTTTCGGGCGGACAGCGCCAGCGCGTCTCTATTGCCCGTGCCATTCTGAAGAATCCGCCCATCCTGATTCTCGACGAGGCCACCTCGGCACTCGACACCGAGTCGGAGCGCCTGGTACAGGAGGCTCTGGAGCGTCTCATGAAGTCGCGTACTACCATTGCCATCGCTCACCGACTGTCAACCATCAAGAACGCCGACGAGATCTATGTGCTCTACGAGGGCGAGATTGTGGAGGTCGGCCAGCACGAGGAACTCATCGCCAAGAATGGCTACTACAAGCGCCTGTACGACATGCAGCAGCTGTAGCAGTGTACCGTCCATCTATACATCAGACTATTCATTATCAGGAAACATATAAAAAAAAAACACATGAGCATGAAACGCATCTTAGTAACAGGGGGAGCTGGTTTTATCGGCTCACATCTCTGCGAACGACTGGTTAATGACGGGCACGACGTCATTTGCTTGGATAACTTCTATACTGGAAGCAAAGAAAACGTATGGCATCTGTTGGGGAAGCCCAACTTCGAAATCGTACGCCATGACGTCTGCCAGCCCTATTGGGCCGAGATTGACGAGATATACAATCTGGCATGTCCCGCATCGCCCATCCACTACCAGCACGACCCTATTCAGACGACAAAAACCAGTATCTTTGGCGCCTACCACATGTTGGGACTGGCACGTCGCACCCATTGTAAAATTTTGCAGTCATCGACCAGCGAGGTCTATGGCGACCCCAATATCCATCCGCAGCCTGAGACTTATTGGGGTCATGTAAATCCCATCGGCATCCGCTCGTGCTACGACGAGGGCAAACGATGTGCCGAGACTATGTTCTTCGACTACCACCGCCTGCATAAGGTACGCATCAAGGTCATCCGTATCTTCAACACCTATGGTCCCCGCATGGCCCAGCACGACGGACGTGTGGTCTCCAACTTTATCATGCAGGCGCTCCGAGGCGAGGACATCACCATTTATGGCGACGGCACACAGACCCGCTCCTTCCAATACGTCAGCGACCTGGTAGAAGGCATGATTCGCATGATGAACACGGATGATGATTTTACCGGTCCCGTCAACATCGGCAATCCGGGAGAGTTTACCATGCTGGAGTTGGCCGAGAAAGTCATCCAGATGACGGATTCCAAGAGCCGTATCATCTTCCAGCCCCTACCCTCCGACGACCCCAAGATGCGTCGTCCAGACATTACGCTGGCCAAGGAGAAGCTCAACTGGGAACCGAAAGTCGCCTTGGACGAAGGCCTCCGCAAGACCATCGACTACTTCAAGACGACATTGTAACGATTACTCACAAAGCTCCATCATAGCATGAAATCCCCCATCCTATTTCTCATCTTCAAGCGTCCTGACACGACCCAGGAAGTATTCAACCGTATTCGCGAGGTACAACCCCCAAGACTGTACATTGCCGCTGACGGTCCCCGACCAGAGAAGGAGGGAGAAAAGGAGATGTGCGAAGCAACCAGGAAAATTGTTGAACAAGTGGACTGGCCTTGTGAGGTTCACCACCTGTACCGCGACCAAAACCTGGGTTGCGGAAAAGGGGTGTCCTCAGCCATCACGTGGTTCTTTGAGCACGAGGAACAAGGCATCATCATTGAAGACGACATCTTAGCGCACCCGGACTTCTTTGACTATTGCGACGAGATGTTAGAGCGATACAAGGATGACGAGCGTATCCAGATGATATCTGGTTGCAACTATTTCTACGATGGATATCAGTCTGAATACTCCTACTACATGTCTGTTTTTGCCTGCATCTGGGGGTGGGCAACGTGGCGCAGGGTATGGCAAACATACCACTTCAACGTAAACGATTATCCTGTAGAGGAAATGAAGCGCAAGATCAGAGTCCGTATGCCCCAGAGTGCCGATGTCTACTTCCTCAAGGTTTACGAACAAATGCGACAACAGGCCATCGACACATGGGATTATCAGTTCGTACTCAACCAACTGTATTATAACCGTTTCTCCATTTCCCCATTCACCAATATGATCGAGAATATCGGAATGGGGGACGTCAATGCCTCGCATACCACAGAAGAAAATGCAACTATCAGCAACCATAAGAGTAAATCGTCCTATCCGCTCCGGCATCCGGAGCTTTTGACAACGGACAAGGAAGCAGACCGGGTTGCAATGATTAATTCCGGCCAATACATACGACAGGGAGAGATGTTAGAACAATTCCTCCAAGAGTCAATTAACGGTCTGACAAAAGAGGACTTTGCGAGACTCTCTAAGAAGAATCGCAAGCACTTGCGGATGATACGCATCCTGTGTTTCATCATAGCCATCATGCTTGTTCTTTGTATCTCTCTGATATGTACCTTGCTGGCTCAATAACAAATGCCTATGCTAACGAGCATCATTATACCTTATTATAATGTTGAGGGAACCATCCTGCAATGTTTGGAGTCTGTGGCTGCACAAACTACAAAACAGTTAGAGGTGTTGCTCGTCGATGATTGTGGACAGGACGGAACGACAGAACTTGTCAATGATTTCATTAGTAAATACAGCGGACCTTTTAAGTTTCGTGTTCTACGACAGGAAAAGAATCAAGGACAATCAGCCGCCCGTAATCGAGGCATTTTAGAAGCGACGGGCGACTGCATTTACTTCCTGGATAGCGACGACTACATTTCAAGAGACTGTATTGAGTTGCTGAGCAAGGAACTGGAGAAAGACGAGAGTATACAAATGGCCATTGGCAATTACGCCATTGTCGGACCTCAGCATTTTGCCCCTTTCAAGCTGCAGCAGCGAATATACACCTCTGACGAGATTATTCGTGAGCAACTTAGTTTCAACATCTATTCCATGCCTTGGAACAAACTTGTCAGACGACAGCTCCTCATTGACAATCAGCTGTTCTTCCAGCCCGGCATCGTTCATGAAGACAACCTTTGGAGTCTGTGTACAGCATTTTGTCTCGACAAGATGTCCGTTTTGCTCAAGCCCACCTATTATTATATTATCCGCCAAGGTTCTACTGAACGCTCACACAACAGGGCATGGCATCAGAACCAGTTGTTTGAGGTCTATAAACATCTGATTTCGTTCATCTTTAACTCTGATGCTCCTTCAAAAAAGAATGTCAAGTCTCGTCTTGACGTGTTCCGGTTTGTCGAGGAAAACATGATTCCACTCATTATGGAACCATACATCACCGGCGACAAAGACTTGGCATTCAGCCACTATTGCGACATAAGGGCCCTATGCTATTGGCACTGGAAAGACTTAGTTACACTCCATGCCTCTTGGAAAGACAGATACCATTTCTTCCACAGGACAATGTCTGTAGAAACAGGCTTCAAGACATTCGTCAGGCAACACGCTCACTATAAAATAAAAGAAGATATGAATACGATGAGGGTTAGCATCATTACCGTTAACTATAATAACTTATCAGGACTCCGCCGGACACTGCCATCTGTCTTGGCTCAGACCTATACGGGCTACGAGCTGATAGTCGTCGATGGAGGTTCTACTGACGGAAGCAAGGAATATATCCAGTCCTTAGAACGCATAGACCAATGGGTCAGCGAGCCTGACTCAGGTGTATACAATGCCATGAACAAAGCCGTCCAAATGGCGCATGGAACCTATTGCCTTTTTATGAATTCAGGCGATACTTTCTTCTCGCCAACGGTTTTGGAGACGGTGGTGGGAAAACTTCGCACAGCCGATGTCTATACAGGCTGCTCCACCTTCATAGAGGGAAACAAAACCTATACCTGCTACCCTCCATACCTGATGAATATCGACTTCCTCTTGGTCAACTCATTGAACCACCAGGCAACTTTCACGAAGACTGCCTTCCTCAGAGAAAACCCATTTGACGAAACTTACAAGATTACCGCCGACTGGGGTGTATTCATGAAGTCGTGGCTGCTGGACAAGTGTACATACGAGTATCTGCCCGACATGGTGGCGATTTATTATATGGACGGCATCTCCACGACTCGTAAAGACCTGGCGGAAAAGGAGCGCAAAAAGCAATTCGAATCCGTTCTCAAGACCTTGGAAGAGCAGCAGCTAAAAGGCGATGTGGTCTGTGCCATCAAGACATTCTATGCCGAGAACGACCCAACCAAGAAGAAAATAGCACAGCAATACCGCGACAGCAACAAGGATTTAAGACACAAGCGGAAATTGATTGACAAGATCAGTAAAGCGATGTCCATGCCTCCTCTGCAACGAGACAAGAAAATTGCGCTCAATGCCATTAAAATGTTCTTTAAGGACCTTTTTTAAACGAAAACCGACTCTACACTGATGATATCACCCACAAAACAAAAACTGCTTTTTATTGGTCATACCTACCACTTGAAGACCAAGTCGTCAGTATTCCTGCTGGATCTGCTGAAGGAAGCCTACGACGTGTCAGAACTGTACATGGACCCTGACAAGCCCTACGTCTATTCCGAGTTCGAGAAGTTCAGCGACGTGGCTTTCGACGTCTTGGTGGTCTGGCAGATTACTCCCAACATCACAGAGCTCAAGAAGTTGCTTCACTGGCAGCGAGGCATCTATTTCCCCATGTATGACCACTATCAGGCCATGAACGGGTTGAGGGCCGGTGTCTGGAAGGAGTTCCAGCAGTTCCTCATTATCTGTTTCTCCAAGGCTTTGCAGCAAGACCTGAAAGAAAATGGATTCGACACGCGCTACATTCAGTATTTCCCCAAACCTGCCGACATCCAGAACTGGGGCGATGAGCACTCTCTATTCTTCTGGCAGCGCCTGTCGTTCCTGAATCTCAGCACCTTAGCCAAAGCCGTCAGTCCGCTGGGCATTCGTCACATCCATCTGCACCAGGCTGTCGACCCTGGACACGACATCAAACCATTAGATGCTTATGACGAAGAAACCAGGAGCCTGCTGAAAGAGGTGGACTTCTCTTATTCTACCTGGTTTGACAACAAGTCCGAATTTGGCCAGGCAATGGAGCAATCTGCGCTTTTTATGGCTCCGCGCCATTACGAAGGCATCGGTATGAGTTTTCTGGAAGCCATGGCTCACGGCCGCTGCGTCATAGCCTCCGACACCCCGACCATGAACGAATATATTTCAGATGGCGTCAACGGCCTACTCTACCCTTGGCAGGAGGTCAGTCCCTCACACTGCGGCAGGGCAGTCAAGGTTCCCGAGCGGAGCATCCAGGAACTACAGCGCAACGCCTATCAGACGATAGTGGAAGGACATGCTGCATGGGAAAAGGAGAAGCACCTCATCCTGCAATGGCTTCAGGAAGATGCTTGTCCTGACATCATGAAGTTGATGCGCTGTGCCGTAGCTCATCATTGGGTAAGGGGTTACAAGCGTTTCTTCTTGCGCTGCCACCTCACAATACGCTTGGCAATCTTGCGCAACAACTCATAGCCCCACCGACAATTTTTATCAAGATAGGTGGTGTATTGCACCAAGGTGTTGTGAGACATGTAGTTGAATTCCCTCAGAACTCCTGCGATAGGACTGAGGACCTCATCAGACCGCAGTTCCGCCAGCACCTCATCACGCTCTTTTAAGTTCGTGGCAAACTGGCTATAAGTCATTCCCGTCATGTCAATATCGGCCACGGGTATCGCCACCTGCGCATAGGAACACCTGTCGCGCAACAGGGTCTGCAGCCAGAACTTCCAGTCGGCGACAATCTTGTATTTCTCGTCATACGGATATTGCAACAACAGCTTGCGACGGATGAAAACGCTTTGATGGTTGATGCCGTCCACCAGAAGCTGTCGGATGATGTCTGCATCGTGCTCATGCAGCAGCTGGTGGTTATCTTTCCGCAGGGCCTGGCCTTCCACGATGTCTGCCGACAGGTGCGCAGACATAGTCTCCAGCACATGCTCATCGTGAAAACAGTCGCCTCCATTCATAAAGATGAGGTATTCTCCCATAGCATGCTGGGCGCCTTTATTCATGGCATTATACGTGCCCCTGTCGGGTTCCGAGCACCACCAGGCGAAGCGGGAGGCATACTGCTCCAGAATGTCCTTGGTGCCGTCGGTAGATCCTCCGTCCACCACGATCCATTCATAGTCGGAGGAGGTCTGACGGACTACCGAGTCGAGCGTCTCCTTGATGTCCGCTGCCTCGTTGTAACATACTGTTATGATAGAATATTTAGGCATAGTGGCGTTATTTGTAGTATTCAAAATGGTCTGCATGTCCTCGCTGGTGCCCTAACCGCATCACGGCGATAAAGGCAGTGACGCTCTTGTTGAGCAGCCACTGGCGCCAACGGAGCTTCAAGCCGTAGCGGCGGGTATGGGGTGAGAGGTTCTGTTGCAGCAGGGTGTCGCGGATGGCGGTAACGTGTGCCACAGCCTCATCGCCTTCTTCCCGCGCGATGTCCTTGGCAATACGGATGCTGTTTTTCACCAGCAGGCGTTGGTTCTCTTCATCGGGCAACAGCTGCTGCTCCTTCAACAGTCGGTAGCATGCGGCCAGCAGTGGCACATAGCCTAACATATGATCGCTCCCGCTATTCATGATGCTGCTGCGGCGCTGGCGATAGTGATACAGGCATTCGGGCACGAGCGTCATGCCGTTGCCGTGCGACAGCCACTGGTAAAGCACGGCGAAGTCTTCGTAGCGGCGCAACGGCGGAACGGGTTCCACCAGCAGCTGGCGACGATACAGTCTGCCGTGCAAATAACCGTAGAGCTTGCGGTCGCAGAGCAGGACGATAGCCTCCGTGCTGCTCAGCACCTGGCGCTCCTGGCAGACAGCGTCCAGCACCGTCTCCCCCACAAACTCGTTCCTATAGCCACAGCCCGCTGCTTCCCGACCCGTCTGTTGCATGGCTTGCAGCAGCACTTCGCACATCTCCGGTTCCAGCCAGTCGTCGCTGTCTATCACACCCACATAGTCGCCCTGTGCCATCCCGATGGCCTTGTTCAGTGTGTCGGGCTTGCCTGTATTCGGCTTATGGACAACCCTGATGCGCTCCTCTTGGGCGGCATACTGGTCGCAGATGGCTGCCGAGCCGTCCGTACTTCCGTCGTCCATCAGGAGCAGCTCCCAGTGCCGGTAAGTCTGTGCAATGACAGAATCCAGGCACTGCGGCAGATAGCTCGCCGTATTATAAACGGGCACTATCCAACTGACAAGGGGACGGTCTTGATGTGACATCATGGGCAGGTTTTCAATAGCTATCGCAAAAGTAGTGTATTTTGTTCACATCCGTCCTATTTGGAGATGGCTTTTTAGCATTATTAACAAATAGAGATTGGATAGGTATCATTATTTTTTATACCTTTGCAAAGAGAATATAACGTAACGTCAGAAAGGCCATGACACCTTTATTCTATATCAAGGTAAAAGTCGGCAAGTTCTTTGCCAATGTCTGCTCCATGTTCGTCCGCAACAGGGAGAAGCGCCACCGGCTGCGCAACCGGCTGGACCCGCTGAACCCCGAGCGCTGCATCCGCTATCTGAAGCGGCACTACACGCAGCAGCCTGCCATCGCCGAATACGAGGGCGACACGCTGCAGAACCCCGTCTGGGTCTGTTGGCTGCAAGGCCTGGAGCAAGCCCCCACGCTGGTTCAGAACTGTGTCAGCTCCATCCGGCGCAACCTGTCGCCCGACCAGCAGCTCGTCATCGTCACGGCCTCCAACTATGCCGACTACGTAGACCTTTCGCCCGTCATTGTCGACAAGTGGCAGCGGGGCATCATCACCAACACCCACTTCTCCGACCTGTTCCGCATCTATGCCCTGGCGCGCCACGGCGGCTGCTGGATAGACGCCACGTGCCTGCTCACGCGTCCCATTCCTGCCGACATCCTGCAGTCACCGCTCTATATCATGCGCACACACGGCGAATTCTCCTACACCTTGATACAGAGCTGCTTCATGTGCTGTCGGAAGAACAACTACGTCATGCGTAAGTGGTGTGCCACCATGAATGCTTACTGGGAACAGGAGGATACGCTCGTCAACTACTTCACGCTGCACCTCATGTTCATCGCCTTGCTGCAGCAGGACGAGCAGTTCCGCAGCCTCTTCTCACAGATGCCTGTCGCCAGTGACGAGTCCATGCACCTGCTGTTACAGCCGTTAACCAGCGGCGCCGCTTATTCAGAAGCACTCATCGACCAAGCGCGAGCAGCGACCTTTGTCCAGAAACTCACCTACAAGTTCCCTCGGACATTCCTCGACGATGCCCGTTCCCTGGCAAGTTTCCTCTCCCAAGACCATCTTACCTTGTAATAGCTATGAAACAACCCACCATCAGTATTATCATACCCGTTTATAACGGCGAGAAATATCTCCCGCAGTGCATTGACTCCATCCTCGCCCAGAGCTACCCGCACTGGGAACTGCTGCTCATTGACGACGGTTCGAAGGACTCCTCCGGGAGCATCTGCGAAGCGTACGCTCAGAAAGACAGTCGCATCAAGGCCATCCACCAGCAGAACAGCGGCCAGGCTGCAGCCCGCAATGCCGGAGTGGCCATGGCTACCGGCGACTACATCAGTTTCATCGACTGTGACGACTGGATAGACAGCGACATGTACCAGACCATGGTCAGTACCCTTCAGCAGCAACAGGCTGAAGTCATCATCTGCGGATATATCGAGGAGTACGACGGACGACAGAAGCACGTCCATACCGACGAGACCATCACGGTCTATGATGCCATGGAGGCTGTGAAGTTGGTGCTGCAAAACCGCATCGGCAGTTATCTGTGGTCCATGCTGTTCCGGCGCGACGTGGTGCAGGAGAAGATGCCCGACCTCAACCCTTACGAGGACCACGCCACCATCTTCAAGTGGATTAGCCATGCCCGCAGGGTTGTCCTGCTCAACCATGCCTTCTACCATTATCGACAGCTCGGCAGCAGTTCGCTGCACTCCTACAACCCCAAGCGTGGCAACCACTATTTCGGGGCTATCAAGGAGCGTTACCATTATATCACCGACCATCAGCTGTTACCGGGGTGGGAATCGGAAAACCGCCGTCTTTACCTGCGCAGCTGCATCAAGTTGGCTAAGGACCTGGCGCGCATCCCCGATTACGATACGGAACTCAAGGCCATCATCCTCGAGGTTCGCGATGAACTGAAGACCTTCCTGCCCATCCGCCTTGACGAGGTTGGTCTGAAGTACTACCTGCGCCTGCGGCTCCTGATGCTGAGCCCCGATGCATTTGTTTCCGTGCTCCGCTTCACGTCGTCATTCTCCCTCAAGCGCCGCAAGGAAAGCAAGACCTTATAGCAACTTCCCCGACACCTACTTCACCTTCCCCGTCAAGCGCCTGCAGTGAAAACCCTCCTCCTGCTTTTGCTGTGCCTCCCTGCGGCAGCCTGCTGCGCGCAGAGCAACGGACATACCGTGAATCAAATTCGGATTTTGCATACATGAAAAAGTTTAGGCCTGCTTCACAGCAGACCCAAACCAAACTCAAAAAATGAACAAAATATTTATTTAGGTATCTTTATCCTTTCATTATCTGCTTCACCTTATCTATATAGTAGTCGAGGCCGAAGATGGAGCCTGCAAGCAAAAATGCCTGCCCGATATAAATAAGAAGACCATTCGCAACATCCTGAATGGTAAATACCTGATAGGCTACCATGATGATGCTGGAGAGTATCAGCATCACTGCACAGGAATATTGCGTGGTCTTCGTTGCGTTCATAGATCTAATTTTCACTTTTCAATTTTCAATTCATGAAAGTGTATGTTCCGCCTGCACCCAACAGGATGGCAGTGGCGTACTTGATAATCTGGAGAATAATTCTAACTGTCTTACTCATAGCTTTAATCCTTCAATTCTTAAATCTTAATTTTCAATTTTCAATTTTCAATTTAAAGAGAAAGAGCCCGTCGAGGGCTCTTCTCTTTTCGCCTTAGTTTTCGTCAGTTCCGCCGTCTCCGCCGGGAGTAGGAGTGATGCTGCCCGAACCGCCACCCTGGCTCTGGTCGTCCGTGTTGCTGCCCTGGTTACCAGAATCCGTTGTTCCCTGATTCTGGGTACCATCATCCGTGGTTCCGTCGCCCTCGGGATCCTCTACCTCGCCAGCGTCGCTGGTGACGCGCTTTACCTCCTTGCCGTCACGGTCGTAGCAGGTGATGACGATAGCCGTGTTCTTCAGCTCATCCTTCAGCTCCACGTCGGGGGTGAAGATGATGCGTCGGCTGGTAATCAGCGAGCTCTTCACCTTGTTCACGTCCTCCACCGACTTCGAGCGCAGTCCGAAGCGCATGGTACCCAGTCCGGGCAGTGCCACGCTG
>ONQT01000023.1 GCA_900320045.1 uncultured Prevotellaceae bacterium | reverse complement strand
TGAAAAGAAGAATGTGTGGGAGGTCATTGTGCGTGTAGTCATCGCAGCACTGTCGGCAGCACTGACCGCTATCACCACCACGAGCTGCATGGGCCACGGACCGTTCTAAAAGATTAAAAATTAAAGATTAAAGGCTGCGATTGAGCGAGAGCAGAACCAAGCTTGCTTGAGTTATGCCGAGCGTGAGCAGGCTCGACCGCAGGTCAAAATTAAAGATTAAACAACCAAAAAGCCCTGTATGCTCACATGCTACAGGGCTTTTCTTTGAATTTTCTGCATCAGCTATCGGCAAAGCTATGCGCCGTTTGGGCTACGGATGATCTTTGCTTCGCCGTCGAAGGAGCAGATGTCGGCGGCCAGGTTGTTGAGGTTATGGAAACGGCTGTAGTCGCTGTCTGATGGCACATGGGCGACGTCGCCCATCGTGTCGAGATCCCAGGGCGCCAGGATGAGCAGGCTGCCGTTGACACATGCCTCGAAGCGCCTCTTCTCGGGCTTCCAGTACGGACCGATGGGTTCCTTCTGCAGGTGTATCAGCGGGTAGCCATTGTCAAGGCATCTGTTTTTCATGAGTTGTTCGCCTCGCGAAATGCCCGGCGTTACCATGACGGTGGCACCCTCCATGATGGCCGCTTCCCACTGCCGGCAATCGCGGGCATAGTCGTCAGTGTCTTCATAGGACTGTCGGGTGACGGGATGGCAGCGGTGGCACATCACCTGCACCTTGCGGGGCCATCTGAGCAGGAACAGGTTGCCGAAGGCTCCGTAGCTGCGCTGGCCTATCTGCACATGCAGGCAGCGCTGCATGAAGTTGGGCAGTAGGCGCCGCAGGATGGCGCGCCGCGGGTTGTCGTGCACATAGGCTATCATGGCCTGGCGGTGGCGCTCGTCGAGGCATATTGTGTCGTCGTAGTTGTCATCGAAGAGCGGGCGCTGCTGGCGTGCCACGAAGGTGTAGTACTCCTGCCGCTGCTTCTTTGACATGGCGCGTATCAGGGCACCCTCGTTGTAGTGCTGGGCGGCCTTCTCGCGGAGCCAAGCGGGGGCCTTGTCGCTTGTACAATCGGCCGAAATCGGCCGATTGGTGGAGGAGGGAAGCCCCAGTCCTTGCTGCCAGCGGCTGGTGCAGACGGCCTTGAAGGCCTGGATGATGTCGCCCAGGCTCCACTGCATGGGCTCCAGCACCTCTATGACGCCATGGAAGTGGTCTGGCATGCATACGCAGGCATGAACGGCAACGCGGTTGCCATGGGGCGACTGATGGGCAGGGGTGCCTAGCCATGCGGCCTGAACAAACTCGCCAAGAGGGGTGAGGGTAAGGGCGGGGTGCTCGTGGCCGGGGGCGGGGTGTTTGTGGCCGGCCTCGGGGTGTTCGTGGCCGAAATCGGCCACAAAATGGGAAAGGAGACGCTCGCGGCCGCTCACCACAAGGGTGATGAGGTACGTGCCGCGACCGTAGTAGTCGTGCCCCGCATTGCGCGGACGATAGGACGATGTCTCCATAGCGGATGAATGATAGGACGATGTCTCCATAGCGGATGAATGATAGGACGATGACTCCATAGCGGATGAACGATAGGACGACGACTCCATAGCGGATGTGTTCTTTAGGGTGTACAAAGGTACGGCTTTTTGACGAGAATGCCAATAAAATAATGGGAATAATTGCGAAAAAAGTGGCGGAAATGTTTGGCGGTGTCGGGAAAATTTTGTACCTTTGTAGTGTAATTAAAAAGGAGAAAAACCGCCAGGAACACAAAAATAAATAAGGTATCGCATGCGCGCGATACCTTATTTATTTTTGAGGAAAAAAACTGTTAGCAGGTCTCGATGGCCTTTTCGGCGGAGAGGTACTGCTGGTAGTTGTCCAGGTAACGCTCGAAACCGGCTACCTCCTCGGCGGTGGGGGCGATGGTCTCCTGGGCCTGACCGGCAAAGACGTGCTCGTCGAGATAGTCGGGCAGGGACTGGTGGGCCTGGTTGTTGACCAGGTACGCCGCCAGAAGGGCTATACCCCAGGCACCTCCTTCGCCAGCGGTCTCCATGACGCTGATGGGCGAGTTGAGGGCTGCTGCGAGGATGCGCTGTCCGACACCCTTGGTTTTGAACAGTCCGCCGTGGCCGGTGATGCGGTCAACCTGGACGTGCTCCTGCTTGAAGAGGATGTCGTTGCCGACCTTGAGTACACCGACGGCAGCATGCAGGTGGGCTCGCATGAAATTGGCGAGCGTGAACTTGCTGCTGGCCGAGCGGACAAAGAGAGGATGGCCGGTCTGTACGCCGGTGACGGGTTCGCCGGAGATGTAGTTGTAGCTGACGAGGCCTCCGCAGTCGGTGTCGCCTGTCAGGGCGTGGTTGTAGAGGCGTCCGAAGAGCTCGTTCATGTCGACGGGAACACCCAGCAGCTGCTGGTACTCCTTGAAGATGTTCACCCAGGCGTTGAGGTCGCTGGTGCAGTTGTTGCAGTGTACCATGGCGACGAGTGAGCCGTCGGGGGTGGTGACCATGTCGATCATCTCGTAGGGCTTGGTGAGCGGCTTCTCGAGGACAATCATCGAGAAGCTACTGGTACCTGCGGAGACGTTGCCCGTGCGCTGCTTGACGGCATTGGTGGCAACCATGCCCGTGCCGGCATCGCCCTCGGGAGGACACAGCGGACAGCCTGCTGCCAGCGTGCCTGTGGAATCGAGGCGACGGGCTCCCTCAGCGGTCAGCGTACCGGCATCGGCACCGGCGACGAGGACGCGCGGGAGAATCTGCTCTAAGCGGAAGGGGGAACCTTCCGCGGCGAGCAGCTGGTT
Organism: uncultured Prevotellaceae bacterium; assembly: GCA_900320045.1. Lineage (GTDB taxonomy): Bacteria > Bacteroidota > Bacteroidia > Bacteroidales > Bacteroidaceae > Prevotella. The sequence continues at coordinate 45,502 of ONQT01000023.1, read as the reverse complement.
GAACTTCTGGACCATCGTGGCGTCGTAGTCCTTGGTGGCAGGGTCGATGGGCAGCATGCCGGAGGCATCGCCTACGCCCAGCACCTTCTGACCCGTCAGCTGCCAGTGGATGTAACCGGCGAGGGTCGTCAGGTACTGGATGTCCTTGACGTGCTGCTCGCCGTCGAGCATGCACTGATACAGGTGACTGATGCTCCAGCGCAGGGGGATGTTGTAGTTGAAGAGCTCGGAGAGACGGGCAGCAGCCTTGCCGGTGTTGGTGTTGCGCCAGGTGCGGAAGGGGATGAGAATCTGCTGGTCCTTGTCGAAGGCCATGTAGCCGTGCATCATGGCAGAGATGCCGATGGATGCCAGCTGGCGGATGTCGCACTGGTACTGTCGGCGTACATCGTTGCAGAGGTCGGCGTAGCAGGCCTGCAGACCATGCCATATCTCGTCGATGCTGTAAGTCCAGAGACCGTCGACGAGCTGGTTCTCCCATTCGTAGGCACCCTGTGCTATGGGCTTGTTCTGCTCGTCAATGAGCACCGCCTTGATGCGGGTAGAGCCAAACTCGATACCGAGAATGGCCTTACCTGCTTCTATCGTCTGTTTTGCGTTCATCATTGTTGTTTTTAGAGGTGAGAAGGAGAGATTACTTCAATGCCTTATTGAGCATGTAGTACACCTCGTTGTTACGAAGGTCTTGCTTCAATCCGGCAATGGTCGTATCCTTATTGATGCGAACATGCTCCAGGTCGAGGATTTCTGCAAAATCAGCCCAAAACTCTTCTGTCATGTCGTAGGAGAATGCACTGTGATGCGTACCTCCGGCAAGAATCCATGCACCTGCACCTATCTCAAAGCTGGGCTGCGGTACCCAAAGGGCAGAAGCCACGGGAAGCATGGGCATGGGCTTTGGCTTGATACACTCTACTTCCTGTGTAATCAGTCTGAAACGGTTTCCAAGGTCGACAACTGTTGCCTTGATGCCACGTCCTACCTTTGAGGTGAATACAATGCGAGCGGTCTGCTGCTTGCGAACGCCAATACCCAGGAAATGAACCTCCAGCGTGGGCTTGTCGACAGCAATAAGCGGACAAACCTCCAGCATGTGACTCTGAAGACATGACGACTGATTGCCGGCGAAGTTCAGGGTGTAGTCCTCGAGGAACGAGCAACCTTTCTCCATGCCCTGCTGCGAGAACCACAAGGTACGATAAAGACATGCTGTCTTCCAGTCGCCCTCGGCACCAAAGCCAATGCCTTCTGCCATCATACGCTGCGAAGCAAGACCGGGAATCTGGTCAAAACCGACAAAGTTCGAGTCGTTGATGTCTGCATTGCCCAAATCGTCAAAGTTTGTAGTGAAGGCAGTGGCATTCTCGTCCTTCAGTACCCGGCGCAGGGCAATCTCTGCTTTGGCGGCATTGCGTACCTTTTGCCAGTAGACCTCCTCGCCGCTTTCGTCAATCTTGATGGTGTAATCCTTCTTGTACTGCTCTACGAGTTCGTCGACCTCAGCATCGGTGACCTTCTTCCAGTATTCCATGAGTGAAGATACAGGGTAGTAGTCGACGTGATAGCCCAGGCGCTGCTCGAATTCAACACGGTCGCCATCGGTAACAGCCACATTGTTCATGTTCATACCAAACATCAGACAACGTACGTTGTGAGCATCGGCAATACCGGCACAAGCACGTGCCCAGACTGCAATGCTGCGCTGCGGTTCCTCTGCCTTCCAATAGCCACATACGACCTTGCGAGGTATGCGCATACGTGTACAGATGTGTCCGAACTCAATATCACCATGAGCACTCTGATTGGTGTTCATGAAGTCCATGTCCATGGTGTCCCAGGGAATTTCTGCATTATACTGCGTGTGGAAGTGGAGCAGGGGCTTCTTGAGCTGCTGCAGGCCGTGAATCCACATCTTAGCCGGCGAGAAGGTGTGCATCCAGGTCATGACACCGATGCACTTCTGGTCGTTGTTGGCACGCTTCATAACGTCCTCGACCTCCTTGGAACTGTTGACCGTTCCCTTGTAGACAATCTTGACGGGTATGATGCCCTGGTTGTTCAGACCGTCAACCATCTCCTGCGAGTGACCGTCGACAATCTTCACGGTCTCGCCTCCATAGAGCAACTGTGCGCCAGTCACCCACCAAATCTCAAATTGTTCGAATGCTTTCATCATAATAGTAGTATTGCTTTAGTTGTGATTATTTTTTCTTCTGTCCGTAGTAGGCGTTGGGTCCATGCTTGCGCGAGAAGTGTTTCTCGACCAGCAGGGGATTCATTGTCGTAGCGGGGTTGACCAGGAACGAGAACGTGGCCATTTTGGCACACTGCTCGGTGACGACGGCATGGTAGACAGCCTGGTCGGCATCCTTGCCCCATGCAAACGGGCCGTGGTTCTTGACCAGCACGGCAGGGGTGTGGACGGGGTTGATGCCGCTGTTCTGGAAGCGGTTGACGATGACGACGCCCGTGTTGTACTCATACTCCGCCATCTGGTCCTCGGTCATGGCTTCCGTGCAGGGAATGCAGTCGTGGAAGTAGTCGGCGTGCGTGGTGCCGATGTTGGGAATGTCCTTGCCGGCCTGAGCCCAGGCAGTGGCATAGGTGGAGTGGGTGTGTACGATGCCTCCCAGTTCGGGGAATGCCCTGTAGAGCACCAGGTGCGTGGGGGTGTCGCTGCTGGGGTTGAGGTCACCCTCGACGACCTTGCCGCTCTGGAGGTCGACGACCACCATGTCGCTGGCTTTCATGACGTCATACTCCACGCCGGAGGGTTTGATGACCACGAGGCCCTTCTCGCGGTCGATGGCGCTGACGTTACCCCAGGTGAATATCACTAAGTTGTGCTTGACCAAGTCGAGGTTGGCACGGAACACTTTTTCTTTCAGTTCTTCTAACATATCGTTGTTGTTTTAGTTAGGCTGTGTGGCTGAACCACACAGAACAGTAGTTACAATTTAAACTTGGACTCTTCGTCGTAGGCGTTGGCGTTGAAGCGGTAGAGTGCGGCACCACGCTTCGAACTGGCCTTGTCAATCAGGTCGGTCTTCTCGATGAAGTCCATATCCTTGATGCGCTTGCGGAAGTTGCGCTTGTCGACCTCCTCGCCGTTCACGGCCTCGTAGAGGCGCTGCAGCTGCGTCAGCGTGAACAACTCGGGCAGCAGCTGGAAGCTGACGGGCGAGGTCTTGATCTTGGCCTGCATCATCTGACGGGCCTTGCGGATCATTGCCTGATGGTCGGAGAACATCTCCGGTAGTTCGTCAACGTTCACCCACTGGCCCTCATGCTTTTTCAGCAGGCGCTCGTCGTAGTCCTTGACGTTGATCAGCGCACAGTAGGCCACGGAAACCACGCGGGCTCCCGGGTCGCGGTCAACGGCACCGAAGGCTCCCACCTGGCGCATATAGACGTGCTTCATTCCAGTCAATTCCGTGAGAGTGCGGTCGGCAGCATGGTCGACGCTCTCGTCGTTGCGCACGAAGCCTCCGTAGAGGCTCCATGCGCCGCGACCGGGCTCCATGTTGCGATGTCCAATCAACACCTTCAGTTTGTTGTCGTCGAAACCGAATATGATGCAGTCGACGGACAGCAGTATCTTCTGGTGCTCAATATAGTATTCGTTCATGATCAATTATAGATTAAAAACACTTACCACAGCAGTTTGTAGAGGATGCACAGGATGATGATAACACCTGCAGCACCCAGGTTGAAGGCGCGGTCGGTTTTGAAAATCTGCGTCTCCACACCGATGGACTTTCTGTCCTCCACCTCGTCGAGGGCATTGCTGACCAGGAACTTATAGATGCAGAACAGGAAGGCACCCATGAAGAGGAAAGCCTCGAAGCCCATGTCGCGCATGTCCTTGTAAAGGAAGCTCATAAAGCCCAGCACCAGCGCTGCCGTAGAAAGACCGAGACAGTAGTGAGCCCACTTGAAGAGCACACGGCGGGTCTTCTCGGGAACCTCGGGGGCTGGCTTGGTGTCCTTTGACATATAGGACAGTCCGAAGAACATGATGACCAGACAGATGAACACGTAGCCCATGCGGAGCAGGAACGGTACATCAGGCATCATGAACTTGAACAGGATGGAGAACACGAAAGTGCCTACGGCTGTCACAACGGCAGCAATGGCGCTGGCACGCTTCCAGAGCAGACCCAGTCCGAAGATGACCACGATGCCGGGATAGACGAAGCCCGAGTACTCCTGGATAATCTGGAAGGCCTGGTCGGCACCACCCATGATGGGATAGACAGCGAAAAGAGCAATCACCAGAGCGCTGACAGAGGTCAGACGACCGACGGTCACCAGCTGTTTCTCGGAAGCCTTTCTGTTGATGAACTGCTTGTAGATATCCATCGTGAAGATGGTTGACGTGGAGTTGAACATGGAAGCCAACGAAGAGATGACGGCTGCTGCGAGGGCTGCGAACGACAGACCCTTGACGACAACAGGCGTGAAGTTGCGGATGAGGAACGGATAGGCGTCGTCCGAACGGTCGATAGAGCCGCTCAGGTTGGTCAGCAGCTCTTGTACGGGCGTGCCGTTGTACTCACCATTCATGATATAGAAGGCGCATACGCCGGGGATGCAGACAATGAACGGAATCAAGATCTTCAGGAAGGCAGCGAAAATCATACCCTTCTTGGCCTCGTCGAGCGACTTGGCAGCAAGACCCTTCTGGATGATGTACTGGTTGAAACCCCAGTAGCCCAGGTTGGTAAGCCACAGGGCACCCACGATGACTACGATGCCGGGAATGTCGAAGTAGGGGTCGGAACCGGGCTGGTTGGTAAGGACGGCACCCGTCTCGTCGACAATACCGTTGATGTCAGGATACATCTCGGCATTACGCTCCACGACAAGGTTGAAGTGATGGTCGCCAGGAATGCTTCCCAGATGGGTAAACACCTCCTGGAAGGCTCCGACGGCACCGCCTTCAATGCCCAGTGAAGAACCGATGACGTCCAGAGCGGCATAGGCCGTAATCAGACCACCGCCGACAAGGAAGGTTACCTGCATGACGTCCGTCCATGCCACAGAAGCCAGACCACCGTAGATGGAGTAGACACCGGCAATGAGGAACAGGATGAGGATAATCCACATGAGCGTCATGTCGACAGGCATGCCCAGGAAGGAACCCATGATGGCCGGCAGACCGAGAATCTGCTTGATGGCCAGTGCTCCCAGCCAAGACACTGACGTCAGGTTGATGAACACATAGAGGAACAGCCAGAAGATAGAGAATGCCAGACCGACGCCCCAGTTGTAACGCTCGCGCAGGAACTGAGGAATGGTGAACACCTTCTTCTCAATCATCAGCGGCAGCAGGAACTTACCCACCACAATCAGCGTGGCGGCAGCCATGAGCTCGTAGGCAGCCATGGCGATACCTGACTTGAATGCCGAACCCGACATGCCGATGAACTGCTCGGCACTGATGTTGGCAGCGATGAGTGAAGCACCCACAGCCCACCAGGTCAGCGTGTTGCCGGCCAGGAAGTAGTCGGTAGAAGATTTCTCTTCACCCTTCTTGTTGCGCGACAGGAAGATACCCATGCCGACAAGGATAATAATGTAGAAGACGAACACAAGATAGTCCGCCGTAGCAAAGCCATTGTTGCTTAACGCATTGATAATAGTTTCCATTTCTTTTTATGTTTACTTTGAATTTTACCGTTATTCGTTCTTAACCGAGAAGCGATAGGCAGCATGGCTGTAGTACTTCTCACCCGGCTTCAGAAGAGGCTGTGCCCAGTCCTTCTTGTTGGGGGAGTCGGGATATTTCTGGCTCTCCAGGCAGACGCTGACGTGCTGTGGATACTTGATGCCGTGCTTGCGTATGATGTCGGCATCGCGACCCACACCCTGGAAGTTGCCGCTATACACCTGTACGCCGGGCTCGTTGGTGAACATCTCCATGAAGATGCCCGTCTTGGGTGAATAGAGCGATGCGCAAACCTGCGTGTCGTCACCCTTGCCGTCCTGATAGGTGTTCAGACAGTAGTTGTGGTCGTAGCCGCCGGCGTTCTTCACTTGGTCGTACTCCGAGTGGATGCTGTCGCCTACGGCATGAGCCTGACGGAAGTCCATGGGCGTACCCTCCACGCTGCGGATTTCACCCGTGGGAATATAGGCGGCATCAGACGGGGTGAAGTTGTCGGCATTGACAAACAACACCTGGTCGTAGGCAGCCTGCGTGAAGTCACCTGAGAGGTTGTAGTAGTTGTGGTTAGTCTGGTTGATGATGGTCTCCTTGTCGGTAGTGGCCTCCCACGTGATGTCCAGCGTGTTGTCGGCAGTAACCTTGTAGGTGGTAAAGGCCGTCACCTTGCCAGGGAAACCGTTCTCGCCATCCTCGGCAACCATGGTCAGCTTCAGGATGCTGTCACCAATCTGCTCGGCATCATACACCTGGTTCATCCAACCCGTTGTGCCGCCGCCGTGCAGACAGTTCTCTCCGTCGTTCTGTCTCAGCTGGTAGGTGGAGTCGCCTAAGACAAAACGCCCCTTGCCGATGCGGTTGGCATAGCGGCCCACGCTGGAGCCGTAGTCGGAGGGTGAGTTCAGCGTGTCGGCATACTGACGGATGTTGTCAAAGCCCAACACCACGTCGGTCAGCTTGCCGTCGCGGTCGGGCACCATCAGACTGACAATGCGGCCACCGTAGTTGGTGATACAAACCTCCATGCCCGACGAATTCGTCAGGGTGTACAGCTTGACGGGTTTCTCGTTGATAGTGGTGTCGAACTTGGCAGGGTCCAGACCTGACTGTGTCAGTTGCTGACCGCCTTCCGACGCACAGGCCGTGAACATGGCAACAGCCAGTCCAAGGCCATAAATCGATGATTTTAAGTGTGTCATATTACCTTTGTTTTTAGTAGTGATTCGAAATTTGGGTGTAAAATTACAACATTCTTTTGGACTGACCAAGAAAAAGGGCATAAATTTAATTAAAAATAAGGTACGCGCATCATGATAGGATGGAAAAGGCGCGTCGTTATTTGGCTGTTTGCAAAAAAAATAGTACCTTTGCAGCCGAAATTGAAAATTAGTAACAATAAACATAAAGGAAGAAATGAAAGCATTTGTATTTCCCGGTCAGGGAGCACAGTTTGTAGGTATGGGCAAGGACCTGTACGACAACAACGAGACTGCTAAGGAGTTGTTTGAAAAAGCCAACGACATTTTAGGATATCGCATTACCGACATCATGTTTGAGGGTACGGACGAGGATTTGAAGCAGACCAAGGTGACGCAGCCTGCTGTATTCCTGCACAGCGTCATCAGCGCTGTCTGCATGGGCGATGCCTTTGCACCCGAGATGGTTGCCGGTCACTCGCTGGGTGAGTTCTCGGCTCTGGTAGCTGCCGGAGCCCTGTCGTTCGAGGATGGCCTGAAGCTGGTGTATGCCCGTGCTATGGCCATGCAGAAGGCCTGCGAGGCTCAGCCCTCGACAATGGCTGCCATCATCGGTATGGCAGACGAGCAGGTGGAGCAGATTTGCGACGAGGTAACCAAGATGGGCCTGGGCGTCTGCGTTGCCGCTAACTATAACAACCCCGGTCAGGTGGTGATTTCCGGTGACGTGGAGGCTATCAACAAGGCTTGCGAGATGGCTCTGGCTGCCGGTACCAAGCGTGCCCTGATCCTGAAGGTGGGCGGCGCCTTCCACTCTCCGCTGATGCAGCCCGCCAAGGATGAGCTGCAGCAGGCCATCGAGAAGACTGAGTTCAAGACTCCAAGGTGTCCCGTCTATCAGAATGTAGATGCACTGCCTCATACCGACCCTGCTGAAATTAAGGCCAACCTCATTGCACAGTTGACTGCTTCAGTCCGCTGGTCTCAGGCTGTCCAGAACATGATCAAGGACGGTGCCGACGACTTCACCGAGTGTGGTCCTGGCAAGGCACTGTGCGGCATGATTTCCAAGATTAACAAAGAGGTGTCCGCTCACGCCATAAAATAAACTTGATGGACCATCACTAATCATGATGACCGATGAATAAAGTTATTATTTATCAGATATTCACCCGTCTTTTCGGCAATCGCAACCTTTCCCGCAAGGAGAACGGCACGATTGCCGAAAACGGTTGTGGAAAGATGGCTGACCTGACGCCGAAGGTGCTGAAAGACCTGGCGGCAATGGGTGTCAGCCACGTTTGGTATACAGGTATCATTCGTCATGCTACGCAGACGGACTATACCAAGTACGGCATTCCCCGACAGCATCCGGCCATCGTGAAGGGTCGCGCAGGCTCGCCCTATGCCATCACCGACTATTATGACGTTGACCCCGACCTGGCCGTCAATGTCGACCAGCGCATGCAGGAATTCGAGGAGTTGGTGAAGCGCACCCATGAGGCTGGTCTGAAGGTCATTATCGACTTCGTGCCCAACCATGTGGCTCGCCAATACCATTCCGTCTGCAAGCCTGAGGGCGTGACAGACCTCGGTGAGGACGATAACCAGGATCATGGCTTCGACCCTCAGAACAACTTCTACTATTGTCCGGGGCAGCGCTTTGCACCATACTTCGACCTGTATAACGGTGAAGAGGAGCCTTATATCGAGATTCCTGCCAAGGCCACTGGTAACGACCACTTCGACAACGCACCGTCGCAGACCGACTGGTACGAGACCGTCAAACTGAACTATGGTGTCGACTACTATGCTGGCTATGTGGGGTATTTCAATCCTACGCCCGCCACATGGTACAAAATGACTGAGATTCTGATGTTCTGGGCCTCGAAGGGCGTGGATGCCTTCCGTTGCGACATGGCAGAGATGGTACCTGCAGAGTTCTGGCGCTTTGCCACCCATGCCGTCCATGAGGAATATCCCCATATCCAGTTTATTGGCGAGGTGTATAATCCTTACGACTACCGCCGCTATCTGCTGAACGGATTTGACTATCTGTATGACAAGGTGGGTATGTACGACACGATGCGCAGCGTTATCTGCCATCATGCCCCCACGTCGGCCATCAGCTATGCCTGGCAGCAGACGGACGATATCCGCGACCACATGCTGTACTTCCTGGAGAACCACGACGAACAGCGAATTGCCAGCGACTTCTTTGCTGCCGACGGACGCAAGGGCGTTCCTGCCATGATAGCTTCCGTGCTAATGCAGCAGAATCCCTTCATGTTCTACGCCGGACAGGAATATGGCGAGCGTGGCATGGATAAAGAAGGCTTTAGCGGTAATGACGGACGCACCACCATCTTCGACTACTGGAGCGTTGATACACTCTGCCGTGCTGCAGAGGGTAAGTTGACTGCCGAGGAGAAAGACCTCTTCGACATCTATAAGAAGACGCTGCTTCTGGCCCGCAAGGAGAAAGCCGTTTCCGAAGGCGTGTTCTTTGACCTGATGTATGTGAATGGTCACTTGGAGCGTCAGTATGCTTTCCTGCGTAAGGCCGGCAACGACCTCCTGCTGGTTGCTGTCAACTTTGACGACCAAGAGGTGGAAATCGACGTGCGTATTCCTGCCCATGCCTTCGACTACCTGAAGGTGAAGGAGCAGACGGCGACGGCTACTGACCTGCTGACACGTGAGAAGCAGGGCGTGATGCTGCATCAAGACGGTTCAGTCCGCATGAAGATGGAGGCTCGCAACGGCAGGGTCTGGAAGATCAAGGTGAAATAATCAATATCAAAACTTATATCTCAAACCACCAAGATGATGAAGGCTGCATTGTTTGACTTGGACGGCGTCGTCTTTGACACAGAGCCCCAGTACACCATTTTCTGGGGTGCACAATGCCGCGAGTTCCATCCGGAGCATCCTGGACTGGAACACGAAATCAAGGGGCAGACACTCGTACAGATTTACGATGCATGGTTCTCGGGAGAGCTACAGGAAAAGCAGGCAGTGATTACTGAACGCCTGAACCTGTATGAGCAGCAGATGGATTATATCTACGTGCCGGGCTTTGAGGATTATGTTAAGAAACTTCGTGCGCGGGGTGTGAAGACTGCCGTGGTAACCAGTAGCAACCGTATCAAAATGGAAGCCGTCTATGAGCGGCATCCGGAGTTCAAGGGGCTGTTCGATGCCATACTGACATCGGAAGACTTTGAACGTTCCAAGCCTGATCCGGACTGTTATCTTAAAGCAGCTAACAGGTTGGGAGTCAGCGTTAAAGATAGCGTGGTGTTCGAGGATAGCTTTAACGGTTTGAAGTCGGGTAGGGCAGCCGGAATGTATGTGGTTGGATTGGCAACTACGAACCCCGCAGAGGCTATTTCTCCCTATGCTGACAAGGTCGTCAAGGACTATCATGAACTGGCCTCAGACCTTTGAAGGTAATTAGCAAAGTATATAGTTTAAAGTTAAAAGTATAAAGTGAAATGTCAGGATATTTAGTAAGTGACAATCGTAAGGTTACAACCCATCGCTTGATGGAAATGAAGCAGAAGGGCGAGAAGATTTCCATGCTCACCTCATATGATTATACGATGGCGGGTATTGTCGACAAGGCAGGCATTGATGCTATTCTTGTCGGTGACTCAGCCTCCAACGTAATGGCTGGTAACGGTACCACGCTGCCTATCACCGTGGACCAGATGATTTATCACGCAAAGAGCGTGGTTAAAGCTGTCAATAGGGCACTTGTCATCTGCGATATGCCTTTCGGCTCTTATCAGGTGAATGCCGCCGAGGGTGTTGGCAATGCTATCCGCATCATGAAGGAGAGCGGTTGTGACGCCTTGAAGATGGAAGGCGGTGAGGAAATCCTCGACACCGTGAAGCGTATCATGGATGCCGGTATTCCCGTAATTGGCCACTTAGGTCTTACACCCCAGAGCATCAATAAATTCGGAACCTACGCTGTGCGTGCCAAGGAAGAGGCTGAAGCTGAAAAGCTGATGCACGATGCTCAGATGCTGGCTGATGCAGGCTGTTTCGCCATCACGCTGGAAAAGGTGCCTGCCAAGTTGGCAACAGAAGTCACCAAAATGGTGAAGTGTCCTACCATCGGTATCGGAGCTGGTAATGGCTGTGACGGTCAGGTGCTGGTCATTGCCGACATGCTGGGTATGACACAAGGCTTCTCGCCGCGTTTCCTTCGCCGCTATGCTGATTTGAACGCCATCATCACCGATGCCGTGGGACATTACGTGGAAGACGTCAAGAACGGCGACTTCCCCAATGAGAACGAATCTTATTGATGAATGAACGAACCGATAACCCCTGTACATATCAAACTTTGGCATCGTGACTTCTGGTCGCTACTCATGGCGTTGCTGTTGTTGACGATGTCCGTCTATGCACTCATCCCTGTTATGCCGCGTTGGCTGATGGAGGTTGAGAACTTTACACCGCAGGAGACAGGCCTTTCCATGGGCGTTTTTGCACTTGGACTATACCTCTTTGGTGCTTTGTGCTCGTGGCTGGTACAGCTCTATCGACGCAATCTGGTGTGCATGTGGGCTATGCTGGCTGTAGCCGTGGATATTGCACTGCTCTGGTATCTGGACAGTCTTCGAACCGAGTTTGTGGACCTTGGTGTCATCTTGCTGCAGCGTTTGCTGCTTGGTGCCGCCTTCGGACTGGCTCAGATGGTACTGTCGTCAACGCTGATTATCGATACATGCGAGTCGGCCTATCGTACCGAGGCTAATCACGGTGCAGCATGGTTCTCACGAATGGCACTGTCCACAGGGCCTTTAGCAGGTTTGGTGACCTACACGTTCTTCGGCTTTGACGGTGTTGTCTGGCTATCGTCAGGCTGTGCACTATTGGCTGTCGTGTTTGTCAAAATGGTGAAATTCCCTTTCCGTACACCAGAGGACTATTTGTCGATTACCTCGTTGGACCGCTTCTTCCTGCCCCACGGAACCATTGTCTACGGTCATCTGGTCGTGTTGTCTTTGATTGTGGGATTGGTGCTGACATTGCCGCTCAGCGAGCTGTTTTATTCGCTCGTCATGTGTGGCTTTGTGCTGGCTTTGCTCGCGCAGCAGTTTGTGTTCCCTGATGCAGAACTGAAGAGTATCGTCCTCACCGGACTGTTGTTGCTGTTGGCATCGTTGCTCATCCTGCTGGGGTATCCTTCATCACCCATGTCGCCCGTATTGATGGGCTTGGCTGTGGGCTTGGTTGGCTCCCGACTGTTGCTGTTCCTTATCAAATTAGGACATCATTGTCAGCGGGGTACGTCTGTCAGCACGTATTTCCTGGGCTGGGAGACAGGATTGGCATTAGGAGTTGCTCTGGGATATATGGTATTCTATGAAGCTTCCAATGCCTTGCTTTATACAAGTATAGTACTGACGGTGGTCTCATTGCTGACCTACCATTTCTTTACACACACCTGGGTTATGTGTAACAAGAACCGATAACGCGTTCGGGAGTCTGAAGAGCAAAAATAGAAGGGTCTTTTTTCGAAGAGATAATTGAAAGTTTCTTAAAATGTAAGTTTTAGGAAACTTTTTTAATATTATTTAGGTATGTGTGTATACGTAATAAGAGGGGAATTGCTTACTTTTGCACCTTGTAAACGAAACCCTTATGGGAAACAGTAAATTGTAAATCGTCAAATTGTAATATTATGGCAGAAGCTATTGACATCCGCGAATTGAACATGCGGATAGAACAACAAAGTGGATTCGTCACCAATCTGGTGGCTGGTATGGATCGTGTAATCGTAGGACAGAAGCATCTGGTGGACTCTTTGCTCATCGGATTGCTCAGTGACGGCAATATCCTGCTGGAGGGTGTTCCTGGTCTGGCCAAGACGCTGGCTATCAAGACACTGGCTCAGCTTATTGATGCTACCTATAGCCGCATACAGTTTACCCCCGACCTGTTGCCTGCCGACGTGACTGGTACGATGATTTATTCTCAGAAGGACGAGAAGTTCCAGGTGAAGCAAGGTCCCGTGTTTGCCAACTTCGTGCTAGCAGATGAAATCAACCGTGCTCCCGCCAAGGTGCAGAGTGCATTGCTGGAAGCCATGCAGGAAAAGCAGGTTACTATCGGCAGCGACACCTTCCAACTGCCCAATCCCTTCTTGGTGATGGCTACGCAGAACCCCATTGAGCAGGAGGGTACCTATCCGTTGCCTGAAGCACAGATGGACCGTTTCATGCTGAAGGTCGTCATCGGCTATCCTACCATTGAGGAGGAGAAGAAGATTATCCGCGAGAACATTGCCGGCGCGCTGCCTGCCGTGACTCCCGTCACCTCTGCGCAGGACATCATCAAGGCCCGCGAGGTGGTTCGCGAGGTTTATATCGACGAGAAGATTGAGCAGTACATTGCCGACATCGTCTTTGCCACCCGCTATCCTGACCGCTATGGCCTGAAGGATATGAAGGACATGATTAGCTTCGGTGGTTCACCCCGTGCCTCTATCAACCTCGCCAAGGCTGCCCGTGCTTATGCTTTCATCAAGCGCCGCGGTTATGTAGTGCCCGAGGACGTGCGTGCTATTGCACACGATGTGCTGCGCCACCGCATCGGACTGACTTACGAGGCCGAGGCCAGCAATGTCACCAGCGAAGAAATCGTCAGCAAGATTATCAATAAGGTCGAAGTACCCTAAAAGAGGTGAGAGGTAAGAAATAAGAAGTAAGAAGTGAGATGGAGACTTCTGAGATTATTAAGAAAGTACGGAAGATAGAAATCAAGGCGCGTGGCTTGAGTTCGAACGTCTTCGCCGGTCAGTACCATTCGGCCTTCAAGGGTAGGGGTATGGCCTTCAGCGAGGTGCGCGAATACCAGTATGGTGACGACGTCCGTGACATCGACTGGAACGTGACGGCGCGTTTCCATCGTCCCTATGTGAAGGTGTTCGAGGAAGAGCGTGAGTTGACTGTCATGCTGATGATTGATGTCAGCGGTTCGCTCGATTTCGGTACCCAGCGACAGATGAAGCGTGACATGGTGACGGAGATTGCAGCTACCATTGCCTTCTCGGCCATTCAGAACAACGATAAGATTGGTGTTGTCTTTTTCTCCGACCGTATTGAAAAGTACATTCCTCCCAAGAAAGGCCGCAAGCACATCCTCTATATCATTCGAGAAATGTTGGACTTCCAGCCGCAGTCGCACCGTACGGATATCAAGCAGGCCCTGGAGTTCCTGACCAGCGTCTCGAAACGTCGCTGCACAGCTTTTGTGCTTAGCGACTTCTACGACCGTCAGGACTTTCTGCAACCCCTCCAGATTGCCAACCGCAAGCATGATGTCGTGGCGTTGCAGGTGTATGACATCCGGGCTCGTGAATTGCCTGCTATTGGCTTAATCCGAGTGAAGGATGCCGAGACGGGGTACGAGCAGTATATCGACACCAACAGTCGCCGTCTGCGTCAGGCACATACCCAGTATTGGCTGTCGCGTCAGCAGCAGTTGCGTGAGACGATGAACAAGAGCAACGTCGACCTGGTGAGCATTGCCACCAACGAGGACTACGTCAAGGCTTTGCTCCTGCTATTTAAACAACGAAGCTAATGAAGAAGATACTATTTCTCATATTCACCTCATGCCTCTTGCCGCTTACTGCACTCGCACAGGTAACGGCAAAGATAGAACCTATCGAGATGATGATAGGTGAACAGGCACAGGTGACTGTCACAGTTCAGGCTCCTGAAGGTGCTACGGTGGAGATGCCGGCATTCCAGCCCCGTCAGCAACTGACACCGGGCGTTGAGATTGTTAACAGTCGGCGGACAGGCAACACCATGGTGCTGACACTGACGTCGTTCGACGGCAATCTCTATCATCTTCCACCGTTTACAGCTAAGGTCAATGGCAAGGAGATGAAGAGCAGCGACCTGGCCCTGAAAGTCATTGAGGTTGAGGTGGATACCACGAAGCTTGATGAGTACTTCGGCCCGAAGGGCGTTCAGGACAATCCCTTCCTGTGGAGCGAGTGGTCCGTATTGTTCTGGCTCAGCGTACTGATGTTGGTGCTTATCCTGTTGGTCGTATATCTCTACCAGCGTCTGAAGGCCAACAAGCCAATCATTACCCATATCAAGATTGTGAAGCGCCTGTTGCCTCACCAGAAGGCTATGAAGGAAATCGAACAGATTAAGGCTGACAAGATGGTGACGTCAGAGAACCAGAAGGAATACTATACGAAGCTGACTGACACGCTGCGTCGTTACATCGAGGAGCGCTACGGATTCTCAGCTATGGAGATGACCAGTTCGGAAATCATCGACCGTCTGATGCAGACCGACCAGCAGTCGCTGGACGAGTTGCGCCAACTGTTCACTACTGCCGACCTGGTGAAGTTTGCCAAATACTCGACGATGATCAACGAGAACGACGCCAATCTGGTCAATGCCATCGACTTCATCAATCAGACGAAGCTCGAGAACCAGCCTACCGAGGAGGTCGTCAAACCGCAACTCTCCGAGCAGGAACAGAAGACGCAACAGTCGCGTCGTGTGTTGAAGACTGTCATCTGGGTTGTCAACATCGCCGTCTGTCTGCTGTTGTGCTACGTGCTCTACAGCCTATGGCAGTTGTTGGTGTAAGTAATCATGAAGATTAAGTTCAAAGAATTAAAGAATGGAATTTGCCAATAAAGAATATCTGCTGTTGTTGCTCCTGCTGATACCTTATTTGGTATGGTATCTGCTGTACAGAAGAAAGACGGAGCCAACGATGCGCATGAGCGACACGTCGGTATACCGACTGGTGACCCGTTCGTGGAAAGTGGCGCTGATGCCGCTGCAGCTATGGTTGCGGGTGGCAGTCTTTGTGCTGCTGGTGTTGGCACTGGCTCGTCCGCAGACACAAAACTCGTGGAAAAACAGAACCGTTGAGGGTATCGACATCATGCTGGCGATGGACGTATCGACGTCAATGCTGGCAGAAGACCTGAAGCCCAACCGCATGGAAGCAGCCAAACAGGTTGCTGCGGAGTTTGTCACGGGTCGTCCCGACGACAACATCGGTCTGACCATCTTTGCAGGTGAGGCCTTTACCCAATGCCCGATGACTACCGACCATGCCTCGCTTCTCAATCTGCTTCAGAACGTCCGTACCGACATTGCCCAGCGTGGCCTTATCGAAGATGGTACAGCGATTGGCATGGGATTGGCCAATGCCGTGAGTCGTCTGAAAGATTCGAAGGCCAAGAGCAAGGTCATCATCCTGCTGACTGACGGTAGTAACAACCGAGGAGACTTGTCGCCTATGACGGCTGCTGAGATTGCCAAGACCTTCGGCATCCGAGTCTATACCATTGGTGTCGGTACCAATAAATTGGCTCCGTACCCGATGCCAGTCGCCGGTGGTGTACAGTATGTCAACGTTCCCGTCGAGATTGACACGAAGATGCTGAGCGACATTGCCGCAGCAACCGACGGCGAGTTCTATCGCGCCACCAACAACCGCGAGCTCCGTAAGATATACGAAGAGATTGATAAACTGGAGAAGTCGAAGATGAACGTCAAACAGTTTAGCAAACGCTACGAGGCCTACCAACCCTATGCTCTCGCCGCCCTGATACTGCTGCTGTTGGAGATGTTGTTTAGAATAACCATCTTCCGCAAGCTCCCTTAAAGAAATAGTAAATTGTAAATAGTTAAATAGTAAATTACCTCGATGTTTCGATTCGAAGACCCTATATATCTGTACCTTTTACTGCTGATACCCGTATTGGCGGCCATCCGCTTTCTGATGGTTTATCAGCAGAAGAAGCGGTTGCGTAAGTTCGGCGACCCGGAGTTGGTGCGCCAGCTCATGCCCGATGTGTCGCGTTTCCGTCCGTTGGTTAAGTTCTGTCTGTTGCTTACGGCATTGGCCTTGCTTATCGTGATGGTGGCCCGTCCGCAGTTTGGTACCAAGATTAGCCACGAGAAGCGCACTGGCATAGAAACCATTATCTGCATGGACATCTCCAACTCCATGCTGGCCGAGGATGTTGCTCCCAGCCGCTTGGACCGTGCAAAGATGATGGTCGAGAACCTGGTAGACAACTTTACCAATGACAAAATCGGACTCATTGTCTTTGCCGGTGATGCCTTCATACAGTTGCCTATCACCAGCGACTATGTGTCTGCCAAGATGTTCCTGTCGACTATCGACCCATCCATGATGGCCACGCAGGGTACTGATATTGCTGCCGCTATCAGTATGGCATCGCATAGCTTCACCCAGCAGGAAGGCGTCGGTAAGGCCATTATTGTCATTACCGACGGCGAAGATCATGAGGGTGGGGCGCTGGAGGCTGCCAAAGAAGCACAAAATATGGGTATGCGTGTTTATGTCCTGGGCGTTGGTTCTCCTAATGGAGCTCCTATTCCTGTGGGCAATGGCGACTACCTGAAGGATAACACAGGACAGACGGTGATGACGGGTCTGAACGAGGAGATGTGTCGTCAGGTGGCACAGGCCGGTGGCGGTGCCTATATCCATGTCGAAAACAATAGCCGTGCCCAGGAACAGCTGGACACTGAGCTCGACAAGCTCTCGAAGAAGGAGATTGCCAGCACCATCTACAGCGATTTTGATGAACAGTTCCAGGCCGTGGGCATCCTCGTATTGTTGCTACTCATCATCGAGGCCTGCCTGCTGGAGATTAAGAATCCCTTGCTTCGACGTATTTCGTTGTTCAAGCGCAAGGCTGCTGTGATTGTCTTGTTGTTGGCTGCAGTTGGCATGCAAGCCCAAACCGACCGTCAACTGGTGCGTCAGGGCAATAAGCTCTTCCGTCAAGGCAACTATGCCGATGCCGAGATTCAATACCGCAAGGCGGTAGAGAAGAATCCGCGCAATGCCCAGGCCAACTACAATCTGGGCAATGCCTTGCTGGCTCAACGTAAGGATTCGTCGGCCGTCAGCCAGTTCGAGAATGCTGCCAAGTTGGAGACCGCTCCATTACGTAAGGCTCAGGCCTATCATAATATGGGAGTCATCTGTCAGAACAAGAAGATGTACGGTGAGGCCATTGAGGCTTATAAGGAAGCACTCCGACTGAATCCTGCCGATGACGAGACGCGTTACAATCTGGCTGTGTGCAAACGTCAGCAGAAGAATCAGCAGCAACAGAACCAGCAGGACAAGCAGAACCAGCAAAAGCAGGATCAGGACAAGAAAGACCAGCAGCAGAAACAGGACGAGCAGAAGCAAGACCAGAAGAAAGACGAACAGCAGCAGCAACAGCAACAACAGCCACAGCAGCCGCAGATGAGTCGTGAGAATGCCGAGCAGATGCTCAACGCTGCCATACAAGAAGAAAAACAGACGCAGGAGCGCATGAAGAAGATGCAGCAACCCAAGCGTCGCAGTTTGGAGAAAAATTGGTAGAATCATGATAAGAGTTTTACGCTATAATAAAGGTTTGACGATGTGTTCCGTGCGAGCACTCTTCGTGCTGTTCATGTTGCAATGCACTGTGCTCGCAGCTTTGGCCCAACAGATTACAGGCCGTGCTCCGCAGCAGGTGGCCGTAGGCGAGCAGTTCCGGCTGAGCTATACGGTCAATACGGACGATGTAAAGAACTTCCGTGCAGGCAACATCCCCGAAGAACTGGAGGTGCTGATGGGCCCCAGCACGTCTACGCAGTCGAGTTTCCAGATGGCCAATGGCCACGTCAGCAGCTCGTCGTCTGTGACCTATACTTATATCCTGTCTGCTACCAAGAACGGCACCTTCACCATTCCCCCTGCACAGGCTTCTGTGGGCGGCAAGACCATCCGCTCCAACGAATTGCACATCAAGGTCAGTGGTCAGGCACAGACTGGTGGTCGTCAGGGTGGGGCACAACAGCGTCAGCAGCCCGGGCAGGAGGTGCGTCCGGCAGGTAGTGCCATCAGCGGAAACGACCTCTTCATCAAGGTTACCGCTTCTAAGTCTCACGTGCGCGAGCAGGAACCTATTTTATTAACATATAAGGTTTACACCCTGGTCGGACTGACGCAGCTCAGCGGCAAGATGCCCGACCTGAAGAGCTTCTACACCCGTGAGGTTCCTCTGCCACAGGAGAAGAGCTTCAAGATAGAGAACTACAACGGTCGACAGTACCGCACCGTGACGTGGCAGCAGTATGTTATGTTCCCGCAGATGACGGGCAAGCTCGAGATACCTTCCATTACCTACGACGGCATTGTTGTTCAGCAGAACCGCAACATCGATCCTTTCGAGGCGTTCTTTAACGGTGGCAGCGGCTACATTGAGGTGAAGAAGCAGATCAAGGCTCCGGGCACAACCATTCAGGTTGACCCGCTGCCCCAGCGCCCTGCTAATTTCTCGGGTGGCGTAGGCTCATTCAGCATCACGGCACAGATGGAACAGACTGAGGTCAAGGCTAACGATCCCGTCAAGTTGCACGTTGTTGTCAGCGGTGTTGGCAACATGAAACTGCTCAAGCAACCCATCGTCAAGTTCCCCAAGGACTTCGACGTCTACGACGCCAAGGTGACCGACAATACCAAGTTGACCGTCAATGGCTTGGAGGGCAGCATCAGCTACGACTTCCTGGCCGTGCCGCGTCATCAGGGAACTTTTGAGGTCCCGCCCATCGAGTACGTTTACTTCGATACCCATAGCGGTGCTTACAAGACCCTCCACACCGAGGGCTTCAAGCTTCAGGTGGCTAAGGGCGACGGCACCAATACCGTTTCCTCATTCGGTGGTCAGGAAGACGTGCGTCAGTTGGGCAACGATATCCGTCACATCAAGACCGGTGCTACCCGCCAGCGTCTGCAGGGCGAGTTCTTCTTCGGTTCTACGTCCTACTGGCTGACACTGGGCGTGCTGTTGCTGGCCTTTATCTCGCTGTTTGTCATCTTCCGTCGCCGTGCTATTGAGAACGCCGACATCATGAAACAGCGTGCCGGCAAGGCTAACAAGGTGGCTACGAAACGACTGAAGAAGGCTGCTGCGCTGATGAAGTCAGGTCGTGCCAACGACTTCTACGACGAGGTGCTGCGCGCTCTGTGGGGTTATGTGGGCGACAAGCTCAGCATGCCCGTCGAACAGCTGTCGCGCGAGAATATCAGCCAGCAGCTTACCGACCACAATGTCGCAGCCGATACCATCAGCCAGTTCATCGGAGCGCTGGACGAGTGCGAGTTTGCACGCTATGCACCGGGCGACGCCACAGGCAATATGAATAAGGTTTACGATATGGCTATAACAGCTATTACCAGCATTGCTACGACGATGAAGAAAGGCAAGAAACAAGATTCGAGAAACAAGATGGATAGTGGCGCAGCCCGATTTGTATTGCTTGCAGTCATTACGCTCGCTGCCCACCTCTTACCGCTCTCCTCTGCTGCTGCCACGAAGGCTGAGGCCGACAGCGCTTATGTCCATGAGCACTATCAGCAGGCTGCCCGTATATACGAGGAACTGCTTAAGCAGGGTGTGAGTGCCGAGCTGTACTATAATCTGGGTAACAGCTACTACCGCATGGACGACATTCCGCAAGCCATCATCAACTACGAGCGTGCTGCCCTGTTGTCACCCGGCGACCGCGACATCAAGTTCAACCTGCAGATGGCTCGCTCGAAGACCATCGACAAGGTGGTGCCAGAGTCCGAGATGTTCTTTGTTACATGGTATCGTGCGCTGGTTAACTTCACCAGTGTCGACGGTTGGGCGTGGACGGCGGTGTTCTCGCTCGTGGCAGCCATTGTGCTGGCATTGCTCTACCTCTTTGCAGGCCAAGTGGTTCTACGCAAGATCGGATTCTTCGGAGCCTTCATCTTTGTCGTGCTGTTTGCCGTCAGTAACCTCTTTGCCTGGCAGCAGAAAGGCCATCTCGTGCATCGTTCGGGAGCCGTTATCATTCGCTCGGCCGTTAATGTCAAGAGTACGCCAGCCAAGAATGGTACCGACCTGTTCATTCTGCATGAGGGCACGAAGGTTACCATCACCGACAACAGCATGCGCGACTGGAAGGAAATCCGTGTCGCCGATGGTAAACAAGGCTGGCTGGAAACAAAGCAGATAGAAGTGATTTAACCTTGAAATACCGACATGTCGAGATACCGAAATATCGAAATAGAATAAAACAATGGAAGAACTGATTCAATTTGACAAACAGCTGCTGCTGGCCGTAAACGGTAGCGATAGTGTGTTCCTGGACTACGTTGTCCTGATGCTGACCAACGCCAAGACGTGGATTCCCCTCTATCTGGGTCTTTTCTACGTCTTAGTAAAAACCTATGGCCGCAACTACCGTGAGATACTCTTCGTTATGCTCGCTGCAGGTCTCTGCGTCCTGCTGGCTGGAGCTGTCGACGATTCGATTGTCAAGCCCCTTGTTGCCCGCTGGCGTCCTACCCACGACCCTGAGATTGGTGCCTTGGTTGACGTTGTCAACGGCTATCGTGGCGGCAACTACGGTTTCTTCTCTGCCCATGCTGCCAACACGTTCAGCATCGCCATGTTCTTCTCGTTGCTGATGCGCCACCGCCTCTTCGTGTGTTTCATGGTTGCGTGGTCGCTTATCAACTGCTGGACGCGCCTTTACCTCGGCGTCCATTATCCTGGTGACATCACCGTAGGACTCTGCTGGGGAGCATTGGTGGGTTATACGGTCTACCGCCTCTATTGCCGCGTTACCAAGCCTACTGTCTACGATGAGGCTCTGCTAAGGGTGCCGATGGCAATCTTGTTGCTGACCATCCTGTGCGCCTTCGTCCAAGCAGGCGTCCGAGCGTGGATGTAACCGAATTGTAACCAATATTATTCGTCTGTTTAGCTATGCTTTTGTATCTTTGCACCACAAAATCAATACAGACGAAGATATGACGACAGAATTATTCTTCAGACTGCTTGGCTCGCTGGCATTGCTCATCTACGGCATGAAGACGATGAGCGACGCCTTGCAGAAGATGGCGGGCCCCAGTTTACGACACATCTTAGGCCGCATGACTGGCAACCGGTTCAGCGGCATGCTGACAGGTATGATGGTGACTTGCGCCGTGCAGTCATCATCGGCTACAACGGTAATGACCGTATCGTTCGTATCGGCAGGACTGCTTACACTTGCACAGGCCATATCGGTTATTATGGGAGCCAACATCGGCACTACGCTTACGGCGTGGATTATGTCGTTAGGCTACAATATCGACCTGACGGTTGTTGTCTTTCCGGCCTTCCTCGTCGGCATGGTACTCATCTATAAGAAGCGCCACCGAGTGGCTGGCGATTTCCTCTTTGGTCTGGCCTTCCTGTTCTGGTCGCTGGTTATGCTAAGCAGCGTGGGACGCGACATGGACTTGGCACACAACGAGGATGTCGTCAGTTTCTTCGCTTCGTTTGATACAGGCAGCTATCTCACCATCTTTGCCTTCCTGCTTGCGGGCACCCTCATTACCTGCGTCGTTCAGTCATCGGCAGCGGTGATGGCCATTACCATTCTGCTCTGTTCTACTGGCGTGCTGCCCATCTATATGGGTATTGCTTTGGTGATGGGCGAAAACATCGGCACGACGGCAACAGCCAACCTGGCCGCTCTTGGAGCTGGTACTGCCGCCCGTCGCGCAGCATTGGCCCATCTGCTGTTTAACGTATTTGGCGTTATCTGGGTGCTCATCGTGTTCTATCCCTTTGTCGATATGGTCTGCAGCATGGTGGGCTACCATCCCTCGGAAGGTGGTCAGACGACCTTGCTGCCCGTTGTCCTGGCTTTGTTCCACACTTGTTTCAACGTGCTGAACACAGCCTTGCTCATCGGCTTCATTCCCCAAATGGAACGCATCGTCTGCCGCTTGATGCCGGAAAATAAAGCGGAAGACAAGCAGCCTACGACGCTGCACTTCATCAGCAGCGGCGTGATGCAGACCCCTGAAATTAGCGTCCTGCAGGCACAGAAGGAAATCGTACACTTTGCCGAGCGCATGAACCGCATGTTCGGAATGACCTGCGCACTCTTCGACGAGAAGGACAAGAAGGAATTCGAGAGCCAGTATGTGCGCATTGAACGTTACGAGACCATCGCCGACAACATGGAGATAGAGATTGCCAACTACCTGGAGCAGGTGGGCAATGAGCATCTGTCTGACGAGACGAAGGACAAGACGCGCATCATGCTTCGCCAGATAGGCGAATTGGAGTCTATAGGCGACGCCTGTTACAAAATAGCCCGCACGGTGAAGCATCTGCGTGAGCACAAGGAAGACTTCACGGCCAATCAATACACCCGACTGCACGATATGCTGCGACTGGTCAACGAGGCCGTGGTGCAGATGATCGTTGTGGTGAGCGGTCGCCGTAAGAACCTCTCGCTCGCCGATTCGCTGGTCATAGAAAAAGACATTAACGAACTGCGCAACCAGTTGCGTAGCGAGACCGTCATGGGTGTGAATTCACATCAGTACTCCTATGCCATCGGCACGTTCTATAACGATATTGTGGCCGATTGCGAGAAGATTGGCGACTATGTGATGAACATCGTCGAAGCCCGCCTGGGCAAGCACTTGCTAAGCTATGGCGGTCTGAGCCTGAACCTCGACAAGAAGACTGCCACCGTTGACGGCAATCCCGTGAGTCTCACCCCCACCGAGTTTGCATTGCTCCACTTGCTGCTGGCTAACCGCGGCAAGGTGCTTTCCCGTCAGTATCTGATGGATATCGTCTGGGCTGGCGTTATTGTTACCGACCGTACTGTTGATGTCAACATGACCCGCCTGCGCAAAAAACTGGGTTCTTACGCTCAGAATATTGTCAGTCGCACAGGCTTTGGCTATGTTTTTGAAGAGTCGCTCAAGCATCAGACCATAGAAGACACGCTGAGCGAGGATAGTCCGCACGCTGAGCGAGGATAGTCCTCACTCCGAGTCCGAATAGTCCGGACTGATAGCGAGCCTATGGGGCGAAAGTCGTGAACCTATGGGTCGATGGTTGATAGAAGTGAGGAAAAGGTGTAAAAATAGCTTAAATGTTTCGTGAATGTTTCGTTGTCTCGGAAAAAATGAGTAATTTTGTACGGTTTTTAAAAAGGTGAAAACGCGTCAGCGGGCCTGAAAAGTGCCTTAAACGCAAAATAACAAAAAATAATGGATCAAACTTTTGACAACGACAGAATTGTAAAAATCAACATCGAGGAAGAAATGAAGTCGTCGTACATCGACTATTCGATGTCCGTGATTGTGGCTCGTGCCTTGCCCGATGTCCGTGATGGTTTCAAGCCCGTACATCGCCGTATTCTCTATGGTATGATGGGTATCAACAACGTTTCCACTCAGCCGTACAAGAAGTGCGCCCGCGTCGTCGGTGAGGTGCTGGGTAAGTATCACCCCCACGGCGACTCGTCCGTTTACGGAGCGCTGGTGCGTATGGCCCAGGAATGGAACATGCGCTACACACTGGTGGACGGTCAGGGTAACTTCGGTTCGGTGGACGGCGACTCGCCGGCTGCCATGCGTTACACGGAGTGCCGCCTCTCGAAGATGGGTGAGCACATCATGGACGACCTGGAGAAGGAGACTGTCGACATGGTGAACAACTTCGACGACTCGCTGGTGGAGCCCAGCGTGATGCCGACGAAGATTCCTAACCTGCTGGTGAACGGTGGTAACGGTATTGCCGTAGGTATGGCAACGAACATGCCGACGCACAACCTGGGCGAGGTTATCGACGGCTGCTGCGCCTACATTGACGACCCCGAGATTGACACCGACGGACTGATGAAGTATATTCCCGGTCCCGACTTCCCCACGGGTGCCTATATCTATGGCCTGCAGGGCGTGCGTGATGCCTACGAGACAGGTCGCGGACGCATCGTGATGCGTGCCAAGGCTGAAATCGAGAGCACCGAGACGCACGACAAGATTGTCGTTACCGAGATTCCTTATGGCGTGAACAAGGCCGACCTGGTGAAGTATATCGCCGACCTGGCCAACGAGCATAAGATTGAGGGCGTAGCCAACGTGAACGACGAGTCGGGCCGTCAGGGTATGCGTATCGTCGTTGACTGCAAGCGCGACGCCAATGCCAACGTGCTGCTGAACAAGCTGTTCAAGATGACAGCCCTGCAGAGCTCGTTCTCCGTGAACAACATCGCGCTGGTGAAGGGACGTCCCCGTCTGCTGAGCCTGAAGGAGTGCGTCAAGTACTTCGTCGAGCACCGTCACGATGTGACCATCCGTCGCACCAAGTACGACCTGCGCAAGGCTCAGGAGCGTGCCCACATCCTGGAAGGATTGATCATCGCCGTCAACAACATTGACGAGGTGGTTCACATTATTAGAAACAGTAAGACCCCCAGCGATGCCCAGCGTAACCTGGAGCAGCGCTTCAATCTGGACGAGCTGCAGTCGAAGGCTATCGTCGATATGCGTCTGAGTCAGTTGACCGGCCTGCGCGTCGACCAGCTGCACCAGGAGTACGACGACCTGATGAAGCTCATTGCCGACTTGGAGGAAATCCTGAACAACCCCGAGCGTTGCAAGGAGGTCATGAAGCAGGAACTGCAGGAGGTGAAGGAGAAGTATGGCGACGAGCGCCGTACGGAGATTATCCCCTTCGACCACGAGTTCAACGCCGAGGACTTCTATCCCGACGATCCTGTGGTCATCACCATCTCGCACATGGGTTACATCAAGCGCACCCATCTGGACGAGTTCCACGAGCAGGGACGCGGCGGCATGGGTTCGAAGGCTGCACGCCATCGCGACAACGACTTCGCCGAGTATATCTATCCCGCCACGATGCACAACACGCTGCTGTTCTTCACCCAGAAGGGCCGCTGCTACTGGCAGAAGTGCTACGAGATTCCCGAGGGCGACAAGAACTCGAAGGGCCGTGCCATCCAGAACATGCTGAACATCGAACCCGACGACGCCATCAATGCCGTGCTGCGCGTGAAGAACTTCAACGACGAGGAGTTCTTGAAGTCTCACTACGTGGTATTTGCCACCAAGCAGGGTATCATCAAGAAGACCCGTCTGGATCAGTATAAGAACGTTCGTGCCGCAGGTGTCCGCGCCATCAATATCAACGACCGTGCCGTACGCTTCAACGAAGACCAGGTGCGCACCATGGGTCGTGTGTCGACCGGTGTCATCGGTATGCGCATCGACGGTGGCGACGACGAGGTGGTTGGCATGGTATGTGTCAACGACCCGCAGACGGAGACCATCATGGTTGTCAGCGAGAACGGCTACGGCAAGCGCTCGGAGATTGAGGACTACCGCAAGACCAACCGCGGCACCAAGGGTGTGAAGACACTCGCCGTTACGGAGAAGACCGGCCGTCTGGTAGCCATCAAGGTGGTGACCGACGAGAACGACCTGATGATTATCAACAAGTCTGGCGTGCTCATTCGCCTGAAGGTAGCCGACGTCCGCGTCATGGGCCGTGCCACACAGGGCGTGCGCCTCATTAACCTCACCAAGAAGAACGACACCATCGCCAGCGTCTGCAAGGTGATGTCGAGTCAGGAAGAGGACGTTGAGGAGGCAGAGATTGTCGATGAGGAGCTGCAGGACGCAGCTATCGATACCCCGCAGGTCGATGCCCCTGAGAGTGCCGATGATGCAGAGAACAACGAATAAGAATGTTTAACTTAAAAATAAGTGATTATGAAAAAAGTAATGATGATGGCAATGATGTTCGTAGCAAGCGCTACAGCCTTTGCCGGTGACAGCGATGCCCTCAAGGCAATTATCAAGTCAAAGAACTATGCCGAGGCTGCGAAGCTGGTGCAAAGCTCGCTGGGTCAGCTGGCTGACAACAGCGAGAAGGCCAAGGCCTACAACCACCTCGTCGACCTCGCTATGGACAAGGTCTCCAAGGAGACCGGTACGATTGCCGAGAACATGGTTGCCAAGCAGACTGGTGGCAAGGAGAAGCCCGTTGACCAGATTGGTCTGGCTGATGCGCTTTCCGACGCTATCGATATGGCTATCGAGTGTAACAAATACGACCAGCTGCCCAATGCCAAGGGTAAGGTGTCGCCTAAGTTCGAGAAGAAGAATGCCGAGCGCATCTGGGGTGTTCGTCACCATCTGGTAACCATCGGTCAGGAGGAGGCTCAGAAGGGTAACAGTGCTGCCGTGCTGAAATACTGGGGTGCCTTTACCGATTCAGCTAATGACCCGATGTTCGCTTCTCAGGACCACAAGCCCGAGGCTGAGTATGCAGGACAGGTGGCTTACTTCGCTGGCCGCTATGCTTTCGAGGCTAAGGACTTCGCTCGTGCAGACCGTTATCTGGAGGCTGCCATGAAGGATCCTAGCCAGCGTGCTGATGCTGAGAACTATCGTCTGTGGGCTATGCGTAGCAATCTGAAGACCCACGAGGATTCAGTGGCTTGCGTCAATCAGCTGAAGGCTATGTATGAGAAGGAACCCAACAACGATACCGTTCTCGACGTGCTGAACTCCATGTATGACAGCATGAAGGACAGAAAGGCTCAGACGGCTCTGCTGGATGGTCACTTGGCTAAGTTCCCCAATAGCTTTGCCGCTCTGGCAGGCAAGGGTCTGATGGCTATGAGTGCCAACGATGCTCCTCAGGCTATTGAGTGGCTGAAGAAGGCTTCTGCTGCTAAGCCCGACAACGCCGTTATCTATACCTATCTGGGCATCTGCTACAACCAGCAGGGCGCTACTACCGAGGATCCTGCCAAGCGCAAGGAGTTCTTCAAGAATGCCGTCGAGGTGTTCGACAAGGCTAAGCAGTACGATCCCAACCGTCAGATGTCTAACTGGGGCTATCCCCGCTATCAGGCTTACTATGCTCTGTATGGTGACAATGACCCCAGGACTAAGGCTGCCGAGGCTGACAAGTAAGAATACTGGCGAGGCTTAATCTCGCTGCACAACATAAAAGCGACCGCTCCATCGAGCGGCCGCTTTTATTGTGACTATAGAAACTATAGTGATTATAGTGACTATGACTATTTGATCAGTTCTACGCTGCGCTTGAGGAACTTGTCCAAAGCTTCGCCTTTCAGCATGCCGTTCTGCAGCAGGGCGAGGTCGATGAGCTGGTGGACGATGGCATTGTTGGCGGCAAAACCGTTGAGCACCTCCTGCTTCTTCTGCTTCTGCTCCTCGACGGCCTTCTCGGTCTCGGCCTTCATGTCCTTGTCGTCCTGTGTCAGTTCGTCAGCCTTCTTTTTCTCCTGCTGCTGACGGATGGCTGCCAGACGAGCCTCCTGGCCTTTTAGCTCAGCCTCGATAGGTTTCAGAGCCTCGTCGGTACCGGCCTTGCAGTCGTCGAGCACGCGCTTTACCAAGGGGTGGTCGCTGTTGAGCACAAGGTTCAGCGTGTCGGGCATCTGGGCATAGAAGTTCATGCCCTGCTGGAAGCGGCTCATCTCCTTCATACGGCGCATCCACTCGTTCTGCGTGATGACGACAGGACGCTGTTCGGCACCCAGCGACTGTACCTCGACCATGAACTCCGTCTTCTCCATCTTAGGCATCTGCGAACGGAATACCTGTGACAAATTGGCAGACTCGTCCTCTGTCAGGTTTGACTTCGGCTGGTCGTCCTTGACGATGAGACGGTCGATGATGTCGCTGTCGACACGTGTGAAGCGCGACTTCTCGAACTTCTGCTCCAGCATCTGGATGGCAGGAACGTCCAACTGACCGTCGAGCATCAGCACGCTGTAGCCCTTGTCCTTAGCGGCCTGGATGTAGGAGTACTGCTCTTCCTTGTCGGTAGCGTAGAGGTAGATGAGGTTGCCGTCCTTGTCCTTCTGGGCACCCTCGATGAGCGTCTTGTATTCGTCGAAGGTGAAGTACTTGCCCTCGGTGTCCTTCAGCAGGGCAAAGTCTTTGGCCTTGTCGTAGAAAGACTCCTCGCTGAGCATGCCGTAGTTGATGAAGAGCTTCAGGTCGTCCCACTTCTCCTCGTAGGCCTTGCGGTCTTCCTTGAAGATAGCCTGCAAGCGGTCGGCGACTTTCTTGGTGATATAGGTCGAAATCTTCTTCACCTCGCGGTCGCTCTGCAGATAAGAACGTGATACGTTCAGGGGAATGTCCGGCGAATCGATAACGCCGTGCAGCAGCGTGAGGAACTCAGGCACGATGCCCTCGACCTGGTCGGTGACGAACACCTGGTTGCAATACAGCTGAATCTTGTTGCGCTGCAGGTCGATGTTCGACTTGATGCGTGGGAAGTAGAGAATACCCGTGAGGTTAAAGGGGTAGTCGACGTTGAGGTGAATCCAGAACATCGGCTCGTCGTGCATGGGGTAGAGCGTGCGGTAGAACGACTGGTAGTCCTCGTCTTTCAGTGTCGAGGGAGCCTTGGTCCACAGCGGCTCTACGCTGTTGATGATATTGTCCTCAGCGGTGTCTACCATCTCCTTCTTCTCGCTCGACCACTCCTGTTTCTTGCCGAAGGCTACGGGAACGGCCATGAACTTGCAGTACTTGTTGAGCAGCGACTCGATGCGAGCCTTCTCGAGGAACTCCTTGCAGTCGTCGTCAATGTAGAGGATGATGTCCGAACCACGGTCCTCCTTCTCAGCCTCGTCAATCTCGTAGGCCGGCGAGCCGTCGCAACTCCACTTCACAGCCTTGGCACCGTCCTTGTAGCTCTTGGTGATAATCTCCACCTTCTTTGAAACCATGAATGAAGAGTAGAAACCCAATCCGAAGTGGCCGATGATGTTGTTGGCGTTGTCCTTGTACTTCTCCAGGAAGTCGTTGACACCCGAGAAGGCAATCTGATTGATATACTTGTCGATTTCCTCCTCGGTCATACCGATACCGCGGTCGCTGATGGTGATTGTGCCCTTGTCGGCGTCCAGCGATACATGTACCGTCAGGTCGCCCAAGTCGCCCTTGAACTCGCCCTGCTGGGCCAGCGTCTTCAGCTTCTGGGTGGCATCGACGGCGTTAGACACCATCTCGCGCAGGAAAATCTCGTGGTCAGAGTAGAGAAACTTTTTGATAACGGGGAAGATGTTCTCAGTAGTAACCCCGATGTTACCTTTTTGCATATACCTTATTTATTTATATAAACTTTCTTGGTTCTGCTCATTTTTCTGCAAACATCGTGCCAAAATTCGATTTTTCTTTGTAACTTCGCAGCCGTAAAGCTAAAAAACAACGATATGGACTTTAAGGATTTAGTACAACAGCGCCGCTCGCATCGTAAGTTTACAGAGCAGGAAATCAGCGGCGAGGACGTGAAGACAATACTCCGTGCAGGCTTGATGGCTCCTACGTCGAAGAGTCAGCGCGCCTGGCAGTTTGTGCTGGTAGAAGACAAAACCGACCTGGAGAAGCTGTCGGATGCCAAGGACTTAGGTGGTCAGTTTATCAAGGATGCACGACTGGCTATTGTCGTGTTAGGCGACCCCATGCAGAACGACTGCTGGGTGGAAGATGGCTCCATTGCCGCTATCTCCATGCAGTATCAGGCCGAGGAATTAGGCTTGGGTTCTTGCTGGGTGCAGATGCGTGGCCGTGGACTCAGCGACGGCACATCGGCCGACACGGTGATTCAGGGTGTGCTGGGCATTCCCGAGAACCTGTCGTGCCTCTGCGTCTTGGCGTTGGGCTATAAGGCCGACGAGCGCAAGCCGCAAAACGAGGATAAGCTGAAGTGGGAGAACGTTCACGTGGATAAGTATTAGAAATGACAATAGCACTGATAGGTCGGGGGCGGCTGGCGACGAATCTGTTGCCGGCACTGCAACAGGCTGGTCATGACGTGACGAGCGTCAACAGTCGGACGCTGGAGGAACTTCCCCAGCAGGCAGGCGTCTACATCATTAGCGTGAAGGACAGTGCCCTGCGGGAAGTGATAGCCCATGCCACGAAGGGTAGGGAGGATCAGTTCTTTGTGCATACCGCAGGCTCGATGTCCGTTGATGTCTTTGAGGGCTATTGCAGTAGATACGGCGTATTCTATCCCATGCAGACGTTCTCGAAAGAGCGACAGGTGAGCTTCCGCGAAATACCGATATTTATCGAGGCGGGAGGAAGCGGCAAAGCCGCTGTCGACGGCAAAACCGCCGACTACACGACCAGCGCTGACGCAACCGCCGAAACATTGGGCGTGCTTCGTGTGCTGGCTGATTCAGTCAGCCAGAAAGTCTACGAACTGTCGACCGCAGACCGTAAGTACCTGCACTTGGCGGCCGTCTTTGCGTGCAACTTCGCCAACCACTGCTATGCGCTGGCTGCTGATGTACTGGCGAAGAAGGGATTGCCCTTCGACGTCATGCTGCCACTCATTGACGAGACGGCGCGGAAGGTTCACGGGATGCACCCGCAGGATGCACAGACGGGGCCTGCCGTGCGATACGACGAGAACGTCATCCGGATGCAGGGCGACCTGCTGGCCGACGAACCCGTACTGCAAGACATCTACCGACTGCTATCCAAGAGTATTCATCAAAAAGCAACAGAACCACATGATCAATTACGACTTACAGAAGATACGAGCCATCGTGTTTGACCTCGACGGTGTTTTGTCGTGTTCCACCATCGCTCTCGACTTGGAAGGTACGCCGCTGCGCACCGTCAATATCAAGGACGGCTACGCTATTCAGCTAGCCATGAAGATGGGACTGCGCATTGCCATCATCAGCGGCTGTAAGATAGAAGCTGTGCGAACGCGCTATGAAGGCTTGGGTATGGAGGACATCTACTTAGGTGCTGCCGTAAAAATCAAAACCTACGAGGAGTTCAAGTCCAAATACGGATTGGAGGATGACGAGGTGATGTTCATGGGTGACGACATTCCCGATTTGGAGGTGATGCATCGCGTGGGGTGTCCAGTATGTCCCAAGGATGCTTGTCATGAGATTCGCGAGGTCAGCATCTACATCAGTGGTTATGATGGCGGGAAAGGCTGCGGACGGGATGTCATAGAACAGACACTGAAGGCCCAGGGCAAGTGGCTGAAGGACGAGAAGGCGTTCGGATGGTAAGTGAAGAGTGAAGAATGAAGAGTGAAGAATTTGCTTCCGCTTTGGAAGTGATAAGTGAAGAATATGCTACCGCATTATAGGATTATTTTGGCGAGTAATTCGCCCAGAAGAAAAGAACTGTTGGCAGGACTAGACCTCGATTTCGAGGTGCGTATCATCAAGGATATCGACGAGTCGTACCCCCACGACCTGCCGACGAAGCAGATAGCGGAATATATCTCCAAGAAAAAGGCTGCTGCCTATTTGAGCACGATGGCGCAGGACGAACTGGTGATTACTGCCGACACCATCGTGGTGTTAGGACGCGAGGTATTGGGAAAACCCAAGAATGAGGCCGATGCCTGTCGTATGTTGCACGAACTCAGTGGTAAGACTCATCAAGTCATCACCGGCGTAACCCTCACCACGAGAGACAAGCAGGTCAGTTTTTCGGTGGAGACGGACGTGACGTTCAAGGTGTTTACGGAGGAGGAGATAGACTACTATGTGAAGCGCTACCAGCCGATGGACAAGGCCGGAGCCTATGGCATTCAGGAATGGATTGGCTACATTGGCGTCACAGCCCTGAATGGCAGTTACTTCAACGTGATGGGACTTCCCGTGCAGCGCATCTACGAAGCACTTAAAGGGTTTTAGCGGCGACGGAACTCTGAACAGGTGATGGCCGTTGCAATGGCTACGTTCAGACTTTCCGCAGTAGCCGCATGGGGGTTGAAGTTGGGAATAAGCAGACGGTGCGTAATCAATGGACGAACTGCCTCAGAGATGCCGTTTCCCTCGTTACCCATCACAATGATGCCTTCAGAGGATAACTCCTGACGATAGATGTCTTGTCCGTCGAGCAGTGTGCCGTAGACAGGACAGTCAGCATGAGATAGCAATTCCACCAGATCACAATAAATAAGATGTACGTGCGCAATGCTACCCATCGTTGCCTGGACAACCTTGGGGTTGTAGGCATCGGCAGTATCGGGCGAACAGTAGATGGTGTCTATGCCGAACCAGTCGGCAATGCGGATGATGGTCCCCATATTACCAGGATCCTGCACACCGTCCAAAGCCAATGCGAGGACTGAGGAATGAGGGCTGATGGATGATGTCTGAGGAGTGAGTGGGGCTGGTATCTGAAATACGCCCAGCACTCCCTGCGGATGCTGTAGGAACGACAATTTGCGTAGTTCCTCGTCCGTCACAGCCAAGGCATTCCTGAAATCTTTTAGATAAGACTCCGTTGCAAAGATAAAGTGCGAGGTGAAGCCAGCCCTCAACAGGTCGCCGACCACCTTGGGACCTTCGGCTACAAATAAACCTTCCTTACGGCGGTTCTTCTTGAAATCCAGTGATTTAACAAGTTTTATTTGGTTCTTGCTTACAGACATAAGTGCTCTTACTTAAGTTCGGTTTCTAACTCCTGATAGACCTTTAGCAGCTGCTCAGTTGTTTTACGCCACGAGAATAACTTTACACGTTGCAAGCCTATCTGTCGTTGCTTTTCATAGAAAGCAGCATCCGTCTCCAACCGTAGCATGGCCTCGGCAATATCGTCGCTCGACTCCGGATTGACGAGAATGGCTTCCGTTCCGCCAATTTCAGGCATGGACGATGTGTTGCTGGTAATAACGGGCGTGCCGCATGCCATCCCTTCCAAAAGTGGAATGCCAAAACTCTCGCGCAGCGAGGTGTAGAGGAAGGCATAGGCATTGTTGTAGACATATGGCAGGTCGCTGTTGACGATGTATCCAGGCATGACAATATGCTGGCGGATGTCCTCAATACCGTTGCGACGGATGATGTCGTCCAGATACTCTTTGTTGAGGTCGGCCATCAGCAGGCGACGCTTCGTCATTGACTGACGCAGGTATTTGGCGTAAGCCACAAGTGTACGCTCTGTATTTTTCTTGGGGTCAGTATTGCCGAGGAAGAAGAAGTATCCCTTGTCGCTGATATATTTTTTATATACCTCGTCCTTGTCGTCGACGGGACGGAACCAATCATTGTAGCCATTATGAATCATAGCCATCCGTTCACGTGGTATGTGTAGTTTTCCGATGATGTTCTGCAACTCGAAGTCGCTAACGGTAATGATACGGCAGCAATGGGGTAGAATGCGGGGCACTACCAGTCTGCGATAGAGCCATCCTAAGTTCTGATAAATAGAGTGGTTCTGTTTGTCGCGAGGTTCCAAGAAGATAATGTCATGCAGCGTCAGCACCAGTGGAACCGGACTCCACAGCGGAGCAGTATTACTGGTACAATGCAGTAGCTGGATGCCGTATCGATGAACAGCGCGGGGGAGCGCCCATTGTTCCCACAACGGATAGGAGGGACAACGAAGTTCAATGATGTGAACATGCTCTGTACTCTCCACACAAGGGTCGTCGCCGGGTTTTACGAAAACGTAGAACTCATGAGGCGTCTGCATGCGGCTAAGCTCTCGGATTTCCTGCAGCACGACATAATCCATGCCGTGCTTGTTCTTGCGGAAAATACGCTGTGCTTCTATACCAATCTTCATGGAAGTTAAGAGTTATGAGGTGAGAGGTTAGAGGGTTTTCAGTACTTTGGCTGGTATACCGCCAACCACCGTGTTAGCAGGAACATCGTGCGTAATGACGGCACCTGCAGCGATGACGGCATGATTGCCGACGGTGACACCAGGCAGGACGACAGCATTGGCACCAATCCAGACATCATCACCAATGATTGTTGGCTTGGTCGATACACCCTGCTGGTCAATGCGGAGTGACGTGTCCTGAAAGTTGTGATTGAGGGCTGTCACCGTGATGCCTTGTGCCAGATTGACGTGGCTTCCGATGTGTACAGGTCCGATGATGGTACAATGCAGGCCAATGCGGGTATAACTGCCAATGGTGACATCGCCCATAGCATTGTTGATGCAGCAATAGGATTCAATGACACTGTGCCGTCCCAGCCAGAAGCGACGATAGGGCGGAGTGTCCATCCTAACGCTATGGTAGATTTTCGCCCCACGACCACGACGCTGATACAAAGGTGCCAGCAGCCGGATATACCAGCGAGGACGGGCATCGCGTTGATTCATGACGAGGAAATCGAGACATCGCTTCAGTTGCGGATAGCTTTTCAGTCCTTCTCTCAATGCTTCTTTGTCTTTCATGTGGGCAAAATTACAAAATAATTATCAATTAGACGCTGATTCTGGCCAATAATTTACAGTTATTGCTCGAAATGGTTGTTTTGTGCAGATTCCGTAGGTGGCCTGTTTGGCATTAACTTCTAATCAGTTGTGAACCGGTTACTCCTTTCTCTCCTTTTAATTGTATCACGTAGACACCCTTCAGGGATGGTGGTAACGGCAATGTGATCTCGTGTTGTTGGACGTCCAACATTTTTTTGTATATCTTTGTCCCTCCTGTTGTATAGATGCATAATTCTACAGGTGTGGAAGGTGTTTTGCTGAAAGAAAGATGTAACAGCCCGTTCTGTGCAAACACATCTACGTTGCGTGGCTGGTGGAGGCTGATGTCGGAAATACCGGTTATACCCAAAACGTCTAGCAGTCCCCGATAGACGTCAATCTCACCATAGCCGTAGCGTTCGTTGGGGTACGGCAGTCCTTCCTCCGGATGTTTGCAGGTGCGTTGCAGCGTCGCCATGATGTCTTCCTTTGTCAGGTTTGGATTAGCCTGTAACCACAAGGCTATGGCACCGGCAACGGCAGGAGTGGACATCGATGTTCCTACATTGCTGGCCCAAGGATAAGTTGTGCCGTTGACCTCAGAATAGGCCACATGAGTTCTGGTTGAGTTGGGGTGGGCGGCAAAGTAATAACTGCTGATGCTGGAAATGACGTTCTGTCCTGGTGCCGCCACGTCAGGCTTCATCAGTCCTCCCATAGTTGGTCCCGTTGATGAGAATGGCGACCACTCGCCAGGTTTGACGTCGTAGCTGCTCTTTACTGTTTCACCCTTGGCATTGACATACGACTGACGATGTGATGTTGAACCGACACAAATCGGCGCACTCAGACATCCCGGAGCCAGTACATTGTGACCTCGCTGGGCTGCGTTCCATCGAGGATCGGTATCCTGATTCAAAAGCTGGTTGCTGGAGCTTCCAAATACTTCTGTACGACATTCGCTGCCTTCAGTTACGAAAGCAATACGGGGAAGTTGGTTCAGTGGTCGGTTGGCGGTAAGTGTCATGAGATACATCGTCTGGCCGTTGATGAGCTCTGACGAATAGCGTTTAATGGAAACGGCGCAAGTATCTTGCGCAATAAACAATGTGTCGTACAGCATATTGTCTTTCCATAAATCGTTGTGCATCTGCATGCGGAGTTCTTGGGACACAACGGTTGACTCCTGATAGGATATTAGCCTGATGGTGGGCTCGCCGTCAGACAAAATACGATAGTGGGCTGCCTTATTGGAAACGTTTAGGAAACTGCCTGCTGCCTCCACACCTTCCGGCTTCTCCATATAGGTGGTATTGAGACTTTCGTTGCCTGCTGAGCTGACGAGAATACGTCCTGGACCAATCAGCATTTCCAGAAATTCGCTGTAGAGTTGGTCGTCCTTGTCCAAATAGGGCGTATAGCCTTCGCTGAATGAAACCACACAGGGCTTACCCTGTTGCTGGGCGTAATCGAAAAGGTACTTAAATCCTAATGCATCGGTGGCAGAGGTGTATTTGTCGTAATCCTTAGCATCGATGTATATGGTGTCACTGGTTACAGCATTGGCTACCAAGGCTAAGTCGCTCTCAAAAGCTATTCCGCGAAAAGCCGTATCGAATCCGCTGCCGACGGCAATGCCTGTCGTATGCGTTCCGTGGTTCTGTGTTTTCGCATCCCTAGAACAGCCTAATGAAAGAATATCTTCTGGCGTGTTGTATTCGCGACCTACGGGGAAGATATCTGTCTGGCTTTCCTTGTCCAGCTGGTCCCAGAAAGTCTTGATGCGATAGCCCTCCAATGTCTGCCCGCTGTAGAATGTAGGATGTGTAAGGTCAAAGCCTACATCCATAATTCCCACTACGACACCTTTGCCTGTAAAGGCTTGGTGTTGAGACGTTTGTTGATATGCTGGCAAAGCATTGATAACTTGTGACGTCAGATCCAGTGTAGGTTGTCCGGATGGACTGGCCTCGATACGCATGACGTCAGGATGAACTGCCAGCGCTTCTAACTGACTGACGGGTATTGTGACGATGCGAATATCACCCAGCTGGGCATAAATCTTACAACCATAGTCGTTTAGTAAATCATTGCCGATTCCATGCTTCAATTTGATGAAAGTGGTGGTGAGTCTGGGTGATTCATCGGCAACATGCCTGCTGCTGTGAGTCTGTTGTCGTATCATTGTCTCAGTCAGCCAAAAAGACAACTTCCCCATATCTCCCTGCTGGGCAATAGAGAGTGAAGCAATGGTGAATATGGTTAATGTAAGAAATGCCTTTTTCATGTCAGGAATGTGTTGGTTAAAGAGTGGCGAAACGGTCAGTGAGTTGTTTGCGGAAGGCTCGTCCCACCTTTACATGATTGAAATGGTCAAAGGGAGGGTAGAAACGACAGATGCCATCGCTCACTTCCATCAGATAGTTGATGTTGATGATATGACGTTGGCTGACCTGAACAAAATGTGGACTCATAGCCAACAGACTTTCGTTGTTGGTAGATCGCTTCAAGCGAACAGGAGCTTCGCATCCGGAGAAAAAGACTTCCCAAGAGCGTTGCTCATGATTATACTGAAAGAGAAAGACATCGCTTGTGTTGACGATACGGAAATCTGATGCATTGATATAGAATAGCAGTTTGTCGGGGTCTTTCTGTTCTGGAGTAGGCCGTTTGGCTGTTTCCATGTGATAGCGCTGCATTACTTTTGTAAGCTCATCCATAGAGGCTGGCTTGAGCAGAAAATCAAAAGCCTTGTCACGGAATGCCTGCAACATATACTTTTCATGAGCAGTATAGATGATAACCTGGCAAGGATGTTCCTGGATGCTCTTCATCTGACTGAGGAATTCCAGTCCAGTCATATCGGGCATCTCAACATCCAAGAACAGCATGTCGGGTTGCTCTTGTCTGACCAGACTGATGCCTTTGGTGCCGTTGTTAGCCTTTCCGACGATTGTGGTGTCGTCGAATGCTTTCAACATCTGAACGAGGGCCTCAATGGAGGCGTTGTCGTCGTCTATAATGGCAATTTTAATCATGTTTATAAGTGAGTGAAATGAATGTCATGTGGAATAGTCAGAATGGCATGGCATCCGTTATCGTTTCGGATGTCAAAACTCATCTTGTTGGCGTAATTCTCCTGATTGATAATACTAATAGTAGTCCGGATGATGTTCAAACCTGTACGGGTTCGTTTGCTATTATAACGAAGGATGTCGAATCCAGGACCGTTGTCGTTGACACTGATACGGGTCTGCTCGGAGTCTTTTGTCACCTGAATCCAAAGGCGTTTCTCACCGTCCTTGTTTTTCAAGCCGTGCAGAATAGCGTTCTCCGTCAGTATTTGAACCATCATGGAGGGAATCTTAATATCTTCCAACTGTTCTCGGTCGGGAGCTTGAATGCTGAATTCAAAGTCTTCGCCAATAAACTGCTTCTCAATCTCCACGTATTGGCTGACGAAGTCCAACTCTTCACTCAGCGTTACGATATTCTTACGAGTTAAATCCAGATTAGCGCGTATTAACTTTGTCAGCTTCATCAACTGGTCAGCTTCCTGCTGGTCAGTATGCATCATGCGTGAATTGAGTACATTGAAAACAAAATGAGGCGATACACGCTGGCGAGTATTTGCCATTCGTAGCGTCAACATGTCCAATCGCAACTGTAGCCGGCGTTTGCGTTCATGGTTGAACCATAGTAGCAGTCCCATGATGATGAAGATGAGTACAGCTACAAGTATCCAACCACCAATACTCCTTTTGGCGTAAATGAGTTTCTGCTGTTCCATAGCCAACTGGTGATGTAGGCGTATCGTGTCTTCCGTGAGGCGGGTCAAGATGTCTGAAGAACGCATGTGTATTTTCTCATAGCGCGTGGAATCGTTCAGATGCAGGCTTTCTTCCATGGCAGCATAAGCTTTTTGATAGTCGCCTGTGGCCGCATAGTAATGATACATGTAGTTGGCTCGAATCTTGTGAAGACTGATGTCCTGGATGGAAGGAGTTGGTTCTTGCAGAATGCGTTGTGCTTTGTCTTTATTGAATTCCTGTAGGGCGATGCCCAGCCGAATGGTTTGAGCATAGTAGATTCCGTCATTGACTTGATACTTTCTGAAAAATGATTCTGGCTCTTTGACGTAAATACTGGCCGAGTCTGTCTGATGAAGGTTCAAGAATACGTCTGCCATATTGATTTTGCAGAGGTACATGTCGAAGTTCTGTTCCGCGTGGTAGTTCTCAAGGTGTGCTTTCAGTCTGCGGAAAGTGTTGAGTGCCTGTTGGTAGTCGTGTTGGAAATAGAAGTAATTGCCGTAGTTGTTAAGAAAGTAGGACTGCATGTTTGGCTTCATCTCGTCAAACCGTTTGTCCGTCATCTCATAGAAATTCTTGGCTTGTTCGTAGTCGCCCAGCATGGTATAGATTCGCCCCAGTCCCATGTAGAGACTTAACGTCCGTTTGGAAGGTAGCTCAAGTGAGTCGTTTAGAAAAAGTGCTCTTCGATACCATTTTGACGCATTAGGCAGGTCAGACTTGGCTACATAGGCATCAGCCAGATTGGCACTGAGGTCTGGCAGATTTTCCTGGATGTCACTCTCCATCATGAGTTGGTAGGCTTTCTGATATAGCTGGATGACGGTGTCAGCCTGGTGGCGTAGCAGATAGTGGTATGAAGCTATAGAACTGGTGGCCATAGCTGCCAATCCACGAGTCCTGGGCGTCTGCTGTTCCTGCGCTTTTGCAAATTGTAGTGTCCGGTAGGCGTAGGGCAGGAGAGAGTCAGGATGCTCGTTTATGAGGAAGTGCTTACCGTACATCAGATAGTAGTCATAATAGGTCAACGAGTCTTTGGCTTGCTTCATCTGTTCGCGAATAAGTCGCAACGCATGGGGCGTTCTGTGTTGCATTGAGTCGTTAATGGCCTGATAACGTTCACTTTCCTCTTGAGATCGCATGCCTTCAAAACGATTACCCTCTTGGCATGCACACAGCCAGCAGAGTATCGTTAATAAGGTTAGTTTTCGTAGCAATATAGGCATGTAATCAAGATATATTAGTATTTCCGTTGCAAATTTAATAATTTTTTTAGCAAATCAGTAAACTTTTACGATAAAAATGTGTAATTTTGCAGCATAAAAACAAGAATTCTTATTTTTTATGGCACATAATATCTTCAAGGGATTA
Source organism: uncultured Prevotellaceae bacterium (assembly GCA_900320045.1). GTDB lineage: Bacteria > Bacteroidota > Bacteroidia > Bacteroidales > Bacteroidaceae > Prevotella. The sequence continues at coordinate 5,330 of ONQT01000023.1, read as the reverse complement.
GGTATTGCCCTGATAACTCCCTTTTTGGAAGACGGGTCAGTAGACTATAAATCACTGGTCCGGTTGGTAGAGTATCAGTTGGCAAATGGTGCAGATTTCTTCTGCATACTTGCGACTACAGGTGAAACTCCAACGCTGACGGCTGAGGAAAAGCACAAGATTAAGAATACAATCGTTGACCTGGTGGGTGGTCGCGTACCCATCTTGATGGGTTGCGGAGGTTATAATACAGCAGCCATCGTCGAAGAGCTGAAAACTGGCGATTTCCGTGGCATTAACGGCATTCTGAGTGTCTGCCCCTATTATAATAAGCCGTCTCAGGAAGGTCTTTATCAGCATTTTAAAACGATTGCAGCCGCAACCAAGCTACCTGTAGTTTTATATAATGTACCTGGACGTACGGGTGTGAATATGAAGGCAGAGACTACAGTCCGGCTGGCGCACGACTGTCCGAACATCGTTGCTATCAAGGAGGCTTCAGGTAATCTGGAGCAGGTGGATGAAATCATCAAGAACAAGCCACGCAACTTCGACGTCATCTCTGGCGACGATGCATTGACGTTCCCCATGATTTCCTGTGGTGCAGTCGGCGTCATCAGCGTTATTGGCAATGCCCTGCCTCGTGAATTCTCCAAGATGATCCGTCTGCAGATGAAGGGTGAGTATGATTCTGCCCGCAAGATTCATCATCGTTTCATTGATTTGTTCTCATTACTCTTCGTTGACGGAAACCCCGCCGGTGTTAAGGCGATGTTACATGAGATGGGATATATTCAGAATGTACTACGCTTACCGCTTGTACCAACTCGTATCTCGACGTTGCAGCGCATGAGCGAAATTATGAAGGAATTGAAGATTTAAGCATCAGAACGTTCAGGCTTATGGTTAAGAGAATGTTATTGGTTCTATTGGTTATCTGGGGAGGCTTTTCCATGTCTCTTTGGGCTGATAGCACCGATTCTCTGCGCCAATTATTGCCTCGCCTGCATGGAAATGCCCGTTTGGTCGCTTATGAGAAAATCTACAAGCAGGCACTTCGTTCTGGAAATCCCGAAGCCCAAATTACTGCGCTGAACAGTTATATCATTGAGTTGCAGCGCCAACAGAAGGATTCGCTGTTGGCTACATCCCTCGTTGAGCGTTCTGTGCTGTTTTACAATTACGACATGACCGACTCCATGTTGGCCCATGCTCATCAGGACTTGGAGACGATTAAGGAATTGAAGATATGGAACAAGTACTACGAGTTGTGGACAAACTTGGTAAATACCTATGTCTTTAGCGGCAAATACAATTTTGCCTTGCGTGAAGTACAGCAGATGGCTGATGATGCCCGTCAGCATAAGTCAACCTATGGTATGGGTATAGCATATTACCTGATGGGTAATGTCTATGCCAACATGCACAATATGGAGGAAAGTGCAGCCTCTTATCAGAAAGGACTTGATATGCTGAAGGAGGTCAGTCCTGTTCCCGTCACTATGGCTGATCTCTATTCGTATTATGGCGACCTGCTGAACGACATGAAGGATTATACTCGTCTGGAGCAGTTGACCAAGGAATGGGAACCCTTTCTGACGAAATTCTGCAAGGAGAACAAGATACAAGGCCAAGGCCAGAAGGTGCTTGAATCCTACTATTACTTAGCCTGTGCTCAGGCTGCATTAGGTTTGAAAGAGTGGGAGAAGGCAGATAAACTGTTGGAAGAAGTACATCAGCGCAGTCCTTTGGATGAAGAATATGTTGGTCAGGCATGGTTGTACTATAAGAGTGAACTCTGCATCCACCGTGGTGATTACCATCAGGCCTTGGAGTTGAACAGTCGACGCATGCAGCAGTTGGACGACACCGATATTGACGCCTCGCTTCGTGTCATGAACCAGCGAGCAACTATTTTGCGTGGTTTAGGTCAGTATCGGGAAGCCTGCCAACTATTGCAAGAGGTTATTCATGTCAAGGACTCTGTCAGCGGTGCTGAGATTCGCAACCAGCTGAACGAAATGAACACTCTTTTCAAGGTTGACGAATTAAAGATGGAGCAAGAACGTGCCCAGTATCGTAATACCATGATTATCGTGGGACTTATCATTCTGGCCATGATAGTGTTTACCATCTTCCGTATTCGTGCTGCACGTCGATTGAAGAAAGCTCATGACGAGTTGTTGGTTGCTTATGACCAGCTGGAGGAAACAACAACAGCCAAGGAACGTATTGAGAGCGACTTGCGAATTGCCCGTAACATTCAGATGGGTATGGTGCCGCACACATTCCCACAACGTGATGATATTGACCTGTATGCCTCGATGACTCCCGCCAAGGAGGTCGGTGGTGACCTGTACGGCTACTACTTGGCAGAAGGCAATGCCGAGCAAAGTACTCATGACCGCCTGTATTTCTGCTTGGGTGATGTGTCAGGAAAAGGTGTTCCTGCATCGCTGTTTATGGCTCAGGCTACCCGCTTGTTCCGCACGCTTGCTGCACAGGAGATGATGCCTGCTGAGATTGCCACTCGCATCAACGATGCCTTGTCTGGCGAAGATAACGAGACGGGTATGTTTGTCACAATGTTCCTTGGTCTGGTTGATCTTCAGACAGGACATTTGGATTTCTGTAATGCTGGACACAACCCGCCGGTATTGCTGACCTTGAGTGACGAACATCAGGTAAAGCAGGCTGACTTTATTGAGATGGAACCCAATGCACCTATCGGTCTTTGGCCCGGATTGGAATATGTAGGTGAGGAAATAGCTGACATTAACGGCAAACCGTTCTTTGTCTATACCGATGGACTTAACGAGGCAGAAAACCGCCAACAGGAGCAATTTACTGACGAGCGGTTGCTGGAAATCATGCAGCAGACCCCGTTCGAGAGTTCTGAGAATACCATCGAGATGCTGCGTGAAGAAGTGGAGAAACATCGTGATGGTGCTGAGCCTAACGATGACCTCACTATGCTTTGCGTCAAGGTGACTGTATCTGCTAATCAATAATTCTTCAATATAATAATGAAAAAGGAAATTATCATCAAAAACCAGATTAGTGAACTGGAACGTGTTAATCAGTTCATTGAGGAAATCGGTGAAGAACTGGGTCTCGACATGGAGATGCAGATGAACCTCAATCTGGTTATGGAAGAGATGGTGTCCAATGTAATCTTCTATGCATATCCTGAGGGAACAGAAGCTTCTATTGGACTGAAGGCCAAGAGTGACGGCAAGGAACTTACCTTCGTGCTGAGTGACGGAGGTAAAGAGTTTGACCCAACGATGAAGGACGATGCTGATCCCGACGTAAATCCTGTTGACCGCGAAATAGGGGGTATGGGCATCTTTATTGTCAAGAACATCATGAACAAAGTGAGCTATCAGCGTCTGGAAGGCAAGAATCTGCTGACCATGACGAAGAAGATAGATGGTGACGAAGACAACAAGTGATACAACAAATAAATAATACAAACAATAAAAACAAACATTATGACACAGATTATTAAAGAAGGTGGTAAGACCATCATTAAGACAGGTGAACGTATTGACACAATGAACGCTCCCCAGTTCGAGCAGGACATTCAGCCCGCTTTGGCTGACGGTGGTGTGGATCTTGAAATGGACTGCACGGATTTGAACTACATGGCCTCTTCTGGTCTGCGTATCATCCAGAAGACTATGCGCACGGTAATGCAACAGAAAGGTCAGTTCAAAATGACGAATGTAAGTCCTGAAATCTACAAGGTGTTGGCCATGACTGGTTTCACCAAGTTTATGAAGGTAGAGAAGAGAGCTGAGTAAGACATAGGTGTTCAACCTTTTAAACCATAGCACATTATGACCATAGCATTTTTAATCGTATTGGCACTGGCCGTCGGTATGGCTGTAGCGCTCTACTTCCAGATGAAGGCTGGTCATCGGCAGTCTGAAGAGCAGGAACAGCTGCTTAAGGACTACCAGCGACGTGTGGACGAACAGCAGAAGCTGCTGGATGACTATCGTGCTCTGGAGAAGAACTTCGATAGTGTTGGCGAGGGCTATGAGCAGGCATTGCTGGCCTTCGACAAGATGGATGAGGAAACACAAAAAGCCAAGCAGGCTAATGAGGTGCTGGAGAAACGTTGTGCAGACCTTCAGGAAAAGTGTAACCACCTGCAGGCCTCCACTCAGAAGTCTGGCGAAGTCCTCGGACAGGTTGTCAACGAACTCAGTCAGTTGGCTAAGGCCAATAACGACCGTAAGCTTGCCGCGCTGGTTGGTAAGATTTCTGATATGGATGACGTGGAAGGCGACCAGGCAATTGCACGGACAGATAACGTTCTGGTGTCACAGGTGGCTGGTGAAGCTATTGGTATTTCCGGTATCGACAAGGCCAGTTACTTGAAGTTTGACTTTCAAATAGCCCCCGATGCCGCTGCTACCATGCTGTCTACTAATCTCACCAAGGCTGTTCGTGCTCTGACACATCTGCTGGATAATGCTCTGAAGTTTACTACGGACGGCGGCGTGACGCTCCGCGTTACCGTTGACATGATGCAGATGCAGGCCAGCTATGCAGTTGAAGATACCGGTTCAGGTATTGAGGCTGCTGATGCTGAACGCATCTTCGAGCCTTATGTCAAGCTTAATCAGTATTTTGATGGTCAGGGCGTAGGCCTCACCGTAGCACGCAACATCGCTCGCCGTCTTGGTGGCGACGTCGTACTCGACAGCACATATGCCGGTCCTGGTTCACGCTTTGTATTGACGCTACCTATCTGATTTCTACGATAGATAATTAAATAAAAAGTGCGGCTCTCGCGTGAGAACCGCACTTTTCTTTGTTGATATAATTAATCTTTGTGCTGTATTATACAATACCCTGTGACATCATTGCTGAAGCAACCTTCATGAAGCCTGCTACGTTAGCACCCTTGACATAGTTGATGTAGCCATCGGGCTGAGTACCATACTTCACGCAGTTCTCGTGAATGTCGTTCATGATGCGCTTCAAATAGTCGTCAACTTCCTTGGCTGTCCAGCTGAGACGTTCAGAGTTCTGCGACATCTCCAGACCAGATACAGATACACCACCAGCGTTAGAAGCCTTACCAGGAGCATACAGAATCTTGGCATCCTGGAAAATCTTGATAGCCTCGGGCAGCGAAGGCATGTTAGCACCCTCAGCGACGGCAATCACACCATTGTCAATCAGAGCCTGAGCCTGCTCACCGTTAATCTCGTTCTGGGTAGCACAGGGCAGAGCAATGTCGGCCTTCTCATGCCAGGGACGCTCGCCAGCTACATACTTGGCGTTGGGATATTCCTCGGCATACTCCTTAATACGTCCGCGCTCTACGTTCTTTA
>ONQT01000065.1 GCA_900320045.1 uncultured Prevotellaceae bacterium | reverse complement strand
AATCATCGTGGAGTGTCCGCAGAAAACGACCACTCGATACAAGGGCACCGTCATCGACGAGCAAGGCCAGCCCGTAGCCTACGCCAACATCGCCCTGCTCTCGCCGCAGGACTCCACACTGATTACAGGCGGCGTGTCGAACGAGAGTGGCCTCTTTGTTATTCCCTGCGAACAACAATCTGTCCTCGGACGAATATCATTCGTAGGCTACAAGACCATTTACAAGCAATGTAACAATGCAGAACTCGGTACGATACGGATGCAGCCCGACACCTACACCTTGGGGAATGTGACAGTGAGGGGAGAACGACCGAATTATCAGATGGGTGGTCACGGGCTGACGGTGAATGTGCAGGGCACGATGCTCAGTGAGGCTGGTACGGCCAATGACGTTATCGCATTGTTGCCCGGTGTGGACGGTAATAATGGAAGTTTCAAGGTGATTGGCAAAGGAACTCCGCTTATATATGTCAATGGCAGACTGTTACACAGCACGGCAGAGCTTGACCGTCTATCGTCAAAGGACATTGCCAGCATTGAACTCGACACCAATCCTGGCGCGAAATATTCAGCAACCGTTAGTGCAGTCATCCACATTAAGACCGTCAAAAAAGCTGGTGATGGCTTCAGCGGCTCTGGCAGACTATGGGCAAAGCAGGGGCATTATGGTTCTACGAGTGAACAGGTAAGCCTAAACTATCGCACGAACGGCCTCGACATCTTTGGCGAAGTGTCGCACGGCTTCAGCCATCTCTATCAAGAACAGCGGGGCAACAACCAGTCGCAAACTTCCGCAGACTACTGGCAGGAGCTTCAGAACATGTTGATAAAAAGCAAATATCACACTTTGTCTTTAACGTTGGGCGTAAACTATCAAATTTCGGACAACCATTCCGTAGGCGTTCGCTATGATACAGGCAAGGATGCCATCGGGCATTCCTCTAACTGGCCCATGACAGAGACTGTTTATAAGAATGGAGAGCAAATTGAGCACACGCAATACGAAACCGAGGTAAACCGTACCTACCCTTTCTCCCATCTGCTGAATGCCTACTACAACGGCAAAGCAGGAAAACTGGGCATAGACTTCAACACAGACTACTACCAGAAGACAACCCGCCTGAACCAGGACATCACCGAAACTAACGTGGATAGGTCTCAGCAATTCGTGAACAGCCATAGCAACCAGCGTAGCGAGATGTGGGCGTCGAAACTCGTTCTCACTTACCCCATCGCCACGGGCAAGCTGGAAGGTGGCTACGAATACACGAATACTGACCGCGCCGATGACTATACCACCTCACAGCAGTTCATGCCATCTACCGACGACCACATCAAAGAACAGATGGCGGCGGGCTTCCTTTCCTACGAATGGACTGTCGGAAAGGTTGAGTTTGGCGCTGGTCTGCGCTATGAGCATGTCACGTCCGACTATTACAGTTTTGGGGCGATTGTACCCGAACAAAGCCGTACCTATAGCCGTCTGTTCCCTAATGCAGACATCACATTCCCTATCGGCAAGGCGAAGTTTACATTGGCATACACCGAGAAGACCAGCCGCCCGTCTTACTGGCAATTGCGCAGCTTCGTGCAATACGATTCCCGTTATCTCTATGAGGCTGGCAATCCCTTGCTTCGACCTGCCATCCGACATGACATCAGCCTGTCGGGCATCTACAAATGGGTCTATGCTTCTTTCTCCTACAAGCGAACCAAGGACTACATAGCCGATCTGTATTCCGCCTACGAGGAGGATTCACCTATCAATTTGCTGCAATACCAGAACCTCGACCACCTGACCTCCATTAGTGCCGTCCTCGCACTTTCGCCAAAGATTGGACGATGGGCACCAACCTGGCGGGTATCCTTGTACCAACAGAGCTACGAACAGCAGACGTTGGAAGGCATACGTTCATTCAACACCCCACTGATACAGCCTCGATGGGAGAATTTTGTCAATCTCGGTAAGCAGTTCACGCTCTTTGCCTCTGTCAATGGCAGGACAGCGGGCGACTATGAAAACGTTCACCTCAAACCATCATGGCAAATCAATCTTGGCATATCGCGTCAGGTGGGAGGCTGGAATCTCCAACTTCGCGCCAACGACCTGTTCCGCACAGCCCGCCAATCCATGATTACCTACGGCTACAGCGTGACCTTCGATAAGTGGAACTACAGTGACTCGCAAAACATTCAGTTCACCGCCACCTACCGTTTCAACACCACCCGCTCGAAGTACAAGGGCACAGGCGCAGGTAACGAAGAAAAGAACAGACTCTAAAACATCCCAACTATGCAGAACAATTTCCATTACATAAATCTCTCTTGGGCAGTGGTGGGCATTTGTGAAAGGCCACGGGTAGGCGACCAAAGGTCGGGAATGAATGCTCGCCAGCCCCTTTTGGTTCATATCCCCGGCATCGACAATGACGAGGCCGCAGCCGTGGAGCATTACGTCATCGGCTACATGGCCTTCTGGCACATTGCCTTTGTGGATGAGGACTGCCTCGTGCCCTGCAACGACGATGCCCTGCGCAACGATGCCCGACAGAAGATAGACCGCTACATCGCCGACCATCCCCCCGTCGAGACCTTCCCCGCTTCTACCTCGTCCTCCTCCGCCAGCATCACCTCATGGCTGTTGCGCAAGAAAAGAGGTTGCTGCAGTTCGTTTTCCAGTTGCAATATCTGATGAGAGAGCGTGCTCTGGGTGATAAACAGCTCCCGGGCGGCAGCA
>ONQT01000036.1 GCA_900320045.1 uncultured Prevotellaceae bacterium | reverse complement strand
GTGCCAGATCATCTCTTTCGAGGCGGCATCCGTCAGTACCTCCATCGTGCCCCGCAGCATCATTCCCTTGAAGCCTTTGGCATCACAGAAATAGATGCTTGCCTTGGGATTAGCCTTGTATTGAGCCACACGTATTGAGAATGTGTTGGTTGTAAAGTAGAAGGTTTTGATACCCTCACGCTTGCGTGGTTTCAACATAGCCTTGGTCCAAGGAAAACCTTCTTGGTCTACTGATGAGATGTAAGCGATGGGCAGTTTGTCGGCCATCTGTGCAATGAGTTCCTTTACACCTGCCAAAGCGGGGTTAACATTCATAACTTCATCGTTACTAACATCCAGCGTTTGGCGCCAACGCTTCAACTGGGGGAAATACGTTTTCATCATACCAATATATTCCTCTTTGGTGATGGGTTTCTCCAACCCCTCGTTGACTGCACCAACAAACTGGGCACAATGTTCGATCATCTCTTCCATCCCATCCCTGTAGCAGTACATACAGTAATCTTCGTTCTTACTGCCGTCGGCATTCGTGCCGAGGACATCTTCTGTGAGCGGCATGCCGCAACTCTGACAATCAGTTTCCATCATTGTTCTACTTTGATTTTTATTATTTCGACAGCAAAGATACACATAGTTACAGAGTCTGCAAAATTTTCAGACATATTCTTATCACATTCTTGCCTTCTGCTTATCGCCGGCGCCGGAACCGCGGTACTTCGAGCGAGCCTCGTTGAACTTCCACGTGAGGTCGAGCATGAAGGTGCGACGGGCTGGATTGTGGCTGGTGAGCTCGCGATAGCCAAATATGACGGCATCGGTCTTGTTGGTGTTGAAGAGGTCTATGCAGCGCAGGTCGGCCGTCAGCGAGCCGAGACGATGCAGGTTGAAGTCCTTCTGGACACCGAGGCAACCAACGATGCGCGGTTTGTTGATGCGGAAATTATTGTATTCACCCTTCGTGGCCCATTCCAAGTTGGCACTGAGGCGGAGGGCATGGGGCAGCTCGAAGGTGTTGCGCCAAGAGCCGTTGAACCAAGGCTGGCTGAGGGTGGCGACTTCGCCTGTGGCGGTTGGCGACTTGTAGTTCTGGAACATGGCTACCACAGACCATATGGGGTGCCAGCAGCCGATGGTTGGGCGCGCTGATGCGACGACAATGAAGCGGTCGTAAGACTCTTTACTGTTGATGGGACGCACGAGACTGACCAGCGGGTCGGCAGAACCGGGATAGGGTTCGGTGGACATGGTGACAGCATCTTTGATGCGCCCATAGTTCAGCGTCAGATTGACCCACTTGTAGGCGGCATTCAGCACCAGGCTATGGGTATAGGTCGGACGCAGGTAGGGGTTGCCGCTCTGGTAAGTGTAACGGTTGATATAGACCGTCGAACTGGTGAGGTTGGCGTATGCCGGACGCTCAATGTCGCGACGGTATGACAGCGAGAGCTGCACCTTGCCAACAGGAGCGGAGACGACCGCCGTGGGGAACCAGTCGCCGTAGTTGCGGCATAACTCGTCCTGGCGCTTGCCAAAATCGAAGTAGTCGTTCGTCAGGTGCTCATAGCGCAGTCCCACCTGGGCGAACACCTTGCCGAACCGGCGACCGTACTCTGCGAAGAACGCGGCCGACTTCTCATTGATCTCTATGTCTGTTGTCTTCACGGGAACAGCATCGGTGGCCTTGAAGTCGTAGGCGTCCGTACGATGGTTGTAGCTGTACTCGCCGCCAAGGGAGAGGTTGCCCTTCCAGACGGGATAGCCGAAGATGAGCTTCGAGGCCCAGAAGTTATTGCTGCTGAGGGTGGTGCTTTCTATGCTCCGATTGACGGGACTGCCGCCTGCTTCCGTCGTGACTTCACGGGTGTTGCCGGGCGACTGTGTGTCGTCGAACAGACCGTCGATATTCAGGTCGATGCTCAACTGTCCCACCTTGCCATTGTAGTAGGCATTGAAGATATGCTTCTTGAACTCGTCTACCTTGGAGATATGGCTCTCGGAGCGCTCTTTGAAAATGCCGTTCTCGTAGCTGTCGGTATAGAACATACTGGAGAAATCGCCGCTCGGATGACGGTCGTATTTGTAGAAGGCACCGAAACTATGGTTCTCGTTCACCATGTAGTTGACCTGAAACTGCGGTGACCAGCCTTTCCAGACGTTCTTCGACTCCTGTGTACTGACGCCTTCGATTTTGTCCGGTCCGGCATAGTAAGTAAGGGTATTGTCCTGTAGTGACTTGCCGTGACCGTAGCGGCCTGCCCAGAACGAGGCGGTGATGTCGAGACCACCAGTGCGGTAGTTCACATCGAGGTTGTTGGTTAATGTATGGCCATACTGATACATGCCACCGAGGTTATCCTGAAAACTAATCCCCTCACCTTTTGCTTTCTTCAGTGTGATGCGTACGACGGCCTTTGTCGAGGCGGCATAGCGGGCTCCAGGGTTCTGCACCACATCGACGTGCTGAATCTGGTCGGAGCGCAGACGAGAGAGTTCCTTGATGTCCTGCACCCGTCGGCCGTTGATATACACCTCGGCATCGCCACGTCCCTGCACCTTCACGCCCCCGTCGCGCTCAGCCTCCAGCGAAGGAATCTTCGACAGGGCATCGCTCACCGTTCCGGCCTTCTCCAGGATTGTTCCAGCCACCGTGGTCCGCATGGCGTCGCCCTTCACGCGCGTCTTAGGCAGGCGTCCCTTTACCACTATGCCACCCAGCTCATGGGTCTGGTTGAACCACTTTGCCGTATCTGTCGACAGACTGTCATGCTGTTGTGCGGACGTCAGCATGGTTATCATCATGGCTGCCATCAGCGTTGCAAATCGTAAACTTTTCATGGTTTTTACATTCTTTTTCATTTCTCAGTTCTGACATATTAAACATTTTTCTGCGTGCAAAAGTACGACACATGACACAATCTTCCAAATTTTAGGGACAAACTGCACGAATTTGTGACGAATGTCACATTTATTTTGTACCTTTGCCGCCGTATGGACAAAAATCACAAAGAAACCATCAGCATCCGGTTCATCAGTACTGCTTTCATGATACTGGCGATTGCCATCTTCAAGCCCTTCGGACTCGAAATAGGGCAATGGCAGTCCTACCTGCATCTGCTGAGCCTTTTCATATTAGGCTTGTCCAGCTGTTTCATCACGGAGCTCATCCTGCGATACATCGTACACATGCCTCGCTCCTACGAACATGGCATTAACTATATCATCAGCCGTAATCTGCGCTTCCAACTCATCAATACGCCGTTGGTGGCACTGTTTATCTGCCTGTATCGCCACTTTGTGATGAGCAGTCTGGTGGAGAGCAATCGTCTGTCGGTGAGCAACTATCTGGAGACGCTGGCTATCATTGCCTTCCTCTCCTTCGCCATCGGGCTCTACTGGCGTTTCAAGTTCCGAAGCAGGTATCTGGCGGTGGAACTGGAAGAGACAAAACTTCTAAACGAGGAACTGAAGAAGATGCAAAGCCCTGAGCATACATCTTCGAACGAAATGGAACAGTCAAGCGAAAAGCCCCTTCAGCAGGAGCTTACCCTCACTGGTACGACCAGCGAATCGGTGATGCTTCAGATTTCACACCTATTATATATAGAGGCTGTGGGCAACTATGTCAAGGTTAGCCATCTGCGCGACGATAACGTGCGTACCGACATGCTTCGCGCCACGATGAAACAGATGGAGGAAACGCTGCAGGACTATCCGATGATAGTCCGATGCCATCGTGCCTTCCTGGTCAACCTTGGGCAGGTAGAGCAAATCGTCTCCCATTCCGGTTCCACGCAGCTGCTCATCAAGCACTGCCACGAATCACTCCCCGTCTCGCGCAGCAATATGTCTCAGGTCAAGGCCGCGATTAAGCGAGAGATAGTGCAACCAATCAACATGAAAAGCGAATAACAATATGTCTAAAGGGAAAGTACAAAGAAACTCTTTTATCGTCTCCAAGGCGCTGAGGACGTTCGTCACCGCTGCCGTGCTGACGGCTGCTGCTTCCCAATTGGCCCATACGGCCGACTCGATGATTGTGGGCCACGTGGTGGGACAAGATGCCGTATCGGCCATCAACCTGGTGTTGCCACTGGTGGAAGTGCTGAACTGCATAGGTTTTCTCATCTGCTTCGGTGCCAACGCCATGTGTGCGCAGGCCATTGGATGTAACGACCGCGAGAAGGTAGCACACACTTTCACCACCACCCTGCTGACGGTGATGACGCTGGGACTGGCGATATCTTTGGGCATCAGCTACTACAGTCAGGAGATTGTGGACCTGATATCCGAAGACCCGCGACTGAACGACATGGCCAACGACTATATCCACCACTACGCCATGGGTGGCTGGCTGCAGATGCTGTCGTACGGTTTGTGCCTCTTCGTAGCTACCGACGGCAAGCCGCGCATGGTCACCATCGCCGTCGTGGCCGGTGCGATTACTAATGGTATCGTTGACGTGGTGACCATCTCGTATCTGGGTATGGGCGTCGAGGGTGCCGCCATTGGCTCTCTGTCCATGTTTACGGTCAATATCCTGGTGCTGACCAACTATCTGCGCAAGCCCGACAGTTCCTATCATCTGCTGTGGCCCGGCAAGCGTGTGGCAGGCATCTTCAGCGCGAACGTCAAGGAGGGTGCTCCCATCACGGTGAGCAACTCGCTGATGGCTGTCACCATTATGCTCATCAACGATATCGTGCAACGCTATCTGGGTGCCGACGGGCTCTTCATCTGGTCGGTATGCCTGCAGATGCTGCTGCTGTCGTATGTCTTCATCGACGGAGTCATTGAGTCCATGTTTGCCATTGGCGGCGTGCTGATGGGCGAGCGCGACCTGAAAGGCCTGGAAATCCTGGTGAAACAGGCGCTGGTGGTTATTGCCGCCCTGGTGGCTGTCGTTATGGTTATGATGTATATGCCTAACGTAGTGGGAACACTCTTCGGTGTAGACAGTGGCAGCGAGATGGCTATCGAGCTGAACCGCGTACTGCGCATCTTTGCCCTGATGCTCATTCCGTTTGCCGTCACGCAGATTCTGCTGAGCACCTATCAGATATTGGGTCACGACAAGACCAGCGTGGTCACTGCCACAGCGCAGACAGCCATGCTCGTCATCGGCGTATGGGCAGTAGCACAGTGGGAAGGTATCGACCTCTGGTGGGGCTTCGTGGCCGCCTGTGCCCTGGTGCTGTTCTTCCAGGTCGGCTATACTACGGCACGCAGCAAGATGCTCCCCTTCCCCATTTCGCCTGTGACGATGATTCCCAAGGAGACGGGCGGAAAGACCTTCGACCGCTCGGTAAAATACAATATGGACGATGTGGCATTGACATTGACCGACATTGACGCTTATCTGAAACGGATGAATATTCCGTCGTCGGACATCCTGAGGATTAACCTGTGCTGCGAGGAGCTTATGACGAACATCGCCCAACACTCGAAGGGACGCGTCGTTGCCCAGACATTCGACGTTCACCTGCATGTGAACGAGGAGGGCGTGTTTGTCACGCTGAAAGACGCCGGCAAGCCTTTCGACCCCATCAAAGCAGGCAAGATGGCCGACGAGCAGATTGGCGCCAAGGGTAGCGAGCACTTAGGCTTGCGACTCGTCACGCACATCATTCCCGATATCACCTACAAGTTTATGTACGGCCAGAATACGGTGTTTATCTGGAAGAAGAAAAGTTGATTAAGTGTACAGTCCGCCGTTAATGTTGATCACTTCGCCAGTGATGTAGGCTGCATCGTCCGAAGCCAGGAAAGCCACTACTGCGGCGACCTCCTCGGGATAGCCGAAGCGGCCCACAGGAATCATCTTCTTCAGTTCGTCCTGAGGCAATTCCTTGGTCATATCGGTCTCGATGAATCCAGGAGCCACGGCATTGACAGTAATACCTCGTGCGGCAACCTCCAAAGCCAATGCCTTCGTAGCACCAATCAGCGCAGCCTTGGCGGCACTGTAGTTCGTTTGGCCCTGAATGCCCTTCAAGCCCGACAGCGAAGCCATGTTGATGATTCTGCCGCCACGCTTGCGAGGCATCATGTGCTTCAGCAGACGGCGCGTCAGGTAGAAGAAACCGTTCATCGTAGTGTCCAGCACCTGATGCCATTCCTCGTCGGACATCATGAACATGACGTTGTCGCGGCGGATACCGGCATTGTTCACCAGAACGGCAAAATAATCCTCCGGGTGCTTCTGCTCCCACTGGTCTATGGCCTGCTCGACCTCATTTTTGTCGGCAACATTGAACGGCAACAACTCGGCCTGTCCGCCAGCATCCTCAACGAGTTTCTTCGCCTCTTCAGCAGCCTGCGTATTCGAATTGTAATTAATTACGATGGGCATGCCCAACGACACCAATTTCAAGCAAATGGCTCGTCCAATGCCTCTTGATCCTCCGGTTACTAAGATATATTTCATTGTCTAAATGGATTTGTTTATTGAATTCACCTGCAAAGGTACGACAAAACAGACAAATCACAAAACATTCCATCAAAAAAATCAGAGAAAGGAATGAGGGGGATAGGCAAAATTTGTGCCTCAGCAGCCGGTATACGGTCTGAAAATACAAAGAGAGAAATAAGGGAAGGGGCGAGATAGTATCTCGTCGTGCTGTGCGGTGTGGTAAGCTCCGGGGTTGCCGACATTCTCGAAATAATGGCACTCGGCGGCAGGATGCTGGCGAAGGAAATCCTTGACGGCCTCGGCACACTGCGATAGTTTCATGACGACCACGACATGATGGGTGTCGAGCAACTGCTGAAGCGTTGTTGCATCGGCATCGCCAGGCAGAACGGCGAGGCGCTGCTGCTGACTGACGAGCGACAGGTCGGCCATAGCGCCTGCAGCGATAAAGGATGGTATTCCCGGGACTTGCTCCACAGGAATACCATCGGCTTTGAGTTGACACAACACGTAATGAATAGAAGCGTAGATACTGACATCGCCCTCGACAGCAATGACCACGCGGCGACCAGCTCGCTGCAGCTCGACAGCCTCGCAGCGTATCTGTTCATAGACCTGCCGGGCTGCGTCGCGATTCTTGCTCATGGGCAGCGGATAGAGGCGCATCTGCTCCTCTGTCACCCACTGGCCGATGATGCTGCGGGCACGCGACGACACTTGTCCGTCAGCTCCTCGCGTAGCAGGAATCATCACCACGTCGGCCTCGCGGAGCAGTCGCACGGCCTTGAGCGTCAACAGCTCAGGGTCGCCCGGCCCCAACGAGAGGAACGTCACAGCAACGGCGCTAGTATTCATACGCAATATATAGAATCTGAATGAATGTGGTTACTTAAATGAACTTCTGCTCCTGCATGACGTTCATCTTGCTGTCACTGCTGAAGAGCAGCTTGGAGTAGCGGTCGTTGCTATTGGGCACCTGATACATGAACATATCATCATAGATGCTCTCCATGGTGTAGTCAGTAATTTCAGCGCCTTGACCCTTGAAGTCTATGGTAGTGCTTGCATCGGAAATAGACTTCACGCTAAGTGTGATGTGCGACTTGTCACGATTCATGCCACCATGCTTCTCGGTGCAGACGGTAAGGTCGTAGTTGCCTGATTTCTCAAAGAAGCGAATCTGCTCGAAGTAGTAACCTTCGGCAATCTTGACACCCTCAGTAACATTGCCTGTCGGGATGTCATAAACGTACACCTGAGGCTGAGCATCCTTGGGGTCAATAGCAAAGTAGGCCTTGTTCTCCTTCGTGTTGACACAAGAGCGCTGTGAGAAGCTACCGCCACTTACAGGAAGATCAGCACCATTGTACTGAAGGCGTGTCACGGTCTTGGCATTGAGGTCAACGATGGAATAGAAATAAGCATAGCTGTCGATGCTCGTGCCCGAGCCATCACCTGCATATGCCAGTGCCTTGCCATTGCCTAAGTACTGAACGGTAAGCAGCTTACCCTTAGCACCTGGGAAGGCGTTGTAGCCAGCCTCGAAGTCGAACTCTCCCTTCTTGATGCGCAGCAGCTGACCAGCCTTGCCTGTGAAAGCAGAAATATAGAGGTTGTCGTTCTCGTCGAAGAACACGGTCTGCTGCAACAGCTCGCCATAAGCACCGCCAGTCATCTGAGCAGCCTCCTTGTTGATGATTTCCTTCTCGACAGCCATCGTCTCAGCATTGAGAACGGCAATGCGGAAGTAAGGTTCGTTGGTAGTCTTGCTGCTACCACTCGTCTCCTGCTTATTGTAGTAGAAATAGAACACCTTGTTGTCGCTCTTACGATAGGCCACGATACCACTGGTGGTTAGCACATTGTAGCCCTCTGCTACCTTGATGTCTGCTGTGCCCTGGTCCAGGATGCTCATGTCGTTTGTATTGAGTTTGGTCCAGATAACCTTCTTGTGGTCGCCGTCGGTAGACATAATGAGCAGCGTATTGCTGTTCAGCCAAGCATGGGCATAGTTGCGTGCCTTGTAGGTAATGCCGGTAGGAAGTTCCTTCGGAGGAGTCGTGGTGTTATCATCATTTGAGCACGAAGTGAAGGCTACGCCCAGAACGAGGGCAGCCATCAAGGAATAAATAAAATTAAGCTTTTTCATTGTTGTGTAATTTAAGTTTGATATGTTTGTTATTGTAATAATATTCGGAACTTGGCAAAGAAGCTACGGCCGGGCTTCTGCAGACGGTAGTTGTCGTAGACGGTCTGGTCGAAGAGGTTCTGGCAGTCGAGCGACACGCTGTAGCGGTCCTTTTGCCACGAATAGGTGATGTTGGCACCCAAAATGTTCTTCTCGGGGATGCGCGCCTTGGTCTCCTCGGCACCATAGGCTTCCCACGACAGATAGAACCAGTGCACCCACTGGTAGTCCAAGCCTAAGTAGAGGTGAGAGGTCTGCGGCAGGAGGTGAGAGATTTCCTTGGCGAAGTCGTAACGAGCCTCAGCCGAGGCAAACAGCCACGGACGGTTGGGCACGCGGTTGTTGAAAATGGCAGAGGGTTTGCCGTCAGTCTTATAGCGCTGACGGTTGCGGGCGTCCTGCCACGACATATTGCCCACCACGTGCAACCGACGGTTCCAGTCGTAACGCAACTCACCCTCCAGTCCCTTGATGTGAACGGCAGGCTCGTTGGCGTACTGCATCATGCCTTCTTTTTCGGTTATCTGGGGCTGGATGTAGTTGTCGACAAAGCGCAGGAAGCCGTTGACCTCGTAGTACAGGGTGTGCAGTCCTGTGCGGAAGGTGCCGAAGACGCCCAAGTTGAGGTTGTCACTCTGCTCGGGCTTTAACCCCAAGTTGGCATAGACTGTGGTACCATTGCCTAACAGCTCGCGCGCCAAAGGCAGGCGGACGCTGTGTTCGTAGCTGAGCTTAACAGCCAGTTCGGGCAGTATTTCGAACTTGCTCCCTACTCCACCGCCCAGGCTGTTTTGGGTGTTACTACCCTCATTCTCGCGCGAACCGGTGATGAAAGCCAAATCGGTCTGTTCGACGGAGAGATAGTTGATATAGTCTTTGAGGAAGAAGGTGTTATACAGTCTGCCACCCAGGAACGACTGGTTATAAGCCAGTCCGAGGATGTGCTTGGCCAGCACGTCGTTAGCGGGCTGGAAGTCCGTATCGACATTGTCCCAGCGGTCGTTGCCCGTGCGCTGCAGCTGGTAGCTGAGGTTGAGCAGGTGGGCATCGGAAATGCGGTAGTTAAGGTCTGCGCGGGCAATGGTCAACGGACGTTTGAAATGGCGTCGGCTGAAGGCGCGCCCATTAATCTCATTGCGCGCACTCTTGATGTATTCGCCGTTCCAGTCGTACTGACGACGGGCTGTATCGGTTGTAATAGAATGGTCCCACGTGTGCGAGAAGGAGAAGTTAGCGCTGAGGTCGTCCAACAGGAAGTGTCGTTTCTGATAACGGGCACCCACGCTCCACGACTTCGACTCACGGTCGGCCATACCAATAACGCGCGTCTGAACCTGTCCTGTCTGCAGGTCTTTCTTAACCTGCTGGTAGGAGGCACTGACGAAGAACTCGTCGGCCCACGACTTATCCGTCACACCCACCTCGACCTGTCCGAGAATGGACAGATAGTCGTCGTGGAAACGGCGACGGTCCTGCGGCAGATATTTGCGACTGGCTTCGTCCCAAACCTCGACGCCTTTCATCATATAGTCGTTCTTGGAGTAGTTCAAACCGAAGGTTGGCCGAATGGTCAGGCCGTTCTTCAGCACATACTGTCCGTTGATGTCGGCCTTATGGGTATGAAAAGAGCCAAAGCCGTAGGAGACATCGAGGAAGTTGGTCTTCTTGCGCTGGGTAACGATGTTGACTGCACCACCCAAAGCATCGCTGCAAAGCCACGTAGGCACCACACCTTTATATACCTCGACATGGTCTATCATGCTAACGGGCAAGTTGGCAAGTGTCAGTCCAGTGCCCTTGGTATCCAAGGGTACGCCATCAATGAAATAACGCACCGAGGAGCCGTTCATACCATTGATGCTCAAATCGAAGTCGGAACCAACACCACCCTCCTCACGAATCTTCACACCGGCCGTGCGGTCTATGATGTTATTGAGTGAATGAATGCTGCTGGCCAGCGAGCGCACATCGATAGCATTCACCGACAGCGCACCTTCGCGCAGCCGCTGGGCTTTCGACTTTCCCGTCACCTCGACCGTCTCGAGCTGAACGGAATCGCGCATCATGCTCTTCCGCTGTTGCGTTTTCTGACCATAGGCAACCATTAGCACCAACATAGTCAGTACCAGACATATCATTCGTTTTGTCAGCATCGTTTGCTCTTTCAATTCTTTACACCTTTTTCTTTTAAAAGTGAGGAGACTCCTATCTCACGACACAAGTCTCCTCGAGACTTATATAATAATACACGTTTCGCACCTTGCAGTCTAACCCCAGAGACACACAGCGGTGCATTCTTGATGCAAAAGGCAGGTATTCTGACTCTGCAACCCGGTCGGCGAACGTCTTCCCAATAATATCAGTGACTTGCGTGTTCGCACCGTCAAAAGTTGCTTACAGCTGCGGGACAGTTGGGGACTTACACCCCATTCCCTAACCAATTGCGGGTGCAAAGGTAGTACAATCTGACGGGAATACCAAAGAAAATACCACTTTTTTTCTTTTATTACAGAAAAAGTGAGTACCTTTGCAGCCATTAAAAATTTAATAGGTATATGGAATTAGCAAGTAAATACGATCCGAAAGAGGTCGAATCAAAATGGTATCAGTACTGGCTGGACAACAAGCTGTTCAGTTCGAAGCCCGATGGACGCGAACCCTACACCATCGTCATTCCGCCACCCAACGTGACGGGAGTGCTGCACATGGGACACATGTTGAACAATACCATCCAAGATATATTGGTACGTCGTGCACGCATGGAGGGCAAGAATGCGCTGTGGGTGCCCGGTACCGACCACGCCTCGATTGCCACGGAAGCCAAGGTGGTGAAGAAACTGGCCGAACAGGGCATCAAGAAGCATGACCTGACACGCGAAGAGTTCCTGAAACATGCCTGGGAGTGGACAGACGAACACGGTGGCATCATCCTGAAGCAGCTGCGCCGACTGGGTGCTTCGTGCGACTGGGACCGCACGGCATTCACCATGGACGAGAAGCGCTCAGAGAGTGTCATCAAGGTGTTTGTCGACCTGTACAACAAAGGCCTCATCTATCGCGGACTGCGCATGGTGAACTGGGATCCCAAGGCACTCACAGCCCTGTCGACCGAAGAGGTTATCTACAAGGAAGAGCACTCCAAGCTCTATCACTTGAAATACTACGTGGACGGTCCTGTGTCCACCGATTCTTTCAGCGGTGAGGGCAACGTTGTCCACAAGGACGAGAAAGGATACTATGCCGTGGTTGCTACCACACGTCCCGAGACCATCATGGGCGATACTGCCATGTGTATCAATCCCAAAGACCCGAAGAACCAGTGGCTGAAGGGACGCAAGGTCATCGTTCCGCTGGTGGGTCGCGTTATTCCTGTCATCGAGGACCGCTATGTGGACATCGAGTTCGGTACGGGCTGTCTGAAGGTTACGCCTGCACACGACACCAATGACTATATGTTGGGCAAGACGCACCACCTAGAGACCATCGACATCTTCAATGCCGACGGCACCATCTCGGAGCAGTCGCCGCTCTATGTGGGCATGGACCGCTTTGCCTGCCGCAAGCAGATTGCCAAGGACCTGGAGGCCGCAGGACTGATGGAGCGCGTAGAGGACTACACCAACAAGGTCGGTTACTCGGAGCGCAACCCCGACACAGCCATTGAGCCGCGCCTGTCGCTGCAGTGGTTCTTGAAGATGCAGCACTTTGCAGACATTGCCCTGCCTCCCGTTCTGAACGGTGAGCTGAAGTTCTATCCGCAGAAATATGTGAACACCTACAAGAACTGGTTGGAGAACATCCAGGATTGGTGCATCTCGCGCCAGCTGTGGTGGGGCCACCGCATTCCAGCATACTATTACAACGAGGAAGGCGACTTCGTGGTTGCTGAGACCCGTGAGAAAGCGCTGAAACTGGCTCAGCAGAAGAATCCGGCAGTGACCGATGCTGACCTGCGTCAGGAAGAGGACGCACTCGACACCTGGTTCAGTTCATGGCTCTGGCCTATTTCGCTGTTCGACGGCATCAACAACCCTGGCAACGAAGAGCTGAACTACTACTACCCCACCTCCATTCTGGTAACGGGTCCGGATATTATCTTCTTCTGGGTGTCGCGCATGATTATGGCCGGCTACGAGTATGTAGGCAAGATGCCGTTCAAACACGTATACTTCACGGGTATTGTTCGCGACAAGCTCGGCCGTAAGATGTCGAAATCGTTAGGCAACAGCCCTGACCCCATCGAACTGATCGAGAAGTTCGGTGCCGACGGCGTGCGTATGGGAATGATGCTCTCTGCACCTGCCGGAAACGACATTCTCTTCGACGAGTCGCTGTGCGAGCAAGGCCGTAACTTCAACAATAAGATTTGGAACGCCTTCCGACTGGTGAAGGGTTGGCAGGTGGCCGACGTAGAACAGACGGAAGCAGCCAAGACCGCCGTAGCATGGTTCGACGCCAAGCTGAAGGCTGTAAACGAGGAACTGCAGGATCTCTTCTCAAAATACCGTATCAGCGAAGCGCTGATGGCTGTCTACAAGCTGTTCTGGGACGAGTTCTCCAGCTGGTATCTGGAAATGGTGAAGCCCGCCTATGTCAACGGACAGGCTCAGCCCATCGACCAGAAGACCTACGACGAGACGCTGCGTTTCTTCGATGTGCTGCTGAAGATGCTGCATCCCTTCATGCCGTTCATCACCGAGGAACTGTGGCAGGCTCTCTACGAGCGCAAAGCCGGCGAGAGCATTATGCGTGAACCGCTGGTGCTCAGCGCTTTACCCGCAGAGAAAAAGCAGCTGCTTGACGACTTCGAACAGGTCAAGCAGATCGTGAGCGGTGTACGTATGGTACGTAGCCAAAAGAACATCGCTCCCAAGGAACAGCTGGAGCTGCAGGCCGTCAACGCAAATCACTACGAGGCTTTCAACGCCGCCATTACGAAGATGGCCAACCTGAGTGCCATCAACGTGGTGAAGGAAAAGGATGCCACAGCATCGGCCTTCATGGTGGGAACGGACGAGTTTGCCGTACCTCTGGGCAATATGATTGATGTTGCTGCCGAGATAGAGAAGATGGAGACGCAGCTGAAGCACCTGGAAGGTTTCCTGCAGGGTGTCATGAAGAAGCTCAGCAACGAGCGCTTCGTGCAGAATGCACCTGAGCAGGTGGTTGCTCTGGAACGTAAGAAACAGAGTGACTCGGAAGAGAAGATTGCCGCACTGAAGGAGTCGATAGCAGCACTGAAAGGTCAGGCATAAGACTATCGTTCCTGAAGGCAATTACAACGACAGCAATTGCTGAATAGTGGTAGACGGGTTCTGTTTCAGGAACTCGTCTACTTCGTTTACGAAAGAGGTATTAAAAACGGTACGTCCTACCAAACGGTTGACAAACCACTGGATGCGTCCCATGTGCTGGTCGCGCTCCTGCTGAATGCTGCTCTTTTCATGAGAGAGCGGGAACTGACTGAGGATGTAAAATACCAGACAGTCGGGAACAATCATAGAGCGCACCATCATGCGGCGCTGTTCCTCAGTATAATGTTCCTGATAGAAAGGATAGTCCTCCCCCAGATACTTGTCCAGACTAATGCCCAGCGTACCCGTGCCGACAATGATGCTTTGGTCGAAAGAACCTATCTGCGCATAGACTGCTGGCAGTTCCAGGTCGGGAAGCTCGTCGTGCAGACGGGCAAAGGCCATCGCCAGCTCTTCATCCAGGTCGTCGATATTGGCATACTGCCGCTGAACGTCTGAGAGCATGTGCTGCAAAGTGGAGTCCTGGAAGAAATAGAGGAACTTGGTATTGATATCCGCATCGTTGACTTGCCCCAGACACAACACATCCTCAATGAGCATGCGGGTCTGCATAGGATAAGCGGTGTTCATCTGCTGGAGGGCAGAAAAATCGCCTGTCGTCAGATAAAGACTCTCAATACGATCGTAACGCTGAATGCCCTCGGAATGGTTCTCTGTATCAGCATCGGTAGGTTTCAACTGCCACTGACAGCTGAAACAAACCAGCATAATGGTGAACAATATTCCGTAGACTTTACGCACGATACAAGAGTTTAAATACTTAATATAGCTTAAATTCTGCTGCAAAATTACTAAAAAATATTGTAAAAACCAAATTTTAACCTAAAAAAGATAAAAATCAGTGTAATTATCTGTAATTTTGTAGATAAACAAAACAAGATCAAACATCATGAATAGATTGATTTCACTAATCGCGTTGGCTTTGTCCTGCCAAATGGTGATGAGCCAGAAAGTCCTCGAAGTAACCGTCAAGAACCCCATAAGTGTTCAGCGACAGTCGCAACCGGTTGTCATTCCGCTGCAACAATACGGAATGGAAGTTTGCTCAGCATTGGTCACGCTGAACGGACAAGAGATTCCCTGCCAGTTGGACGACCTGAATCAGGACGAGACCTTCGATGAGCTATGCTTCCTGGCTGACGTGGACAAGAAGCAGGCACAAACCTATACCGTCACGCTCTTTAGCGAGGGCACTCCCCGCCCCTATCCAGCACGAGTTTATGCCGAGATGGTGCTGGCCAATACCAAGAACAAAAAGCTGAAGAAGAATCAGCAGAACAATTATATTGAATCACTGACGGCACGAGGCGATGCGGCCTATACCTATAATGTCCAGCACCACCACGGTGTAGACTTCGAGAGCGAGCTGAACGGCATCCGAATCTATTTCGATGCCCGTCAGACACTGGATCTCTACGGCAAATACCATAAGCAGCTGGAACTGAAGGAGACACAGTTCTATACCGATGACGAGCAGAAGGCAAAAGGCTATGGCGACGACGTGCTATGGGTTGGGCAGACCTTCGGATTAGGCGCCTTCCGCGGTTGGGACGGAAAACAGCCAACACTTGTGGAACCCGTCCGTACTCGTACGCAGCGTATCATCAGCTATGGTCCGTTGCGCACCATCGTCGAAGTGATTGACCGTGGATGGAAAGCACCTATGGCCTCCGAAACTTCCTCTGATAACGCCATCAACATGACGCTACGCTATACACAGTATGCCAATCATCACGATACGGATGTCGACGTGCTGTTCAACAAAAACGTCAACAACTACCGTTTCTCTACAGGTATCATCAACGTCAAGGGTTCGCAGGAGTTCAGCGACAAGCGCGGACTGCGTGCCTGTTGGGGTACAGACTATCCGTCGACGGACACCCTGAAGTGGAGCCGCGAGACAGTTGGACTGGCGATTTATGTGCCCAGCAAGAACATTGTCAGTGAAGAGCCTGCCAACAAGGACAACTATACCTACGTTCTGAAGGTTGACGGACGCGCTATGTCTTATAAGGTCAACTATTGTTCCGACAAAGAAACTTTCGGCTATCACTCAGCCAAGGACTGGTTCAGTTATCTGAAAGCCTGGAAGCGCGAGGTGGAGAATCCCGTCGTGGTGACTGTAAAAGAAAAATAGTCGTTCTATTCATATATAATAATTAAGGTACGCGCGAATGAACGACTACATCCAGATTAAAGGAGCCAGAGTCAACAATCTCAAGAACATCAGCCTCAACATACCACGTGGCAAACTTGTGGTCATTGCTGGTGTATCTGGTAGCGGAAAATCGTCACTGGCTTTTGATACACTCTATGCAGAAGGCCAACGCCGTTATGTGGAGAGTTTGTCGAGCTATGCCCGTCAGTTCCTTGGACGCATGAACAAGCCCGAATGCGACTTCATCAAAGGTATTCCACCCGCCATCGCCATTGAGCAGAAGGTCATCTCGCGCAATCCGCGAAGTACCGTTGGAACGACAACAGAGATCTATGAATACCTGCGACTGCTGTATGCCCGCATAGGACGCACCTTCTCACCCATCAGTGGGCAGGAGGTGAAGAAGCACTCGACAGAAGATATCATTCGCTGTTTGCAACAATACCAGAAAGGTACGAAGTTTGTGGTGATGGCTCCTATACGTCCTGTCGAGGGACGAACCCTGGAAAAGCAGCTGAAGACGTACTTGCAGAACGGCTATGCCCGTCTGGCTGTCAATGGCCAAGTGGAACGTATCGACGACTGGATGGAAGCAAACGGTGAGCTATTGGCTGCAAATCATCAACAGTTGCCAGGTATTTCACCAGAACTGTACCTGGTCATCGACCGCTTGTCGGTAGACGATGCAAAAGATGCCATTTCACGCTTGGTGGACTCTGCCGAGACGGCTTTCTACGAAGGTCAGGGCGAGATGCGACTGATGATTTCGCCATCGGGCATCACCTATGACTTCTCGCAGCGTTTCGAGGCTGACGGCATTACATTCGAAGAACCCTCCGACCAGTTGTTCTCCTTCAATTCGCCTGTCGGCGCTTGTCCCGAATGCCAAGGCTTTGGTAAGATTATCGGCATTGACGAGCACTTGGTCATCCCCAACACGTCGCTATCAGTATATGACGGCTGCGTCATCTGCTGGCATGGCGAGAAGATGGGCATGTGGAAAGATGAATTCTGCCGCCGAGCAGCCAAAGACGACTTTCCAATCTTTGAGCCCTACTACAACTTGACACAAAAGCAGAAAGACCAGCTCTGGCATGGACTGCCATCGGAAAAGCATAAGGATATTCACGACCAGATTAGCATTGATGCCTTCTTCCAGATGGTGAAGGAAAGCCAGTACAAGATACAATATCGTGTCATGCTGTCGCGCTATCGCGGTAAGACGACGTGTCCCAAATGTCACGGCACCCGCCTGAAGCCTGAAGCAGAATATGTGAAGATTGGCGGACGCAGCATTACCGACTTGGTGCAGATGCCTATCGTGCGACTCAAGCAATGGTTCGACACCCTGGAACTGACAGAACAGGAACAGCAGATCGGTAAGCGACTGCTGACCGAGATCAACTCGCGCCTGCAATTCCTGTTGGATGTCGGCCTGGGCTATCTTACGCTGAACCGCATGTCAAACTCGTTGTCGGGCGGCGAAAGCCAGCGCATCAACCTTACCACCTCATTAGGTAGTTCTCTGGTGGGCTCGCTGTATATTCTCGACGAACCCAGCATCGGACTTCACTCGAGAGATACCGACAGGCTGATTAAGGTGCTGAAGGAACTGCGCGACCTCGGCAACTCGGTGATTATCGTCGAACATGACGAGGAAATCATGCGGGCTGCAGACTATCTCATTGACATTGGTCCTGATGCCGGACGACTGGGAGGTGAGATTGTCTTCGAGGGCAATGCGGAAGACATTAACGAGAAAGCCGTGAAGAAATTTCCGAAGAGCTATACCGTAAAATATCTGACGCACACAGAGCAAATCGTCGCTCCCGCCAGCCACCGACCCTGGAACAGGAAAATCACCGTAAAAGGAGCACGCATGAACAACCTGAAAGGTATTGATGCCGACTTCCCACTGAACGTCATGACTGTGGTGACAGGTGTTTCCGGATCGGGCAAGTCATCATTGGTCAAGGGCATTCTATACCCTGCTCTGAAACGTCATTTGGGCGAAGTCTGCGATGCTCCCGGCGAATACCAAGGTCTGGAGGGAGACTATCAAGCCATCAGCCATGTAGAATTCGTAGACCAGAATCCCATTGGTAAGTCCACACGCTCCAATCCAGCTACTTACGTGAAGGCCTATGACGCCATTCGCGACCTCTTTGCCGAACAGCCGCTCGCACAACAGATGGGATTCACCAGTCAATATTTCTCATTCAATGCTGATGGCGGACGTTGCGACGAATGTAAGGGTGCAGGTGTTATCACTGTAGAGATGCAGTTCATGGCCGATCTCGTACTGGAGTGTGAAGCTTGTCATGGTCATCGCTTCAAGCACGACATTCTGGACGTCAAATATCAAGGCAAAAACATTGACGACGTCCTGAACATGACCATATCAGAAGCTATTCAGTTCTTCTCGGACAACCATGTTCCTGAAGCTGCGACCAAGAAAAAGTCGAACAATGCCTCACTCTGCAAAGCCATCGTCAGCAGACTGAAAACACTGGAAGACGTAGGACTCGGCTATATCAAACTGGGACAGAACTCAAGCACTCTCTCCGGCGGTGAGAATCAACGTGTCAAGCTGGCCTACTACATAGGACAAGAACGACAAGAGCCCACTCTCTTCATCTTTGACGAACCCACCACAGGCCTTCATTTCCACGATATCAACAGACTTCTGCATGCCTTTAATGCGCTGATAGACCGAGGTCATACCATCCTCGTCATCGAGCATAATATGGAAATCATCAAGTGCGCCGACCACATTATTGACCTCGGACCGGACGGCGGTGATCGAGGTGGCGAAATTGTAGCAATTGGAACACCCGAACAAATTGCAAGTAATGAAAAAAGCCTAACAGGTCACTTCCTTCAGCAAATGTGCGGGCACACGGACAAATAATGGTAAAATTAGGTAAAAAATGTTTGGTAAATACAAATTTATGTACTACCTTTGCAGCCGTTATCCTGAAAACAATCTTTTTACCTTAAAAAGGACTAATACCTATTGAAGATTTAAAAGCGGTTGCCTGTGAGGGTCATCGCTTTTTTATTTTAGGCAGCTCCAATAAGTTAATATTACTTAATTCACAAAGGATAACACTCTATATAATAGGTATAATTCGCAAAATATTTGTACCTTTGCAGCCGATTTGGTCTGTTTTGGCTCAAAAAAGTTGTCACACGAGGTGACACGCCAGGCAGAAAAACCCGTTTAAACAATTAAAAAACAATGTACGCAATTGTAGAAATCAACGGTCAGCAGTTCAAGGCTGAGGAGGGCAAGAAGCTCTTTGTCAACCACATGAAAGATGTGGAAGCCGGTAAAACTGTTGAATTCGACAAGGTACTGCTTGTCGACAATGAAGGCTCAGTACAGGTAGGTGCGCCCACCGTAAGCGGTGCAAAAGTAGTATGCGAAGTGGTTAATCCGCTCGTAAAGGGTGAGAAGGTTATCGTGTTCAAGATGAAGCGTCGTAAGGACTCTCGCAAGCGCAATGGTCACCGTCAGCAGTACACCCAGGTAGAAGTTAAATCAGTAATCGCTTAAAATTAGGAGGAACAAGAAATGGCA
>ONQT01000030.1 GCA_900320045.1 uncultured Prevotellaceae bacterium | reverse complement strand
GGCTGCCAAACTCGGTGAGATGCTAGTTCCTACCATCTACAAGAATGATAACGTGATTATAGTTTCCCTTTCAATAGGAGAAGATGTAAGTGCAATTATAGAATTTTCTTAATTTCGATAGGATATGAAAGTATTATTAGCCGCAATGCTGCTGAGCGGAATGCTGGCAGGTTGCACAAACAGTAACAAACAAACTACAAATAACAATATGGAACAAGAATTAGAATTGACGCAGGAGTGGGACAAGGTGTTCCCGCTGAGCGAGAAGGTGAACCACCAGAAGGTGACGTTTAAGACACTGTATGGACTGACATTGGCTGCCGACCTTTACACGCCGAAGGATGGCAAAGGGAAGATGGCTGCCATTGCGGTCTCTGGTCCTTTTGGTGCCGTGAAGGAGCAGTGCAGTGGTCTCTATGCCATGCGGATGGCAGAACGTGGTTTTGTGGCACTGGCTTTCGACCCGTCCTATACAGGCGAGAGCAGCGGTGAGCCCCGTCGTACGGCTTCGCCCGACATCAATACCGAAGATTTTATGGCCGCTGTCGATTTCCTCTCAAAGCAGGACAATGTGGATGCCGAGAAGATAGGTATCATTGGTATTTGCGGTTGGGGTGGCATCGCCCTGAATGCTGCCGCTGCCGATACGCGTATTAAGGCTACCGTTGCCTCAACGATGTATGACATGACACGTGTCAGCGGCAACGACTACAACGACGCCTTCGACAACGAACAGTGGCGCCACAGAAACCGTGAGAACCTCTCCAAGCAACGACTGGAAGACCCCAACGCAATGGCTGGTGGCGTGCTGGACACAGTGCCCCCACAGGCGCCTAACTTCGTGCACGACTACTACGACTACTACAAGACGCCGCGCGGCTATCACAAGCGTTCCGGCAACTCTAACGATGGCTGGCGCGTCATCGGCACTCAGGCTTATGCCAACAGCCGTTTCCTCTATTACATCAACGAAATCCGCTCAGCCGTTCTCATCATGCATGGTGCCGACGCCCACTCGCGCTACTTTGGCGAGGCTGCCTACCACTATATGGTGGAGGGTAAGGCCGATGGTTACAAGTTTGTCGGTGAACCGAACCCCAACCCAGAGAACAAAGAGCTGCTCATCATCCCCGATGCCTCTCACTGCGACCTCTACGATGGCGGCTACGAGGAAAAAGCCGGCAAGGGACAACCCAAGAACATGATTCCGTGGGACACGTTGGCAGAATTTTTTACGAAGAATTTATTGGACTCTTGATATGAAGCGCTTGAGCGTATGAAAGTGGTTGTTTCACCAGAGATTGGAGCTGTTTGCCCTGAGTTTGTAGGTGCCTGCATTGAGGCATCCGTTGTCAACACGCCTTATTGCGAACCCCTTTGGCAAGAGATAGAGCAACTGGGTGTCCGTTTCCGACAGGAGCTCACCACTGAGACGCTAAAGGATATGATCAGTATTTCAGCCACGCGCAGAATATACAAACTGTGCGGCAAGGATCCTTCGCGCTATCGTCCTGCCTCCGAAGCCCTTATCCGCCGTCTGCTTCAAGGAAAGGAATTGTACCAGCGCGACACACTGGTCGATTTGGTAAATCTAGCCTCCATTGCTTATGGATACAGTATTGGCGGTTTTGATGCTGACAAGTTTGTGGGTGACATGCTAACTTTGGGAATCGGTCGTGAAGGCGAGCCTTATGAAGGCATCGGTCGCGGTCAGATCAACATCCACGGGCTGCCCGTCTATCGTGATGCCTTAGGTGGCGTCGGAACGCCTACAAGCGACCACGAGCGCACCAAGATGACGTTAGACACACAGCATTTGTTGGTTCTCATCAATGGTTACGACGGCAACGAGCAGCGTGTCAGTGAAAATGCTGAGTACATTCAAGGTCTTTTACGCAAATATGCTCAAAGTGACGGTGGACAGTATCATATCTACAAGATAAAAGATGAGGCAAACCGATGAAAAAAAGTTTCAGACATAAAATGAAGATAGTTATTTTGGACGGATATGCGGCGAACCCGGGCGACCTGTCTTGGAATGCCTTGCAGGACGTGGGTGAACTGACGGTCTATGACCGTACAATGCCTGAGGATACCGTTGTGAGAGCGACGGGAGCAGAGATTATACTGACCAACAAGGTGGTTCTTGGTCGCAAAGAAATAGAACAGTTGCCGCAACTCCGCTATATCGGTGTACTGGCTACGGGCTACAATGTGGTTGACACGCAAGCAGCACACGAACGCGGTATCGTTGTCACAAACGTCCCTGCCTATAGCACGGAGAGTGTTGCCCAGATGGTGTTTGCCCATCTGCTGACAGTAACGAACCGTACGGAACACTATGCATTACTGAACCGTCAGGGACGCTGGAGCGAGAATCCCGATTTCTGCTATTGGGACACATCGCTGTTTGAACTGAGCGGCAAGACTTTCGGCATTGTCGGACTGGGCAATATAGGGCATCGTGTGGCACAGATAGCTTTGGCTTTCGGTATGCGTGTTATTGCGCTTACCAGCAAGTCGGCCGATGCGCTGCTACCAGGCATCCGCAAGGTAGACCTCCAGGAACTGTTCACCACATCCGACGTTCTCTCCCTGCATTGTCCGCTGACGGACAACAACAGCCATTTCATCAATGCACAGACACTCGCCCTGATGAAGTCTACAGCTATTGTCATCAATACAGGCCGCGGACCTTTGGTCAATGATGCCGATGTGGCCGAAGCACTGGCTGCAGGGCGTCTGGCAGCCTATTGTGCCGATGTGCTCACGGAGGAACCGCCCAAGGCAGACAATCCCCTACTCTGTCAGCCTAACGCCTTCATCACCCCACATATTGCCTGGGCCACAAAAGAAGCGCGTCTCCGACTACTCAGCACGGCTATTGAGAATGTCCGTGCCTTCGTCGGAGACTGCCCGCAAAACGTTGTGTAACGCCAAACTTTACTTGTTGGCTTTCGCTTCCTTAATCGCTCTAGCAAAAGCGCCACGAGCTACAGATTCGCCATTGACAATGATATCGTCATCGGCAACATTGGCGGAATCACCTTCGGCAACAGCAGAGCGACGCCAGTAACGACCTTCACGATAGCGGCCCCAGTCAACATTGCCAACATAGTAAAGCGAGAACTCGATATCACGGCGTGTGCCGTCGTACATATAGCCATAGAAGCGGTCTGGGGTCAACGAATATCGAGAAATCTCGACATAGTCATTGTCGTAGATATAGCGAATTCGGATAACACCATTGCGCACTTCCCAATCGATGGGTGAATAGTAGTAGCTGCCCCATCGGTCGCGAACATCATAGTCAACCTCGAAGCCTGTGCCACCATAGTTGTCACGCTGAACAAACTGGATACAGGTACGGTAGTCTTCGCCCGTCAACCCCCAACGGTCAACATAATAAGTACTTATAAAACCTTCCCACTGTCCATTGAGCGTATGGGCATCGGCAGCATCGCGGTCGCAACTGGTGAGGGTCAACATGGGCAGGGCCATCAGAACCATCATCATGTAGGTATAAATCTTCTTCATAATGTTTAGTTTTTAACTGTTTAACATATTTCTTGGTGCAAAGATAGGAACTTTTCCGCACTTCACACCAAGAAATTTTCCTATTTGATAGTAGGGATATTCCTATTCTGCAGTAGAGGGTTGTTCTTCCTTTGGCTGCTTCTTACCGAATTCCGGGTCAACCTTGATGAAGGCAGTGACGAGGAAAGTAATAGTACAAAGTACCATCACTAGAATGAAGAAGGCGTTATAGCCCATAGCATCCTTCAGGTAACCGGAGAGCATGCCCGGCAGCATGAGACCGAGATAAGAGATGGCCGTGCAGAAGGCGTAGTGCGACGTCTGATAGTTGCCCTTGCTGAAGTAGAGCATGTAGAGCGTTAAAGCCGTAAAGCCCAAGCCATAGCCGAACTGTTCGACGAACAAACAGCTGCTGATGAATAAGAGATTGTCGGGCATGGCGTAACTCATGTAGACATAGACAATGTCAGGCAACGTGATAGCGCAAACCATCGGCCACAGCCAGCGCTTGAAACCGTCGCGACCAGCCAGCATACCACCAATGATACCTCCAAGCGTCAGTCCGATAACGCCCACCGTTCCACTGGCCAGACCAAACTCCTGGGGCGACAGTCCCAAACCTCCTGCTGAATTGGGACGCATGAGGAACGTAACGCTCATCTTAGTGAGCAGGGCTTCAGGGAAGCGATAGAACAACAGGAAGCACATGGCGAACAGCATGTCGCGCGGTGGCAACTTTTGGAAGAACGTCTTGAACGTCGTTGCAACGCCCATCGCTACTTCACGTGCAGTAGTGCCGTGCTGCTGGTCGGCAGCTGAACGAGGCATAATATAGGTGTGGTAAAGCCAGATGGCAATGAACAGTGCAGCCAAACCATAGAACACAAGGCTCCAGGTAAAGGCCTTCTGGTCACGGAAGATGACCTGGAGGACACCGGCTACAGGGATAAGTACACCATTACCGAAGATAACTGCCAAACGATAGAAGGTATTGCGGATGCCTACAAACCATACCTGCTGGTGGTCGTCCAACTCGAGCATGTAGTAGCCGTCGGCAGCAATATCGTGCGTGGCGCTACTGAAAGCCATGAGGAAGAAGAAGGCCATAGTACCCTGGAACCATAGTGGCGTACTGAGGGTAAAGGCAACACCAGCCAACGACGAACCAAGCAGCAACTGCATGGCCAAGACCCACCAACGTTTAGTGCGGTATAGGTCGACGAAGGGACTCCAAAGCGGTTTGATAACCCACGGCAGCGAGAGCCAGCCAGTATAAAGTGCTATGTCGGTGTCGCTCATGCCCAACTGCATGTACATGACAACAGCGACTGTCATTACGACGACGTTTGGCAATCCTTCACCAATATAGAGTGTGGGAATCCAAAACCAGGGATTTCTTTGTTTCATTATTTTGATGTTTTATATCGTTGTTTCGTGTTATTATTTTATTCGACCTTCCGACATTCCGATAGTTCAATATCCAATTTGTCGGTTTGACGGCGTTAATAAATCTTCATAATCTCTGCCCCACGGTAGTAGTGCAACAGAATCTGATCGTAGCTGTAGCCCTGCTGTCCCATAACAGCTGCACCAATCTGACATAGACCAACGCCGTGTCCCCAGCCCTTACCCTTCAAGCGAAAGCCTTTGGCAGTTTTCTCTACTTCAAAGGCCGAGCTATACAGGTGACTCTCGCTAAGTGCACGTCGAATTTCCAGTTCCTTACCGATGGTAAAGGTTTTCTTCGTACCCACAATCTTCAGTTTCCAGATACGTCCGCTCTTACCTCGCTCCAACGGAACCAAGTCGACAATATCGCCGAAGTCCTCCTTCAGTTTCTCATTGACAATGCGTGTCAGTTCCTGACTGGTATATTCCACTGTCCATTCATAAAAGTCATTGGTCTCCATATCATAGTCGTTAAGCACTTGTGAAAGCACGGCTTTGTCATGAGTATTACAGAAAGGATCCTCGACTGACACCAGATATGGCTTGGGGGTATCCTCCCAGCAGTATTGGTACTCTTCGGTGACTCCACCGCAACACTTTGAGAAGCGGGCGTCACAAATCTCGTTGTCGTAGAGCAGAATCTGTCCACGGGTAGCCTTTAATGCTTGCTCAACGGCACGACTGGTCTGCTTGGTAATGCCCTGATAGCGTTGGCAATGGTCATCGGCACAGACGTCGAAGAGAGTATGGTCCTCGCGGTCGTACCAACGTATCAGCTCATCGTCTTTCTTGATGAACGAGAAGAAACCATCTTTCTGTTGCTTGTTGCTCTCACGATGCTTCATCTGTGCCAACAACCACGAACGGCTGATGACAGCATGAGCTTTCAGCAGTTCCAGTCCGGCCGTTGCCTTCATCTCACTACTGATGACAGAGGCAAGATACTGTTCGACGGGCAACTCATTGATAGCCACAATCTTGTCACTCTCGACCACCAGTCGCAGCGTACCCAGGAATACCTGTGTCTCCTTGCGCTCCCAGTGGAAGTTGACACCGATGGTGACGTCGAATAGCGAGAATGACGCATCAGCGGACGACGGAGTGAAAGTCAGCTCACGATATTGATTGCCGTTCCACCGGATTCCACCCTCGGAAAACTCTACGAATTGTTTACCCTCAATGGTTTCTCCCTTAGCAGTGTAAGGGGCATTGAGCGAGAAAACAATCTTCTCAGCGCTGACAATGCCAACTGTGACCTCAGGCTGTGTCTTGAACCTCAGACTTTTGTCTTGGCGCTTAGCGTTTTGTGCTTTCAGCTTTGCATTCTTCAGGCGTTCCACCACCTCGCGCATATCGGCAGCAGTAAGTGACACCTCCTGATAGATGTCTTTCACCAACTCTGGCGTCACGCGACAGAAATCTTCTTCGCGAGGCGTGATGATAAGGCCACCCATATCGACAGCTCCTGGACTGATGATGTATTGGTTGTCGCCCGTTGCCGTATAGCAATCGGGGCGATGCTTCCTGCGCGGCAGTACTACGCTCAGAATGGTGTCGTCCATGCGCCACATGATAATATTCATCATAGGTTCTGTGCCATCCTCCGCAGGTGGCAGACAATCGTAGAGACGACGGAACAACTGTTCGCCGGCATCCTGTCGCTGACTCTTGATAACGAAGGCTGACGCAGGATAGTCGACCACCTGCCAAATGCCATTGTCATCATCGTCCTTGACGACATCAACCAGACTGCGGCTCAGTCGCTGCCATGCCTGCTGCAGGGGCAAGCGCCCAGTGCTGACAGCCTGCAGATGAGCATGGTCTGGTGCAGATGCTCCACAATGGGGACCATTATATAATAAGGTAAGATCGGTGTTGCGTTCAGCCAGTCGTAGCATCTCGTCGTACATGGGCAGAATGCGCTGGGGCGTATGCTTCAGCGTGGGCAGTGTCAGGTGTACGGGCAAAATGGGGAATGGATTAACCAGCAGTTCGTATTTATCATCTACCACACGATGCATTTGCTGTTGCGGACGGTTCTTGGCACAAAGGAAACAAGGACGCTCGGCAATGGACTTGGCATCAATCTTGGCGCCTGTTGAACTGATGCGGGCAGGATTCCACTGT
Source organism: uncultured Prevotellaceae bacterium (assembly GCA_900320045.1). Classification (GTDB taxonomy): domain Bacteria; phylum Bacteroidota; class Bacteroidia; order Bacteroidales; family Bacteroidaceae; genus Prevotella. Next base: position 28,689 of record ONQT01000030.1, on the reverse strand, counting down.
ACAGACAGTGCAATCGTGTCAGTTATCAGTTCACGAGTCTTGACCAATCCCAAGTCGCGGTATCGCTGACGGACATCATCCCACGTCTGCAACTGCCGATGGAAGAAGCGCATCAAAGGCGACTCTGTCATAGAGTCCGCTTTGTGCTGATTCATTTGTTGGCGGGCATAAAGTTCCAATGTACGCAGACGATCCTTATAGAGGTTGTTGGCATTGATTTTCTCTACGGATAGAGCTGCATCACTATTGCCACCCCAACGACGGCATAGGTAGAGTTCTGTGAAGATACGTCCTATACGGTAATGGCGCGAGAATAGCAGTCCTAGGGCATAATCCTCACCATACGATGTGTTGGGGAACTGTACCTGGCGCAGCAACGGAGTGAAAAAGGCACGTGGAGCACCCAAGCCATTGATGCGAAGGGCATTATTGGGGCCATTCTCATCCGTCCATTCCTGATGTGCAATTAGACCAGGAGGCAATGTCTGCAGCTCGAAGTCGCACATACGGTACGAACCGATAATCATGGCTGCCTTCTGCTTGTAGAAGGCATCAACGACGGTTTGCAATGTCTTGGGTGAAGAATACAGGTCGTCGGAATCCAGTTGGACGGCAAAACGGCCACAGAAAACACTGTTGATAGCTTCGTTCCAGCAACCGCCAATACCTAAATCCATGCGGTCGGGAACAATGACATGCAGTTTTTCGCCATGACGTGATAATAGTTCGGACAGAATTTCGCTTGTACCGTCTGTAGAGTGGTTGTCCACAACAATGACATTATAGCGGAAGTTGGCCTTCTGCGAGAGTGCACTCTCCACAGCATCGCGTACGGTCTTGACACGATTGAATACGGGAATAACCACCGAGGCCTCAATGTCAAAGGACTGTTCCTCAAAATCGACATCAGCATATTGCGTGGTATCGACCAGAGCGCCAATCTGTCGCAGATGTGACGTACAGGCCTGTTCCATCTCTATCTGCACATCTCGATTGGCAGGGTTGACATAGTCAAACTGTTTGACACCAGAGGCACGCAAATCTAATTCTTCCTCAGTATAAAGGTACTCGTTAAGGTGGAAAAGACTGCCCTCGCGACTCAGGAACAATCGCAAATCATAGAATCCGGCATATTTGTATGTCGCATCATGATCGGAGGTGGCATATTTGTGCAAAAGCGACGTGCGCAGTAACATCAGGGAGCCAAAGTCGAAATCATCGCGCAAGGAACCGTCTTGATAATCTATAACGGGATGAGCCTTGCGTTGGCCTTGCTCCATTGTATAGCGGTCACTGTACACGAGAGCTGCTCTTGTGTCGTAAGCCACCAGCATCATGCGCTCCACGGCTGATGCTCCGATAACCAATGGGGTCGTTTTCAGACTCAACAAAACATATTCAGCAACAGCATTCTCAGCCAGCTTGCTAACAAAATCGCTACTTACCAAGTTGTCGGTAATGACAAAGGAGCAATCCTGTGGTGCCTTTTCCTGAGCAGCAAGTTCAGCGTTAACAAGTAAAAAAATATGTCTGACGCAACTGCTATGACGAAGTTGACTGACCTGTGGCTGTACCTCTGACAGCGACTGGCAGGCTATAAAACAATCTGTTTTTTGTATCATGATTGACAATAGGTTTTCAAAATTACGTGCAAAGTTACTGTTTTTTTTCGATATTACCGCATAAAATGCTCTTAAAAGAATTAAATTCTTCATTCTTCATTCTTCATTCTTCATTTTTGTTTGTACCTTTGCAGCCATGAATCAGCAAACGACAAAAGGTTCTGGGATTAAGAAACGGCTCTTGGGGCTCACTCCGACCGAGTTGAAAGAACTTGTCGGAGGTCTGGGAATGCCGTCTTTTACAGCCAAGCAGATAGTGCAATGGTTGTACGAGAAGCATGTGTCTACGATTGACCAGATGACGAACTTGTCAAAGCAGAGCCGGCAGCGTCTCGCTGATTATTATGAGGTAGGTACGATGCCGCCTATAGACTGCCAGCGTTCGAAGGACGGTACAATCAAGTACCTGTTTCCTGTTTGTTGTGATAGCATTTCAACTAACATTCCATCGCAAACAGCTAACAGTCAATTCGTAGAAACGGTTTTCATCCCGGACCACGACCGTGCCACGCTGTGTGTCTCATGTCAAGTCGGGTGCAAGATGAACTGCCTATTCTGCCAGACGGGCAAACAAGGATGGCACGGCAACTTGAGTGCAGCAGACATCCTGAACCAGATTGTCGCTTTACCCGAGGAGGATCGTTTAACGAATATTGTATTTATGGGACAAGGTGAACCCATGGACAACCTCGATGCAGTGCTGAAAGCCTGCGAAATATTGACGGCAGACTGGGGCTTTGCATGGAGTCCCAAGCGCATTACCGTCAGCTCGGTGGGAGTACGCGGCAAATTGAAACGCTTCCTCGACGAGAGTCAGTGCCATGTAGCCATCTCCATGCACTCACCTCTCCATGAGCAGCGCCTGCAACTGATGCCCGCTGAAAAGGCAATGCCTCTCGAAGAGACGATAGCACTGCTGCGCCAATATGATTTCACTCACCAACGCCGCTGCTCGTTTGAGTATATTTGCTTTGGTGGACTCAACGACTCGCCACTATACGGTCGTGAAATCCTGCGCCGACTGGAAGGTCTGGAGTGTCGTGTCAACCTGATACGTTTTCATGAAATTCCCGGCGTTGACCTGCCAGCCTCTGACGAGAAACGCATGGAGGCTCTTCGCGACTATCTGACCAGCCACGGCATTACAACCACCATTCGCGCCAGTCGAGGACAAGACATCTTTGCCGCTTGTGGTTTGCTCTCCACTGCCAGACAGAATGAATTGAAACAATAAACGTCGAAATACCGGAATATCGGCATAAAGAAATATCGTAATAACGCTATAACGCCAAAATATCAACAATGGAACAAGAAAGAAAAATTCGCGTGGCTATCACGCAAGGAGATACGAATGGTGTGGGTTACGAGGTGATTTTCAAGGTCTTTGCAGACCCCAGTATGCTCGAACTTTGCACGCCTATCATCTATGGCTCGTCCAAAATTGCAGCCTACCATCGCAAGGCACTCAATCTGGAAGTTCCCTATATTGTCATCAACCATGCCGAGGAGGCTCGCGACGGACGTCTGAACCTGCTCAACTGCTTCGATGACGAGGTAAAGATTGAGTTGGGGCAACCTTCACAAGAAGCTGGCAATGCCGCATTAAAAGCCCTCGACCGGGCAATGACGGACTATCGCAGCGAACTCTATGATGTCTTGGTAACTGCCCCTATCAATAAGGCTACTATCCAGAGTCCGGGATTCCATTTCCCTGGTCACACAGAGTATATTGAGACCAGCGTGGGCGACGGGCAGAAGGCATTGATGATCTTGATGAACGATCAGCTGCGCGTGGCACTGGTAACAACTCATCTGCCTATCAAAGATGTGGCACAGGCTATCACCAAGGATGCTGTCATTCAGAAAGCGACCATCTTCCACCAAGCCCTGCGTCGTGATTTCCGAGTAAACAATCCCCGCATTGCAATCCTGGCTTTGAATCCACATGCAGGAGACAACGGACTGTTAGGCGCTGAAGAGAAAAACGTGATATCTCCAGCTATTGAAGCACTGGCCGAAAAAGGTATTCAGGCCTTTGGTCCCTACCCCGCCGACGGTTTCTTCGGTGCTGGTTCATACCTGCATTTTGACGGTATTCTGGCCATGTATCACGATCAAGGGTTGGCACCCTTTAAGACTATTGCGCTCGAAAACGGCGTGAACTATACCGCTGGTCTGCCTATTGTCCGTACTTCGCCTGATCATGGTACAGCCTACGATATCGCCGGCCAGGACAAGGCAGACGAGAACTCTATGCGACAAGCTGTCTACACGGCTATCGACGTGTTCCGCAACAGGAAAAATTACGATGCGCCCCTACAGAACCCGTTGCCCAAGCTATTCCACGAGAAACGCGAAGATGGTGACAAGGCACGTTTTACACGTCCCAAAGACCAATTCAAATCTGACAGTCCACGTAGAAGCGAGAGAAGTTCAGAGGTTGTCGCAGAGAAGAAAACGGAGGCAGAAAGTTAATTTTCTGCCAAAGTGTGCCATAATGTCAGATTTTTGTTGTACCTTTGTCGGCTAAATGAAGACTTCCGAACTTCAGACCATCAAACAGCGTTATAATATCGTAGGAAACTGCGAGGCTTTGAATAACGCACTCGACGTCGCTCTCAAGGTGGCGCCGATAGATTTGAGCGTGCTTATCATCGGTGAAAGCGGCGTGGGTAAGGATATCCTGCCACGTGTTATTCACGACAATTCGCCACGTCGCCGAGAGAAGTATTTTGCCATTAACTGCGGAGCCATTCCAGAAGGTACCATTGATTCGGAACTGTTTGGTCACGTCAAAGGCTCTTTCACTGGAGCCATCAACGATTCGTTAGGCTACTTTGGTGCAGCTAACAAAGGAACATTGTTCCTGGACGAGGTGGGTGAACTGCCAATGGCCACGCAGGCTCGTCTGCTACGTGTACTGGAAAATGGAGAGTATATTCCCGTTGGTGCTACTGAGGTGCGCAAGACGGATGTTCGTGTAGTAGCTGCTACTAATGTCAATATCCAGAAAGCCATCAGCGAAGGACGCTTCCGCGAGGACTTATATTATCGTCTCAATCAAGTACAGATTCAAATGCCTGCACTACGTGATCGCGGTGAGGACATTATCCTGCTGTTCCGACTCTTTGCCATGCAAATGGCTGAGAAGTACCGTATGGACAAGGTTGTACTGACAGAGGAAGCCAAACAGATGCTGATGCGCTATAAATGGCCAGGCAATATCCGACAGTTGAAGAGTATTACTGAGCAGCTTTCCATACTCAGTGCCGACCGACAGATTACTCCTGCCATCCTCTCTCAGTTCATCCCCCAGGACCAGGAAACCACACAACTGGCAACATTACGTAGCGAAGGCGACCACTCTTTTGAGAATGAACGTGAAATCCTGTATAAGATTCTCTTTGAGCTTCGCTCCAACGTCAACGACATGCGACGCGAGATGAGCACTTTAAAGAAACAGATAGCGGACGTGCAAACACCTGGTCAGCAGTCTTCAACACAGCTCTCCACGACACAATTGGCACCCCTCCAGTCTATCCAGCCAATTACCCCGTCAATGGAAGACGCAGAGGCTGAAGAGTATATCGAGCCTGAGCAGGAGAGTCTGAACCTGAGCGAGCTGGGACGACAAATGCTGGAGAAAGCATTGGCACGTAATGCCGGCAATCGCAAGAAAGCCGCCTTAGAACTGGGCATCAGCGACCGTACACTATACCGTAAACTGAAACAATATGGCTTGGACAAGATATAGAAACATTCTGACCTGTCTGGCAGCAACCATGCTGCTTTCAGCGTGCTCCGTGAGCTATAAGTTCAATGGAGCCAGTATTGACTATACCAAAACAAAAACCATTCAGATTGCTGACTTTCCCGTACGCTCCAATTATGTCTGGGCACCTATGGGCGCTATGTTCAATAATCAACTGAAGGATTATTTTGCCAGCCATACAAAACTGATTCAGGTACGACGCAATGGTGACTTGAAGCTGGAAGGCGAAATCACCCAATATCAGCAGCGCAACAAGTCTGTCAGTGCTGAAGGCTATTCTGCTCAGACGGAACTTTCGATAACGGTCAATGTACGCTTTACCAACACCGTCAATCATGCAGAAGATTTCGAACGACAGTTTACTGCCAACCAGTCTTATGAGACCACTCTGTCGCTTCAGCAAGTACAGGAAGAGTTGGTTGGGCTGATGATTAAGGACCTGTGTGACCAAATATACAATGCAGCCGTTGCCAACTGGTAAACGAACGAAAAGACAAAAAAAGATGCTGGAACTGAGAGAACTGATAAACCACCCAGAACTGATGGATCGCGACACGCTCTACGAGTTGCGCTCCATGCTGGCGTTGTATCCCTATTATCAGACGCCTCGTTTGCTCATGCTCCAGAATCTGTATCTGTTGCACGACCCTTCTTTTGACGAAGAACTGCGTCGAGCAGCCGTTTACATCACAGACCGCAAAGTCATCTTCCAGATGATAGAAGCTGCCCATTACCAGTTGCGACACACACAACAAAATGTATCTGCTACTGCACAGCCTGTCGACAAGAATCGCACACTGAACCTCATAGACTCATTCTTGGACTCCATTCCTGACGATATCGATGAAGAAACCAACGAGAAGCCTGCGCACCACCGTCGGCCTACCCCAGCCGATGCTGCGGTTGACTATGTTGCTTACTTACTGGCTACTGAGGAAGAAAGTCGTACGGAAGAGCATACTGACGCGCCCAAGATGAAGGGCCAGAGCCTCATAGACAACTTCCTTGAACAGGAGCAAGGGCGCATTCTGCTGAATGAGTTGCCTGACGAAGAAAATGAGTCCCGTGACAAAGCTACGGCAAGTGCTGACGACAGTGACGAAGAATACTTCACTGAGACATTGGCTCGCATCTACATCAAACAGGGACGATACCAGAAAGCTTATGACATTATTCAGCGACTTGGTCAGCAGTTCCCGGAGAAAAACGTCTATTTTACGGATCAGTTGCGCTTCCTCGAAAAACTTATCATTAACAGCAAAAACAAATAAAGTTATAAAACAATATAAACGAAAGTAATAATAACAATAAAAAACAAAAGTAACATGTACACATTATTCGTAATTCTTATCGTAGTAGCAGCCGTGCTGATGATTGGTATCGTGCTGATTCAAGAGAGCAAAGGTGGCGGTCTGTCATCAAGTTTCGCTGGCTATAATCAGGTAGCAGGTGTTCGCAAAACCACTGACTTCATCGAGAAGGCCACTTGGTTCCTGGCAGCCGCTATGGTTGTCATCAGTATTGCCTGCGCATGGGTGGCCCCCACAGCTCAGAGTGACAGTTCCGTCATGGAGAATGTTGCCAATCCCACGACCAATCCGAACAATCTGCCTGGCTTCGGCGCCAGTCAGCAGAAGGACGCCAAGGCTCCTGCTACACAAGCACCTGCCGCTGAGACTCCTGCTGCTCCTGCACAGCCCGCTCAGTAATAACGACAGAGTTTTGGTAATTTATAAAGGGACTTCCTACATGGGGAGTCCCTTTACTATTTTATAGATTGAATACGTATCCTTATTGTTTTTCTTTTCCTTCTATACTTTCCCTATAGGCTTTAAGCTTTTCTTTCCTTCTTGATTTCAATTCATCCATGTAGCCTGCGGTAACAATACCTGACGGTAAGGCAATAATGGCAATACCGACCATCGAAGAGATAATACTGATTACACGACCAACTGTCGTGATGGGATATAGGTCTCCGTAGCCTACCGTCGTTAAGGTGCAAGCAGCCCAGTAGAACGCATCGAAGAAGTTCTTGAAAAGATATTCGCCAGTTTGTGGATTGATGTCCTCTTCGGCATTAAACATGATGAGGGCCGTAATGAAAATATAGAAAATAGCCAGCGACAATACTGTACAGAGTATCTTCCGTTGTTTTCGTATAACCGTCAAAATGATTTCCAAGGGTTCAAAATACCTGATAAACTTGAAAATACGCAGGATTTTCAGCAGTCGCGATACACGGACAACCTTAAAGGTCGGACCGAGCAAATTGAATATAGGCAGGATGGACAGCAAGTCAATGATGGCCATCGGCGTAAAGGGATATACCACAAAAGCAGCCCAGCTCTTATACTTTGAGCGATAATCAGCCGTTACCCAACGCAAAATATAGTCAACAATAAAACATATCCCCGAAATCAGGTCAAAATACCAAAACAATACAGTCTGATGTCGGAACATCAGAGGATAAATACCGATAGCAATGGCAACCAGCATAAGAGAGTCGTACAAGCGGGAGTACTTATTCTCGTTATGCGGTTCAATGACGGTAGATATATATTCTCGTAGTTTCATGGAATAGAATGTATAAACTATCAGGTTATAACTGCGGTAAATGGAACTGGTAGGACTGGTCAAAGACTTCTTTGACGGTGTTTATCTCCAGGAACTTCGTAGCACCACCGGCGGCAATGTTTCCACTCATGTAGGCAATCTTGTCGTCAAGGTCGACATAACCTTTCTGACGCAGCATGCGAACAGCCGCTAAGAAAAGACGTTCAGAACTGATTTGTTCTTTCTGGTAGACAGGAATGACGCCATACGACAAGTTTAGCAGACGCTGCAGTTTTTCGTTATAGCAGATGGCCAGCACGGGATGTGGTCCTCGAAATGCTGCTAACGAACGGGCGGTTGTGCCAGTGGTTGAATCAGTAATGATGCCTTTGACACCTAATTTCTCTGTAGCCTCAATAGCAGAATGGGCCATAAACTCACGGATGTCACAGTTAGGAGGCAGAGGAATCTCGACATTGCTGTTGGAACGGTCGCGCTCAGCCTGCTCAGCAATGGATGCCATCGTAAGAACGGCTTCAACGGGATATTTTCCGCTCGCAGTCTCGCCAGACAGCATCAAGGCATCGGTACAGGAGTAGATTGCGTTGGCAATGTCAGTAACCTCGGCTCGTGTGGGGCGAGGATTGGTTATCATCGTGTGAAGCATCTGAGTGGCAACGATGACAGGTTTCTTCTTTTGAATGCACTTGCGGATGATATGGCGCTGGATTCCTGGAATCTGTTCAATAGGAACCTCAATACCCAAGTCACCGCGGGCAATCATGATACCATAGGACGCATCGATAATCTCATCAATATTGTCGACACCTTCCTGATTCTCAATCTTCGATATGATTTTAATGTCAGAGTTGTGAGCGTCGAGAATATCCTGAACAGCACGGACATCAGCAGCAGAACGGACAAAGGAATGAGCAATGAAATCAATATCCTGATGAATGGCCAGCACGATATTCTTGCGATCCTTGGCTGTTAGTGCCGGAAGGTCAATGTGACGACCTGGAACATTGACGCTTTTATGCGAACCCAGAATACCATCATTTGTGACTTGTGCTATGACTTGAGGCCCATTGATGCCAATGATGACCATGTCAAGAGCTCCATCATCAAAGAGCACATGGTCTCCCTCCTGGACATCGGCGGCAAAGTTCTCATAACTCAGGTTAACAATATCGTGAGTAGTGTCCATTTCAGGACGGCCGAAGATCTTGACAACATCGCCTGTCTTATAAGCGATGGGATCGGCACATCCTGTAGTACGGACTTCGGGTCCCTTAGTATCAATTAAAATTCCGATGTGACGACTCACCTCGCGCACGTTCCTTATTATATTTATAATACCCTCTTCAGAAGCATGGGCAGTATTCATACGGACTACGTTCATGCCTGCGTTGAAAAGTTGACGAATGAAGTCAACATCGCATCGGCGGTCACTGATAGAAGCAACAATCTTGGTCTGTTTCATGTGATAAAACGATTAAATGTAGGTGCAAAGATACGAAATTTATATGTTTTTTGAAAAAAAAAGCCTTAAAAATTTCCATATCCCGTTGAAAAACAGTATCTTTGCATCCCGAAATCAAAACAATTAAGAAAATATAAAGCAAAATAGAGATGACAAAAGCTGATATTATCAACAAAATTGTTGAAGACACAGGCCTTCCCAAGAAGGACGTCAGCGCCACTGTTGAGGCGTTTATGGAAGAGATTCGTGATTGTATGGCTGTTCAGAAAGAAAATGTCTACCTCCGTGGCTTTGGTACGTTTACAGTAAAGCGTCGTGCCCAGAAGACTGCACGCAACATCTCCAAGAACACGACAATGGTCATTGCAGCCCATGACATTCCTGCTTTCAAACCCTGCAAGAGCTTTATTTCCAAGATGAAATAAAGGAAGGAGAAGAAAATCTTAACAAGTAGTATTTTAAATAAACAATTAAAATTATGCCAAACGGAAAGAAGAAGAAGGGCCACAAGATGGCTACTCACAAGCGTAAGAAGAGACTGCGCAAGAATCGTCATAAGAGCAAGTAAGCTCACAAGACGCTAGAGAGAAAAGAATGAAAGGAGTGTATCGGAGACCAAATGAGTCGACGGTGCGCTCTTTTTCATGAAGAGTTGAAGAAATTCAGCACCCCACAAACCAAGAAAGTATTAGAAATGACCAGTGAAGTAATCATTGATGTCCAGCCTAAAGAAATAAGCATCGCCCTGCTCGAGGACAAGAATTTGGTGGAATACCAAAATGAAAAGCGCGAGGAGGCCAGCTATTCTGTAGGCAACATCTATCTGGGCCGTGTGCGAAAGCTCATGCCTGGACTGAATGCCTGCTTCGTAGAAGTAGGCTCTGAACGCGATGCCTTCCTGCACTATCTTGACCTGGGCACTCAATTCAGCTCTTACGAGAAGTACTTGAAACAGGTACAAAGCGACAAGAAGAAACTTTATCCCATCAGCAAAGCAACCCGTCAGCCCGACCTACCCAAGGATGGCAGTGTGCAGAACATTCTGAAACAAGGCCAGGAAATTCTGGTACAGGTCGTTAAGGAACCCATCTCAACCAAGGGACCGCGACTGACCTGCGAACTGAGTTTTGCAGGACGATACATGGTTCTGATGCCTTTTGGCGATAAAGTTTCCGTTTCATCAAAAATCAAGAAAAGCGAGGAACGAGCCCGTCTGAAGCAACTCGTACAAAGTATTCGCCCCAAGAACTTCGGCATTATTGTCAGGACGTCAGCCGAAGGCAAGCGTGTTGCGGAACTCGATACAGAGTTGAAGATGCTCATGAAGCGCTGGGAAGACACCATTACCAAGGCACAGAAAGCCCTCAAGACACCGCAATTGTGTTTTGAAGAGACAGGACGTGCCGTAGCTCTGCTGCGCGACGTTTTCGATGCCTCGACGTATGACGGCATTCACGTTAACGACGAAGCTATTTTCCATCAGGTGCAAGACTATGTTGAACTCATTGCGCCAGAAAAGAAAAACATTGTCAAGTTATACAATGGCAATGTACCCATCTTCGACAACTTCAGTGTCACCAAGCAACTCAAGTCCAGCTTCGGACGTACCGTCAACTACAAACGCGGTGCCTACCTCATTATCCAGCACACAGAAGCCATGCACGTCGTGGATGTCAACTCGGGTAACCGTACACGTGCCGAAAACGGACAGGAGGCCAATGCATTGGAAGTAAACCTTGGTGCTGCCGACGAGTTGGCTCGCCAGCTGAGACTGCGCGACATGGGTGGCATCATCGTAGTTGACTTCATTGACATGAACCTCGCAGAAGACCGCCAGTTGCTTTATGAACGCATGTGCAAGAACATGCAGAAAGACAGAGCGCGCCACAACATCCTGCCACTGAGCAAATTTGGACTGATGCAGATTACCCGTCAGCGTGTACGTCCGGCTATGGATGTCAATGTAGAAGAAACATGTCCGACCTGCTTTGGAAAAGGCAAAATCAAGTCGTCTATCCTGTTTACAGATCAACTCGAGAGCAAAATTGACCGCATGGTCAACAAGATTGGCATTCGCAAGTTCTACCTGCATGTACATCCTTACGTTGCCGCCTACATCAATCAGGGCCTTTGGTCGCTGAAACGACAATGGCAACTGAAATACGGCATGGGAGTAAGAGTAATACCTTCTCAGAAGCTCGCCTTCCTACAGTATGAGTTTTACGACCAGAACCGCCAGTTCATCGATATGCAGGAAGAAATTGAATCTAACACTTGAGAAAGTAAATACACTAAGCAACCATGACAACACTGAAGATATTATTCTGGATATGCCTGTGCATTTGCGTCTACACGTATGTAGGTTATGCACTTGTGTTGTTTGTCATGGTTCGCATCAAACATTGGCTGAAGGGAGTTCCACAACGCATGGAACTTCCTTCGGACAATTTGCTTCCTGAGGTCACTTTCCTTGTCTGCGCCTACAATGAGCAGGATATCGTAGACTGGAAAATGCAAAACATCTACGACACCGATTACCCTGCCCGGAAGCTACATATCATGTGGGTTACTGATGGTTCTTCGGACGACACCAACGTGCGACTGAAGAAATACGATGACGTTGAAATAGTGTATAGTCCGGAGCGACGCGGTAAGACGGCAGCCCTAAACCATGGTATCAGTCAAGTGAAGACAGAACTGACAGTGATGACCGATGCGAATACTATGGTGAACCGTGAAGCCATCCGTGAAATCGTGCGTTGCTTCCAAGACCCTCAGGTGGGTTGCGTAGCCGGTGAAAAACGCGTCGTCTCACGCCATGAAGGTGAAGTGGCATCAGAAGGCGAAGGGCTTTACTGGCGCTATGAGAGTGCGCTCAAGCGAATGGATAGCGACCTGTATTCTGCCATGGGAGCTGCAGGAGAATTGAATGCCATCCGCACCAAACTATATCAGCCCATGCCTGAAACAGCACTGTTGGACGACTTTGTGATGTCCATGCGCATGGTTTCTGAAGGCCACAAGATTGCCTATACTTCAGAGGCTTACGCCATGGAATATGGTTCAGCCAATCTGGAAGAGGAGTCGAAGCGTAAGCGACGCATCTGTGCCGGTGGCCTGCAAAGCATCTGGTGGCTGCGTGGCATGATGAATCCCTTCAAACAGCCATTGGTAGCATTCCAGTTTGTGTCTCATCGGGTATTACGATGGACACTGACCCCGATCTGTATGATGGCGCTCATCCCGCTGAACGTGTGGCTGGTACTGATAAAGGGAGGTATCATTTATAATGTCATTTGGATGCTGCAGATTCTATTCTATCTGGCAGCATGGGGTGGATACATGCTGGAACAGCACGGGAAAAAGAACAAGTGGCTGTTTGTACCCTACTATTTCCTGTTCATGAACATCAACGTATTCAGAGGCATGCACTACTTGCGCACTCATCAGGGCGGAGGTGCTTGGGAAAAGGCCAAACGTGGATAACAGGAAACTGGTTTTCATCGTTCTTTGCGAAATGACGTAAGACAAGAAAAACGTCATATTACAAAAAAATTGTCATTTTATTTGTTTACTGCAAATAAAATTATTATCTTTGCAGGTGGTTTTTAGGAGTAACTGTTTGTTATCTATGAATCAAGAAGAACGAGACCTGCTATTACAAAAGATTGCAGAAGCCAACGCAAAGTGTCAGGCTGTTGAGAAAGAACTAGACGCAGCCAAGGCAAAGATTAGCGAATACGAAGAAAAGGCACGGAGAGCTGAAAAGGCCAGCCAGATGAAGTCGCTATTCCTTGCCAATATGAGCCATGAGATACGTACGCCTCTCAATGCCATTGAAGGCTTTTCGCGCGTGATGGCTGAGACAGACTCCGCCGAAGACCGTATGAAATATATGGAAATCGTCGAGAGTAATAATAGCCGTGTGCTGGCTTTGATCGACGAGATATTGGATTTGTCGCGAGTAGAAGCTGGCGAGGTGACCATCAAAAAGCAGATGGTTGATTTGAGTGAACTCTGTCGCACCATCCAACTCATCTTTAAATTCCGTTGTCCCGATACGATTCAGTTGACGACTTCTAAACCCAATATGAACGTTCTGCTGAACACAGATGCCAACCGTATTACTCAAATTTTCTCCAATCTCATCAGCAACGCCCTCAAACATACCACTGAAGGCCGCATCACCTATGGCTATCGCCTGAAGAACGACGGACAGGAAGTCGAATTCTTTGTGACGGATACGGGAACGGGCATTGCCCCAGAAGACCTTGAGGACATTTTCAAGACTTATGTGTCGCGTGACGCTGAAGCACAGAAAGGCTATGGACTGGGACTGTCGCTCTGTAAGATCATCGTGGAGAAGATGGGTGGCACCATCGGTGTCGACTCCAAATTGGGAGAAGGCTCCACATTCTACTTTACCGTTCCTTTCGAAGGATCCATCGGTGGCATGGTTCGCGACGGACGAATCACAACAAACTCGCGCACCATTCGTGTTACGACCCATACCAACATGCAGTCGGCACCACTCATCCTGGTGGCAGAAGACGAAGACAGCAACTATGAATTAGTGAGAATCGTACTGCAGAAGCGCTATCGCCTGTTGCGTGCGAAGAATGGTATCGAGGCTGTAACCTTGAGTGAGGATGAGCATCCGAATCTGATACTTATGGATATCCGCATGCCGGATATGAATGGTCTGGATGCTACACGTATTATTAAAGAGGTCAATCACGACATACCCATCGTTGCACTCAGTGCCTACGCCTTTGAAGAGAATATTCGTGAAGCAAAAGAAGCCGGATGTAACGAATTCTTGGCCAAGCCCTTCCGTGTAGAGGACTTATTGGATGTCGTCGGGAAATACGTCGGAGAATAATTTTAGTTGTCAGAGAAAACAAATCTTATACTTGAGAATATGGGAAAATTAGCAGTCTATAAGTACATGGCCATGATGTTCCTCGTCCTGCAGGTCGTGGTCAGTGCATTTACCTTAGTTGCGCTCTATGGAGGAGACGTCAATCCCGTTGGTAACTCAGCACGAGCCATGCTCGTTTATGTCTTGCCACTTCTCATCCTAGTCAATTTCCTGCTCATTTTCTATTGGCTCTTCAGACGTCGCTGGTTCTTGCTGGCCATTCCTGTACTGACAATAGCCTGCTGCATACCTTATATCGGAACGCTATACCAGTTTCCCTTCTTTGGCAGCGAGGATTCTGCCACCCGGAACGGTCTGAAGATTGCCACTTATAATGTGGCTATGTTCGGACGCGAGACGACGGGGTTCATGGCGCAGGACATTCTGGCTGAAATGCGTAATCAGAATGTTGATGTGCTGTGTATGCAAGAGTACAACGAGATTAGCGGTGACAAGAAGAACTCAGAAGCCTATCGCGAATACTTCCCCTATATGGTGGTAGGACGCGAGGATATGGTTATCTATAGCCGATACCCCATTAGTGGTAGCAAGACGATGCTCTTTGAAGACACCAACAACAGTGCCATGTGGGCTGATATCGATGTGAAAGGCAACGAATTCCGTGTCTTCAATGTCCACCTGCAGACGACAGGCATCAACCGAACGCTGCACAAGGCGGGCAAGTTGGCTGCACAAAACTATGATGTCAGCACCAACCGCATTCTCAATGCTATTTATGGCAACTATATGCTGGGAATGTATTTCCGTGCCGGACAGGCTATTCAAGTAGCCAACGAAATGAGAAATTCGCAGAATCCTATTATTCTCTGCGGTGACTTCAACGATGTTCCCTACTCTTTCGTCTACAACACCCTATTGGGTGACAAGGTTGACGGATTCCGTGAATGCGGAAAGGGATTCATGTACACCTTCCGAGGTGGAAAGAAAATGGTACGTATCGACTACATTTTCCATGATGCCAATCTGAAAGGCGTGGAGTATTACCGTTCAGACTTGACCTACTCTGACCACTATCCCGTTTTTATGAAGATTGCTCTGTAAAGGGAATAAAAAACGCTCAAGAGCTTTTCTTGAGCGGAAGGCGCAATGCTTTTAGACGATTTTGAAACGGACACGGAATGAGCGCTCATGTTCATCCCAGTTCGTTCCTAACATTTCGAAACGCCCTATCTGGGCTGTACTGCGCACATGCTTGCCGATGCAGGGACAGACATCGAAGTCACCAATACGGACCAGTCTGATTTCGTCACCGACATCTTCCGGCAAGCGTTCGCGGTTGATACCTTCCGGCAATGTCTGTAGCGTACAATATTCGAAGGTAACAGGAAGATCGTCCTCTATCAGACTCAACATCTGACGTTCTATCTCTTTCTCCTCCTGACGACTGGGTTTGTGATCCAGATAAAAACTCATCTTACTCTTCTTGCGCTCAATGTGTGCATTGTACGAACGTTCGCATCCGAACATCCGTACCATCACCTGATTCAGCAAGTGTTCCGCCGTATGGGCCGGCGGAAAAGCCACCTCTCTCTCTTCCATATTACCTCACTGTCATGTGGAAGCAGCCTTGCTTCACTTCGTACTTGATCCAACAACGTCCTTCCTCACGCTTGTCACGCAGCACCTCAGACAAAATCCACTTCAGTGTATCGTCACGAACCGGACGTTCAATAGCGTTGTAACGATTATAGCAGATGTCAAAAGTAGTACCAAAAAGATGGCACGAACGTTCCACGGCATTACCGTTGTGACGCTGCAATTTGGAGATATCTTCCATGGTTCGCAGAACACTGGTAACAATCAGTTGCTGCATGGGAACCCCTTTCTGGTATAGGCTGTCGTAGAACGCCTGACCAATATCCTGCAGCAGCATGGCTGCTCGTGGCACCAAATAAGGAATACTACTGCGCATGGGGTCAACATGGTAATACGGACTCAGTCCCACGTAGACCAGTTCCTGTTTACGTTTCTCAGCATCCTGACGATTACGTACAGGCTTGACACCCCACTTCTCTGCTGCTATTATCTGGACACTCTGGCTGTCTGGAAAAGCAGCCTTATAGCTGGGGACGCTTAAAATGCGGTGCTTGCGGCTTTTAGTCGATGATGTCTGGGTTTGATTCGCCGACTTCTGCTCGTCCTGGACGGGCTGAGCTTGTACAATAGTCGACGGTTCAGCAGACGAAAACTGCTCGCACTTATCGTTATCAGCAGTTGTCGGCTCAGCAACGGAGGGGAAACACCACCTCACCACGGCCAACAGCAATACCACAACGGTAAATGCGAGCAGAAATCGATTCTTGCTCATTGATTACTCTGCAGCGGGAGTTTCAGCTTCAGCAGCAGGAGCCTCTTCAGCGGGAGCCTCTGTAGCCTCAGCGGCAGCAGCCTCAGCAGCCTTTGCTGCTTCTGCCTCAGCCTTGGCAGCCTCTTCAGCAGCCTTCTTCTCAGCTACCTTCTTGGCGATCTCCTCGTTAATCTTCTTCTCTGCGGCCAGCTCCTTAGCTGCGGCATCCTTCTTAGCCTTGGTAAACGCCCTCACGGCTGAGGATGTTACGAACAGTGTCGGTAGGCTGTGCACCAGTCTCGACCCAATAAAGTGCACGCTCGAAATTCAGGTCTACTGTGGCAGGATTGGTGTTAGGGTTGTAGGTACCAATCTTCTCAGTAAACTTACCATCACGTGGTGCTCTTGCGTCAGCGATAACGATGCGATAGAAAGCATAGCTCTTGCGACCGCCGCGCTGCAATCTGATTTTTGTTGCCATTGTGTAATTGTTTGTTTTTTAATTGTTTAACTTGAATTTCATGCCATTATCTCGTAATAGCGGCTGCAAAGGTACAAAATAAAGTTAAAAGTGAAGAGTTAAATGTGAAGAATTTGCTTCCGCTTACCGTTTTTTAACATCTCATTGTTTCTTCAGCGTGATACCTGCCTGCATCTCCTTCACGCCTTTCAGCAAAGCGGCAGCCGTCTTGATGCTACTATTCGATGAATTGGCGCCAAATGACTGGAACATGGTCAACAGTTTGGTGGCGTCCGTCACCAACTGCATCTCGCTGCCACTGACCTGGGTGGTAATCTTTACGGCCTTCACCTTGCCGATGGTTAGTACCAGTTTCTCGTCCTGAATAGCCCACTTGCCCTTCATGGTCTTGCCTTTCAGGGTCTCGCTGAATGTGCCGTCTTCGTTGAACGTCATGGTAAATGTTCCCGGCTTGATGCCATACTGTGTCAGATAGCTCTGCAGCTTGCTCTCAATCTTGTTGGCGGCAATCTTGTAAGCGGCATTGCTC
Organism: uncultured Prevotellaceae bacterium; assembly: GCA_900320045.1. GTDB lineage: Bacteria > Bacteroidota > Bacteroidia > Bacteroidales > Bacteroidaceae > Prevotella. Next base: position 11,020 of record ONQT01000030.1, on the reverse strand, counting down.
AAGAAGTTGCCTGAGTTCAGGACAATAGCGGGCTCTGTATACGACCAGGTTCCCACCAAATTACTGCTCTTGGCCTGCTTATTCTTCGAAAAGACCGTCGTCAGGTTCTGAATCAGGTCACCTGAGTTGTTGCTACCCTGTTGTGCCGAGCTGCCTCCTAATACTTGGTCGGCCAAGCCTTGCAGGTCAATCTGTGCACTCATTCCATTGGTCGTCATCAGCATCATGCTCATAAACGCCATTTTCAATACATTCTTTTTCATACCTTATTAATAATTATAATGCTTATTCGTTGTTAAAGCGGTGCAAAATTACTACTTTTTCATACAAAAAAGTCAAAATGTCCGATGAAAACGACAGATTATAACATTTTTTGATTACTTTTGCATCTTAATGAAGCATTTATCCATTCTCATACCAACGTATAACGATGTCTGTGTCACTCTGGTACAGACACTACAGCAGCAGGCATCAGCGTTGGATTTAACCTATGAGATTTTGGTGGCAGACGACGGTTCCAAGGACAAACAGGCGGTTGTGGCCAACCGAGCCATCAATCAGTTGCCGCATTGTCGACTGTTGGAACAGCCACAAAATGTCGGAAGGGCGGCCATCCGCAACTTTCTGGCTCAGCAGGCTCAGCATGAATGGTTGCTTTTCATTGACAGCGATATGGTGGTATGCCGTAACGATTTCCTCAGGCAATATGCTGAGACGTCCTCTCGGCAACTGGTGGTAGATGGCGGCGTGGTCATTCACGGAGTCACTCACGATAATCTGAGAGCTACCTACGAAGAGGCTGCCGAACAGCAGCACACCGCTGACAAGCGTCAGCAAAAACCCTATCAGCATATTCATACCGCCAATTTATTGGTGAATCGTGCCGTTTTGTTGCAACACCCTTTCGATGAACGGTTCCGATATTATGGTTACGAGGATGTCCTTCTGGGCAAGCAGTTCTGTGCGGCAGGGATTGCCATCAGTCATATAGACAATCCCATGAGTTTCGAGGTTTTCGAGACCAATGCCCAGTTCCTGAGCAAGACCGAGGAAGGCCTGCGCACCTTGCACCAGTTCCGTGACGAGTTGCAGGGCTACTCCAGTCTGCTTGCACTCTCCGGCCGACTGCGGGCCGTTGCCCCACTCGTCCGTTTGTGGCATCGTCTGAATAAAAAATGGGAACGTCGTCTATTGACCAGTTCCCACCCTAACCTATTGGTGTTCAATCTCTACCGCTTGGGATACTTCATGTCGCTGTAGCGGTGCCCGGTTTCTTGCATTATCGGTCCCTGTCTTCCAGGACGCGGAATTTCTGCCGACGACGCTCCAGCTCTGCATAGTCCAACTCGACCGACAGGGCCTGTTGCTCGTGGCTCCGACATTGTCCGAGGGTGCTTCCCAGCGGGTCTATGACAGCAGATTTTCCCTCATAATGTCCAAACCGGTCGTCACCAACCCGATTGACAGCTACCACATAGCATTGGTTCTCGATGGCTCGGGCACGGGTTAACAATTGCCAGGCAGCCTGCCGGGCCTGAGGCCAGTTGGCCACCAGCACCATCACGTCATACTCCAAGTCGGTAGCATAACGGCTCCAGCAGGGAAAACGCAAGTCATAGCACGTCAGCAACAGGATGCGAAAGCCTTCATAACTGACGATGGTATGGCTATTGCCCGGCGTATAGTACCGGTCTTCCTGACCGTAGGTGAACAGGTGGTGCTTGTCGTAATGGTATAGCTGATGCGAGCGCCCGTCGGCAAAATACAAACGATTGCGGAAGGTGCCGTCCAGAAGTCTCAATGCCACACTGCCACAGATAGCGCAATGGCGTTCATCGGCAGTCTGCTGCATCCATTGCAGCGCTATATTGTCTGCCTCGTCGTGGGCAATGCCTTCTGGTTGGGTGGCAAATCCGGTGCTCCACATCTCAGGCAACACATACAAGTCCGACTCTGGCTGGCTGTCCATCAGGTGCATCGCCTCACTGATGTTTTGCCGGGCGTCGGCCCATCGGATGTCTGTCTGCAGCAGGGTTACTTTCATCGTCGTCAAGCCGGTGTGTGTGTTAATACTCCAGCAACTGGGTAGACATCTTACCGTCGTAGGAAACGACGTGTTCTATCAGATAGCAGCTGGCAGCTCCAGGGGTACACAGCGAAACGTGGAAATGCATTCCGGCAGCGTCTGCATGGTCATATGTGATGTCATTCAGAATGGCCTGCCCCAGGAATTGCGGATTCACCTTGCTCTCGTACTGCTGCTTGCGGAAGTCGCGTGAGAACAGCTGCTGCGAGCCCTTGAAGATGCTGAGGTGGATGATGTTGTCGTAGTACACGTTCTCCACGTCCAACCCATCGTCGTTCAACGTATGCTGCACCACCTTGTAGCGTGTGGGATTGATGGCCGTGTAAACATGATAGCGATTGCCATTATAAAAGACGACGGTATCGCGCTTCAGGACCTCTGTCACCGTCAGCATCTGAGGCTTACTCTCCTCAAACTCCTCGTTGCGCTCGGGCTCCTCGCTCTTCACCAGCTTCACGGTCTCGCCCGTGGGAGTCTGAATCCACAGCAGGTGCTCCGTGTGCTTTTCTATATGGTAACGGGCAGCGGTACCCATATACAGCGTGTCTTCAAACACCCAGAAATACGCCGGCATACTGGTCGAGTCAGGATAATAGACAGAGTCGCCGACCATTTTGAACACGACTGTCTCTGCTTCCTTGTCGACCCAAATGCCCTGCAACAGCTGCTTGGCCTCGCGACTCTCCTTTTGCCGAGTGTCTCGCTGACCGCAACTGGTCCATGCGACAAGCACTAATAAGGTTATGGTTAAAATATGCTTCATCTTTCTTGTTTATTCAAATACCACGGCATCACGCAGGAAAGGCTGCTTCAAGTCCTTTTCACTGGTTTGAACCTTCGACAGGTCGATGGGCCATTCTATTCCCACGTCAGGATCGTTCCAGCGGATGCCGGCTTCGGCTTGCGGAGCATAGAGATTGTCAACCTTATAGGTAAAGATGGCTTCGTCGCTCAATACCAGGAAACCATGTGCAAAGCCGCGGGGAATGAAAAACTGCCGCTTGTTCTCGTCGCTGAGCTCTACCATGACGTATTTGCCAAACGTCGGACTGCTCTTGCGCAAGTCTACTGCAACGTCCAACACCTTACCTTTTATTACGCGTACGAGTTTGGCCTGTGAGAACTCGCCTTTCTGGTAGTGCAAGCCACGCAGAACACCATAGGACGACTTCGACTCATTGTCCTGCACAAAATCCACGGAACCGACGTTTGCCTCGAACTCTGGTTTCTTCCAAACTTCAAAGAAATACCCTCTGCTGTCGTTAAACACCTTTGGTTCAATGATATATACGCCTTCAATATCGGTTTTCTTAAACTCCATACGCGGTCTTGTTCGTTGATTTACGATGCAAAAGTAGCAAAAATAATCCGTAATCAAGCAATTTTATCTCCTTTTTTATTTGCAAGTTTGCAAAAAAAGTCGTAATTTTGCCCCCGTGATACAGTTACAAAGACATATTGAGATTCTGCTTTTGGAGAACGAATGCGTGATAGTGCCTGATTTTGGGGGATTTATGACGCATCAGGTCGCTGCCCACTACGATGAGGCCGACCGTTCCTTTGTTCCTCCCACTCGCACCTTAGGATTCAATCCCCAGTTGCGGATGAACGATTCCGTACTGGCTCAGTCGTATGTCGAGGCTTACGATATCAGTTATCCTGAAGCCCTGCGCCGCATCGAGCATGAGGTCGACATCCTCAAACAGAAGCTCAACGACGAAGGCTACTTCGAGATGGAGAACCTGGGAACGCTGACCGTCAACCAGGAAGGCAACTATGAGTTCTCACCCTGCGAGGCCGGCGTTCTCTCCCCTGACCTGTACGGACTGTCCAACTTCACCTTCAAGCGACTCAAGGACACCGATGATGTCATAGCCGAACAGCCTGCACCCGTTGCCAAGGAGGTTAGCCTGCATCCCACCCTGCTCGAGTTTACCGACAGCGACAACCATGAAGAGGAAGACAGTGCACTCACCATTAAGCTCTCGTGGATACGCAATGCCGTAGCCGTAGCAGCCGCCGTGGTGGCATTCTTCCTGATTTCAACGCCCATCACCAACAGCAACCTGAACACACAGGCCATGAGTCACATGCAGCACAAGCTGCTCTACAAACTGATTCCACAAGATACCAATATTGTACCTGCCGAGCCCGTTGAAACCGTGCTTCCTGCCGCTTCAGAGGCTGAGTTGGAGCATGAGTCCGTGATGGGAGCAGGCGAAGTAGAGGAAGCAGAAGCAACGGCCAAGGTCGAAGAAACACAAGAAGCCAAGACTCCTGAGAAAGTTCAGCAGAACACCTATTATATTGTTGTGGCCAGCCAGGTAAGGATGAAGAATGCCGAGTTGTATGTTGCCAAACTGAAGAAGGAAGGCTACAACGACGCCCGCATCCTGCTGCACAACAAGGTTGTACGTGTCGTCTGCGGCGAGTTCACCTCTCAGGCCGAAGCCTACCAGAAACTCCACAAGATGAGTTTCAAGGAGGAGTTCTACGAGGCCTGGGTCTATAAAGTTCCAGCAGAAGTTTAAGCAAGCACATGAAGCGTGTCCGATGCCCCAAGTGCGACAACTACATCACCTTTGACGAGACGAAGTATTCGGCTGGTCAGTCGTTGGTGTTCAAGTGTGACCAGTGCGGCAAGGAGTTCGGCATCCGCATCGGAGTCTCCAAGTTGCGCAACACTCAGAAGGAAGAGAATGCCGAGCTGAATGCCGACGGCCAGCGCTCCACCGACGAAGCGCCCTGTGGCAGCATCATCGTTATCGAGAACGTCTTCCACTACAAGCAAGTCATCCCCCTGCACATGGGCGACAACGTCATAGGCCGCTACCAGAAGGGCAATCCCGTCAACACACCCTTCGAGACCGTCGACCCCAGTGTTGACCTGAACCACTGCACATTGACCGTCAGTCGTGACAAGCGAGGCCAGTTGCGCTACACGCTCAGCGACAACAACAGCAACTGCGGCACCTTTGTCGGTGACGTCGAGCTGCAGCCCCGCGAGCGCCGCATCATCGAGGACGGCACCCTCTTCACCCTTGGTGCCACCAGCATCATCCTCCACAGTGCCGACTCCCAGGAGGAATAAACTCTCACTACGCAACCCCCGATGTACAAAGGGTTTGTGACAGATGTGTATGATTTGTAGTGAAAAACAAAACTTTTCAGGTTATGGCGCTGGAACAGGTCCCCAGATGTCCCCCAATATATAGCAATTAATCCACCATTTTTGATTTTTAGTCCACCCTATATAAAGATAAAGAAAGTAATTTTGCAGGCAGAAACCCAAAATTACAATCTAAACAATAAAAGGAAATGAAAAGAATCTACTTGATGATGCTAACGCTTGCCAGTGTGGCAAGCATGTACGCAACAGAGGTAACAGTAACCCGTTGCGAAGGATGGTTAGAGGCGGCTATGCTGCAATGGTCGCCAGTTGATGGTGCAGCAAAGTATAGCGTGAGCTATAGTGGCGAGGGCATAAATGGTGTGGCAGAGGATATGCTCATCCGCACCTACACAGGGTATGTGCGTTGTGACATCCCAGGTCTGAAGGCTGGCTCATATACCCTTACTGTCAAGGCTCTTGATGATAAGAATGCAGAGATAGCCACCTCAACCCAGCAGAGCGTAACTGTTAAGACACACAACCGTGAGGGCTACGCCTTCACCGACGGAGTAGTGCCTGGCGGCTATAACATGGATGGTACACCAAAGGCTAATGCCAAGATAATATATGTTACGGCAAATACAGTGAACACCGTTACCTGTGAGGTGCGCGACGGCAAGAACGTCAGCACCTATACAGGACTGGCAAACATTATCAGCGCCTGTGGCAAGGATAACACACACACACCGTTGATAGTACGTGTGGTGGGAACAGTGAAGAATACTGATATTGAAGGGCTGAAAGACGGCAACTACCTCAACTTCGAGGGTAAGAATGCAACAGACTGCTCTTTAGAGAATGTTACCCTCGAGGGCATAGGCGACGATGCTGCACTCTACGGCTATGGTGTATGCTTCAAACGCACCAGGGGACTGGAGGTTCGCAACCTCGGCATAATGCTCTTTGGCGACGATGCTGTGTCAATGGATACAGACAACTATCACAACTGGATTCACAACTGCGACTTCTTCTATGGCAAGCCAGGTCCTGATGCTGATCAGGTGAAGGGCGACGGTTCTATCGACATGAAGTATCGCTCTACTCTTACTACTATCTCCTACAACCACTTCTTCGACTCAGGCAAGGTGATGGGATGCGGAGGCGCTACCAAGGAGGAGACAAATCTTCTTATCACCTTCCACCACAACTGGTTTGACCACTGCGACTCACGTTGCCCACGTCTTAACCACACCACAGCTCATATCTATAATAACTACTACGACGGCAACGCCACCTACGGCATAGGATGCACAGAGGTGTCAAACGCATTCATAGAGTGCAACTATTTCCGCAATCTGCAGCGTCCTATGATGATAGCTGGTCAGGGCACAGACTATATCTATGCCAGCCAGCCCGAAAAGGGTACCTTCTCAGGACAGCCTGGCGGCATGAGCAAGGCATATAATAATAAGGTGGAGAATAGCACCATGGAACTGCGCCTCTTTTACCAGACTGACGATGCCCAGGAGTTTGATGCATGGCTCGTGGAAAACCGTGGCGACAAGGTGCCTGAGACCGTTTCAGCCAAGAGGGGAGGACACGTTTATGACAACTTCGACACAGCCGATGGAATGTATACCTCTGCTCCTGATGCTCCTGAACAGGTAGAGGGAATAGTAACCACATACGCAGGTCGTATGAATGGTGGCGATATAAAGTGGACTTTTGATAACAGCGTTGACGATAAGAGCCACGATGTTAACGAAGAACTGAAGTCGGCTATCACCTCATATGTAACCAGCATCGTAAGCATACAAGGCGATGGCGAGAGACCAAGTGGTAGTGACGAAGGTGGTGAAGGAGGTGAAGGAGGCGATGACCCTACACCAAACCCAACACCATCAGGAGTAACCAAAGGCGGCTATGTGGTTGACCTTATCAACGATAGCGAATCAGGATTCTATATTGTTGGCGAAACAAGTAACAGCAAGGGGACAGTAACAATTGACGGAACTACCTACAACACCTGTGTTAAGTTGGGTTCTTCATCATCAGTTACCTTCAGCATAGCTGAACCAATGAACCTCACCCTCTATTTCGCCAACTCTGCTACAAAACGCATAAAGATCAACGAGATGTCAGAGATTACCATCCCTGAAAACAATATTGTGACTGCCACCCTGCCAGCAGCAGGCGAATATGTCATCAAGCGCACCAACGGAGAGTCTTACCTCTATTATATAGCACTCTCTTCTGTAGCTACTGGTATAAAAAACGTTAACGGGAACGTTAACGGGAACGAAAACTTTACTCCCATTAATCTCGCTGGCCAACCAGTATCTGGTGGCTATCGCGGCATCGTGATAGAGGGTGGCAAGAAGGTGATAAGATAAAGAAACAACTCCTTATATATGAAAAAAGGCGACTACTTTGGGTAGTTGCCTTTTTTTTTCGTATCTTTGCATCCGTGAACAGACGTTTTCATATTATGATATGCCTTTTGTTGATGACTGCCATGCAGTCGTTGGCAGGGATTGTTCGCACTCATCCTTCATGGAACATCACCAAGGGAATGCTGAAAGAGAAGGTGACAGGCATAGCACAGGATAAGCGAGGATTCCTATGGTTCTCTTCCTGGGGCGGACTGTTCCGCTATGATGGTCAGGAATTTCGTTCGTTTAAGAGCCATCCAGGCGATGGCACTCTGATGCCCTATGACCGTCTCGATGCTGTGAAGATAGACAAGAAAGGCAACGTATGGTGTCGTTCGTTCTACCATCCCTACTGCTTCGATGTGAGTACATCAACCTTTATTGATGTGACAGAGAAACTGGAGCAGTCGAATGGAAAGACCTTCAGCATACACCAAATCTACCCTATGGCGAGCGGATATGTGTGGCTACAGACTAAGGAGGGCGATGCGGCTATAAGGGTGAGCATAGATAATCCTAAGGAGTCGGCACGTCTGTATTCATACTCCAATGGCAGACTGAAAAAGGGTAAGATACTCAGCATAAATGAGGATAGCCGAGGTATGGCGTGGATTCTGTCTGAGGGTGGCATCACCGTACCTGGTCTGCGAGTATCATTCCCTCAAAAGCGTTTCGACCACTGGCGCGAGACAACAAAAGACCACATATACCTTGCCACGAAGAGTGGCGAACTGTGGTTGCTCAACACCAAAACGTGGACTATGCAGAGGGTGGTACTACCGATAAAAGCAGGAAAGATACTCCGCCTTGCAGGCAACGCCAAAGGGGAACTGGTAGTTGCCACTGACGAGGCTCTGCTGACACACTACAAGGGTGATTGGCGAGTGCACAGATATAAGGAAAGAATAGAGTCTGTAAATCGACTTTTCTGCGATGAAATGGGACGTTATTGGATGATAACCGACCAAGCAGGAGCGATGTTGCTTGACAGGATAAACGGCTCATTACATACCATGCGACCTGGTGGCGAGGGCAACTACGAGAACAAACATGACAGCTGGTTTTTCGCTTTGCAACCTAAAAACACAACCCTGCTGATGGCAAGGGATGGTGGTTTGTGCTATTATAACGGGAACGGGAACTCTAACAGGAACGGAGAACTCTACCACGTGATGCAAGACAATGGCGAGTGGTATCAGCCACAGGTTGGCCGCACCTTTGTTGATAAGGAAAACAATGTGTGGTTGTATAACAGCGAAGGCGGACTGGACAGGATTAGCCTGCGCACTAGCCCATTCAGGCCATGGGGCGTGACGAATCATCCATGTGCTCTGTTTACCGACTCCAAGCAAAGGCTGTGGATAGGTGACACCAAGGGGAGACTTACCATATGGGGCAAGGAATACAATCTCGGAATAGTCTATGCCATAGAGGAAATGGAGAACGGCACTATGTGGGTGGGCACCAAGGATAAAGGACTATATAGACTCTCGCCCAACGGAAGGGATGGTTACACTGTGGAACAATTCCTACATAACCCCAAGGATAAGTATTCCATCTCAGCCAATGATGTATTTTGTCTGGCGAAGGACCACAAAGGAAACCTGTGGGTAGGCACCTACAGCGGGGGTGTGAACTATATCAACGGGAACGCTAACGGAAACGCTAATCATAAGGTTAAATTCATAAACAAGAACAACGAACTGACATGGTTGCCTACTGACGAGAGGTCACTCAACATTCGTTCGCTGCTCTGCACCAGAGAGGGCATAATGTGTCTTGGCACAAGCCACGGCATTTATGCATTCAAAACACCAAAACAGGTGTTCCACAACGAGAGAAAGGCCGACGATGTGCACAGTCTGTCTAACAACGAGATAATGATGATGTATCAGGACAGCCGAGGTGAAGTGTATTGTCTCACCCCAAGTGCAGGAATATGTCGCACAAAGGCAGAGGCTCTGCTGAGTGACGATGCAGTGTTTACGGTCTATGATAAGCAGAACCTTGCACCATCTGATGCACCCCTGTCTATCACTGGCGATTCGAATGATAACCTGTGGATAGCCTATACAAACTCTATTGCTATGCTCAACAGGGAACGCACAGCATTCTATAACTGGCAGTCGCCCGCTATGTCGTTTGCCGAGATAGTGAAAGACAATCAAGGCAACCTCGTAGCAGCCACCACTGACGACATAATATCATGGAATCCTGCCACCCTGAAACCTGACGAAGAAGCTCCCCGCATAGCCATATCTACTCTGACAATGGGGGGGCGCCAGCAGACCTATGATGCCGACCTTATGGACACGATAAGGTTTGACAGCAACGAACGCGATGTGAGCCTGCAACTCTCAGCACTCACCATGAAGCAGGGCGAGAAGATAAAATATGCCTATCGGCTTGATGGTGATAGCACATGGGTGATGCAGGGCGACAACGACAGGCTGACATTCCTCAACATGCGAGCAGGCTACCACACCATACAGCTGCGTTCAACCAACGCCTCAGGAGTGTGGTGCAACAACTTCCGCACCATCACACTCTATGTCAAACCTACCTTCTGGGAAACGCCATGGGCATTGCTGCTCTACATATTCCTGGGTGCCCTGATCATTGGTGGCATCGCTATGGTGTGGGCCTATATCTACCGTCTGCACCTGAAGATGCGCACTCAGGAAGAAGTGATAAAACGGCGCATGGACTTTATCCATAACGTAGCACCACTCATTCGTGAGGATAAGGACGACCTGCTGGAACGAGTACGTAAGTACATAGATGAACACATAAGCGACGAAGGACTAACCATACCATCCATAGCCAGTGAGATGGGCATGAGCCGCACCTCTTTCTTCAGTCGCTTCAAGGAACTTGCAGGCATCAGTCCACAAGATTACCTCACCCACTATCGCATAGCTTATGCCAAACATCTCCTCACTATGGGTGGACAGAGCATCTCTGAAGTAGCATACAAGAGCGGGTTCTCTGACCCTAAATACTTCTCACGCGTATTCAAGAAAATAGAAGGAGTATCTCCTTCTTCTATTGCGCAATCACGCAATAATACTACGAAAAACTAAAGCAGATTATATTAGGTGCTTAGCAACCATAAGTGGTCGGGATGACCAGACTCGAACTGGCGACTCCTACGTCCCGAACGTAGTGCGCTACCAACTGCACTACATCCCGAAAATAAAACTAAAAGAGGGGTGAAAATATCCACCCCTCTCATTCGTTGTGTTCATAGGTCTAATTTACAATTTAACAATGTACAATTTGACAATTGATTTTTCAATTTAGAACGGCCCGTGGCCCATGCAGCTCGTAGTGGTGATAGCGGTCAGTGCTGCCGACAGTGCTGCGATGACTACACGCACAATGACCTCC
>ONQT01000070.1 GCA_900320045.1 uncultured Prevotellaceae bacterium | reverse complement strand
GAAAAGGAGATTATGGAGTATTATCAGACTGCTGATCCTTTCTTGTATGATATTCTGAAGTGTAATGTGACGAACAACAGGAATCATCCTACGGAAGCAGAAAGAGCCATGTGGGAAATGTTGCGTGGTAATAATCTGGGAGAGAAATTCCGTCGTCAGCACGTGATAGGAGATTGTATTGTAGATTTTGTTTGTCTTAAGAAAAAACTTGTTGTGGAAATTGATGGCGGTTATCATTTTTCACCAGAACAAAGGGAAGCAGACAAGTTAAGGACTAAAATACTCAACGAGTTGGGTTATCAGGAGATTCGTTTCAGGAACGAGGAAGTCCTTTCCGATCCAGACAAAGTGATGAGGACTATTCGGACTTGTCTGGCGCAGCAGCCCCTCCCCCAGTCGGGGGAGGTTGGGAGGGGGCTTTACCTCCGCTGGGCCGCCTTGCTCCACGACATCGGAAAGACGAAGTCGAAGCGATGGGAGCCTGCCGTGGGGTGGACCTTCCATAACCATAATTATATTGGAGCCAAGATGGTGCCTGAGATATTCCGAAGGCTGAAACTGCCGATGGGAGCTGAGATGAAATATGTGCAGAAGCTTGTTGACCTGCACATGCGTCCTCAGGTGATTGCCGACAGCGAGGTGACCGACTCTGCCGTACGCCGCCTGTTGAACGATGCCGGCGACGACATCGACGACCTGATGACCCTCTGCGAGGCTGACATCACGTCGAAGAACGAAGTCCGCAAAAAGATGTTCCTCGAGAACTTCCGCATGGTCAGAGTCAAGCTGGCCGACCTCAAGGAGAAGGACTACAAACGGCTGCTGCAGCCTGTTATCGACGGCAACGAAATCATGGAACTCTTCCACCTGAAGCCCAGCCGTGAGGTGGGTGTGCTGAAGCAGTTCCTCAAGGATGCCGTCTTGGACAACAAGGTAGAGAACGAGCGTGAGCCCCTGATGCAGCTGCTGATGGAAAAGGCTCGTGGAATGGGATTAACTACATAACTAACGATAACGAAAACTAACATGAACAAATCAAGAACAATGGCTACGGCTGTGGCAATATTGATGGCGACAGCACTTTTGGCTCAAGGAACGGCAGAGGACTACAAGCGTGCCGCTGCCCTGCGTGGGAAATACTCTGGAAAGATGGCTGGCGGCGACGTTGGCGTACACCTGAAACGCGGAGAGCAGCATCAGTTCTGGTATTCCGTGTTCGACGGCAAGGAGACTGTCTATAAGGAAGTGGATGCCGACAAGGGCACGGTGACGGTGTTGCCAGAAAATCCAGAACGGCCTCGTCATCGTCCGGAATGGCGTGGGCCGCAGCGTCATTGGATGGAGGTGCCCGATGAGAAAGACGGCATACAGCGTTCGCCTGTAGACACGACGCTCTTCATCTTCCATCGCGACAACAACCTATGGACACGTCAGGGGGACAGCGAAAAGCCGCTGACCACGAATGGCGTGGAGACGTATTACTATTCGTCGTGGGGAACATTCTCTGACGATGGACGCTACTATGCGACAGTTCGCATCAAGCCAGCGCCGAAACATTATGTCTATTATGTGGAGTCGAGTCCAAAGGATCAGGTGGAGCCTGTGCTCCACAAGCAGGAATATGCCAAGCCAGGCGACTCACTCAACGTTCGTGTACCTGTTGTAGTCGATGTGGCAACAGGTAAGGTAGTAGAGCCCTCCACAGAACTGTTTAGCCACCAGTACGAAGTGTCGGCACCCCGATGGGACAAAGGTCAGAAGACCGTGACCTTTACCTACAACAAGTATGTGAACTACAACCGCCTCTATCGCCATGACTTTGAAGATGGCCAGCGCATTCTCTGGACGAGTGAGCGCGACGGGCGTAACCATATCTACCTCTACAACCGCCAGACTGGCAAGCTGATTCGTCAGGTCACCAAGGGAGAGTTCTATGTGCGCAACATTCAGCGCATTGACGAGAAAGCAGGTGTTGTCTATTTCTCTGCCAACGGCATGAATCCCAATGAAGACCCTTACTTCGTACATTATTATAAAATAGGGCTTAACGGCAAGAATCTGGTAAGCCTGACGCCAGAGGAAGGCAACCACAGCGTGACCTACACCCAGGACATGGCCTACTTGATAGACACCTACTCCACCGTTACCACGCCGCCTGTTACCGTGCTCCGTTCTGGTAAGACGGGAAAGATAGTGCGCACCTTGGAGACTGCCGACATCAGCCGTCTCAAGGATGAAGGCTGGCAGGCACCAGAGGTATTTGTGGCACCAGGCCGTGACGGTGTGACGCCTATGTGGGGTATTATCCTGCGACCCTCTAACTTCGACCCACAGAAGAAGTATCCCATTATTGAGTATATCTACAGCGGTCCTGGCGATCAGTACGTGCCCAAGTCGTTCCGTGCCTGGCATGCAGGTATGGCCGAACTGGCAGAGTTAGGCTTTATCGTGGTACAGCTCGATGCCATGACCACCTCGTTCCGTACACGCGAGTTCGAGGAAGTGTGCTACAAGAACCTGAAGGACGCAGGCCTGCCTGACCGTATAGCATGGATCAAGGCTGCCGCTGCGAAATATCCTTATATGGATGCCGACAACGTGGGTATCTACGGCTGTTCGGCAGGTGGACAGAATGCCTTGGCTGCCGTGCTCTGGCATGGTGACTTCTACAAAGCCGCCTATGCTGCCTGCGGTTGTCATGACAATCGGATGGATAAGATCTGGTGGAACGAGCAATGGATGTCCTACCCTGTGGACAGTAGCTATATAGAGTGCTCCAACGTTGAAAACGCCTGGCGCTTAGAACGTCCGCTGATGCTCCTGGTGGGCGAGTTGGACGACAACGTTGACCCTGCCTCCACCATGCAGGTGGTTGCAGCCCTGCAGAAAGCGGGAAAGGACTTCGAGTTGGTGGTTGTTCCTGGAGCCCATCATACCATGGGCGAGGCTTTCGGAG
>ONQT01000027.1 GCA_900320045.1 uncultured Prevotellaceae bacterium | reverse complement strand
GCCATCGACGTTGTCACCATGGACGGCCAGCGACAGGCTACCCCTGCCACGATGTACAGCGTCGACGCTCCCGTCTATAACATGATGGGCCAGCAGGTGAACAAGAACCACAGAGGCTTTGTCATCTATAAGGGAAAGAAGTATCTGAACAAATAAGAAGTTAAAAAAGTTAAGATATGAAAAGAATCGTAATATTGATGGCAAGTGCTGTCTGCGCACTCTCCATGCAGGCTCAGAAAGTGAACCAGCAACTGACACGTCTGATTGAACAAACAAACACACGTCGTGTACAAGGGATGAGTGTTAATCAAAAGGCGCTGAATGAGCGCTTCGGGGTCAGTTTCAATACCGATGGCAGCATCAAGTCAGTACCCGTTATAGGATACCTCAGACAGGGTGCCGAGTGTCCTGTAGAAAAGCTTGAGGCAAATGGCATTGTAGTCAAGAGAGTCATCGACAACATGGTCAGCATGAGCGTTCCCGTCGGGAAGTTTGATGTATTTGAGTCCATCGACGAGATTATCATCGTCAATCCCATGACCAGCAGCCGGCTGTTCAATCATGCTGCCGCTGCGTCGTCTGGGGCTTCAACGGTCAATGACGCTCAAAAAGCCACAGCCGCCGGACTGCCGCATGCCTATACCGGCAAGGGGGTCGTGGTGGGCATTATCGACAGGGGAATAGACTACAATCACGCCGCCTTTTACGATGCTCAGGGTAACAGCCGTGTGAAGATGGTATTACAATATGACCCTTTCTTGGATGGAGCAAAAATATATACTAACGATGCGGAAATTAAGAGTCTCACAACCGATTATAATGAAGAGTCTCACGGCACACATACGGCAGCCACAGCTGTCGGCAGCGAGTTGGGTAATACCATGCAGGGTGTTGCTACCGAGGCCGACATCATTCTCGCCGGCAGAAACAAGGGCGGTTTGGACGACAACACTTGTGACGCTATAGAGCGCATCTTCAAGTATGCCGACGATAACCATAAGCCCTGCGTCATCAATATCAGCATGGGAACCACCACCAATATGCACGACGGTAGTTCCCTGGTGTGTAAGGCCATCAAGAAATATACTGATGATGGCAAGAAAGCAGGTCACATCGTTGTCATGTCGGCAGGCAATGACGCTGCGAACAAAATGTCCGTCATTGCCAAACTCGGCAAGGCTGATGCTGACGGATGGAGTCTGAAGACTGTATTAGGCGCCAACAATAATCCCACGGATCAGGAACTGCCTCTCTACGTCATGCCGTTTATATATATGTATGCTGATGACGGCAAAGCTGTCGAGTATCAACTGAAAGTCGTGGACATCGAAACGGGTCAGGTGTATGATGCTGCCCAACAGATTACTGACGAGTCGGGCAATAGTACCGATCTTCCCTCGTTCGATGACCTCGATGTCGTCAACAGTAAGGGACAAGAGGTGAAAGCACATTACATGAGCGAAATAAATACCTTTATGCTCAAGAACAAGAACCAGCGTTTAGCCTTGTTCGTCAAGGGTACCGAAGGAAGGACTATCAAGATTATCCGCAGCAATACCGAGACTAAGGAGTGGAATTTCTACATTCCCGAAAAGCTAAAGGATAAGGGCTACACGGACGGCACACCACTTATGGCCTTCAATGCCGATGCCTGCGACGATGCTGTCATCAGTGTTGGTGCCTACACGACAACGGATAAATGGAAAGACTCCAATGGCCAGGACAGAGACTTCGGCAAGTCAAAAATCACGGGAAAGGATCAGGTCGTTGGCGAAATTGCCGACTTCTCGTCGTTCTGCGTGGACGACAATGGTACGAACCGTCCCACAGTCATCGCCCCCGGACAAGGTTTGATTTCTGCATTCAATCTATACGACAGTTCGACATTCAGAAATGGAGGTAGTGAAATCGATCCTCAGAGTAGCAACATCTACAGCGTCACGGGAAAAATTGAGAAGAATGGTCGTCTGAACTGGTATGGCATGAATGCCGGTACCTCGATGTCATCTCCACATGTCGCCGGCATCATTGCACTCTGGCTGCAGGCCAAACCCGATTTAACCACAAAGCAGGTAGTGGAAATACTAAAGACAACGAGCAAAAATGATGACTGGACCACCAATGTCGACAAGATTCCCTCGCACAACAAGGTGCAAGCAGGATACGGCAAAATTGACGCTCTCGCCGGACGCTCCCGTCTATAACATGATGGGCCAGCAGGTGGACAAGGCTCAGAAGGGCCTCGTGATTTATAAGGGAAAGAAGTATCTGAATAAGTAAGAAAGGTATATGAAAAGATTCTTAACATTCATGGCATTTGCCGTCTGTGCGCTGAACATGATGGCACAGGAAGATGTCTACAAGGCCGAGATGGATGCCCTGGACGCACAGGGAGAAGCTATCATCCAGCAGTATCGTGACTTGATGAAGAAGGACCCCAAGAACGAGAAGCCCGAGACCAAGGCCAAGATTGTAGAACTGATGGAAGCCCTGGACGCCCTGAGCGATCAGCAGATTCAACTGACGAAGCGCATCATCCGCGAGAACCAGAACAACGACATTCCCGTCAAGTACATCATTGAAGCCCTGCCGGTACTGGACTACGACGCACTGGTGGAAGCCCTGAACCCCAAAGCAGCATACTACCACAATCCCGAACTCGCCAAGGCCAAGGAAAAGTTGGCCACCTACAACAAGCGCAAGCCCGGCACGAAGTTCCACGACCTCGTGATGAACGACATGTCTGGTCAGGAGGTGAAACTCAGCCAGTGGGTCGGCAAGGGCAAGTACGTGCTCGTAGACTTCTGGGCTTCGTGGTGCGGTCCCTGCCGTCAGGAGATGCCCAACGTCATTGCCAACTACGAGAAGTACCACTCGAAGGGCTTCGAGGTGGTGGGTGTCTCGTTCGACCAGAAGCAGGAGCCGTGGGTCAATGCCGTACAGCAGCTGGGTATGCGCTGGCCGCAGATGAGCGACCTGAAGGGATGGAAGTGCGCAGCCGCTGAAATCTATGGCATCAACAGCATCCCTGCCAGCGTGCTCGTCGACCCACAGGGCAACATCGTAGCCCTCGACCTTCGCGGCAAAGCCCTCGGCGAGAAGCTGAAGACCATCTATGGCGACTAACGATATTCATTACCAATAACTATGGAAGAACCTATTATTAAAACACGCGTCGTAGGCGTTGACATCAGTAACGCCATCACGTCGTATGCCATCGTGGACGTTCGTGGCAACATCATAGCCATGAAACAGTTTCCCACACAAGAGTACCCCGATGCCAACCAGTTCGTAGTGAAACTGGCCGAGAGCATCATCATGCTGGCCGAGGAGAACGGCGGCTACGAAACCATTCGTTCCGTAGGCATCAGCTGTCCCAGTGCCAGCTTTGTCACGGGCTGTATCGAGAACTCCCCTAACCTGCCGTGGAAAGGCGTCGTGCCGCTGGCTGCCATCCTGCGTGACCGCATCGGACAAGCTGTTGCCGTTGGTAACGACTGCCACACGACGGCCCTGGGCGAGAAGATGTACGGTTCGGCACACGGCATGCGCAACTTCATCGTGGCTCACCTGGGCATCGGACTGGGCAGCTGCTTCTTCTCCGAGGGTCATGAGCACTTGGGCAAGAGCGGCTACAGCGGCGAGATAGGCCATACCTGTCTGATAGACAACGGACGGCAGTGCAGCTGCGGAGAGAAGGGGTGTCTGGAGGCCTATGTCGGGGCGCACGGCGTTGTGAAGACCGCCCATGAGGTGATGGCTGAAAATGACGAGCCGTCACTCATGCGCCAGGCCGGCGAACTGGACCCGCAGAAGATTCACGAGTGTTGCGAACAAGGAGACAAACTGGCCATTGAGGTCTATCGCCGCACAGGCTATCTGTTGGGGGTCGGCATGGCCAACTACGCCTCCATCGTCAACCCCGAGGCCATTATCATGACGGGAGGCGTCACCAAGGCCGGCCATTGGCTGATGGACCCCTTCCGTGAGTCCTTCGAGCAGCACGTCTTCCACAACATGCGTGGTCAGGTAAAGCTGCTGGTATCGCAGCTGAACGACCACGAATGCGGTGTCCTGGGCGCCAGTGCCTTAGCATGGGAAGTGCCCGAGTACTCGCTGTTCAAATAGTCAAGACTACTCACAGGTAACGAGCATGCTTTCGGAACCTATGGTGAGGCGGAAGTCGCCCTCTTCCAGAAGCCACTGTCCGTCGGGGCCGACGAAGGAGAGATCCTGGGCAGGCAGACGGAAGGTGACGGTACGCGTCTCCTGAGGCTGCAGCGAAATCTTCTCGAAGGCGCGCAGCCGACGGTTCTCGGGAGTCAGCGAAGCCACGAGGTCGCTACTATAGAGCAGCACACTCTCCTTGCCTACCCGATGGCCAGTATTGGTCACATCGACACTAACGGTCAGTACATCGTCCTTGGTAAAGCGCTGCTTGTCGACACGCAGGTTGTTATAGGCAAACGTCGTATAGCTCAGGCCGAAGCCAAAGGGCCACTGCACGTTGACGGTGGCGTCGTAATCGTAGGCTCCCGCCATGCGGTCGCAATGCTCGCTGACACGATAGTCGTAGGTGGTCAGCTCGGCCGAGTTGCGCGGATAGGTATAGGGCATACGGCCCGAGAAGTTAGCGTCGCCAGCCAGCAGGCGTACCAAGGCATCGGCGCCATAGTTGCCTGGTAACAGGATATTGACGACAGCCTTGCAGAGAGGCTCCAGGTCGTTGACAAGTCGCGGACGACCCTCGTTGAGCACGAGGATGATGGGTTTGCCCGTCTTTGCCAGCGCCTTCACCAAGCGGCGTTGGTTGTCGGATAGCGCAAGATCGGAGAGGTTGCCCACCGTCTCAGTATACGAGTTCTCACCGACGCAGGCAATGATAACGTCAACGTCCTGTGCAGCACGAACAGCCTGTTCAATGCGTGAGGCATCCTCTTCATCATAAGCACCTTCGGGCACGTAGGTCACGCCCTGCTCCAGCATGACGTTGCTGCTGCCGAAGCGATTGGATAAAGCCTCGTAGATGGTGTTGTACTGCTGGGCGTAGCGGTCAGTCTTGTTACCCTGCCACGTATAGCTCCAGCCGCCGTTCAGACAGCGCATCTGATTGGCATTGGGACCGGTAACCAATAACCTCACCCCCGACGAAAGCGGCAGGATATTGTTCTCGTTCTTGAGGAGAATCATGCTCTCCTCGGCGGCCTGCAGAGCCACCTTGGCAAACTTCTCCGAACCGAAGTCGGCATAGGCCTTGCCCTTGCCGGTGTTGGGCTGGTCGAAGAGTCCCAAGCGGAACTTCAGCGTCAGGATGCGGCGCACGGCATCGTCAATACGACTCTGACTGACCTTGCCCTCCAGCACCAACTCCTTGAGCAGGGTGCAGAACTGCAGGTCGTAGGGTTCCATAGACATATCAATACCGGCATTGATGGCGATGCGAATGGCGTCCTTCTTGTCACGAGCCACATGTTCACGCAGATAGAGGTTATTGATGTCTGCCCAGTCGGTGACAATCATGCCGTCCCAGTTCAGTCCTTCCTTGAGCCATTCAGTCAGATACTTGTGGCTGGCATGAACGGGTTGTCCGTTGATAGAGCCGGAGTTGACCATGACAGACAAAAGACCGGCCTCGACCATCGCCTTGAAGGGAGCGAAGCACTTCTCGCGCACTTCACTTTCGGGCATATAGACCGGCGTGCGGTCCTTACCTGTTCGCGGCGAACCATAACCCAGATAGTGCTTGCCGCAGGCAGCGATATGGAAGGCATCTACGTGATTGCGGTCGTTGCCCTGGAATCCACGGACGGCAGCACTACCCATGACAGCATTCACCAATGCGTCCTCACCGAAGTTCTCCCAGACACGCGGCCAGCGGGGATCGCGGCTCAGGTCGACAGTAGGACAGAACGTCCAGGGGCAGTCGGAAGCACGCGTCTCATAGCCCGTGATTCGTCCGGCCTCCTCGGTCAGTGCAGGGTTGAACGTCGCTCCCATATTGATGTTCTGAGGAAAGAACGTAGCCCCCTGTGTATAGGATGCACCGTGATTCATATCCAGACCATAGAGACAGGGGATGCCAATCTCCTTCATCGACACTTCCTGAATACGGCTGACGATCTCCTGCCAATGCTTCGTTGACATTGCCACCGGTCCCGGAGTGTTCAGGATAGAGCCCACCTTGTAGACGGCAATGGCCTCGTAGAGCCTCTTCTCGTCCAGCCGGAAGTCATCACCGACGCCCTCGCCCAACGTATCGATGTTCAGCTGCAGCATCTGGCCTATCTTCTCCTCCAGGGTCATGCGCTGCAGCAGCCGCTCCACATCCTGAGGAGTAAAAGTGGTCTTTGCACCCACGAAAGATGCAAAGACCACCGTCATGATAGTTGATAATAAAGTTCTCATTATCCTAAAAACACATCCTACTCGCTATATGTCACCTTCGTAATCTTATAGCCGAAGCCAGTAACGAGCATACCCTTGGCGTCACCGATAGCCTTGCTGTCGGCAGTATAATCGAATTCGTAAGGGATAGCGGTATCAGCAGTAATGTCAAACTGAGCCACAATGTCCGACGACCAATCCTCGTTCGTGATACGCATGCAGTGGTACTCGGCATCAATCATCTCATAGTACACGTGAATCTTTGAGCCGGCAGCAACAGCAGCCATGTCGGCAGCAGGAATGAAGACATTGCTATCGCCCCAGTTGATGTCCTTACTGCCTTCCCACAGCGTATTCTCTGCAGGAGCGACACCCTCGACGATAACGACCTGTGTCAGCTTATATCCGAAGCCCGTCACAAGCATACCCTTGGCATCGGCAATAGCCTTGCTGTCAGCGGTAAACTCGAACTCATAGGCACCACTCTCGGTAAGGTCGAACTGAGCAACGATGTCTGCCGACCAATCCTCGTTCGTGACACGCATGCAATGGTATTCAGCATCCACCATCTCGTAAACCAGACGTACGGTAGCACCTACGGGCACGTCAGCCATTTCAGCAGCAGGAATGAATACCTTACTGTCACCCCAGTTGATGGTGACATCACCTTCCCAGATGGTGGTCTCCTTGATGCCCGGATCCGGATAATCCTCCGTACTGACGGTGAACAAGCCGCAGCCCCACTTCGTACCCTGTGCGTCGACGAGCGTCACCAGATATTCGCCCTCTGCCATAGAGGGAACATCGAAGGTAATCTTATTGTCCGCATAAGAGACGTTAGTAGCCTCGACGTCGCCAATCAGCAGCTTAGAGATACTGGTCACATGCTCGCAGCTGACGGTCTTGGTCTTGCCAATGGTCAGCCAGCGCGTCTTGGCATCGGTAGCTATCGAAGGATCATCGGCCATAGGTGTCACGTTGACTTTAATCGAACGAGAGGTCGTCAGTCCTTTTACGGTGGTAGCCACAATCTTCAGTTCGTGGTTGCCCACGGGAACGAGCTGGTTGATGGTGAAACCTTCGTGAATCTGCGTGCCGTTCAGCAGCCACGTTACCTTAGTATAATTACGGGGTGTAACCTTAATCTCGATATTCAGAGGCGTCACGCGATTCAGGTTCTGATCTACCAAATCGGTATTCAGAATGCGAGGTGTATCATCTTCCGAAACGGTGTAGTAGGGATCGTCCTGGGAAGAGCAAGATGACAGGCTGGTTGTGCCTGCGATTGCAAGGCACAAGGCAAAAAACAGGGTCAGTGTCTTCCAGCCCATATGCTGATATTGTTTCATATTGTTGTTCATAATGTTTCCTTATGCATTAATTCGTTATTACACCTTAATTCTGATAGCCAAAGTTGTCGGAATTGTAAGGCTGTGAATAAGTCGCCTGAAGGTTAATATCCTTCGTATCCCACCACAGGCGCTTGTGCCAGTTATCGACACCGTCCATGCGGTCAACGGCAGCCTTCAGGTTAACAGGATTGTTTTCACGCTCACTCTCAGGATAATACAGGCGGGTTGGCATAGCCCAGTTTCCGTCTGGATCATTGCTGTTAAAGCCGTCGGAGGGGAACTTCTTCAAACGTGTTCTGTCCAGAATGGCAGGATAGTCAGAACGACGCATGTTAGCCCAGGCCTCCGAGGGATTCGTCAGGTGCAGGATCCAGGCCTGCGTATTGATGACCTCAACGGCCTTGTCCCCCAGAGGATTAGCCGTGATGAAGGCGTTGATTTCATCGTCAGTAATCTTGTTGGAGGTCAGGTAGTACTTGTTCAGCATCTGCATGGAGGCACGTACACCGGCCTCGTAGTGGCTTTCAGGAGTACCGCCGACATCCCAGTTGTTCGCCCTGGCCTCGGCCAGCAGGAACTCAACCTCGGCGTAGGTCATGAGGATACCAGGATTGGTAGGCATCTCAAAGTCGATATTCAGACACGGACGCGTGGCGCGGGCACGATAGTCGGCATCGTCATAGACACTAGGGTCGATGGCAGCCCACTTGGCCAACGTCGGAATATCCTCGGCCTTGATGACGTCCACCCAGTTGTCGTACCATGCAGCACCCGGATTGCAGGGCATCTCGTCACGATTGACAGAGGCAAAGTATGCCAGTACATCGTCTGTCAGGTCAATGTTCTGCTCCTTGTCCGGCTTAATCAGGCTACGCTTGATGTTATAATAGTAGCGGCAGATGCGGTGCAGACGGGGATCGTTGGTATTTTTCAACTGATAGAACAGTTTCGAGCACACCATCGTAGGAGACTGCGAGTCCTGACCATAGAGAATCTCACTCAGTGCATTGGTACGGAAGTCGTACTCGTTGGCACCATCATAGAACGTATAAGGAGAATCCGAATACTTGACATAGGCATCGTCGTCCGACGAGGTTATATAGCCTCCGGCAGCTTTCACGGCCTTCTCGAACTCAGCGCGCGCCTTAGTTTCAGCAATTCCGGAAATGCGCATGGCGTAGCGCATACGCAGTGAGTTGGCATATTTCTTCCACTTGGCAACCTCACCGTTCAAACTAGTTACATCACCCTTAATACGATCTGTTCCCGTACCTAACTGTTTCTCGCAAGCCTCCAGCTCGGTGAAGAAGAAGTTGTAGATCTCCTCTACCGTATCGTACTTAGGCTGATTGATACCGGAGATAAAGCCCAGACCAGCCTCCATGCAAGGCACGTCGCCATAGATATCGGCAAGAATGGCAGAGAGGTACACGCGATGGATGCGCAGGGCGGCATTCAGATTGGGTTTGTCGGCAGAATTGTGGATAGCGTCAGCCAGGTTCTTGATAGCCAGCACATAGTAGCGGTCCCAGATACGGCGGGTAAAATCATTTTCATAGTACACCGAACCAGCATAGCGTGAAACGTTCCATCCGCCAGCCAGATGCTGGGTAAAACCTGTAATATAGTTACGGTAGGTATCCATCAGGCTGATGTCACCATAGGTCTGCAACAGGGCAGTGGTCAGCTGGCCGTTGGGATCCAGCTTCGATACTTTGGAATCGTCAGTATTGACTTTCTCCATATAGTCGTCGCTGCAAGCGCTAAAGGCCAATGCTGCGACACAGAGCAATAAAAATATCTTTTTCATGATGAGAATTGCTATTAGAATTTGACGTTAACATTGAAACCATAGCTGCGGCGTGAGGGCAGAGAACCGTACTCCAGACCCATACCAGAGGTGTTGTAACCAGAGTCGGGGTCGATGTTGGGAATGCGCTTCCAGATGATGAACGGGTTGCGAGCCACAAAACTCAGACTCAGCGACTTCACAATCTTCAGCGGTGTCAACAGTTTCTCGGGGAAGGTGTAGCCAAAAGTAATCTCACGGCACTTCACATAAGAGTTGTCATAGACAAACTGGCTCTGTACATCTGCAACGTGCTTCCAATATACCTCAGGATCAACAGGAATATCGTTCGGACGATAAGTTCCGTCACCATTGGCAATTACACCAGGAGCAATGTAGCCGCGGGCATTACCAGCAGCACGCCAGTCCTCTATGCTCTTGCCGGCAACGGTACGTGCCTCCTCAGAAGCATACCAAGCATCGCGACCTTCCAGCGTCTCGCCAGCCTTACCAGTACGATAAGCCTCACGCATAGACATAGAATAGATATCTGCACCCACCTTGACGTCGAAGCCTGCAGAGAGTCTGAAGTTCTTATAAGTAAAGGTAGAATAGAAACCACCTGTCCAGTCCCATGAAGCATTACCGATGGACTTGGTAGTTTGATCTACAACTGGCATACCATCCGAACCAATAATCACCTGACCATCAGGAGTACGAGCGAAGTCGTGACCACGAATAGAACCATAGTCCTTGCCTACCTCAGCACCTACTGTTACGCCACACCACGAAGCATTGGCCATCTGCAGGAAGTCCATGCCGTCAACAAGCGACTTGACCTTATTGACGTTCTTTGAGAAGTTGATACCGGCATCCCATGCAAAGCCTTTATAGTCAAGTATACGGCCATTGAGGGCGATTTCAATACCCTTATTAGTAATCTCACCGGCATTAACCAGACGATGGTCATAACCCGATGTGGTCGTGCTACCCAACTGGATAATCTGGTCCTTAGACACCTGAGTGTAGTAGGTAACATCCAAGCCCAAACGGTTGCGGAAGAACTTCATTTCCAAACCAACCTCAAAGGAGTTGGTACGAGTGGGCTTCAAGTCCTTGTTGGGCTGGGTGGAATTACTAATCATACCAATGGTGTAGCCGGGGTATGTATACTTACCAGTTTGATAGGTCAGAGCCAACTGATAGGGATCGGTGTCGCTACCAACCTGGGCAAACGAAGCGCGAATCTTACCATAGTTGATGATATTCTTGTTCTTCAGGAACTCAGAGAACACGACACTGGCCGAAACAGAGGGGTACACATAAATATTATTTCCGGCAGGCAGCGTAGAAGACTTATCACCACGAAGCGTGGTCTCCAAGAAGTAGGTATGCTTGTAACCTACGCTGGCAGAGCCGTAAATAGAGTTAATCTGCTTCTTATAAGTATTCTCGCGAACGTTCTGCTCCTGATAGTTCATAATGTTCACGACATCGTCCATCTGCTGGTTCAGGCCATTGGTAATCGTAGTGTGATTGTCTACCTTGTAAATATTACCGCCTAAAGTAGCATTGAAGTCGAAGTCGCCCCACTGATTGTTATACAGTGCCAACAGTTCGGCATTGATAGTGCGATTCTTATAAATCTGGTTGGTCAGCTGTCCGGCAGGCATACCCGGAGTTGTTCTGGCAACAAAGTCCATAAAGGTCATGTTGTTGATGTCAGTACCGATGGTACCCTGCAGTTTCAGGTGCTCGTCAATGTTATAGATAGCCTTAGCCGTAAAGCGGAACACATCCTTCTTTGACTTGTTACCATTCTTGTATAAATCCCAATAGGGGTTGCGGTTATACTGGTCGTAGCCGTTCCAGTTGGCATATTCGCCATCAGCAGTCTGATAAGTAGACAGCCACTCCTGGTTGTAAGTACCAGCCAATGTCATCAGATTCTTACCAACATTGCTCTGCGAGTCAGACAAAGCAGGACGGTTGGTCACGTTCTCATGAGTGTAGCTGGCACCAAAGTCGAGGTCGAACTTGCCAGCAGTTGTATTAACACGCAAGTTGAAGTTGTCACGGAACATGTGGGTCTTGGGCAGGATATCCTTGTTACGCATGTCGGTGAAGCTGAAACGGACACCCGTCTTGCCAGAGTTAACCGAGAGGATAGCGGTATTCTGAGCGGTAACACCCGTACGGAAGAAGCCTCCAACATTGTCAGGCTGCATCTTGAACTCACGCTCTACGCCATCGAAATATTTGTAGACAAAGCCGTCGGCCTTGGGACCCCAGCTGGAGTTGGTACCAGAGTTTGCAGTTGCTGGCAATTTGCCACCGTAACCCATACCGTAAACCTCCTGGATATCATCCCACTGAGAGTTCTGAACATCGATGGTCAGCGAACCATTATATTCTATACCCACCTTATCCTTCTCAGCCTTCTTGGTGGTGATCAGAATCACACCATGAGAGGCACGGCTACCATATAGAGCTGAGGCAGCAGGACCTTTCAGCACGGTCATGTTCTCAATATCATCAGGATTGATGGCCGAGATACCGTCACCAAGGTCGTAACCACCACCCTCACCGGCACTGGCAAAGTTGGTATTATCCAAGGGTACACCGTCCACTACATACAGCGGTTGGTTGTTACCGGTGATCTCTGTATTACCACGAAGAAGTACGCGCGTGGAACCAGAAGCACCACCAGCGGTATTCTGGACGACCAGACCTGCCACCTTACCAGCCAACGAATTCATCACGTTGGTTTCCTTGGCTTTCGTCAGTTCGTCACCTTTTACTTCGGAAAGTGCGTAACCCAGAGCTTTGCGCTCACGCTTCACACCTAAGGCGGTAACAACCACCTCGCTGAGTTGGGTCTTGTCTTCAGACATCACAACTTTCATTCCCTGGCGAGCCTTCATCTGTACGGGATCATAACCCACATAACTGATTTCCAGCATCTCGCCAGCCTTACACCTCAGGACAAACTTACCGTCCATGTCGGTCACAGTACCCTTGGCAGCACCCACCACCTTGACGGTAGCACCAATCAGCGGGCCGTCGGCATCTTCTACCGTACCCGTGATTTCATGGTCGTCAGGACCTGCCATAGCTTTTTCCATGTGGTTCGACTGCGCAGCATTGGCGACTGTCGGAGTCCACATCATGCCTGCCAGTAGCAGGCCAAGAAGCAATGTTTTCTTATTCATGTGTTTTAAATTATAAAGATGTTAGTAAATTTTTTTCGGTTACAAAGGTACATACTTTTTAATGCATGTTGGGTTTGATGCCTTTCAAAAAAAGGTTTGATTGCTGAAAATGATAGTTTTCAAACCCTCTTTTGTCAGTATTCATACCCTTGCAGCGTATATTTCTTATCTTCTTTCTGCATGAGCAGTCTGCCACGGCTTAATATCTTGCGGACTTTTACAGGCTGTCGTGTGCTGTTCGCCATCACCTCTTCTATGCCTGTTGCAGCAACACCTTCCTGAATTCCCGTTAGCGTCCAATCAGCAACGAGCGTCATATTGCTATGGCGGTTAAAGATACCATACTTCTCTGAGCCGTTGCCAAAGCTGTTGTTGTCCCATACGAAGGTGCTGATACCACGCTGACGTGCTTCCATAACAAGCGTCTTGCAATAGTAGGTCATATTCTCACGCATCACGTCCTTGTAGGTAGTCAGCCAATGGTCGCTAACACCCCACTCGCCCATCACGATACCCAGTCCTTGTGCTCCCCATTCATCAGCAAAACTTTGGAAGGCGTTACGCATTGCTGACTCCTTGCTGTCGGAGGTCTTACCATATTTTGAATAAGCCTGTCCCCAGTAGTACACGCCTCCTTCTGAGGCTGGTGTGCCACCACAATATTCGAAAGGCTTATAATAATGAAACTCCACGCTCATAAAGTCATGATTGTTACCTTCAATATCAGTAGGCACCACGAGTTTGCCGTTGATTCCAAAAGCCGGTTCACAGGCATAGGTCTGTACAATGAGATGACGTTTCAGGTTATTGCCGCCTGTTGCCCTCACGGCATTGACAAATGTCTGGTTGTAGCTGTTTTGAACACCGAGGTTCTCCTCCGTGGGAGCATTCCAGTTGTTTGGTACGTGTACCTCATTAGTACCTGCAAAGGCGAGGTTATAGTCATACTCCTTGAAGGCGTTGGCAATATTCGTCCACAGCAGCGCCAGCTTCTGGTTGTTATTATCCTTGTAATAATTGGTAGGGCGGTTCTCCAGCCACTTGTCGTGATGGGTATTGATAATCACCTTCATCCCCAGGTTCGCAGCATAGCCAACCACTTCCTTCACGCGCTGCATCCATTCATCGCTGATGGCCATTGTCTCAGCATCGGTGATGTGGCACTGCCAGCGCACGGGAATACGCACGGCATTAAAACCGGCGTCTTTGACAGCCTGTATCATCTGTTGCGTCACCACAGGATTACCCCATGCTGTCTCAGCCTGCATGTGATTGGCAGGACAACCGAAACTCGTCGACTCATTATTCCAACCAGGAGGCGGACATTCCAACTGGTTACCTAAATTCCAACCAGCTGTCACTTCCTGGTTCCATTGACGTGCTGAAGGCTGTGCCCATAAGGACACAGCCATCAGAGAAGTCGTGATTAAACAAGATAATCTCATGATCACGCGGTTTAAACAATCTTTTTATACTTTACTAAAACTTATTTCATCAAAGTCTAGAGCTTAGTTCTTCTATTATTTCAGCACGACCTTCTTGCCGTTGACAATATAGAGACCTTTAGCGGGGTTAGCAACAACCTGACCATTGAGGTTGTAGTAGCGGTTGTCGTTCTTCACAGCAGTAGCAACAGTGTTGATGCCGGTGGGATTGAGAGCAGAATCCTTGGTAGTAGCGATAGCCTTAATCTTGAAACCGCCATTGCCCCAGAAAGCAACACCACCTTTATCAATAAAGGCGTTCTTGACAAACTCCTCTGTCAGCTGAACCTTTACCACGTTATCAGCATCCAAGGTCTGCAAGTGATTGTAGCCGTCAGAAGGATAGGCTGTAACAGCCCAGTCACCCCAGGCGCCAGCAATACGGAAGTCAGCACCAGTGGTATTCTCGACCAAGAAGTACAGGTTGCAAGCCTTGGTCAGTTTCTCCGTGAATACGGTGAAAGCCTCATTCTCAGTATTCAGCACCATGCACTTTACACCCCAACCGTCAATCTCCTGCTCGCCAGTCCACAGCGTAGCTGCAGGTAAATCCTCAATAACAACAGGCTGCTCTTCCTCACCCTTGGTAACCTTTACCAACTTCAAGCCATGTCCGTGCAATGCAAAATCTGCACTAGCAAGAGCTGTCTTAATATCAGCAGTAAGAACAAATTTGGCTTTTGTTTCATTACCAGAAGCATCGGTAGCTGCACAGCCAGGGAGTGCATTCCAGTTTGAATCATCAAAGCGATAGTTGTAATACTCCATGTCAAAAAGATGCTCAGAGTCCTTTACCAAATAGAAATAGAACACATCTCCTTCATTATAATCGGCAAAGTTTACGCCATTGGAATTAGCATTCCAACCCTTATGAGCCTCGTCGGTATTAGCAGCCTCCCAAGAGAACCACCAGTCACCTTCCCAAAGAGTTGTCTCTTCGGCATTCACGTTCATCACTGTCAGGATGCTCAGCATCACTAAGGTAAAAATCTTTTTCATAATACTTTTTGTTTTTATTGTTAATACTAATTATTGTTCCTATTTAGAAGTCAAAGTCACTTTCATGTGCGCCAATCTCATCATCCCCTGGATTGAACTCCACTGATGGGTCAAGAACTTTTGCATCTACTGAACCTGCCAGCAGCGTGGCGTTGCTATTGATGGCTACTACGATGTTCTCGGGTGTGATATATGTCTTTTTCATTGTCTTGTCCTCCTTTACCTTACTTAATTACAACCTTTTTACCATTTAAGATATAGATGCCCTTTGTAGGATTAGCGACTACCTGTCCGCTCAGATTATAATAGCGGTTATCAGCATTCGTCACGTCCTTCACAGCGTTAATCGCAGTCACATCCTCATCACCGAAGCTAATGCCCAGTTCGTGAGCGCCGCCACCGAATGCACTTTTAGCTATTTGAACATAAGCCTTTTTAGCAGGTACAGTAACACCTTTGGTAGAGAGCTTTTGGAACTCTGGACTACCAGATCCAGATGTTGCTTTCTTCATTACAAAAATATAGTCTTTATCATCACTCTTGAGCAACGTAGAAGACAAGTTTGCAGAGAGAGCATTGTAGTCAGGCTCTGTCGCGTCTGTCTTTGCAGGAATATAATAAGTTGTGTTAGCTCCACCTTTTATCAGCAAACCTGTACCAGAACCTACAGCTGCTGTCTTTTGGTTAAATCTCAACGTAGTTCCATCAAGCCAAGCTGTATAAGCCTCTAAGCCATCAGGCAGATTATTAAGTGCCAATGTATTGTTACTACTATAGGTTGCATAACCCTTTGCATCAGTCGTAACCGAATTCAACAGCGTCTCCTTGGTGGTAGCAATAGCCTTGATGGTATAGCCACCGTTACCCCAAATAGCAAAGCCACCATGTTTCTCAAAAGCTTTTGTTACAAAATCCTGAGTAACAGGTATTTTCACGATATTTTCACCATCAACATCATAGTCTTTGGTATTAATAGGATAACCTGTTGCGCTCCAATCTCCCCAAGCACCAGCCAAACGAACTACAGGAGATGTTCCTCCATCAATGAGAACATATAAGTTACAAGGACCTGTAATTGCCTCTACAAAAGGAGTTAATTCTGTCTCGTTTGTTGCCCAAGTCCAATTAAGAGATGATGTTCCCCATCCATTAACAGTTATCTCACCTTGCCACAACAATACAGGATCTATGTCAACAGGGTTGTTAACTTCCTTGGTTACTCTAATTAATGTTACATTATGACCGCAAACTGTAAAGCCACCAGTTCCGGCATCTTCTCCTGCAACGTTTGTCTTGACCGCATCAGTAATCTCTAACTCAATCCTTTCGGGTGTATACTGATCATATGCTGGACTATAATCGGCTATTCCCAAACTGTTTTTTTCGCCATTCCATCTTGCAAAACGAACTGTTCGATATTCACCATCAACTGTCTCGAAATAAAAATAGAATTTCTGTCCATTTTCAAAGGATGCAAATTGATCCTTAGTAAATAAAGGCGTAAAAGGCGTAGTTAATTCACCAGGATTCCAAGGCGTGCCCCACTCTAAGGTCACCTTACCAGTCCACAATACTTCTTCTGCTGCAGAGGCGTTAATCACTGTCAAGATGCTGAGCATCACTAAAGTAATAAGCTTTTTCATAATTAATTTGTCTTTTTTTTGTTTGTTAGTTATCTGTCAGTTTTTTCTCGCTGTAGATTTTCAAATCCGAGTGCAAAGGTACGGCAATATATGAAAAGGTAGGTTCGATAGCGTACAAAAAAGGTCTGAAAACTGAAACATGTCAGTATTCAGACCTCTTTTTGATAGTATTCTAACTAACTACTTGCCTGACTCCTACTTCTTAATCGGATAGAGATAGAGCAGCCCTATCATGATGACGGCAATGACTGCCGGGAAGATGGAGAACAGCGACCATATCATCTCGTTCACGGCTACCGGGTCGGTAATGGTGACGATGGTCTGGTCTGTCACAGGGTCTGTACCTGACACGAAACCGGCAATGCCTAAGAAGAGGGCTACCAGAGAACCGCTGATGGCGGTGCCGAACTTCTGCGACATCGTACCCGAAGAGAAGATAACACCCGTCGATGAGGTGCCGTTCTTCTCTGTGGCATAGTCAGCCACGTCGGCATACATCGACCAAAGCAGGGGCGAATAAAGACCTATGCCTACGCTGGTCAGCACCACAATGCCTACCAACACCCAGATGTAGGCAGCGTCCATAGGTACGAAGAAAAACAGCGCACTGGTTACCACACAGATGACAGCTGCCCACATGAATGCCTTGCGCTTGGAGCCTATCTTGCGGGTGAACCACGGCGAAACGCCTCCGAAAATCATACAGGTCAGCTCACCGAAGGTCATGAAGACGGTGTAGTTGATAATCAAGCCGCTCACCGTCACGTCGCCATGCAGACAGTATTCGAACATATAGCCTGCCACGGCATAACGGAAACCGTTGAAGAAGTTCATGCAGATGCCGATGAGCGTCAGGTAAATCCAGGGCTTGTTGCGGAACAGGTCTGCAAAGGGCTTCAGCGAGAACTTCTCAGCACGCACGGGCTTCAGACGCTCCTTGGTCAGCAGTCCGCAGGCCAGCGTACCCAGCGTGGCAATGATGCCGAAGAAAGCTCCCAATACCGCATACTGGTGCTGCTCGGTGCCGCCCACCATCTTCTGCAGATAGGGGAACGACAGCAGCGTGATGAAACCCATGGCGTAGGCTCCTACCATGCGGAAGGAGGAGAACTGGTTCTTCTCGTTATCGTCAGCAGTCATCACGCCCAACAGCGAGCCGTAAGGCACGTTGACGGCGGTATAGACTACCATCATCAACAGATAGAGGGTATATGCCCATATACGCTTGCCTGCAGGTCCGAACTCGGGGGTATAGAGCAGCAGGGCAAAGATCAGTCCCAAGGGCACGGCACCAAAGATGAGCCAAGGGCGATAGGTACCCCAGCGGCTCTGGGTGCGGTCGGCCAGAGAACCCATAACAGGGTCGGTCACTACGTCGAACATACGGGCTATCAACATCAGCATGGCCGTATCGGCTACGGTCAGTCCGAAGACGTTGGTGAAGAACAGCGGGAAGGCGATAGACATCACCTTCCACGTAATACCACCCGCTGCCGCATCGCCCAGCGCATATCCAATCTTTTCACTTAGTTTTGCCATAAACTGTAAACCGTAAACTGTAAACCGTAAACTATCACATAATGACCTCGACAGTGTGACGACCGGGAGTAGCCTTAATGGTAGTGCCTTCAACGGGCGAACCGTCAAGCACAATACTGCTCACACCGCTCTGCTTGCCGTTGGGATTCTTCACGGTGATGTCGAACGAAGCATCGCGCAACTGGCGATGTACGGTAAACTCCTTGAGTGTCGAAGGAATACATGGATCTAT
This sequence comes from uncultured Prevotellaceae bacterium, assembly GCA_900320045.1. Lineage (GTDB taxonomy): Bacteria > Bacteroidota > Bacteroidia > Bacteroidales > Bacteroidaceae > Prevotella. The sequence continues at coordinate 34,961 of ONQT01000027.1, read as the reverse complement.
CTCCAGGCCGTCGAAGGTGGGTTTGATACCCAGAATAAACTGCGTAATGGTCAGCCAGTTCCAGGCGGCAGTACCCGTGAGCCACGAGTTCTTGCCCTCACCGGGCTTGGCAGCATCCTTACCTGCCACCATCTGACAATAGACGTAGGGCTCCACCTTGTGCAGCTGCTGGTCCTGAATCCATGCCGGACAAATCTTGGTATAGTGTTCCCAGGCATCGTTGCCACGCTTGGCCACCGTCTCACCGATGATGACCCACGGATTGTTATGGCAGAAAATGCCGGCGTTCTCCTTGTAGCCTGCGGGATAAGTGCTTATCTCACCCATCTCCACGTGATAACGGGTAAAGGCCGGATGGTTGAGCACCATGCCGTGAGGACTGTCGAGATACTGTTTGCAGGCATCAAGTGCCTTGTCTACCATACCATCCTCCTGTCCGATGCCTGCCATCGTGCAGAAGCCCTGCGACTCGATGAATATCTTGCCCTCCTCGTTCTCGTTGCTGCCTATCTTGTTGCCGTAGAAGTCATAGGCACGCAGATACCATTCGCCATCCCAGCCGTGCAGCTTCACAGCTTCGGTCATCGCGTCGAGGTGGCGCTGGGCGCGCTGAGCCTCCTCGGCATACCCAGCGGAGGAACGCTGGGAATAGTGGCGGCAAAGCTCTACATACTGCTTGCCCGTAAACACGAACAAGCCGGCAATCATCAGACTCTCAGCCTTGGAGCCCTCGCTATTGTTCTCCGTAGTCTGGAAACTCTCGTTGGGATCCCACGAGAAGCAGTTCAGGTTCAGACAGTCGTTCCAGTCGGCACGACCAATGAGAGGCAGTCCGTGAGGACCGAGGTTGTTCACTACGTGGTCGAACGAGATGCGCAGGTGCTCCATGAGTGTCACCTCCGTACCGGGCTGATTGTCGAAGGGGACCATCTCGTCGAGAATAGAGTAGTCGCCCGTTTCTTTCACGTATGCCACCGTGCCGAAGATCAGCCAGCAGGGGTCGTCGTTGAAACCGCCGCCAATGTCGTTGTTGCCACGCTTGGTAAGGGGCTGGTACTGGTGGTAGCAGCCACCGTCGGGGAACTGTGTGGAAGCGATGTCGATAATGCGCTGACGGGCGCGGCTGGGTACTTGATGGACGAAGCCTACCAAGTCCTGGTTGCTGTCGCGGAAACCCATGCCACGACCTACGCCGCTCTCGAAGAACGAAGCAGAGCGTGAGAAGCAGAAGGTAATCATGCACTGATACTGGTTCCAGATGTTTACCATGCGGTTCAGACGCTCGTCGCTGCTCTTGACGGTGAAGCGCGACAGCAGGTCGTCCCACAGACGGCACAACTCTGCAAAGGCGGCATCGACAGCCTCAACAATCGCAAAGCGCTCTATCACAGCATGCGCCTTCTCCTTATTTATAATAGTATGGTCAAGGTCGCCAAGCGAAGTGATAAGTGTTCCCTTGGCGGGTGAATCGCTGAACTCATACTTCTTCTCCTGCTCGTTCTCGGCATAGCCTAACACGAAGATGAAGTCGCGACTCTCGCCAGGCTGCAGGGTTACCTCCACATAGTGTGAGGCAATAGGACTCCAACCATGAGCAACGCTCATAGCCGGTTTGCCATTCATGACGCACTGGGGAGCCTCGAAACCATTGTAAAGGCCAATGAACGACTCACGGTCAGTATCGAAGCCATCAGCCTTGGCATTGGTCAAAGCATAGTAGGCATAGTGGTTACGGCGCTCCTTGTACTCGGTCTTGTGGTAGATGGCGGTGGTCTCAACGGAAGAGCCGTTGAGCACGGTCTTCTCTATCTCCACCTCGCCGGTAGACCAGTTACGCTGGAAGTTCTCCATATCGGTAGCGGCATTCCACAAACACCACTCCGTGAAGGAGAAGAGCTTCAGTGTCTTGACGCTGTTGGTGGTGTTCTTCAAGGTCAGCTTCTGCACTTCTGCCCAGGTCTTCAAAGGCACAAAGAAGAGCACGCTGGCCTCCACACCGTTCTTGCTGCCCGTAATGCGTGTATAGTTCATGCCGTGTCGGCACTCGTAACTGTCGAGGGGAGTCTTGCAGGGCTTCCAACCTGGATTCCACACAATGGCTTTTGGCTCTTGGCCATTAGCTGTTGGCTGTTCCTCTCTAATGTAGAAGTAACGGCCACCGGCATCCATAGGTACGCCGTTGTAGCGATAGCGTGTGATGCGACGGAACTTGGCATCTTTATAGAAGTCGTAGCCACCGGCAGTATTGCTGATGAGCCCGAAGAAGTCTTCATTGCCTAAGTAGTTAATCCAGGGAAACGGGGTAGCGGGGTCGGTGATGACGTACTCGCGGTTTTTATCGTCGAAATGTCCGAATGTCTTCATAATCTGTAAACTGTAAACCGTAAACTGTAAACTTAAATCCTACTTCTCCATCAGCAAATCCACCAGACCCTTGTCCTTGAAGTCGTTCTTCTGCTGGTCCCAGAAACCGAAGTCGGCATCATAGCACCAAGTAGTCCAGGCAATGTTGTTCTCCTTGAACACGGTCAGCATATCCTTTGTCCACTTATAAGCCAGTTCACGATTAACGGGCTCATAGACGCCCCACTCACCGCAGAACAGCTGGAGATTGTACTTCTTGGCAGCGGCAATGGCGTCCTTGAAGTCCTCACGAATCTTGTCGATGTCCCAGACCTGTGTGGTGTAATGATTTTCGTCCAACAGTTTCTTCACCTCAGGAGTCTGAGCGTCATAGTCTTCCTTCGACACGAGCACACCAGGATAGTTCACCTTGCCGGTATATTTGCCGATGGGGGTCCACCAAGCACCGTAGTGTGTGAGAATCATGGGGTTGTAGTAGTGGAAGGAGAGGATGATGTTCTTGTCGTTCTCAGGAACCTTCAGATATTTGATAGTCTCGTAACCCTGCCACAGGTTGCTTCCAATTACCAATGTACGCTGAGGTTCACGCTCGCGCAGTGCCTGATGAACCTTTACGATGAGCTGGTTCCACTGCTCGTGGTCGTCGGCAACGGGTTCGTTCATGAACTCGTATGCCACGGAGTCGTTGCTGTAGCCCTTCAGCACATCAGACAGCTGATACCACATCTCTATCAGGTCCTGCTGCGCCTTCTCTGAAGAAAAGAGAGTATTCTCGTCACCCTTGCCCTCCAACGATGCGTTGAAGTAGTGCGAACGGATAATATGCAGGTCAACGATGGTGCGCAGGTGATGCTTCTGAGCCCAGTTGATGGCATTGACCATCAAGTCCCAAGCCTCGGGCAGTTTGTTACCCTCTTCGTCCCAGAACTGCACCTCGTCAATGGGCAGGCGTACGAAGTCGAAGCCCAACTGTGCCAGACGCTCGAAGTCGTCTTCCTGAATGTGTTGGCGACGGGCCTCGCCCCGCTCTTCCGACTGCGACAGCCAGTGGCTGACATTAGTACCGCGCTGGATGCGGAAGTTGTTTACATCGTTTGTCTCACTCTTTGTGCTGCAGGCGGTAAAGCCCAGCATCGTCATGGCTATCATAGCCAGGGAAATGAATGCCTTTTTCATTATTGTGTCTTTTTATTTATTTTTTCTCTTACTTCTTACCTCAGACATCTTACTTCTTACCTTCCATAATTCCCTGCAGAATCCAAGGAGCCTTTACTTTCATGCTGGCTTTGCGGTCGAAAATGCCGAAATGCTCAGCACCACTGCCGAAGTTGTTGTTGTCCCAGATGAAGGTCGAGATGCCGCGCTTCAGCGTCTCACTAATCAGGAACTTGCAATAGTAGGTCATGTTCTCATGGATGGCATCTGTCTGTCCAGCCTTCTGGCGATCAGTAACACCCCACTCGCCCATCACCAGGCCAAGACCCTTGTCGCCCCAGGTGCTGACAACACGATTCAGGAAGTCGGCCATCGTCTTCTCGTCGCTGGGAGAAACCTCCAGGCCCTTGTCCTTCGAAGGCTGTCCCCAGTAGTTGAACTTACACTCTCCAGCATAGTCCCAAGGGGTATAATAGTGGAACTCCACACTCATGTATTTGTTGCCGTTATCCTCTATATCGGTAGGAACAATGAAGTCGCCGTTATACAGTCCGAAGTCGGGATTGCACACGTAGGTCTGCACAATGAGGTGACGCTTCTGGTTGTTGCCCCCTAACGAACGGACAATATCGATGAAGGTCTGGTTGTAGCTGTTCTGCACTGCCAGGTTCTCAGGTTCGGGCTTTCCCCAGTTGTCGCGCACGTGTACCTCATTAGTTCCTGCAAAGGCCACACGATAGTCGTAGTTGGCAAACTCATTGGCAATGTTCATCCACAGCAGGGCCAGCTTCTGGTTGTTCTCATCCTTATTCTTATAATAGGGACGGCCCTCCAGCCATTTGTCGTGATGAACGTTGATAATCACCTTCAGGTCGTTGCTCAGGCACCAGCCAACCACTTCCTTGATACGTGCCAGCCAGGCCTTGTCAATGCTCATAGCAGCAGTATTGGTAATGTGGCACTGCCAGCGAATGGGAATACGGATGGCATTGAAGCCTGCCTCCTTGACAGCCTTGATGGTCTTCTTCGTGACGACGGGATTGCCCCACGCCGTCTCAGCCTTGATGCTGTTCTCCGGCATACCTATCTGCATCGACTCACCATCCTGTCCGGGTGCAGAGCACTCAAACTGGTTACCTAAATTCCATCCCACAACACCCTTGTTCCACTCCTGTGCGGTTGGCTGACCACTGACGGTAACAGGTAGCAAGCTTGCAAAGAGCATACCGCAACACAAGGCAATGACGTTTCTTTTCTTCATAGCGTTTTCGTTTTTAAATTCTTTTCGTGCTGCAAAGTTACTCTTTATATATATCAAGAGGGTCTAAATGCTTGCAAAAAAGGTTTCAAAACTAAAAGTTGATAGCTTTGAAACCTTATTTTGTCAGTTTTCATACCTTTTGTCTTTAGTATTTTGACGGTGACACGCCGAAATATTTCTTGAATACCGTACTGAAATACTTAGGATTGTCGAAGCCCGTCAGCGCAGCAACGTCGGTCACCTGCTTGCCGCTACGCAACAGAGCGGCAGCACGCTCCAGGCGGATAATGCGAATGAAGTCCTGCGGCGACTTACCCGTGTACGACTTCAGCTTCACATAGAACAGCGTGCGGCTCATGGCCATCTCCCTGCACAGGCGGTCGATGGTAAAGTCGGCATCGGAGAGGTTGTCAATCACCAGCTGTGTGGCCTGACTGATAAACGCACCGCTGTCGTCGGGCTCCTGCTGTTCCTCTGGCGAGGCATCAACGGCAGCTTGCTCCACTTGCTGCACGACATGACCGCTCAGACCAGGATTGGCAAGTACCAGGCGCACATACTTCTCGTGCAGCTGATGAATGCGCCAGGCACCGTAGATCATCAGGCCAAGGAGGATGATATAGACACACCACATCCACCAGGAGTTCCACCACGGCTGACCAATGGAAACAGTCAGTGTCACCTCGTCAAGCACTGCACCGCAGGTTCTGCTAACACAACGCAGCACCAGCTGGTGCTCGCCAGCCTCCATGCTGGTAAAACGGATGTATTGCTGAGCAGAAGGAGTGCTCCACTGTCCTTTATCAACCTTATACTGATAGACAATGTCCGACTGGTTGCGCAGGTTGATAGCCTCGAAAAGCAGGTCGAAGGTGCGCTGACCATACGACAGGTGCAGCTTCTTCTTGGTCAGCTGCTGGTGAATATGATCCTTGAAGGTGTCGCAGTCGTCTCCCTCGCAGCTGATACCTAAGATATTCAGCTTCGCCGTATAGTTTATGGCCTGAATATGTTGCGGATTCACCACTAAGGCACCCGTTGTGGAGCCTAACGCTATATTGCCGTCGCTCATGTTTATGATGGCACGGCTGGAGTATTCACGATCCACGCCGTAGCAGTAGTTCACACCTACGATATGCGAGGGATCCTTGGGGTCGGCAAAGGCCAGTCCGCGCTCGGTGGCAATGATGATTCTGCCCATCACATCCTTACTGATGCTGTTCACGAAATTCGACGTCAGTCCGTTCTGCATGGTCAGGTGACGCACATGCTTGCTTTGCAGGTCGTAGATATAGATACCGCCGCCATCAGTGCCTATCCATAAGTCCTTCTCGTTGTCTAAGAAGAGGGTATGCACAAATTCATTGACATCTTTCTCGCCGGCAGGGGTATAGTTCAGTTTGACGGTCTTTCCCGTCTTCGGATGTATTAGGTAAATGCCATAGGTAGTGGCAATGGCCATGCGGTCGTCAGATAACTGAAGCATGTCTTTCACATAGTGAACGGGATAATAGCGCGGACCGTCTGCCGTCAGCTGCACCAGGTCACCGTCCAGACCTCCCATCCACAGATGGCCTTCACGGTCGTAGCGAACCTTAAAGACATGATCGTCCTTCAAGATGCCGTTGGCCACGTTATACAAGGGCTTCGAGGCACCGTCCTCGGTAAACTCCAACACACCTTGTCCGTAGGTCGATGCTAGCATGGTGCCTCGCGGTGTCACGCAGAGGCTCAGCACCACGGCTCCCCGACAGGCATGGGTCATGGTCTGCGTCTTACGGTTATAGATGCTGATACCGTTCTCCGTACCCATCATCAGATGGCCTGAAGGTGTCTGTCCTACCGCATTGACACGGTCGTTGAGGATGGTCTGCGGATTATTGGACACATGCTGATAGATAGCAACCATCGTACCAGCAGGACGTGCAATGTCAATACCTCCCGAATAGGAACCCATGACAATGTTACCCCAAATATCAACAACGACTGTATAGATACCATTTCCGTGCAGCACTCCCTTCACGCCCTCATTGGCATTGAAGAGCAATGTGCCGCTATCCTGTGACGTAGGCCTGCGCTTCACTTTATATACGCCCTGTCCGTCAACGCCTACCAGCATGGTGTTCATGTCATAAGGACAGAAGGCACGTACCGGGTTCTGCGTCTCGATGACATGATTTTCCGCATAGGTGCCGTCAGCACCTGCCGACTCATACGACAGCACCCTGGCACCACTACTGTAGCCTCCTAACCACACCTTATTATATATTACGTCGTAATAGCCGCTCTCCACATCGTATGGCACGATGGTCTTCATCTTCATGCCGGCCCGTGGAATCTGCGACTGGCTCTCCTTATATTCCAAGACGCCCTCACGGGTACACAGCAGCAGCGAACGATTGGTGGGGATGATATAGTTGGCATTCACCTTTCTCACGACAGGTATCAACGTCTCGTCATGCAGAAACCAGATGCCTTTGTTGGTAGCCAGCCAGAAACCCTGTGCGGTAGAGAGAATGTCGTTCAGGTCTATCTGCTCCTTCAACAACTGTCCGACGTCAGCAAGAAGCACGAACCTGTCGCGAACGGCATCGTAAGAATAGATGCGTCCCTTGTTGTCGTATGCCAACAAGGAAGAAGCATCGGGCGACTTTACGTTCTTTCCGAAATGGTCACACAGCTCTATGCGCTTTCCAGCGTGTTCACTGAAGATGTCGGGGTCGCCCAACATATAATGCTTGATGTTGACCCCGTTATAGCGTTCTACGCCGTGCTTGCTCGACCACCACAGCGCACCGTCGCTCGTCTGCACAACGGAATAGATGCGCTGGCTGGGCATGCCGTCCGCCTGGCCAATATGTAAAAAGGTAAACTCTTCTATCTCTTGTGCATGCAATCCTAAGCAGACCGTCAGCAATAGCAGAAGGGCATATAGAGGTTTAGTAATAGTTGTTTCCATTTTGTTTTTAGCGTTTTCAATGGGCAAAGGTATAAATAATTATGGAAATAACAGCAATGAAACCAAAAAAAATAAGAATGAAACCTGTTTTAATACAAAAACAAGTAATTTTGCCATCAAATTCAAAACATTACCGACTTATGAAAAGATTGTTTATATCGATGGCTATTACATGTATGGCAATGACTGCTACTGCCCAGGGCTCTATACAGAAGCTGGAGCAGGAGGCGAGAGACCTCATTGCACAAATGACGCTGAAGGAGAAATTCTCCCAACTCATGAACACCACGCCGGGCATCAAACGCCTGGGCATTGAGCCTTACGACTGGTGGAACGAAGGACTGCACGGCGTGGGGCGTAACGGACGTGCTACTGTCTTCCCGCAACCCATCGGCTTGGGAGCCACGTTCCACCCGGAGCTCGTCAGACAAATTGGTGACGCGATTGCTATGGAGGCGCGTGCCAAATATGGTATTGCACGCAAGAACGGCAACTACGCCCGCTATACAGGACTGACCTTCTGGAGCCCTAACATCAATATCCTGCGCGACCCGCGCTGGGGGCGCTGTCTGGAAACATGGGGCGAAGACCCCTTCCTCACTGGCACGATGGGCACTGCCTTCGTCAAGGGGATGCAGGGCGACGACCCCGTCTATCTGAAGGTGGCAGCCTGCGCCAAGCACTTGGCAGTTCACAGCGGACCGGAGTCCACTCGCCACAGCGCCAATGTCGTTCCTTCCCTGCGCGACCTTTGGGAAACCTATCTGCCAGCCTTCCGTATGCTGATACAAGACGGCAAGGTAGAGGCTGTGATGAGTTCCTATAACCGCGTCTATAGCGATGCTGCATCTGCCAGCAAGTTCCTGCTGACCGACGTTGTACGCAAGAAGTGGGGCTTTCAAGGACACATCGTTTCCGACTGCGGTGCGGTAGAGGACATCTGGAAGGGGCACAAAATCGTCAAGACCCCTGCCGAAGCCTGTGCCATTGCCATCAAGGCTGGTCTGAATATTGAGTGCGGCAGCACCTTCGAAGCCCTCAAGGATGCTCTCAAACAGGGTCTCGTCACGGAGGCTGACATCGACAACGCCCTGGTACCGTTGATGCTTACGCGCCTGAAGCTGGGCATCATTCACCCCGACCCCGCTTGTCCCTATAACAACGTTGACCCGGCGGTGATTGGCTCGCCTGAGCACATTGCCCTCGCCCTGCAGGCTGCAACGGAAAGCATGGTCCTGCTGAAGAACAACGGCGCACTGCCTATCGACAAGAACATCCACACGCTCTATGTCACCGGTGCCGGTGCTGCCGATGCCTTCTGGCTCATGGGCAACTACTTCGGACTCTCCGACCGCTACAGCACTTACCTGCAGGGCATTGTCGGAAAGGTCAGTGCAGGAACGGCAGTCAACTATCGTCCTGGTGTGCTGGAGAACTCGCCGGCACTGAACAGCACCAACTGGGCTGTTGGCGATGCTACGGGTGCCGAGAAGACCATCATCGTCATGGGTAACAACGGCAATCTGGAAGGTGAGGAAGGCGAAGCCATCGACTCCGAGTGTGGCGACCGCAAGGACTTGCGCATACCGGAGAGCCAAATGAACTTCCTGCGCCAGATATGCGCCAAGAAGAAACAAGGTGTCATCGTAGTGCTCACTGGTGGCAGTCCTATGGACATCCGTGAGATATGTGACATAGTTGATGCCGTTGTCCTGGCTTGGTATCCCGGCCAGGAAGGCGGCTATGCCCTTGCCAACCTGCTCTTTGGCGATGCCAACTTCTCCGGCAGTCTGCCCGTCACCTTCCCTGCCGACGGTGACAAGTTGCCCGACTTCGAAGACTACTCCATGCAGAACCGTACCTATAAGTACATGACCGACAACATCTTCTATCCCTTCGGCTATGGTCTGCACTACGGTCGTCTGCAATACCAGAACCTGCAGGTCAAGGCCGACAAGAAGAAGGGTGCCCACCTCACGCTGACTATCAGCAATCCCACCAACCGCGAGATTACGGAGGTTGTTCAGGCCTACGTCTCTGCTCCTGGTGCAGGTACTACGGCCCCACTCCAGCAGCTCGCTGCCTTCCAGCGTCTGTCGCTGGCACCAGGTGCTTCGCGTGAGGTTGTCTTTGATATAGCCCCCCAGCAGCTGATGACCGTCGGCAACGATGGCGAGAGCCGTCTGACGCGTGGAGAATACACCTTCACCGTCGGCAATGCTGCTCCGTCGCCACGCAGTCAGGAATTAGACGTCAACGCCCTGACGGCCAAAGCCAAACTGTAAGGAACAGAGAAACACGAAAAAAAAAGTCGCAGGCATTTCGCTTGCGACTCTTTTTTATTAAACCAGACGTAAATACAATTACTTCTTCTCTTCCTCAGCCTTGGGGGCAGGAGCAGCTGCCTTCTTGGCTGCAGGTTTCTTAGCAGCTGGCTTCTTAGCGGCAGGCTTCTTAGCAGCGGCCTTGGGAGCAGCCTTCGGTTTTTCTTCCTCGAGGGCTGTGGGGTCCAACTGCTCCAGACGAGCCTTCAGACGAGTAATCTCCAGGTCCTTCATCTCAATCTCGTCACCCTGGTTGCGGATGGTGGTGAGCAGTGCGTTCAGCTCATCGTTCTCAATCTCCTGTGGATAGAGGGCATTGACGCGATTGATGAAGTCGCCGAGGATGTTCATATAGTTGGTGAAGGCGTCGAAGGGATTGCTGTAGATACCACGATCCAGTCCGACGTTCGACGGCTTGGTGGTCATGAAGCGGAAGTTGTTCGAAGCCTGCAGGTAGTCCCAGTCCTGATTGATGCGAGGATCGTCGGCAATGCGCAGACGGTCGGCCACACTGTACAGTTTGTTGAAAGCCTCGCGCTGGCTCTTGGTCTTCATGCAGATCTCAGTCGGCGTAGCGAAGGTGATGCCCTTCTCCTTGGCACATGCGGGCAGAGCCTTCAGGAACTCGAGGATGTTGCTGGACAGCGGCTGGGCGATACCCAGGGCACTGAGCTCCATGAAGATGCCGACAATCTGCTCTTCCTCAGGCAGACGGGCAATGCGGTCGATGTAAGCGTCGGCAAACAAGGGATAGCCCGCCCAGTCAGTATTATTGAAGCGCAGCGAGATGTCGTCAGAGAGTTCTACGTCGCGCAGCAGCAGCTTCAGGTTGGGAGCCATGTTACAGTTGTATACGTAGTGTGGCGACTTCCAGCCCAGCACGTGCTTGGCACCCTCGGTCAGCATACCCTTGAAGCCCATAGCGGCAATCTGAGCACCGATGTCGTCAGAGTAGATGAGTGACGAGTTGCGGGCAACGGTAGGACGCTTGCCGAAGAGCTCCTCAATCTTGTTGGCCTGCTTCTTGACGTCGAGGGCGAAGGTTTCCTCGTTAGCCAGCGACGACAGACCGTGACTGTACGGCTCTGCGAGGAACTCTACGCAACCGGTCTGGTTCAGTTCCTGCAGCTTGGCAATGACCTGTGGAGCGTGGAACTCCAGCTGCTCGATGCCCGTACCAGACAGCGAGAAGGCGACCTTGAAATACTGGCCATTGTCGCGAATCATGTCGCTGATGGCGTTCAGTGCCGGCATGTAGCTGTGCTCGGCAATATAGCTGATACTACGCTCGTTCTCATAGTCATCGTAGTAGTAGTGGTCAGTACCGATGTCGAAGAAACGATAGCGCTTCAGATGGATAATCTGGTGTATCTCGAAATATAAACAAATTGTTTTCATAATTTACAATTTTACAATTTACAATTGATTTTGCAATTGGGTTATTTTGTTATTTTACTGTTCCCAGCCGAGGGTTCTCTTGTAGAGCGTTGCTATCCAGGCACCGACTTTCTCCCACGTAATCTGGTCGACCTCGTTCTTGCCTTCCTCCTTGAGGTACTTGAAGAGCGACTCGTTGGCGCAGATGCTGTAGATGGCGTCTGCCAGAGCATGGATGTCCCAATAGTCAACCTTGATACAGTTGGTCAGAATCTCTGCACAGCCTGACTGCTTCGAGATGATGGTCGGCGTGCCACACTGCATAGCCTCCAACGGCGAGATGCCGAAGGGCTCTGATACGGACGGCATGACGTAGACGTCGCTATCCTTCAGGCACTCGTACACCTGCTTGCCACGCATGAATCCAGGGAAGTGGAAGCGGTCGGCAATGCCTCGCTCAGCAGCCAGGTAAATCATGGCGTCCATCATATCGCCTGAACCAGCCATACAGAAGCGAACGTGCTTGGTGCGACGGATGACCATGTTGGCTGCCTCGACGAAGTACTCAGGACCCTTCTGCATGGTGATACGTCCGAGGAAGGTCACCACCTTGTCCTTGCCTGTGTGGTCAGGACGCGGAATGGAGTCGTACTCCTCGGGCAGGGGATACACAGCGTTGTGAACCGTGAAGCACTTGCGTGGATCCTGGTGATACTGGTTGATGACCGTCTGGCGTGTCAGCTCAGACACACACATGATGCAGTCGGCATTGTCCATACCGTTCTTCTCGATGCTGTAGACGGTGGGGTTCACCTTGCCGCGCGAGCGGTCGAAGTCAGTAGCATGTACGTGGATGCACAGGGGCTTGCCGCTGACCTGCTTGGCGTGGATGCCTGCAGGATAGGTCAGCCAGTCGTGAGCGTGGATAATGTCATAGTCCAGCGTACGAGCTACGACGCCGGCAATAATCGAGTAGTTGTTGATTTCCTCGTGCAGGTTGCCAGGATAACCTCCAGCAAACTCCATAGCGCCCAAGTCGTTGACGTGCATGTAGTTGAAGTCGGCATACAGGTGTTCGCGCAAGCGGAAATAGAAGTCAGGATCCATGATGTTGCCCACCCGCTCGCGAACATAGTCTGCCGAGACGTCGCGCCAGGCAATGGGCACGGCGTTCATAGCCACGATGTTGCAGGCCGAGCGGTCTTCATCGCCAAAGGGGTGAGGCAGACAGAGGGTGATGTCCATATCGCCCTGAGCGTGCAGACCCTGCGAGATACCATAGTTAGCGGTGGCCAGTCCACCGAATACGTGAGGAGGATACTCCCATCCAAACATTAATACTTTCATAGTGCGGCCTCCTTATTTTTGATATGTATATTTCTCCATCAGCTTCAGGGAGCGCAGGATTTCTGCGACGTTCATGGCGAAGGCCATTGCACCGCGTCCGTGGAACGGCGGGTTGCCGTCGAACAGCTCACTGATGGTTCCCAGAGCATGATAGTTCATCTCGTCTTCATAGCCCACCATGTGTCGCTCGAGGAAGCTCAGGCGGGTGCGTTTGTAGAGTTTCAGACAGGCCTCGATGTAGAAGCCTCCGAGCCACGGCCATGCGGTACCCTGATGGTAGGCGTAGTCGCGCTGTGTCTGCGGTCCGACATACATAGGATTGTAGCCGCCGCTCTTAGGCGACAGCGAGCGCAGTCCCTTGGGTGTCAGCAGTTCGCGTGTGCAGATGTCGAGTACGCTCTTCTTCTGGTCCTGTGACAGCGGCGAGTAGTCGAAGGCTACAGGGAAGATCATGTTGGGGCGTACGCTCCAGTCCATCATGCTGCCGTCGACGTAGTCCAGCAGATAGCCGTACTCGTTCATGAAGGTGTCAATGAACGACTGCTTGCACAGTTCGGCACGCTTCTCCAGCTTGTCGGCCAGTTTCTTGTCGCCGAACTCCTCTTCCAATGATGCACAGAACTTCAATGCGTTGTACCACAGGGCGTTGAACTCAACGATATATCCTGAGCGTGGCACGACGGGACGTCCGTTGGCAGTAGAGTTCATCCACGTCACGGCTCTGTCGCGACCGTTGACATACAACAGTCCGTTGTCGTCCAGGCGCATGATGGAGTTGCCACCCTCGATGACGTACTTCATGATGTCCTTCACCAGCTTGCCATACATCTTGTAGCCCTGTTCGCGACCGACCTCCTTGGCATACTGCTGGATGGCCCATACGGCCCACAGGGGCACATCGGGCTGTTCCATCTCGTAGATCTTGACGCTGAGGGGTTTGTCGGCCATATACTCGCGCAGTCCCTTCTCGGCGGTCTTCATTACCAGCTCGAAGTAGTCGGTCTCGCCGATGCTGAGCGTCAGGCCTGGCAGAGATATAAATGTATCACGCGCGCGAGCCTTGAACCACGGGTAGCCTGCCAGCAGGTAGCGGTCATCGTTAGGCTGACGGTTGTGGAACTGATGAGCAGCCGACACCAGACAGTGGAAGAAGCTGTCGCGACCAGGACGCAGGTCCATTTCCTTCTGGAACAGTGCCTTCAGCGATGCGCTCTTAATCTCCTTCGTCGAGGCGGCAAAGACGATGCTCTCGCCCTTCTTGATGCTCAGCTCGAAGTAGCCGGGCACGTACAGGTCCTCGTTGGAGGCATAGCCGCGCTCCTGCTCCTTGGGGTACTCCACGCCACGATACCAGTCAGGCTGGAAGACGAAGTCGTTCTTCTTGTTGAACTGCATGTACAGGTCGGGATAGCCTGCATACATACAGGTCTTGATGCCGTTGTCCACCTCGTGGTACTCACGGCTGGCGGTGGAGTTCTCGTGGGTAAACTGGCGCACGGAGCGGAATGCCAGGAAGGGGCGGAAGCGCAGCGTGGTAGCCGAGTGGGCGTCCTCCAGGGTGTAGCGGATGAGGATGCGGTCCTCATAGGCCTGGAAGATGGTCTCTCGCTTCAACACCACGCCACCCACACGATAGATGGTGGTGGGCACTACGTCGCAACTGAACTCACGGATGTACTTGTGACCCTTCGGGCTGAAATTGTTGCCCTGATACTTGTGGAGTCCGAGGTTGAACTCAGCGCCGTGCTGTATGACCGTACAGTCGAAGGACGACAGCAGAACGTGGTTCTCGTCGTCGAGCTCTGGTACGGGAACAACGAGCAGACCGTGGTACTTACGCGTGTTACAGTCGACGAGCGTCGACGCGCTGTAGGCACCTGAGCGGTTTGTCCGAAGTAATTCACGACGCAGCGACTCCTCCAAGTTGGTCATCACAGCTTTTTCAAATCGTAAATAACTCATAGTTCCTATTTTAAGGTTTTTATTTGTGTAATAATAAGTTTTAGACGTACTAATGACCCTCAAAAGTACGAATTTTTGGCGGGACTACAAAATAAAAGGGGCATTTTTTTTGAAAAACGCTCCTTTTTAATATTTTTTAGGTAATATCGGCCTCCCAAAAGAGGGTTATGGGTGGTTTTGCGTCACTCTGGAATGAGGAAATTGATAACCTCCGGCTCGATGGTGATGTGATAGGAACCTTCCGGTCGTCCGATGAGTCGTCCGTCGACGCCCACGAGGGCATGCTTGGCCTCGTCGATCCATACCTCGCGGGTGCGATAGGGATGTACGCTGCGGTGGTTCAGGAAGCGTCCCGTCAACAGCAGCCACACGCCGGCGAAGACCTGCAGCATCTCGGTATGATAGACCAGCGACACGTCCAGCAGACCGCTGTAGGGTACTGCATTGGGCGTCTGACCGTAGCCTGGTCCTGAGCCCACGCACATGGTCATCACCTTGCGGTCGACGGTATCGGTATTGATGCGGATGCGCATCTTGTAGTCCATGCGGTGGAAAATCATGAGGAAGATGGAGACGATGAACGACAGTGTGTGCGAACCCAGCAGCGAACGGGTCTGTCGGCGCAGGTTCATCACGTCGGCAATGAGTCCGATGTTGACGCAGTTCAGGAAATAGCGCTGTCGCTGCTGTCCCTCCTTGTCCTGATAGTGCAGACAGCCCAGGTCTACCTTGCGGACACGACGTTTCTTGAGCCAGTCGATGGTCTGTTCCAGGTTGCCCTCCTTGAAGTCCCAATAGCGTGCGAAGTCGTTCATGAGACCATTGGGGATAACACCGAGGGCAATGCTGTCGCGCACCTCGCCGTCCTGTTGCATCAGACAGTTCACGGCATCGTTCAGCGCCGAGTCGCCACCAACCACGACGATGGTCTTGTAGCCGTTGCTGATGAGCATCTTCATCAGTCGTTCCACACTGTCTGTCGACTCGCTCTGCACCCAGTCGTACTCCACGCCACGCTGGTCCAGCACGGCCTGTATCTTCTGACGCTGCTTCGAAGCATTTCCTTTCGGGCAATACAGGATGCCCCATTTGTTTTGTTCCATCGCATACACCCCCTAAGTTAGGGGGATGGGGGTCTGAACAAGCGAATCAGACCATTCTATGATGATTATTCGGAGCCTGCGCTTGTTCAGACCCCTGCGCCCCCTAACTTAGGGGGCAAATAGCCGTAGTATCTCGCCGACCTTCTCGTCCATCGGCCGGAGGGCGTCAATCCAGTGGATGGTGAACCCTCGGCGCTCCATGCCTCGAAACCATGTCATCTGGCGTTTGGCAAACTGGTGGATGGCTATCTCCAGCCGTTGGAACATCTCGTCGTAGGTGGTCTGTCCTGTGACATACTCCGTCACGAACTTGTACTCCAGTCCGTAGTACGTCAGGTCTTCGACGGGAATGCCTTCTTCGAGCAGTCCTCTCACCTCCTCCACCATACCGTTCTGCAGACGGTCCTTCAACCGTCGGGTAATCTTCTCGCGACGGTGCTCGCGGTCGATGTCAACGCCGATAATCAGGCTGTCCACGGGCGGCAGTTCGCGCTTGGGCGTGGGGTGTTCCAGGTTGTAGGTCTCTATCTCGATGGCACGGATGGCGCGCTGACAGGAGTCCACATCCGTCGTGTTGTGCATGTTCGAGCCCGTTCTGGTCTTCAGCTCCTGCAGCATGGCCGTCAGTTCCGCCAGCGAGTGCCCCTCCAAGCGTGCCCTGAGCTCTGGGTTCTGGGGGACGGGCGACAACTTGTAACCCTTCAGCACGGCCTCGATATACAGTCCCGTGCCTCCGCAGAGAATGGGCGTCACGCCTCGACTGCAGATGTCCTGATAGGCGTCGAAGAAGTCCTGCTGATACTGGAACAGGTTGTACTTCGTTCCTGGCTCGCAGATGTCGATGAGGTGGTAGGGGATTTTTTGAGCGGTCAGAGGTGTGAGGTCAGAGGGCAGAGGTTTGACTTCGTAGTCCTCCAAATCCTTGCCCGTGCCGATGTCCATGCGGCGATACACCTGACGCGAGTCGGCAGAGATAATCTCGGCTCCCACCCCACCGTCCACAGGCGGAAGGGCTGCTGCCAGTGCTGCTGCCAAGGGTGTCTTGCCGCTGGCCGTCGGACCGAGTATGGTAATCATCTGCTTCACTACTTTCACGACTTTCAATCTCCTTTGCAAAGGTACAAAATATTCTGCACATCTGCAATATTTTGAGAGATTTATTTTTCTGCCTTCACCAAATCGTCAAGATATTTCACAATATCCACTACAAAAAAACCACCTTCACCGCCATCCATTCACATTAGAAAAACCTTCCCCCACACTAGAGAAAATTTTGTCAGGCCTGAAAACAAATTTTTGGTGCCCTGCGCTCAAAATCCATCGTTCCTATTGACAATGCAAAGGTACGAAATTTTCAGCACGCCTCCAATTTTTTTCCTTCGATTTCGACCGATTTTCAGCACGAATTCGACATTTTTCGTCCACGTCACATTGTAACAATGTAACTTTGTAACATTAAGCCCATGCCGCATTGCAGACCATGAGATTATAAATATATAATAATTATAATTATTATATATTCTAATATACCTACATCCGCAACATTGAAAATCCTTATTGTTACATTGTTACAAAGTTACAATGTGACGTTTGAATGTAGTAGTATGCACATTGCACTGCAACGAGTGTCTTCACTACATATTTATTAAAAAAGTTGCTGCAACCTTTGGTGTTCTCATCTTTTTTTCGTATCTTTGCAGTCAGAAAACAAACATTCATTCTCAATCAACAATAACCAAACAAATAAAACAATGAAAAAGAGTATTTTATGGATGCTGGCCGTCATTATGACCTGCGGTATTGCAACAGTGTTAACATCGTGCGGAAGCGACAGTGAGTCGCAGAGAACCGGCTCTTACCAAGTCAAGGCCGAAATCACCAACAGAGGCACTGGCGACACAGACGAAGCAAAAGCCTTGTACACAAAATACGAGCAAAAGGTGAACGACGTTATCAGAAACAACGTGTACGAATGGACAATCAGTCCCGTCGAGAGCCAGGTGGCCACCGAAGTTGCCTTGAACAATGAAAGAGCCATTATTTACCTCAACAAAATCGTAACCGAGTTGAACAAGGTAAAGACCGCATTTGACGCCGAAATCAGTGGTATGACCGCCAGGGGATATATGGAAATCACTGTTAACATATCGGCCATCCAGACGGTAACAGGAACTAAGATCACCAATGACAAGACTGTTAGTCTGATATATGACAAACAACAATAATCTCAAGTATCAGGTAAAACTTTAAGGTAAGCAAATGAAGATTCTATTGTTGGGCAGTGGCGGTCGCGAACACGCACTGGCCTGGAAAATCGCTCAGAGCAAAAAGTGTGAGAAGCTATACATCGCACCTGGCAATGCCGGCACCGGCGAGTGCGGCGAGAACGTTGACATGAAGGCCGACGACTTCGAAGCCATCAAGCAGTTCTGCGTAGACAAGCAAATAGGCATGGTGGTGGTAGGTCCTGAAGACCCGCTGGTAAAGGGCATCTACGACGACCTGAAGGCCGACGAGCGCACGAAGAACATCCCCGTCATAGGACCCTCGAAGCAGGGTGCCGTGCTGGAGGGTTCAAAGGACTTCGCCAAGGCATTCATGCAGCGCCACAACATACCAACAGCAGCTTACCAGACCTTTGACGGCGAGCACCTCCAGGAGGGCTTGAAGTTCCTGGAGACGCTCCAGCCGCCATACGTCCTCAAGGCCGACGGCCTGTGCGCCGGCAAGGGCGTGCTCATCCTGCCCACCATAGAGGAAGCCAAGCGTGAACTGAAACAGATGCTGGGCGGCATGTTCGGCAATGCGTCGAGCCGCGTGGTCATCGAAGAGTTCATGAGCGGCATCGAGTGTTCCGTATTCGTGCTGACGGACGGCGAGCACTACCAGATTCTGCCCGAGGCCAAGGACTACAAGCGCATCGGCGAGGGCGACACAGGACTGAACACAGGCGGCATGGGAAGCGTCAGTCCCGTTCCTTTTGCCAACGAGGAGTGGATGCAAAAGGTAGAAGAGCGCATCATACGTCCCACCGTAGAGGGCCTCAAGGAGGAAGGCATCGACTACAAGGGATTCATCTTCTTCGGACTCATCAACGTCATGCCCAAGCAGTCGTCGTTCTTCGGCTCCAAGAAAAACATCGTTGGCAACCCCAAGGTAATAGAATACAACTGCCGCATGGGCGACCCAGAGACGGAGACGGTCATGCTGCGACTGAAGAGCGACATCGTAGACCTCTTCGAGGGGGTAGCACAAGGTACGCTGGACCAGTGTACCGTACAGTTTGACGAGCGTGCTGCCGTCTGCGTCATGCTGGTCAGCGGAGGTTACCCTGAAGAGTACATCAAGGGCTATACCATCAAGGGACTGCAGAACTTCAACACCTCCGACCGTCAGGGACGTACCGTCGTCTTCCACGCCGGCACCAAGATGAAGAACGGCAACGTGGTGACCAACGGCGGACGCGTCATTGCCGTCAGCAGCTACGGTCAGGACAAGGCCGAGGCCCTGCAGCGCTCCATGGAGGGTGCAGAACTCATTGACTTCCAGGACAAATACTTCCGTCACGACATCGGCCAGGATCTGTAAGAAGTAAGAGGTGAGAGGTAAGAGGTAAGAAGTAAGAAGTGAGAGGTAAGTGAGAGGTAAGAGGTGAGAAAAAGACTACAAAACAGGATTGCCGAGAGCCGGTTGGCACTGCCCACGATGGCCGTTATCGCCACAGTGGTATGGTTGCTGGCAGGCGCAGCAGAACACGGATGGTGGCTGCAGTGGCTATGTTTCGCCACCTGCTGCTACCTGATGGTGATGCTGAACAACATCCACGCCCTCATCCGCATCTATTCACGCATGGTGTCGTGCGTCTTCATGGCCCTCATGTGTACCGCCTGCTTCCTGTTCCCGTCACTGCCAGGAGCCGTCATGCAACTGTGCACGATAGCGTTCCTGCTGATGTGGTTCACCATCTACCAGGACCGCAACGCCTCAGGACGCTGCTACTATGCCTTCCTGGCCTTAGGACTGGCCAGCGTGCCGTTCGTACAGATACTGTGGCTGCTGCCCTTGCTGTGGATACTGACACTGACCAATCTTATGGCCCTGTCGTGGCGCACGTGGGTGGCATCCGTACTGGGAGTGCTGACGCCCTACTGGTTCTGGCTCTGCTGGCAACTCCACCAGGGCGACCTGACACCGCTGGGCAACCATCTGGCCGGTCTGTTGCCAGACATAACCTTCGCCCTACCCGATCTGCTCGTGCCACACCTTCTGTCGATGGTACTGGCCACCGTTCTCATCATCATGGGAACCATGCACTTCCTGCACAAAAGCTTTGGCGACAAAATCCGCATCCGCATGTTCTACTACAGCTTCATGTGGCTGGGACTGGCAGGCATGCTCTACACCCTGCTGTTGCCAGAGAAATACGACATGTCCTTCCGACTGATGGTTGTCTGTGCAGCACCCCTGGCAGGACACTTCATCGCACTGACCAACACCAAAATCACCAACATCACTTTCCTGGTGCTCACGGCCGTCACACTGGCTGTCACCCTACTTAACATCGGCTTATGGACGTCCTGATACAACTACTCATCAGCTACGGCTACTGGGGCATGCTCGTCACGGCATTCGTAGCAGGCTCCTTCTTCCCCTTCTCCAGCGAGGCCGTCATGACAGGACTGCTGGCGGCAGGACTGGACCCCTGGGGACTCATCATCTACGGCACCATAGGCAACGTCACGGGAGGCATGTTCAACTACTTCGTCGGACGGCAAGGACGAATGGAGTGGATAGAGAAATACCTGCACGTCAAACAGCACGACCTGGAGCGCGCCCAGCACTTCATGGCAGGACGAGGAGCATGGATGGGATTCTTTGCCTTCATACCCATTCTGGGCTCGGCCATCACCATCGCACTGGGACTGATGCGCGCCAACATACCCATCTCCATCAGCAGTATGGCCATAGGCAAGTTCCTGCGCTACGTGCTGCTGGTATATGGTGTACAATGGCTCTTTTAGCGTTAAAAATACTGAAACGTGCAAGACTTAGGCCAAATAATCGTAACTTTGCAGGATAATATCAATCAAACAACAGAAAATGAAACAATTCAGAATCGTGGATAACATGATGGGCTGGCTGACATTCGCCATTGCAGCCGTCGTGTATTGCTCCACCATCGAACCGACAGCCTCCTTCTGGGACTGTCCGGAATTCATCTCGACAGGCTATAAACTGGAAATCGGTCACCCACCGGGCGCACCGTTCTTCATGCTGACGGCCAACCTGTTCTCACAGTTTGCCAGCGACCCCAGCCAGGTGGCTCGCATGGTCAACACCATGAGTGCCCTGCTGTCGGCAGCCACCATCCTGTTCCTGTTCTGGACCATATCGCACCTCGTGCGACGCCTGCTCATCAAGCAGGAGGAATTCTTCAGCGCTACAGCCATGAAGGACATCCCCGCATGGAAATGGGTAGCCATCGAGACTTCGGCACTGGTGGGAGCACTCATCTACACCTTCAGCGACACCTTCTGGTTCTCGGCTGTCGAGGGTGAGGTATATGCCTACTCGTCGGCCTTTACGGCAGTGGTGTTCTGGCTCATCCTGAAGTGGGAAGACCAGGCCGACCAGCCGCATGCCGACCGCTGGCTGGTGCTCATCATGTACATGACGGGACTCTCCATCGGCGTCCACCTGCTGAACCTGCTGTGCCTGCCGGCCATCGTGCTCGTGTACTACTACCGCAAGTTCCCCACGGACGATCCCAAGCGCGACCTGAAGGGCTCGCTCATCGCACTGTTCATATCGGTCGTCATCCTCGCTGCCGTGCTCTATGGCGTCGTGCCAGGCATCGTACAGGTGGGCGGATGGTTCGAACTGCTGTTCGTCAACATCCTCGGATGTCCGTTCAACACAGGTGAAATCATCTATATCTTCCTGCTCATCGCCGTCATGATATGGGCGATATGGGAAACCCACCGCGACCTGAACGAGAAGCGCCAGAACATGGCATTCCTCGCAGCACTCGCCATGCTGGGTATTCCGTTCTACGGACACGGCTGGATGTCGGTTGTCATCGGCATCATCGTGATGGGCATCCTGTGGTTCGTCCTGGGCTACACCATCAAGCCAAAAGCCAAGGGTGAAAAGGCAACGGCCCTGGTCAGCGCCCGCATCAAGAACACCTCGCTGCTCTGCATGCTGATGCTGATGATCGGCTACTCGTCATACGCCCTCATCGTCATCCGTTCATCGGCCAACCCGCCTATGGACCAGAACTCGCCAGAGGACATCTTTACCCTGGGCGAATACTTAGGCCGCGAGCAGTACGGCCAGCGCCCGCTGCTCTACGGACAGTCATACGCCTCACAGGTGGCTCTGGAGCAGGAGGGACAGTACTGCAAGCCCGTCATGACACAGGGCGACCCCGTCTGGCAGCGCAAGGAGAAGGCATCGCCCGACGAGAAGGACGAATACTTCGTAGTGCGCACCAAGGACGAGTACAAATATGCACAGAACATGCTGTTCCCTCGCATGTACAGCTCGGCTCATCGTGGAGCCTACGAGAGCTGGATGGGCGACATCAGCAGCAACGACACACAGTTCGACCGCTGTGGAGAGATGGTCACCGTCAAGATGCCCACACAGTTCGAGAACCTGCGATTCTTCATCTCCTACCAGTGTAACTTCATGTACTGGCGCTACTTCATGTGGAACTTTGCCGGTCGGCAGAACGACCTGCAGGGCAACGGCGAACTGGAGCACGGCAACTGGCTCTCGGGCTGGGACTGGCTGGACAACTGGCGACTGGGCGACCAGAGCAAGTTGCCTGACGAGCTGAAGGAGAACAAGGGACACAACGTGTACTTCATGCTGCCACTCATCTTAGGACTCATCGGCCTGTTCTGGCAGTCGCTGGCCAAGCATCACGGAAGCATCAGCGACCAGACGGGCATACGACAATTCTGGGTGGTGTTCTTCCTGTTCTTTATGACGGGTTTGGCCATCGTCATCTACCTGAACCAGACTCCTATGCAGCCCCGTGAGCGCGATTATGCCTACGCTGGCTCGTTCTACGCCTTCGCCATCTGGTGCGGTATGGGCGTGGCAGCCATCATCAGCATGCTGAATGAAAAGTTAAAAATTAAAAGTGAAAAGGCGGTAACCGCTCTGGCCTGCGTGGTCAGCATCCTCTGTCTCTTCGTGCCTGTACAGATGGCTTCGCAGAACTGGGACGACCACGACCGTTCAGGACGATACACCTGCCGTGACTTCGGACAGAACTACCTGATGTCACTACAGCAGGAGAACAATCCCATCATCTATACCAACGGCGACAACGACACCTTCCCCCTGTGGTACAACCAGGACGTGGAGGGCGTCAGAACGGATGCCCGCGTGTGCAACCTGAGCTACCTGCAGACCGACTGGTACATCGACCAGATGCGTCGTCCGGCCTACGACTCACCCAGCGTGCCCATCTCGTGGGAGCGTATCGAGTACTGTAGCGGTACCAACGAGTATGTCTCCATCGAGCCTGACATCAAGTCGCTCATCGAGAAGATTCAGCAACAGTACCCCGAAGAGGCTGAGAAGCTGTTTGGCAAGAAGCCCTTCGAACTGAAGAACGTGCTGAAATACTGGGTTCGCGGTCAGTGGAGCAAGGAGCAGAAGGAGATTCTGGAGGCGCTGTTCGGACAAGACCGCTACAGCCACGTGATACCTTCTGACACACTGTACATGACCATCGACAAAGAGGCCGTCAAGAAGAGCGGCATGCTGATGGCCAGCGACTCCATACCTGACCAGATGGTCATCTCGCTGGCTGGCAAGCGCGCACTCTACAAGGGTGACCTCATGATTCTGGAGATGCTGGACCAGTGTAACTGGAAACGGCCTATCTATGTGGCCGTCAGCGTTGGCGACGACAACTACATCAACCTGGGCAACAACGTCATCACCGAGGGTCTGGCCTACCGCATCACACCGTTCACCACACAGCAAGACGGCAAACCGCTGCCTGGCGTCAAGAACTACGATACGGAACGGACCTACGACAACGTCATGAACCGCTTCAAGTTCGGTGGACTGGAAAAGAAGGGTATCTACCTCGACGAAACGGTGATGCGCATGTGCTTCACCCACCGTCGCATCATGGCGAAGTTGGCTATGGAACTAATCTACGAAGGAAAGGCTCTGGAGAACGAGGGAAAGACCGACGAGGCAAAGGCCAAGAAAGAAAAGGCCCTGAACGTGCTGCGCTATACCATGAAGGTGATTCCCGAATACAACGTGCCACACAGCTACGCCTCTGGCTCACTGGATATGGCTCGTGCCTGGCTGACACTGGGACAGCAGAAGGAAGCTGAGAAGATATTGAACCAGCTCTGGAAGAACTCTGCACAATATGCCAAGTGGTACTGCTCGCTGGATGGCTTCCGTTTCGACGGTGCCAAGAATGACGTCCTCATCAATTTCTATATCATGCAGCAGGTGGTAGCCATTACCGACAGCTTCAACCAGGAGAAGGGCGACAAGCTCATGAAAGAGCTCTCCCTCCTGAGCAGCATCTTCGAGCAGAAAGGCGGCCAACTTTATGAGGACTAAACGTCGAAATGTCGTAATATCGAAATGTCGTAATATCGAAATATCGTAATATCGAAACATCAAACAACGATTAGCGCGTGATTATCGAGCAACCTGCTATATGGATGCGCTGGCTGTACCCTAATGCGCTGTGGCGTATGGATCGTCAGGAAAGGGCAGTTTATCTGACCTTCGACGACGGTCCCATACCCGAGGCGACACCCGTCATACTGGATATCCTGAAACAGTATAACGTCAAGGCCACGTTCTTCATGGTAGGCGACAATGCACGAAAGCATCCGGACCTGCACCAGATGGTCGTCGATGCAGGACACCGCATCGGAAATCACACGCACAACCACATCAGCGGACTGCGATACTCCATACACGACTACAGCTACAACGTGGAGAAGGCCAACGCCTACCTGCATACCGACCTCGTCAGACCGCCTCACGGATGGATGCGACTGGACTTGTATGCCTGGCTGTCGAGAAAGTTCCAAATTGTCATGTGGGACCTCGTCACGCGCGACTACTCCAAATACACCACCGCTGAAGACGTGGTGAACAACGTGAAGCGCTATGCACGCAACGGCAGTATCATCACCTTCCACGACTCCGTAAAGTCCATTGAGAAACTACGCATAGCACTACCGCAAGCCATCGAGTGGCTGCGTGACCAGGGCTACGAATTCAAGGTATTCAAAAAGTCGCCACTCATCATTGAGTAGCGACTTTTTTTCTTTTAATTAGGCTCACCGTGCGGTAGACTTCCGAGCGGAAGCAAATTCTTCACTCTTCACTTTTCACTCTTCACTTTTAGCACGGGCGCTTCTTGGGCAGTTTGAATACATCCTGCACCTCCTTCATCTGAGCCTCAGTCATACCGTCGGGCTCAGAACCCATGGCACGGGCGCACATAAAGATGTTGGCAGCCTTGCAGAGCACATCGGTCTGGTCGAAGGCATCCATGATGTCCTGACCTACAGCTACCGTGCCGTGCTTCTCCCACATCACCACGTCGTGGGTCTTGATCTGTTCGAGAGTAGCCTCAGCCAGTGCTACTGATGAGGGTAAAGCGTAGGGCACGATGCCTATGCCCAGTGGGGCGAAGGCCAGTGTCTCAGGAATCATCGACCACAGCACACGCGTCATCTCGTCACCCTTCAGGAAACGCTGGATATGACTCATGGCCACCAGTTCGATGGGGTGAGTATGCAGCGTTGCCTTGTAGCATGAACCCGTCTCCAGCAGGTAGTTCTGCAGGTTCAGGTGCGTGGGCAACTCGCTGGTGGGTACTACAGGCTCGTCGGCAATGACGACATAAGAAGCACAGTCGTCCAGAATGCGGATGATGCTACCATTCTGCATGGGTTCCTTAGCCAGATCGCGCATGCGCTTACCTGTTCCTTTACAATAGAAATACTTGCCTTTCAACTGGGGCAGTGTCATACCAATCTGCTTCACTTCTGAGATGGGCTTCATAGCCTTGCACTCGTCGTCCATAAACTCGGTGACGTTGACGGTGATGTTACCACCGTTACGCTCTGCCCATCCTTTCTGCCAGAGGTAACCAGTAACCTCGGCAATCTGATCAATCACCGCTTTCAATCCTTCGCGGCCTTCCAAAATACTTTTCATATTCGTTTGTTGTTACTTTGTTTTTTACTTTTCGACATTCCGACATATCGGTTACCGATATTCCGATTCATCAATAATCCTCTCCGTAGCGTTCCTTTGTGATGTCCTCAAGAGCTCGTCCACGGGTATTGGGAGCACCGATGACGCCTACAACCAAAGAGATCAGCAGCAAGGCAATCATGCAGTAGGCTGCAATGGTGAAGCCCTCGCCGTTGTCACCATAGATATAGGTGAAGACGAGTCCCCACAGGGCTGACAAGCCACGGACGATGAAGAACATCAGGCCCTGGGCACCTGCACGGAACTTGGCAGGGAAGAGTTCTGAGCCCCACAAAGCATAGAAAATCTGAGGCGACGCACCACCCTGCACACCCCAAAGGATGGCAAATGCCCACAGACCGGCAGGTCCGTTGACACCGATGGTGACGATGACGAGCCACGCACAGAGGGCTGCAACTAGTCCGAAGACATAGATGGCCTTGTGCGACGTCTTGTCGATGAGCTTAGATGTGCAGAACGTCACACCTACGATGATGAACCACTGGATGAAATTCATCCAGTTAGCCTGCTCGTTGGTCACACCACCCGCCGTCTCGTAGATATGCGGCTGGAAGAAACCCATCACGCTGGCCACGAGGTTCCACGTCAAGTAGATGGTTGCCAGGAAGCAGACCGTCTTCACGGCGATGCTGTTGGAGAACAGCACCTTGATATTGTCAATCACGCCGGGCTTCTTCTCGGCACCTTCGCTTTGTCCCTTGGTGAACTCGGCACTCTCCTGTAACTGACGCTGCAGGTTCCAGGCGATGAAGGCTACAATGAACAACGAGAGGAACACGATACGCGAAGAGAACACATTGACCACATGTTCCGGCTGACCCATACCTATGAACAGCTGTGCCACCTGCTCTACCCATCCGAAGAGGTAGCCACCAGGAGCAAACAACATGCCCAAAAGCAGTATGACCATCGGGCCGATGCCCCACGACATCTGCGAGATGCAAATGTTACGTCCACGATTGTTCACCTCGGACGATTCAGAGATATAGGTCCATGAGGCTGGCACACCAACGCCGACAGAGATGCCCGTAATCAGGAATCCGCAAAGCAGCATGGGGAAATTCATGCTCAGCATGATGAGCAGCACACCTGTCATATAGACCAGCAGGTTGTAGGTGAAAATGAACTTACGACCGTACTTGTCGGCTAGGAAACCACCGATGATAGCACCTACGGCAGCACCCAGACAGTTGGCAGAGATAAAGTTCAGCCAGCCCAGATGTACCTCAGAGAGTCCGAGGTAGTTCTGCCACAATGTCAAACCGGAGGCACCAGCCACAATAGCACCAGCATCGAGATAATTGGTGAGAGACACCGCAATGGTGCTCTTCAAACTTCCACTATTTGCCATCTTTGTCAATTGTCAATTTTCAATTCTCAATTTTCAATTACCTACACACTACGTCGCACTCGATGTTCAGAATCTTGGCCACCTTCAGGATGGTGTCGATATGATGACCCACGGCAGCCGCCATGTGGTGCGTAGGACCAGCCTCGCTCCACTTGTTGACGAACTCACGGCAGGGCAGCGAGAACTTGGTACGCATATTGGTATCGCCGAAGGTGAATATCTCGCCTTCCTCGTTGATGCCCTCAGCAACCACGAACTTGAAGACACCGTTCTTGTCCTGCGTGATAGCCAGATAGGTCACAGGACCCGTAGGAGGATAGAACTGCGTCAGATAGCCACCACCCGTCTTGCCATGAAATACGGGAACAATCTTCATCGTCGGCTTCTTGGCCTGCGAGATGTCGAAGTCGCCAGAGCCGGAGTGACCGATGATGCAGATATCCTTCGGGAAGTCAATGCTGTACATCTCTGCCAGTGTGCCAGTACCTGATATGGTCTTCAGGATAGACATAGCCATAGCCACCTTCATATCACCCTCAACGGCACAGGCGGTATGCTGCTTGATGAGCATCGAGAAGGCAGGAATCAGCATGGAGTCAAGCTTGCCTGCCACACCCTGTGCAAAGCCTGCATAGTGAGAGGCTATCATGCCCAGCTTCTCGTCCTTCACCCACTGTTCGAAGGCTACGACATACTTGGCCATATCCCACACCTTTTCTACGGTACCACCACCCTCGATGTCGAAGGTAGCGAGAATATCCTCTGCCTTCGCACGGATGGCAGCCTCGTCGGTGATATCGTCAGCAATGGCCCACATCTGTTCCCAGTCGAACTGCTTGGTATAGACAAACATGCGGTGGTAGAGGTTGGTCTCGTCGATGTAAAGGTCCATCATACCAGGATACGGGCGACCGATCTGGGCGATGTTAGTATCGCGGAAACGGCGACGCACCTGTGCAGCACGGCACCAGTCCTCTATCTCCTTCTGCACCTCAGGGTCGCCACCCTCAACTACACCGGTAATAACGGCAGAGCGCTTGCCGGCACGGTTCAGATCGGCCACCATCTCGCCGATAGCGCCACAGGCATAAAGTTCGCCCAACCAGGTGGGGATATCCGTCTTGGCATAGTCGGGAGCCAACTTCTTCTGTACGTTGACGATAACGACAGGAACGTCAAGATCGCGAACAGCAGGCAACATATTATAAGAGGTACAATAGGTTAGCATCTGCAGGATGACGAGATCCACGTCAGCCGCACGGAACTTGTCACCGGCAGCCATCGACTGCTCCTTGGTGGTCACCATGCCTCCGTCGATAATCTCGATGGTGTCAGGCAGCGTCTTCTTGAAGGCTGCGTACTGGGCCTCGAACTCTGGAACGAGCTGAGGGAACTGTGGCAGGTAAGCCTGTAGCGCAATGCTGAAGACACCCACCCTTGCTTTGGTTTCTACTAATGGTTTTGCCATAATGATGCTATTTTTGATTTGTTATAGTTAGATATTTCGTGTAAGCCTGCTCCCATGCAACCTTGTCGCCTGTGGGATGATAGGGCACCATCTCCACGCTATTGGCGATGATGCGACGCATCTGCCAGATGTCGCTGACGTCGTGCGAAGCCTTCGCCTGCAGCATGATGTTGCCGATGGCCGTACATTCCTGCGGACCTGCAAGCACCTCCACGCCGAGGGCATCAGCCGTAAACTGCGTCAGGTACTTGTTCAGCGACCCTCCGCCAATCACGTGCAGCACCTGAATGCCACCCGTCGCCTTCTCGCCTGCAGCCTGCTCGCTTCCTGCGCCCGTCGGCTTCTCGCCTCCTACTGTGCTCGACGGTTTTGCCGTCGAGTAGAACTCCTTCAACCACCCGAACACCTGCCGATACCTCAGCGCCAGCGAGTCGAAGATGCAGCGGCATATCTCTGCCGGCGTCTCAGGCACCTGCTGTCCTGTCTCGCGACAGTATTGCTGGATGGCCTCTATCATAGAAGACGGATTGGCGAAGGCTTTGTCGTCAGGATTGATGATGCTACGGAAGGCTTCCACCTTCATGGCCGACCCTTGCAACTCAGGGTGCGACACCTCGCTCAGCAGCACGCTCTTACCGTTCACCTCTAACCGCTCGCCTCTTGAAATCCACTCCTTGCGGCAACGCTCATAGAGCCACATGCCACAGATGTTCTTCAGGAAACGCGTCGTACCCTCTACTCCACCCTCGTTGGTGAAGTTCAGGTCGTACGACCGCTCATTGATGACAGCCTCTTTCGTCTCGATACCCATCAGGCTCCACGTGCCACTCGACAGATAGGCGAACTGCTCGTCCTTGGCGGGCACGGCAGCTACTGCCGAAGCAGTGTCGTGGCCACCGACGGCAATCACGGGCACCGGTCCCAGTCCAGTCATCTTTTGCACCTCCTCCGTCAGCATACCAATGCGTTCACCCGGCTGCACCAGTCGGCCAAAGTGCTCGCGGGTCAGTCCGATGCTCTTCAGCAGTTTCTCCGACAGGTCGCCCGTTCTGGGATCGAGCATCTGCGACGTCGAGGCAATGGTGTATTCGCACACGGCCTCGCCAGTGAGCATCCAACTCAGCGCATCGGGCACGAACAGAATCTTCTTGGCCATCTTCAGCGCCGTGTTGCCGTCCTGCTGCATGGCATAGAGCTGGAACAGCGAGTTGAAGTTCATAAACTGAATACCCGTGATGTCGTACACCGTCTTGCGGTCTACCACCTTGTCGAGGTATTCCTCCATGCGTCCGAAGGTATGGGGGTCGCGATAGGCCATGGGGTTGCGCAGCAGCGCGCCGTCCTCGGCGACAAACACGAAGTCGACGCCCCAGGTGTCGATACCGATACTGGTAATCTGCAGCTGGCGACGAGCCACCTCCTTCAGACCGCGAATCATCTCAAAGTACAGGGCGTAGATGTCCCAGTAGAAGTGCCCGCCCGTTTCAATCAGGTTGTTGGGAAATCGTGTCAGCTCCTCCTGCTCCAGGCGTCCATTGTCCAGAATGCCCAGGATGGTACGACCGCTGGTCGCTCCCAGGTCGACGGCGAAATAGTATTTCTTCTCTGTCATGTTGTTTTAGTAGTTTGTTTGTTATTGTATGGGGCAAAATTACTTGTTCATGTACTTGCGACCTTTGTAGATGACAAAGCCTCTGTGGTTTTTGTCCACCTGCTGGCCCATCATGTTGTAGACGGGGGCATCGACGCTGTACATCGTGGCGGGGGTAGCTTCGCGACGGCCACCGGCCTGAACGGTCTCAATGCTCGTGACGTTCTTGATCTTCTTCAGACCTGCCAGACAGTCAATCTTTCCAAAACCTGCCTGTACCGTCTTGCCTGAAGGCATCTTGTCCACGTTGGTGGTAAACTCGTCGTTACGGCAGGTCTCCTTCATGATTTCCTTGATTCTGTTCACGGTGAGGGTCGGGTCGGCCTGCATCCACAGGGCTACGATGCCTGCAGCGTGGGGACAGGACATCGACGTGCCCTGCTCCAGCTGATACCAGTTCCGACGACTGTGCTTGTCGACATAGGAAATGAGACTCGTCAGGTCATCTGCTTTTTCTTTGTCTGCTTCGTCAGGCACACCCGGCTGGTCGTCCTGTCCGGCAATCTCAATCTTGAACATCTCTTTGTCCCAGTTGCTGGCTGCCGATATGATGCCCTGTCCAGGGGCTATCAACGTGGGACGGGGTTTGCCGTTGTCGTCAACGCAATAGCTGGAGAAGTCGGAAATTTCGCCAATCACCTGCGCCTTTCCCGTCAAATTCGACACCTGGTATTTCTGGTCCTTGTCCTTGTAGTCTTTCCAGTTGGTCCGGGTGATATACGAGCCGACGCTGATGACGGCATCGTCGCATACCATCACATTGCAGGCTATATCTCCGTTGCCCTTCGTGTAGCCGTTGGCAGCGAAGTTGTACTTGCCAGGCTGGCTGGGAGCATCAAAGCAAGGCTCTTCGTTATTGTCGCCGTCGCACATCAACTTGATGGTCTGCCCCGCAGTTTTCGCCTTGGCCACCATCACCAGTCGGTCGCTTTGGTTCTTCATCTTGATGGCATTGCTGAATCCTACGGAGTAGGCGACAGCAGTAGCTCCCGTGGCCGTCTTCACTTCATCCTTGCTCATCTTGATAATATCGCATTCCTCCCCTGTTACGGCGTCCAGCACCTTTCCTTGCTGGTCGGAGAGCTCACCCGTTACCAGGTTCACCACCTTCAGTTGGATGTCGAAATCCTTGTAGTCGTCAGCATAGCAATAATAATCTGTCTTATAAATAACAGGGGTGTTAGGCTCTTCTTCGGAAGGGGCGCTTGCCGCACCCAGCACCGTCTTCAGCGGGGTGGTAGTGTCGTCAAGTTTCTTGACGATGGACTGCCAGTTGGCTGCTGAGTTGCTCGAACTGATCAGCACGGCCCTACCGGGCTTTTCGCCGGGCTTTCCGTTGTACTTCGTCAGTTCCGCCACCACCTTGGGCGTAGAGTCACTGCCGTCGTGCAGTCCCAATATGCTACCCATGCTGATGCTCACCACGCAGGGTTTGTGCACCTGGTCGGCATAGGCGAAAATCTTCTGGATGCCTTCGTCGATGCTCGCTGCATAGTTGCTCTGGCCCAGTCCGTAGAGCACGAGCTCTGCCTCCGGAGCCACGCCCTGCTGACCGTTGCCCGTCTCCGAACCGCCGGCAGTTCCTGACGTATGCGTGCCGTGCGAGCCTTTGGTAGTATCAACGGTCAGCATATTGATGTCATACTCGGCAGCACTTGACTCGCCGCAGACGAAGGCCTTCTTCACACGCGTCGTACCGTCGGCATTACGGAAGGCTGCATGGTTGAAGTCGATGCCTACGTCAATGATACCCAGCACCACGCCCTTGCCCGTATAGGCCTCTGGCAGTCCTTCAGCCACAGCCTTCGTCGGGTCGCCGGCGATGGCTGCCTTGGTTTCCTGACGGGCGACTTGGTTCGTCACCTCTCTCTTCATGTCGGCTTTCACATAGTCCAGCTCGTCCACCTGCTCCAGCAGCATCAGCTTGTCGGCAGGAATAATGAGTGCTGCCTGGTCACCAATGATGTAGCGCACCGTGATGCCCATCTGCTCCAGCTGAGCCGTGGGCCACTCGGCACCGTCCTTCAGCGTGGCAATGGCCGAGAAGGCACGGATGGAGCCGTCGGCATTGAAATCGACTGCCATCGTCTTCTTCACGGCCTGAGCGTCGACAGGACGGAGACCCTGTGCGCGACGGGCGTTAACCTTTTCAACAAGACCAGTCAGTCGCTGGTCAATCTTCTGTGCATAGCCGCCTGCCACCATCAGCAGTACGGCCAGCATCAACAACATACTTCTTTTCATCTTTATACCATATTATAATATTTACGTGCAAAAGTACGAAAAAAAATGAAATACAACATAAAAAACAACATTTTTTTTACTTAGAATACTTGCACAATTCAAAAATATTTCCTAACTTTGCCATCCTGAAAGACAAACTATTCCTATCATTGTACAAACTAAAAGCTAAAACAAATGGCAAACAGATTTATTCTGAACGAAGTATCGTACTTCGGACCGGGAGCTCGCAAGGAACTACCCGGAGTGGTCAAGAGACTGGGATTCAAGAAGGCACTGGTCGTCACCGACAAGGGACTGATGCAGTTCGGCGTAGCCAAGATGGTGCTCGACGTGATGGACGAGGCCGGCATCGCCTATGACATCTTCGACGACGTAAAGCCTAACCCCACCGTGACGAACGTCAAGAACGGCATCGAGGCCTGCAAGAAGGCCGGAGCCGACTTTATCGTCGCCATCGGCGGTGGTTCCTCGATGGATACCGCCAAGGGTATCGGTATCGTGGTGAACAACCCCGAGTTCGCGGACATCATCTCGCTGGAGGGCGTAGCCGACACGAAGAAGAAGTCGCTGCCCATCATCGCCCTGCCGACGACAGCAGGTACAGCCGCCGAGACGACCATCAACTACGTCATCATTGACGAGAGCCGTCAGG
Source organism: uncultured Prevotellaceae bacterium (assembly GCA_900320045.1). Lineage (GTDB taxonomy): Bacteria > Bacteroidota > Bacteroidia > Bacteroidales > Bacteroidaceae > Prevotella. The sequence continues at coordinate 1,453 of ONQT01000027.1, read as the reverse complement.
CCAAGATGGTGTGCGTTGACCCCAACGATATTCCTTGCGTGGCCATCATCGACGCTGAGCTGATGTACTCGCTGCCGAAGTCGCTGACCGCTGCTACAGGTATGGACGCTATGACGCACGCCATCGAGGGCCTCATCACCAAGGCCGCCTGGGAGCTGAGCGATATGTTTGAAATCAAGGCCATCGAGATGATCTACAAATACTTGCCGCTGGCTGTCGACGAGCCGAAGAACCCGAAGGGACGCGACGGTATGGCCGTGGCCCAGTATGTCGCCGGTATGGCCTTCTCGAACGTCGGTCTAGGTGTCGACCACGGTATGGCTCACCCCCTGTCGGCACTGTTCGATGTGCCCCACGGCGTAGCCTGCGCCATGTTGCTGCCCACCGTCATGCGCTTCAACATGCCTGCCGCCAAGGAGAAGTATGTAGACATCGCCAAGGCTTGTGGCGTCTACCAGCAGGGCATGAGCGTCGACCAGGCCGCAGAGGCAGCCTGCAAGGCCATTGAGGACCTGAGCGCCCGTGTCGGCACCAACAAGAAGTTGACCGACCTGGGCATTACCGAGAAGGACATCGACGCCCTGGCCGACCAGGCTATCCGCGACGTCTGCACCCCAGGCAATCCCCGTGAGGTTACTCGCGACGACATCGTCAGCCTGTACAAGCAGATTCTGTAAACGCCTGATCATAGCCACGTAGAAGACTATGCGTGGTAAGGTAAATGTACTTTTTTATATACAAAAAGAGAAGGTATTACATATAAAAAAAGGTTCGCAGCGGGCGCGAAAATCATTCGCAGCGGGCGCGGAAAATGATTTCGGCGGCCGCTGCGTTTATTTTCGGCGGGCGCCGAAAACCGACGAGAACTATCTTCACACCCGCCGAAAGCCGTCCTCGCACCCTGTCAGAGCCGTCTTTGCACCCGTCGACATACGCACAGAGCCGTGACCTTCTTGTCGCCGTTGCAGCGAAAAACAAAACTTTCTGGGGTAAGGCGCTGGAACAGGTGCCAGTCCCCCTGCGTTTGATTTCTAATTCTCCGAAAGTAATTTTCGTTACTTTCGGAGTATTTAAATTTCTATTCGGAGTAATTGAAATTACTTTCAGAGAAACCATCTCGATTTACAATATCAGATGTCAGTCACCCGTCCCTATGGCATACAAAGCTTGATTTCTTTTTTCGTCAGGCCGCAGAGCTGATAGACGATGTGGTCGATTCCAGATTCAAAGCAGCTCACGGGAACCGTCCGTTTTTTAGGAGTGAAACGCTGACCTGTCCCTAGTGTTCAGCAAAATGATGACGAAGAATTTGGAAGTTTAGGAGTTTAGATATTTAGGATTTATAGTAAAAAAGAAAAAAATTATAATTTTTATATTTACATATATATTAAAATCTAAACTTCTAAACATCTAAACTTGCTAAACATGTATTCAAGTCACCAGCGAGAAGTAT
>ONQT01000034.1 GCA_900320045.1 uncultured Prevotellaceae bacterium | reverse complement strand
CCTGCATGACTCTGCAGCAGCATCTCGGCAATGCCGGCACAGCAGCCGAAGTTGCCGTCAATCTGGAAGGGGGCATGTGCATCGAACATATTGGCATAGGTGCCACCGTCGGCATCGTTCATGGTAGCGTTGGGATCCATCAGGCGCAGCTGATTCTTGATGATGTCCAGCGCATGGTCGCCGTCGAGCATACGTGCCCACTGACATACCTTCCAACCCATTGACCAGCCACGGGCTGCATCGCCACGACCTACGAGCGACTTGTGAACACCTTGATAGACGGTGGCATTGACGTAGGGTGACACTTGATTGCCGGGATAGGCACCCCAGAGGTGTGACAGGTGGCGGTGTGAGTTGTTCTCGCGATCCCAGTCTTCCTGCCACTCCTGTATCTGGCCGTACTTTCCAATCTTATAGGGGGTGAGCTGTGCCTTCAGGTCGTCAAGTTGCTGGGCAAAGTCGCCATCGACACCCAGGGTGCGGGCAGCCTCAGCAGTATTCTTCAGCACGTCGTAAACCATCTGGTTATCCATAGCCACACCACCAAAGATGGCACAGTTCTGGGTCTTGCCGGCATCGTCGGTATAAGAGGCCTGACCAGGATGGTTCTCAGGCGAGTTGGAGGGGCATACCACCATGTAACCTGTGTTGGGATCTTGCACCAGGAAGTCCTGGAAGAACTGGGCACAGCCCTTCAGCACGGGGTAGATGTCAGCCAGATAGGTCTTGTCGCCAGAGAAGAGGTACTTCTCCCAGAGGTGTGAGCAGAACCACGCATTGCACGTTGGCCAAACGCCCACGGAGTTGTTGTCGACAGCACCTGTGGTGCGCCAGATGTCTGTATTGTGGTGCAGGGCCCAGCCACGTGCGCCATACATCTGCTGAGCAGTCTCGGCACCAGTAACGCTGACATCCTTGACCATCTGTACGAAGGGGTCATGGCACTCGGAGAGGTTTGCCACCTCAGCAGGCCAGTAGTTCATCTCAACATTGATGTTGGTGGTGTACTTGGAGTCCCAGGCTGGATACTGACGGGCATTGGGGTTCCACAAGCCTTGCAGGTTGGCAGGCTGGGTGCCAGGCTGTGACGACGAGATGAGCAGGTAACGACCAAACTGGAAGTAGTTGGCTATCAGACCTGGGTCATTGGCTGTAGAGCGGAACTCCTTGATGCGGGTCTCTGTGTCTTTCTTCTCCTGTTCGCTGTTGCTGCCCAGGTCGAGGCTGACACGTCCAAACTGCTGCTGATACTTGGCAGTGTGGTCGCTCAAGGTGGCATCATAGCTCTTCTGCTTATTCAGATAGGCAGTCATGTAGCCTAACGCTTTGGCTTCGGCATCAGCACTGATGTCGTTGTAGTTGACGAAATTGGTAGCTGACGAGATGATGATGGTGGCAGAGGTGGCATTGCTGACCTCAATGGTGGGAGCCTTGGGGTCACCGGCTACCAGACCGCCCTGCATGACATTCTGTGTTGTGGTGTTGGTCTGTGTGCCACCGTCGTTGATGACTTTGACAAATGTAAAGCAGTTCATCTTGTTAGCAACGTTCTCCGACTGCTCGCGCGCTGCCACGAGTGAGGCTTCTATCATGCCGTCGGCGGTTATCTTGTTGATGCCCAGCTTCTCCATATTGGTCTTGCTGGGAGCTGCATAGCAGACGTTGAAATTCAGCTTGCCTGCCTCTGAGGACTCCAAGCGGACTACGGTAACATTGTCGTCGAACGAGGTGAATGTTGTACGCGTATAGGTGACGCCATCAACGACATAGCTGGTTGTAGCTGTTGCCGTAGACAGGTTGAGCGAACGTACATAGCCCTGAGCATCGCGTGCGCCGTCAGTCTGACCTGCCTCCTCGTCGTCAAAACGCTGACCAGGGAAACCGATGAGCAGACAGCCGGCTGCCTGATACTGGGCACCGTGAGAACCCTGCGACATCCAGTTGGGGATAGCCAGCTTCTGAGCTGAGACGTAGTCTTTGTTGAAGATGTACTGACGTACCTGATTCAGCACCGTCTTGGCATTGGCGTTGTAGTTGCTGTTGGGCGACTGTCCCCAGAAGGTGTCCTCGTTAAGCTGCAGGGTATCGATAGCTACGCTGCCGCTAACCATTGCACCCAAACGACCATTGCCTAAAGGCAGGGCTTCTTCCCAATAGGCAGCAGGCCGGTGGTACCACAGGCGGTTGTGGCTGTCGAGTACTGGGGGGTCGATAGGACGAACATCCGACGTGGTAAAGCTGGTGCTGATGGCAGAGGTCAGCACATTGCCGGCGAGGTCGGCAACGGCGTTGGCAGGAAGCGTCAGCGTGTAAGACGTCGTCAGGTCAAGGTCTGAATAGGCAAACGACACCTTATTTATATTTATAACAGGCTGCAGCGACTGACTCTGAAGTGTCGTGTTGTTCGTCAGGGTAGCTGTCGTGCCGTCGCTGATGCTGACACCCTCGTTGAAGAGCATGACAACCTTACCTTTGCTCAGAACGCCAGTGGCACCATTTGAAGGTGTGATGCTCAGCAGCTTTGGTGCCTGTGTGTCCTCAGCCAGAATGTTGAGGTACTTCAGGTTGTAGTTGCTGGTCTTCGAAGCCGACTGAATGAGCATGCGAACAATGAGCTGCTGTTTGTTGTCGGCTTGCAGGTCGTAGGTGGCATCGACGTAGGTGTTCCAGTGTGAACCGCTGGTGTAGTCGTCGAGTACGGTCCAGGTGGTGCCACCGTCAACGGAGTAGACTACGCCAAACTTAGTGCTGGAACTGGAACCATCGCCAATGGAGAAGTTCACCTTGATGTTGCTGAGCGACGTAGTGGGCAACGACACCTCAAAATACTGGTCGTGCTTGCTACCATCGGTATAGTCGGCTTTGGCGGTGAACTTGTCGATGCTGGCGGTGTTGAGGCGCAACAGGTAGTTGGGAGCCGAACCGCTGCTGGTCACCTGCCACTTGCCGTCGCTGGTGTGAACGGTCACCTTGCAGTCTTCAGGCACCATTGCGCATTCGTTAGGCAGGAAGTAAGGCTGCGTCTGCGACCATTTGGTGTTGGCTATCTGTGCCCAACCTAAGGTGTTGGGCGTGTAGATAGCAGTTGTACCGCTTTTCTCTACATCATAGCCTGTAGAGAACGCCCACTTTGCTACAGCAACTTCACTGGCGCTGGCGTTTACATTCCACAAAAGGAATAGAAAAAGAAATCCCCAGTGAAACAGATTTTTCATTGTCTTGTTCATCTTTTTTGATTTTAAGTTATAAATTGTTGTAGTAATGAAATTTGCTGCAAAAGTAGGTAAAGCTGTTGTTATGTATGTTCATTATTGGCGCATTGGCGATGAAAAACGGCGCAAAATAAATAAATTTGTTGTCAGATGTCGTTGAAATCGCATTTTTTTTCTATCTTTGCAACGTCAATAAATTATAATTATAGGCTGAAATGAGACTACTAATCACGCTGTTATTATTCCTCTATATGTTATCTGCCCGAGGACAGGCTGTTGTCGCCTATGATGAAAGTTCGGGACTGTCACACTGGAAGATTTCCAGCATTGTGCAAGATCAACATGGTTTTATTTGGCTATCAACATGGAATGGGTTGAACCGTTATGACGGTTATGAATTTCGGCAGGTAAAAACAAGTCCAGGCGATGGTAGTAATATACAATCTGAAGTAATACGTGGGATGATGCTGGACGATGCTGGCAATATCATCTGCAAGACAGATCAAGATTTGTTTATGTTGGATACCAAAGATTATAAATATTACAACATCGACAGCGAGGTAGAGATACCAAAATGTACAACTTTGAAGGATCACCAAGGTAATTTATGGGAAATACAACGCTATGGTTGTACAAAGACTCCAAACGTACATCATCCCGCCCAACTCATAGCAGGGACAGAAAATGTGCAGGCCCGCGCTTTTCTGCGTGATCAACGGAATCGGTGGTGGCTGGCTACCAAAGAGGATGAGTGCTTGCGCATCTACGACCATCACAATAAGTTGATAGGGTTTCTTGGCAAGGACGGTGTTATTAGTAAGCAGCCCACCAGGTTTGGCTATCGCGTTTATTGTATGCTACAGACTCAGATGGGTGACGTTTGGATAGGCTGTAAGCCCGGCAAGCTATTGCGGCTTAGGGAGCGGATAGATGGGTCTTTTGAAATATTGTATATACCTTGTGATGGACTGGCAGGTAAAGGTATCTATCACATAGTAGAGGATTTTGCTGGACGACTTTGGGTGGCAACGTTCGGTAGTGGTATTTTTTTTGTTGAGCATCCAGGTGATACGAGTCCATCCTGTTTCGGTATGGGCGGTAATGACAAGGTACGTCGCCTCTTAGTCACTAAAAGCAGTAACCTCATAGCAGCCACAACTAATGGGCTTCTGGTGGGACATCTCAATAGCCATGACGCACAGCATACATCTTTCAGGCGCATCACTCGCGATGGTAGACGTGCAGAGAGTCTGGCCGGCAATGCTACCATGGATGTGGTGAACTATGGGGAGGGGGAAATCTTGGTTGCAATGGAAAACAATGGTATAGATATAATCAGCGAAGACTCGCTGTTGGCAGATATTCCATCGTTTAGACACTACAGTACCGCAAACTCGTCACTCACCTCTGATGCTTGTCTGGCCATTGTGAGCAAGTCGGACGGTAAGATATTTATCGTATGCTCCGACCGGCTCATGGAATGGAATCCGTCGTCAGACCAAACGACGACTTACGCCTCATACTTTTGGAACATGCGATGCCGTTTCTCCGAGGAACGTCCAACCTTGTTGCCTGACTCATCCTGGATCTTCGGACAGGAACAGGGAGCCTATCGGGCCACGCGGCATCATCTGGAAACGCGCGGCCATAAGCCTCCGCTGGTGTTTACGGAATTGCGCATCAGCGGCAAACCTGCAGATCTTGGAGTGGTCAACTACGATACTCTGATTATCCATACAGACGAGCGTAACTTCTCTATTGGTTATGCTGCACTTGACTATACGGACAATTCATCTATCTGTTATCGTGTAAGATTGAATGGAGGGCAGTGGAGCCATAGCAGCAATTCGCGCTCGTTGTCGTTTTACGACATTTTGCCAGGTGAATACACGTTAGATGTGCAGTCAACGGACCACTATGGCAGATGGGTCAACAACCAGAAAAGTCTTCACATTGTTGTGTTGCCCTTTTGGTACGAAACATGGTGGGCAAAGGCCCTGGCATGGATGGCAATCCTTATAATTATCACTGTGATAGTCTTTACCACGTTCTATATACGCCAACTTCATCGTCAGCGCAAGGAATTGCTGACAAAATACCTGTCATTACTGAATTCTGGTAATGACGACAGCGAGAATACAGCGAGTGTACTCCCGTTGTCGGTTTCTACCAGCGATAGACGATTCTTGGAGCGTGTGAAGCAGTACATCAGTGAAAATATCGGCAATTCTAGTGCTAATATTGACGAAATGGCCTCGATGGCAGCCGTCAGTCGCAGTACGCTGAATCGTAAGTTGCGCTCACTGATGGGAGTGACGGCTACTCAACTGCTGATAGATGCCCGGTTGGAGAAAGCGCATCAGATGCTGAGTGCTAATGTTGGTCAGTCGCAGGTGATGAGTGTAACAGAAGTATCCTATAAATGTGGATATACTGACCCCCGCTATTTCTCACGTTGCTTTAAGCAGAAATATGGCAAGAGTCCGTCGGAGTATAATGGAGTAGATAGATAATCCAAAGTATGGTAAAAATGCGTCAAGAGGGTGTAAAATCGGCCTTTTGACGCATTTTTCATACTCCTTGGTGCAAATTTACCCCACCTCGTTATATATATTAGCGTACCTTTGCCACCAGATTTCAAAACACTAATCAATAACAAAACAGTAACACTTATGAAGCAAAAACTATTTCGCTTGATGCTTGCAGTCCTGGCCATCCTTCTGGTAGGCAACATCCATCTGCAAGCCAAGAAGGTGCACACGTTAGGAGACTCAACGATGGCACCGTACGACGAGAGTGCTACCAACACCCGTGGTTGGGGAATGTACTTCGGTAACTTCCTGACCAACGGCTGGACTTCTGTCAACTACGCCAAAGGTGGTCGTGACAGTCGTGGTGGCTACAACGAATTGTGGCAAAACGCCAAGAACAGCGTGGAAGCCGGTGACTATGTGCTTATCCAGTTTGCGCACAACGACGGTAAGTACAATGGTATAGACAACCTCGAGTTGCAGGAGTATTATACTAATAAAGGTGACGCCACTAATGCCGCTGCCGTGAAGAATGACGGACGCGGCACTACACCTTCTACCACGTATAAGCAGTGCCTGGCGCAGATTATCAATGCCGTCAAGGAGAAGGGTGCCACACCTATTCTCGTTTCTGCCGTTTGCCGTTGTTATTTTGGCAGCGATAACAAGATTACACGTCCTGGTCGCCACGACTTGGGCAGTAAGTATGACGCCATTGTCAATGGCGAATTCAAGAGTGGTCTGAGCATAGCAGAGAGCGACCATACGATGGACTACAGCTATCAGATGCAGCAGTTGGCCACGGAGTTGGGCGTGTCGTTCATCGACATGACGACAGCCACCAAGAGCCTCTACGAGAGCTACGGCAATTATGCCAAATGTTATGCAGCCTTGTTTGACAAGGGTGCTGAGACCGACAATACGCACTATAACCTGACTGGTGCGCTGATGGCTGCACGCCTCTGCGCCCAGCTCATGAAGGAAAAGGGCATCCTTGCCGACAATATCGAGATACCCACCGACCTCTCTATTGCTCCTTCTTCTGCCGATATGGGCGACGTCTATGTGGGACAGTCGGGCACCAAGGAAATGACACTCACTGGTTTGGGACTGGAGCCTGCTACGGGAACGATCAACATTACCGCTTCTGAGGGCATACAGTTGTCTGTTGACAAGCAGAACTGGTCGACCAGCTTAGAGGTAAGTTATGAGAGCGGAACGGTTATCAAGACCTTCTATGCCAAGGTGGCTGCTACTGCTGTTGGCGTGTTCAACGGTACCGTGACTGCTACACTCGGTAGCAAGCAGATTGTTGCCAATGTAACGATGAATGCCATTGAACTGGGTGGCGGTACTCCGTTTACCGTTACATGGCCGTTGACCGGCAATGACGAACCCGCTATTGACGGTCTGGCCAATGCAGCTAACGCTAAGGTAGAGGGTATGGTGAAGTATGGCAACAACGCTCAGAAAGGCTTGATGGTCAGCACCAGTGAGGGCGGTGCCTGGGTGAAGGCTGAGGACGACTCCCCCAACCAGTATGTGCAGTTCACCGTGACTTGTCCTGACGCTACCAAGTTGGACATCAACCACATTGCGATGAAGGTTGGTGGACACGGCGGCGGCGGGATGAAGTGCCATGTCTATTATTCTACCGACGGCTTTGTGACGCGTACTACCATTTATGCGCCTGCTTCGATGGCCAGCGGTGTGATGAACGATGTGGATGTCGCTCCTGTTATCAAGCTGGAGGAGGGCGACCAACTGCAGATTCGCGTCTATCCTTGGTACACCAGCAATGCCACAGGCAAGTGGCTGTGCGTCTCTAATGTAGTGGTTGGCGGTCAGGCTAAGGACGCTGCCGGCGTGAACATTCCCGGTACGATTACTTATAAGCTCGACAAGGGTGGTCTGAATCAGGGCGACGACGTCGTGATGGACCCCAACGAACTCTCTGCAGGTTTTGCCGGCAAGACATGGTCGGCAGGCGCTCAGCTGACAGTAAGTGGCACACAAGTATATCAAGGTGCGGCTGGCGAGACTAACATCACTCAGACTTTCGTAGGCAACAGCTCTGGTTCGCAGACGGCAGGCTCAGCCAATGCCGATAATACCATGACGCTGACGCTGACTCCCGAGGATGGTTTCTCGTTCGTTCCCACCCGACTCTCTTTCCAGGCTGCCCGCTATGGTACGGACGGTGGTAACATCGGTGCCTCTGTGGATGCAGGAGAAACTCATGTAGACTTGGTAACTAATGCAGGCGTGAATCGTAGTGGCAAGAGTCTTACCATTGCCTCGTTCTCTGAGGAAATCAGTGGTGTGACCGCTACTGCCGACAATCCCCTGAAGGTGAACTTCTCATTCCTCACCATGAATGACAAGAAATCGATGGGTCTGTCGAATGTCGTCATCGAGGGAACCCTCGTCGGTGCTGCTGCTCAGGTAACGAAATATGTGCTGAGCACTCCTGTAGAGCCTGCTGAGGCCGGTTCGGTTTCTCGCGATCCCGACTTGGAACAATATAAAGAAGGTACGGTGGTGACACTGAAGGCCACCAAGAACTTCGGCTATAAGTTCAAGGAATGGCAGGACGCCACAGGAGCTCAGGTGAGCACGGAAGCTACCACCACTGTTACGATGGATGCTGAGAAGACCATGAAGGCTGTCTTCGAGACGGTGCCTGTCTATACGGTTACGACTGATGTTACCAATGATGCCGATCGCGACTTGGGAAGCATTACGCTCACTCCCAATGATCACGACGGCAAGTATGAGGCTGGCACGAAGATAACGGCAGTAGCCAACGAGAGCAAGATTATAAAGTTCCTCAACTGGGCTGACGCCAACGAGAACAATAACGCAGGCGCTACTCGTGAGGTAACCGTCAGTGGAAACATGATGCTGGTGGCTAACTACGAGGTGCAGGACTTCATCGCAGTTTTCGACGCCAGCACCACGGCCAACTATGCCTATTCCACGACGGCAGGATATCCCTTTGCTGCTGATGTGACGTGGGACAACGAGCGCAATGCCAAGGCCAGCGTGGTGAAGATGAGTGATGGCTCGCTGTGCTATACCAATGACGGCAAGACGGTGGGTACCGCCGGAACTCCTGTCGTTCGCAACCGCCAGAGCGTTGTCATTTCACAGATTAACGGCCTTTACCAGAACGGTTATCATACTGCCGACATTGCCTGGCAGTATCAGTTCTCTACGAAGGGCTTTACCGCTGCTACTTTCATGGCTGATATGTGTGCCAAGAATGCTGCCACCAAGCAGTATAAGGCGCTCATCAGTGTCGATGGAGGTGATTTTACTGAACTGAAGGCTCCCTGGGAGGTAACGGCTAATGTTGTGAACCCCATAGAGATGGCCCTGCCTGCTGAGGCTATCGGCAAAGAGCAGGTGGTCATCCGCATCACGGGTGTCGGCGACGAGCTCTACAGTACGAGCTATCCTTTCGACAAGACGTTCGACGGACTGCGCTATAGCGACCACTCTGAGTCGGGTGTCGGCAATGTCTATGTGATGGGCGAAGCCGTAGTCGTGCCTGATCAGGAAGCTCCCGTCATTACAGCCACCATTCCTGCTCCTGGCGCTACCGGTGTCAGTGCAACAGGCAAGATTACCATCTCCTTCAACGAGAAGATTCAGGCTGGCAAGGCGAATGGTGTGGCAACACTGAATGGCGAGCCGATGGATGCTATTTGGAGCAACCGCTCGGTATCATTCAGCTACAACAATCTGGACTACAATACGCAATACACCTTCCAGATGCCTGCCGGCTTCGTGGAGGATAAGTCGGGTAACGCCTACATGGAGGCTGTGAGCATTGCTTTCACCACCATGAATCGTCCCAGCGTCACCAAGGGCAACTACGACGCTGTGGTATCTACTACGGAAGAGTTAAGCGCTGCCATCAATGAAGCCAATAGCCGTGGGGACAAGAATACCCGCTATCGCATCTTCGTGAAGAAGGGCCTCTATAAGTTGCCTACCGGCGAGACGAAGCACTATAAGCACACCAACGGTAAGTCGGGTGCTGAAGAGGTGGTTTACTGGGAGGGTGACCTGCCCGACCCCATTACCTATATCAAGGCTGCCAACATCTCTCTGATTGGTGAGGATCGCGAGGCTACCGTCATCACGCAGGACATCACCAACGATGCCGACATGCTGTTTAACGGACAGTTCGGACAGGCTCACAAATACGAAACGATTGCCTACAGTCCTGTGCTCCAGTTGGAAGGTTCTGCTACGGGCATGTACTTCCAGGATATCACCATCAAGAGCGGTATCAACGATGCCTTAGGTCGCAATCTGGCTATCCAGGACAAGGCCTCGAAGACTATCTATAAGAATACGCTGCTCTATGGCTATCAGGATACGTGGACCTCAAACAACAATACCGGTCTCTATTATTTCGAGGACGGACAGGTGCGTGGCCGTACGGACTATCTCTGTGGCAAGGGCGATGCCTACTTTAAGAACCTCGAACTGCTGCAGATTGCCAGTGGTTATGCTGCCGTGCCCTCTACGCCTGCCAAGGTTGGTTGGGTGTTCAAGGACTGCACCTTCTCTGCCGAAGGTAGTGGCGTCGACGGAACCTATACCTTAGGACGTCCTTGGGGACAGGGAACTCCCGTAGCCGTATTTATCGACACCAAGATGAATGTCGTGCCCAAGACCGAGGGATGGAACGAGATGAGCGGTGGTTGGCCGAAGCGTTTCGCAGAGTTCCACTCCGTCAACAGCAAGGGTGCCGCCGTTGACCTGAGCGGTCGTAAGACCATCTTTGCCGAGACTCATCAGAACAATCCGGTGCTCACGGCTGAAGAGGCTGCCGACTATAGTGATATGACCAAGATGTTTGGCGACTGGCAGCCTACACTGGCTACCGAACAGGCTCCCGTGCCTACCAATGTGATCGCCAATGTGACTACGCTGACATGGACAGGAAGCGACTACGCATTGCTCTATGCCGTGTGCAAGGATGGCAATGTGGTTGGCTTTACAACCGAAACGACGTTTACCGTCAAGGAGAATGGTTCCTATGCTGTTCGTGCAGCGAACGAGATGGGTGGTCTGAGTGCTCTGTCTCAGGCTGTTCAGGTGACTGAAGCAACTGGTATCGAGACTGTTAACCGCGAGAGCGGAGCTTCCGTTGAGGCGATTTACACCATCGACGGCAAACGCATCCAACAGATGCAGCGCGGCCTGAATATCATCCGCATGAGCGACGGCACTACCAGAAAGGTAACAGTCAAATAAAGGTAAAAGATTGTTGGGAAAAAGGAAGGCTTGCCAAATGGAGCAAGCCTTCTTTTATTTTAGTATCTCGCGGCAATGCTCAAGGATGTCGAGGAGCTCGTCCTGCTTCTCGGCACGGAGCATCTTGATGCGGGTCTCGCGGAAGTTGGGGATGCCCTTGAAGACGGGCGAGGCGGCGAGGTGTCGGCGGGTATGCAGGATGCCGCAGAGCTCGGCCGACTTCTTGCTGTTGCGCATCTCCTCGGTGTCGCAACGCTCGATATTGATGCGCAGCTGCTCCTCCAGCACGTCGATCTTCTCGTCCAACGTCAGCTCCTTGCGGCTGAAAATCCACGGACAGCCGAAGGTGGCGCGGCCTATCATGATGGCATCGACACCATACTCGTCGAAGTGGCGGTCGGCATCGTCCAATGACTTGATGTCGCCGTTGCCGATGATGGGAATGTGGATGCGGGGATTATGCTTCACCTCGCCAATGAGAGTCCAGTCGGCCTGACCCGTGTACATCTGACTGCGGGTGCGGCCATGGATGGTCAGCGCCTGGATGCCGCAGTCTTGCAGCTGCTCGGCCAGTGCCGTGATGCTGAGTTGCTCGTGGTTCCAGCCCAGGCGCGTCTTTACGGTGACGGGCAATTTCGTTGCCTGTACCACCTTGCGCGTAATCTCCAAAAGCTTGGCGTCGGGGGCGATGGTGCCGTCGGGCAACAGGATGTTCTGCAGCATGCCCGCACCAGCACCCTTGCCGGCGACCTTCTTGACGGGACAGCCGAAGTTCAGGTCGATGAGGTCGGGGCCTGCCTGTTCCACGATCTTGGCGGCCTCGACCATGGCGTCGACGTCACGACCGTATATCTGGATGCCTACGGGACGCTCCTCGTCGGCAATGGTGAGCTTGCGAACCGTCGACTTGACGTCGCGCACCAGCGCCTCAGCCGATACGAACTCCGTATAGACCATAGCGGCTCCGAACCGCTTGCAGAGCATGCGGAAACCGATGTCCGTCACGTCCTCCATTGGTGCGAGGAACAGGGGGCGCGGTCCCAAGTCGATGTTGCCTATCTTCATGCTTTCGTCTTTCCACTACTCCCGGCGATTCTTCGTCGGGCTAAAACATTTGCGCTACCCGGCGGATGCCGGCGACCAGCGTGTCGATTTCTTCCTTTGTATTGTACAGGGCAAACGAGGCACGGACGGTGCCGCTGATGCCCAGGCGGTCCATCAGGGGCTGAGCACAATGGTGACCCGTGCGGACGGCAATGCCTAAGCGGTCGAGCAGGGTGCCCATGTCCAAATGATGGATGTCGCCTACGTTGAAGCTGACGACGGCGTCCTTCACACTGGGGACTGTCCCCAAGGGGCTCAAGGGACCGTAGATATGCATGCCCTCGATGGTCTGCAGCTGCTCCATGCAGTAGCGTGTTAACTCTTGCTCGTGAGCCTCGATGTTGTCGAGACCGATGCGCTCCATGTAGTCGATGGCCGTTGCCAGACCGTGGGTGGCCACATAGTCGGGCGTGCCGGCCTCAAACTTGAACGGCAGGCGCTCGAAGGTCGTCCGCTCCCACGTCACCTTGTCAATCATCTCGCCACCTCCCTGATAGGGTGGCAGCTTCTCTAACCATTCCTCCTTGCCGTAGAGCACGCCGATGCCCGTCGGTCCGTACATCTTGTGTCCGCTAAAGGCGAAGAAGTCGCAGTCGAGGTCCTGCACGTCAATCTTCATGTGAGGCGCACTCTGCGCACCGTCCACCAAGACGGGGATGCCGTGGGCGTGGGCTTCACGGATAATGTCCTTGACGGGGTTGATGGTTCCCAGCACGTTGCTGACGTGGGCGATGCTCACCAGTCGGGTGCGCTCCGTCAAGTATGTTGCGATGCCAGCCTGGCACCCTGTTCCGTTTGTTGCGATGCCATCGCAACATACTAAACGTCCGTCGTCGGTGATGGGGATGTGCTTCACCACGATGCCGCGCTTCATGGCCTGCAACTGCCAGCTGACGATGTTGGAGTGATGCTCCATATCGGTTACGAGTACCTCGTCGCCGGGCTGCATCTGACTCTCGCAGAACGATGCGGCTACCAGATTGATGGCTTCTGTCGTGCCACGGGTGAAGACAATCTCTTCCGTCTTGCGGGCATTGATGAACTGGCGTACCTTCTCGCGGGCTGCCTCGTGCAGGTCGGTAGCCTGCTGCGACAGGTAGTGCACGCCGCGGTGGACGTTGGCATTGACGTTGAGGTATTCCTCCCGCATGGCATCGAGCACACACAGCGGCTTTTGGGTCGTTGCCGCATTGTCCAGATAGACCAGCGGCTTGCCGTACACCTCGCGCTGCAGGATGGGGAAGTCTTCGCGTACCTTATTTATATTATACATAGTTTTCTTTGATGGGTCTTATGGGTCTAATGGGTCTAATGGGTTGGGCGGGAAACTCTGAGACACATCATTGTCAGGTCATCGTTGGGGTCGGCACCCTCACGGAAGCTGTGTACCTGGTTCTCGAGCGTCTCAATGACCTGGCGGGCATTCTCAAAGTGTGTGTGTTGCAGGATGTCCAGCAGGCGTTCGTCGCCAAACTGTTTCTGCTGCGGGTTCTCGGCTTCGTTCAGACCGTCAGTATATAGGAATAGCGGTCGTCCGAAGATGCATTCAATCTCCTCGCCAATATATTCCATCTCGGGCCACAGTCCAATGGGTGCATTCGGTTCCATCTCCAGGAACGATCCGTGCTTGTCGTCGCCCCCTATTACGGGCGGGTTGTGGCCTGCATTGCAGAAGTCCAGGTGTCCGCTTGCGAGATGAACCTTACCTATGAACATGGTGACAAACATACCGTTGTCGTTGTTCTCCGACAGTTCAGCATTCAGTCGTGTCACCATTTCGGCCGGCATCATGTGTTGCTTGGCGAGTGCCATGAACAGACGGATAGCCTGTGCCATAAAGAGTGAAGCAGGTACACCCTTGCCGCTGACGTCTCCCACGCAGAAGTAAAGCTCGTCGCCCTGTAGCAGATAGCCGTAGAGGTCGCCGCCCACTTCCTTGGCGGGATGCATGGAGGCAAAGAGGTCCAGTCCCTCGCGGTCGGGAAAGATATTGGGCACCATCGACATCTGGATGTCGCGGGCAATGCGCAGTTCACTTTCGATACGCTCTTTTGCCGTCGTTGTTTCCTCCAGTTGGTCGTAGGCGGTCTTCAGTTCCTCATGGGCAATAGCCAGGCGCTTGGTAGCCTTGCGGCGATAGAGGGTATAGACGGTAAAGAAGATGACGAGCAACCCGACGGCAACCAGTGTACCTATCCATCGCTGTTGTGACAGCGTGGCCTGCTGCTCATGGATAGTATGTTCTTTTTCTTGCGTCTCATAGATGGTGGCCAACTCTGCCGTAGCATCCTGTTTGTGCCAGACAAGTGCTGAATCGAAGGCATCGCATATCTGGTCGGCAGCATGCAAGGCCTCGCTTTGGTGGTTAGCCTGTCGCAAGACCTTGTATTTAACTTTTAGGTAACCACGTATTTCCTCAAAAGTAATGCGCTTGCCGCTTTTTGCCAATAGTGTGTCGACGTAAGGACAGAGTGCGGCAGCTTCATCGCTGCGTTTTTCGTTCTGTAGGAAGATGATGCTTTGCACCTTTCCGCCCAGGCTATGGGCATATTTTGTTCTCATGAACTTGCGATAGGCTTCAGCGGTCTCTTTCTTTTTATCTTGTTTCTGGTAGAGCTCCATCAGCGATCTGTAGAGCTTGCCATACATTCTGTCTAACTCTATGGGATTGTTCTTGGCCTCGTCAGTCTTAGCCCACAACTGAATGGCACCCTCCTCTCTTTGACACCATTCTTCCAACAGTTTCAGCTGGTCGTGGTTGTTATAGACGATGCGTGCGTCAGCGCTGATCAGCGCCAGGTTGTAAGGTGCCGCGCTGTCTTTTCCAAGTTCTTGCTCTGCATAAGCGTAAGCTTGTTTGAAGATGCGGTCGGCCTCCTCGTAACGTCCCAGATTTGCATTAAAGATGGCGAGATCGCTAAGCAAATTGCTACGAATCCGGTAGCTCATGGGATTCTTCTCCGGGTCGTCAGAGTTGGCTTGCAGCAGCTGTGTGCACACCTTGATACCATCCTCATACTTCCCTTTGAGAAGCAGTAGTCGGGAGAAGGCACTCATGTTGACGATGTACATCCTGGCGGTTGCCTCGTCTTGGTGCTTGTACTCATCCATGGCCTTGCGAAAGTACATCTCAGCCATACGGTCCTTCTCCAGCAGATAGTAGGCATAGCCTCGCATGCTGTTGGCCTTTACGCTGTTCAGGTCACCTTGTTTTTCGAGGCTGTCGACAACGGCTATCAGCTCTTCCGGTGTGCCAGAACTCTTGACGGCCAGCACCAGACTGTCGGCATTTGAGTGACGTGTCAGTTGGCGCTTGACCTGATGACAGGATGTTGCAGACAATGCGATGAGCACTGCCACTATCGTCCATATCGTCTTCCACCGTTTCATGCCGCTTCTATTCTCGATCTTTATTTTACTTGCAGAGTTTGCAGCCCTCGCACTTGTTCAGTTCGCCACGGAAGCGCTTCTCTACCAGATAGTGCAGACGGTCGCGCAGCGGCTCCAGTTCCATGTGGTCGATGACCTCGTTGATGAAGGCGTTCTGCAGCAGCAGGCGGGCTTCCTTGAGGGAGATGCCTCGCTGTTGCATGTAGAACAGGGCGGCATCGTTCAGCTGACCGACGGTTGAACCGTGGGCACACTTCACGTCGTCAGCATAGATTTCCAGCATGGGCTGGGTGTACATGCGGGCTGTCTTGGTGGCACAGAGGTTCTGGTTGGTCATCTGCGACTCCGTCTTCTGAGCACCCGGCTTCACCAGTACGCGTCCGGCAAAAGCTCCCGTCGACTCGTCGTCCAGCACATATTTATACAACTCGCGGCTGGTGCAATGTTCGGCGTGATGGGTGATGAGCGTGTTGTTGTCCACATGCTGGTTCTTGTCGGCGATGACGCAGCCATTGCATTGGCACTCCGCACCCTCGCCCATCAGGTCCAGATTCAGCTTGTTGCGGGTCACGCCGTTGTGCAGCGTGATGACATTATGATTCACGCGACTGTTGGCCTGCTGCTCGATATAGACATTACTGACTCGGGTATTTTTGTTGTGCGTCTCCTCTAAGCAGTAGAGATCCAACTTGGCATTCTCACCCACAAAGGCCTCGATGACCTGAGTGGCTAAGAAGTGGCGGTCGTCGGCAGCATGGTCGCAGAACAGGAACTTAGCCTCGGCACCTTCTTCCAACACAATGAGCACCCGTCGGTTAACCATCAGGTCGACGTCAGAGCGCAGGATGTTGATCACCTGTATGGCGCGGTCAACGACCACATTCTTAGGTATATAGACGTAAAGGCCGTCCTGCGCCAACATGGTGTTGAGATGGGTTACGGCATCGTCGTCCTTGCCAGCCAGTTGGTTATAATGGGTCGTGGTGGCAAAGTCCCTGAGCGAGCCAAACACCACACCCTCGGGCAACTTGGGCTGGGCTTGAGGTATTCTCTCGCCTCTCACCTCTTGCCTCTCAGCTCTGTAAAATCCGTCGTTCACTACAAAGTAGAGCGAGGTCGACAGGTTCGGCACGTCGCAACGGAAGGCATCGTAAGGATTGACGGGAATGTCCAGTCGGTTCAGGTTCAGACCGTAGTTGGGCTCAAAGAGTTTTGCGATATCCGTATATTTGTAGCGCTCCACCTTTCTCGTGGGGAAGCCACTGGCTGCAAAGCGCTCGTAGGCTGCGTCGCGCTCCGCATTCATCACCTCCGACGAATGACGGCATATCATGTCGCGGCACTCTTTATAAAGGTCTATATATTGCTTCTCTGCTTGCATATCTGGTGCGGTAGCCAATTTTTCACTTTTCACTTTTCACTTCTTCCTTAATCCAGTCGTAGCCGCGTTCCTGGATTTCCTTGGCCAACTCTGGACCGGCGGTCTTCACGATCTGTCCCTTGTAGAGCACATGCACCACATCAGGGCGAATCATTTCCAGCAGGCGGTCGTAGTGGGTAATGACGATGCACGAAGTTTCTGCGGTCTTCAGCTTGTTGACACCCTCGGCGACAATGCGCATGGCGTCGACGTCCAGACCAGAATCCGTCTCGTCCAGGATGCTGAGCTTCGGTTCCAGCATGGCCATCTGGAATATCTCGTTGCGCTTCTTCTCGCCACCGCTGAAGCCCTCGTTGACGGAACGGCCAGCCAGCTTGTTGTCCAGCTCGACAATCTTCTGCTTCTCGCGCATCAGTTTGATGAACTCGCCAGCCTTCAGCTCGGGCAGTCCCATGTACTTGCGCTTCTCGTTGACGGCGGCTTTCATGAAGTTGGTCATGGAGACGCCGGGAATCTCCACGGGATACTGGAACGACAGGAACAGTCCCTCGTGGGCCCTGTCCTCGGGTTTCATCTCCAACAGGTTCTTGCCGTTAAACCAGGCCTCGCCCTCCGTCACTTCGTAGAGCGGATTGCCCACGAGTACGGCAGAGAGTGTAGATTTTCCGGAACCGTTAGGTCCCATGATGGCATGGGTCTCACCGTCCTTGATGACGAGGTTGATGCCTCGCAATATTTCCTTATCGCCAATTCTGGCGTGCAAGTTACGTACTTCTAACATAATACCTTATTATATATAATTAGGGTGCAAAGTTACACATTAGTATGCAAAACACCAAATAAATGTTTTCATTCTTGTCCTATCAGCCGGAGGGCATGCTTGACGACGTCGTTCTCCTCGTTCATGATGGCAAAGTACTCGCTCATCTGCCACAGGTCGCGGGCTATCAGCGCCTTGAGCTGGAGGCGCATCAGGGTCAGCGTGCGCTGCAGTTCGTCGTCGTCCTTGGGTTTGATATTCTGCTTCTCACCCTCCTTGACGATGGCATCGAGTAGACTCTGCGGCACCTCGAAGTGCTGACGGAAGTCGTCGAAGGTCGTGTACTGGCGCTTCAGTTTCTTGCGGTTCTTGTCGACATAGCGCAGGTTCTGGGTAATCAGGATGTTCTTGGCCGCCAGCTGTCGATGGAACGGGGTGTAGCGGGTGGTGTCCAGGGGCACGAACTCGTCGGGCATGATGCCACCGCCGCCATAGACCACGCGGTGTTTCTTGAGGGTGTAGCACTTCAGCGAGTCGGCAAAGTGTACGCTATCGGCACTCATCAGTTCGCCGCTCTTCAGTCGGTTGTAGACATCCATCGCATAGTCTTTCTGCTTGCCTTTGACGAAAGGCTTCTGGATGCAGCGGCCCGACGGGGTGTAGTAGTGGGCGATGGTGAGGCGTATCATAGAGCCGTCGGGCAGGTCGATGGGACGCTGGACGAGGCCTTTGCCGAAGGTGCGGCGACCCACGATGATGCCGCGGTCGTGGTCCTGTACGGCACCCGATACAATCTCTGCTGCCGAGGCCGTGTAGCTGTCGACGAGGATGATGACCTTTCCCTCAGTAAACAAGCCTCCGCCTTTGGCATGATGCTCCACACGCTGGGTGGTGCGTCCTTCGGTATAGACCACCAGGTCGCCCTTCTCCAGGAACTCATTGGCAATCTCCACGGCAGCATGCAGATAGCCGCCGCCATTCTCCTGCAGGTCGAGCACCAGTGTCTTCATGCCCTGCGACAGGAGGGTCTTCAGACTCTCCACGAATTCGTCGTGCGTGGTAGCTCCGAAGTTGCCAATGCGGATATAGCCCACCTCTGGACGAAGCATATAGGTGGCGTCGATAGAGTGGACGGGAATCTTGTCGCGGACAATCTTGAAGTGCAAGGTGTCGTGAATGCCCTGTCGCACGATGCCGAGGTTGACCTTCGTCCCCTTGGGACCGCGCAGTCGGCGCATGATCTCTTCGCGAGACATCTTGACGCCGGCAATGGTGGTGTCGTTGACGTTGACGATACGGTCGCCAGCCAGGATGCCAGCCTTCTCGGAAGGTCCGTTGGTGACGGGCTGGATGACAAGTAGCGTGTCTTCCACCATGTTGAACTGTACGCCGATGCCCTCGAACGAGCCTTGCAGGGGTTCGTTCATCTGCTTCACCTCCTTGGGGGTGGAGTAGGAAGAGTGGGGGTCCAGCTTCTCTATCATGCCGCGGATGCCGTCTTCTACCAGCTTCTTCTCGTCGACGCTGTCGACATAGAGGTTGGTGATGGCTAGTTCGGCCATCTGTAGCTTGCGTAGCGGAGAGTCGGCACCGAAGTTGATGCGCATCTGGGCGTTGGCGGAGAGGAAGTGCAGCGAGAGAATCGCTGCACACAGGAGGGTTTTCGGATGCAGCGACGGAATCGCTGCACACACTATATTTTTACTCATTGTCGTAGTCTTCGGGTTTGTCTTCCTCGATGACGAGGTTGTCGATGATGAAGTTCTGGCGTTCCATCGTGTTCTTGCCCATGTAGTACTCCAGGAGCTTCTGCACCTGGTCGTTCTTGTGCAAGGTAACCTGTTCCAGACGGATGTCCGGACCGATGAATCCTGCAAACTCCTCGGGTGATATCTCGCCGAGACCTTTGAATCGCGTAATTTCGGGGTCGGGACCAAGGTCGTGGATGGCCTGCAGGCGCTCCTCCTCGCTATAGCAGTAGCGTGTGACGAAGTCGCTCTTCTTGGTAGTGGACTGCGACTGCTGCGCCTCGGCCAGCACCTCCTTGTTACGAATCTTGGTGCGCTTTTCTTGATGAGTTCGGGGAAGAACTGCAGGAAGAAGGTGATGATGAGCAGTCGGATGTGCATGCCGTCGACATCGGCATCGGTGGCGACAATCACCTTATTATATCTGAGCGTGTCGAGACCTTCCTCGATGTCGAGGGCGGCCTGCAGCAGATTGAACTCCTCGTTTTCGTAGACCACCTTCTTGGTGAGTCCGAAAGAGTTGAGGGGTTTGCCGCGAAGCGAGAAGACGGCCTGCGTGTTGACGTCACGGCTCTTGGTGATGCTTCCGCTGGCCGAGTCGCCCTCGGTGATGAAGATGCACGACTCTTCCTTGCGCTCGTTCTTGACGTCGCTATAGTGGATGCGACAGTCGCGCAGCTTGCGGTTGTGCAGGTTGGCTTTCTTGGCACGTTCGCGAGCCAGCTTGGTGACGCCGGCCATCGCCTTGCGCTCACGTTCCGACTCCTTGACTTTCTGCTCAATAACGTCGGCCACGTCCTGATGGATGTGCAGGTAGTTGTCAACCTGTTGCTTGATGAAGTCGCCGACGTACTTGTTGATGCTCTCGCCGTCGGGGGCCATCTGGGTGGAGCCGAGCTTGATTTTCGTCTGGCTCTCGAAGACGGGCTCCTCGACGTTGATGGCAATGGCGGCGACGATACCGGTACGGATGTCGCCGTATTCGTATTTGCCGAAGAACTCCTTGATGGTCTTGGCAATGTGTTCCTTGAAGGCGCTCTGATGGGTACCGCCCTGCGTGGTGTGCTGGCCGTTGACGAAGGAGTAGTACTCCTCGCCGTACTGGTTGGCGTGGGTAAAGGCTATCTCGATGTCTTCGCCCTGCAGGTGGATGATGGGGTAGAGCGGGTCGTTGGTCATGCGGTCCTTCAGCAAGTCCTGCAGACCGTGGCGGCTGAGGATGCGGCGACCGTTGTACATGATGGCGAGACCCGTATTCAGATAGGTGTAGTTGCGGAGCATGTTCTCCACGATGTCGTCGTGGAAGCGGTAGCCCTTGAAGAGCTTGTCGTCGCCGTCGGGCTCGAAGTAGATATAGGTACCGTTCTCGTCCTGCGTGTCCTCGGTGACGTCGTTGATGAGTTTGCCGAACTCGAAGGTGGCCTTGCGCACTTTACCGTCGCGGAAGGAGTGTACCTCGAAGTGGCTGCTCAGCGCGTTGACGGCCTTGACACCCACACCGTTCAGACCGATAGACTTCTTGAAGGCCTTCGAGTCGTACTTGCCACCGGTGTTCAGCACGCTGACGGCTTCAATCATCTTGCCCTGCGGAATGCCGCGGCCATAGTCGCGGACCGAGACGCGCAGGTTGTCCTCGATGGTGATTTCAATGCGGTCGCCGGCCTTCATCTTGAACTCGTCGATGCTGTTGTCGATGACTTCCTTCAGCAACACGTAGATGCCGTCCTCAGGGAAGGAACCGTCGCCCAGTCGGCCAATATACATACCAGGTCGCAGTCGGATATGCTCTGTGCCTGTCAGGGTTTTAATGTTGTCGTCGTCGTAGTTGACGTTCTCTTGAGGGATTATAATATTCTCTTCACTCATAAGCTTTTCTTGTAACATCTTCTTCTCTTATGCAGGATGTGTTCCAAATACTGCCATTGGCTCTGCACCTTTTCGTTGGTCTCCATCTCGACGTTGGTCTCGCCCCACTTGAAGCCGTACTTCTGGTAGATGGGGATGAGGTCGTAGAACAACAAGGCGTTGGCGCCTTTCTGCTGATATTCGGGCAGAATGCCGATAAGCATCAGGTCCAGGCACTCGGCCTTGTGGAACTTCAGCGCTTTCAGACAATGCCACCAGCCGAAAGGCCACAGCCGACCGTTCTTGCACTTCTGCAGGGCTCGTGTCATGTTGGTGATCGAGATGCCCACGCCGATGATGTCGTGGTTGGGCAGGTTCCAGTCTTCAATGAGACAGAGCATGTCCATATCGAGCATGGGGAAGTACATCTTCAGATATTCGTCTATCTGGCGCTCCGTCATCTGCGAATAGCCATAGAGGTGTCCGAACGATTTATTGACGACGTCCAGCACCTTGCGGCCGTACTGCTCCTTGCCGAAGACTTGACTGCGCTTGGGGTGCATGGGGTGCAGGTTGTAGCGCTTCATCACCATCTCGGCCACCTTGCGGAACTTCTCGGGCATACCCTCGTTGGGCACAATCAGCTTGTACTCCACGTAGTCGTTGTCCTTCTCCCAGCCTCCCAGCTGTTCCATGTGCTGAGGGTAGTACGGATAGTTATAGATGGTGGCCATCGTGCCCAGCTCCTCGAAGCCTTCGATGAGCATGCCTTCGGGATCCATGTCCGTGAAGCCCAGCGGTCCCACCATTTCCGTCATTCCCTGCTCGCGGCCCCATTGAGCTACGGCGTCAAACAAGGCTCGCGAGACGTCCGTGTTGTCGATGAAATCGATCCATCCGAAGCGCACACTCTTGCGCTTCCATGCTTCGTTGGCCCGACGGTTGATGATGCCCGCAATGCGTCCCACCACCTTGCCGTCGAGATACGCCAGGAAGTATTCCGCTTCACAGAACTCGAAGGCGGCATTACGTTCCTTGCTCAACGTGTGCAGCTCGTCGCTGTACAGGTTGGGCGCATCATACTTGTTACCTTTGTACAAGTCATAGTGAAACTGGATGAAAGCATCAAGCTCCTTCCTGTTTGTAACTTTCCGAATCTCTACTGATGACATGCTCTGATTTGTTTATATCTCTGCAAAGGTAACGAAAAAGCGTGAAATATGCAAATATTTAACCTATTTTACGGCAAATAAAGAGCTTGTGGTCGCTTTTCGAGGTTGTTGTGGCGAAGAGATAGATGTCGCCGCCGTCCTTCAACTTCAGCTTTTTGCGTAGCTGTTCGACGGTCAACGGGAAGTTGCGAACGGCGATATTGGCGCGTTCTATCGTTTGCAACGCGCTTTTCAATTCCTGCTTGTTTATCGATGAAATGGACAGAATCTGAAACCTGCGACCTGGAAAATCGTCGATTTCAACGGCAGAAGTAAAGAGGTGACTATTGGCCGAGAGTTGTCTCACGGCGGCATACTGTTGCTCCACTTCCGCAAAGCAGCCGGCCTTCATAATGCTTGCATTGGGCTCGTAGAGGTAGTTCATCGCTGACGAGGTGCCTTCTTGAACTTCGTGTGAAGTGAGTACCAGATTTGTGTCAGTGCTTGGTACGACGCGGAAGGTGCTTTCATCGTTCACGCAAGTAATAAGGGGACGTTCCGTTTGCTCGTGGTTCAATACCAGCAAGAGCTCTTTGCACTCGTTGCCGACGCTGACAATATGCACCTCGGCAACGTGTTTCAGGTCGTTTACGGCCTTGCGCCAGTCGAGCATGGGCGACAGCTTGATAACGATGAAACGGGCGCTTTTGAGTAATACGGGCAACAATTCCAGCACGTTCGGCGAGCAGTCCTCGATGCCGTAGGTGCGTCCTCCGTGTTCGTTGCGGCGGGCCGGGTCGAGGTAGATGACGTCGGCCTGACCTTCCAGGGTTGAGAGGAACGTTACAGTATCAAGGCAATGAATGGCGCAAGGGTGGTTCAAAAGGGCGAAATTGTGCTTGACGAGGGCGCAGAGCTCAGCATTCTGTTCCACGTAGATGCGTTCCTTGAAGCCTTGCGACATGAAGTAGAAGTCGACGCCGAAACCGCCGGTCAAGTCGATGAAGGTACCCTTGTGCCCCCCGTCTGACTGGTCTGTGGCGATGACTTTGTGCTCTCCTGTCAGCAGGCGCTCCACCAGTTGCTGTTTGTAGCGGGCTGTCTGCTCGCTGGAGCATTGCTCCATGTTCAGATGAGGCGGATAGACGATACCTTCCACAGCGGACCACGTGGGCAATTTCTTGCGGGCCGTCTGGCGACCGGCAATCTGTTGCAAGGCCATCGGAAGGTCTACATCAGCCTCCTTCGACCCTTGCAGCGCCAGCTTCCGCACGTCGTCATTGGCGTGCTTTCTGATGAACTGCCAAGTGCTCTCGTTGATTAACATGCTGCAAAAGTACGAAAAATAATTTAAATTCTCAATTTTCAATTCTCAATTCTCAATTATTTATAGTACCTTTGCGCCATATTTATATTTATTAAATAGGTAAGAACAATGAAGATAGCGTTAATCGGCTATGGCAAGATGGGCAAGATGATCGAGAAGATAGCCCTGAGTCGTGGTCATGAAATTGTGAGTATTATCGATATCGACAACCAGCAGGACTTCGACAGCGAGGCCTTCAAGAGTGCTGATGTGGCCATAGAGTTTACGGCTCCGCACGTTGCTTACGGCAACTACTTGAAGGCGTGGGCGGCTGGTGTGAAGGTGGTCAGCGGCTCTACGGGCTGGATGAAGGAGCACGGCGACGACGTCAAGAAGGCTTGTGCTGAGGGCAAGACCCTCTTCTGGGCCTCCAACTTCTCCATCGGTGTGGCTATTTTCTCGGCTGTCAACAAGTATCTGGCCAAGATTATGAACCAGTTCCCGCAGTATGATGTGGAGATGGAGGAGACGCACCACGTACACAAGCTCGACCATCCCAGCGGTACTGCCATCACGCTGGCAGAGGGTATTCTGGAGAACATCGACCGCAAGGAGGCATGGGCCGAGGATACCACCGACCCCAAGTTGCTGCGCATCGACCACATCCGTCGCGGCGAGGTGCCTGGCATTCATACTGTTCGCTATGACTCCGAAGCCGACATCATCACCATTACCCACGATGCTCACTCGCGTCAGGGCTTTGCCTTAGGCGCCGTATTGGCTGCTGAGTATACCAAGGACCACAGCGGACTGTTGACCATCAGCGATATGTTTAAGTTCTAAGTCATGGAAAAAAGAGAAAAGAAAAAGCTGAATATGAAGGTCCAGTGGGCCAAGTTCATCGCAGTACTCGTCTGCTACATCGCCTTCCTCCTTTGGGTGAAGTCGTGGTGGGGACTGCTGGTGATACCGTTTATCTATGACATCTACATCACGAAGAAGATCAACTGGCAATGGTGGAAGGAGGCTGAAGGTCCGGTGAAATGGGTCATGTCGTGGGTCGACGCTCTGGTGTTTGCCCTCGTCGCCGTCTACTTCATCAACCTGTTCTTCTTCCAGAACTACGTCATCCCGTCAAGCTCGTTGGAGAAGAGTCTGCTGACGGGCGACTACCTCTTCGTCTCGAAGATGAGCTATGGTCCCCGCATTCCTGAGACACCGCTCACCATGCCGCTCACGCAGCATACCTTGCCCATATTCAACAGCAAGTCGTACATCGAATGGCCCCACTGGGACTATCGTCGCGTCAAGGGCTTGGGCAAGATTCAGTTGAACGACATTGTGGTGTTCAACTACCCCGCTGGCGACACCATCTGCAGCGATCCGCGCTATCAGGCCTACGACTTCTATCAGATGTGCTACCAGATGGGTTACCAGATGTACCCTCAGCGCCCTAACCCTGATTCGCTGACTCAGGAACAACTGCCGCTCTACTTCAATGCCATCTATCAGGCTGGTCGACAGGCTATTGTCGCCAATTCGCAGGAGTATGGTGTCATCGATACGCGACCCACCGACCGCCGCGAGAACTACGTGAAGCGCTGCGTGGGTCTGCCGGGTCAGACGTTGCAAATCAAGGACCGCATCATCTATATCAACGGCAAGGCCAACAAGGAACCGGACAACGTGCAGTACACCTATCATGTGAAGCTGAAGCAGCGTTTGGACGACGACATCATGCAGGAGCTGGGCATCACGATGGAAGACCTGACGAGCCTGAATACACAGGGGTATATGCCGCTGACCAATCGTGCTGCACAGGAACTCAAGAAGCGTACAGACCTCGTGGAGAGCGTCGAGCTCAATACCAACTGCAGCGACCTGGACATCTATCCGCTGAATGGTAATCTGCATTGGACACGCGACAACTACGGTCCCGTGTGGATTCCCAAAAAGGGCGAATCCATCGAGCTTACCCTGCAGAATCTGCCTATCTATGAGCGTCCCATCCGTACCTATGAGGGCAACAAGCTCGAGGTCAGGGACGGCAAGATATTCATCAACGACCAGCAGACCAGCAAGTACACCTTCAAGATGGACTATTACTGGATGCAGGGCGACAACCGTCACAACTCGCTGGACAGTCGCTATTGGGGTTTCGTGCCCGAGGACCATATCGTGGGCAAGCCTATCTTCATCTGGTGGAGCTCCGATCCCGACCGCAGCGGCTTCTCCGGAATCCGTTGGAATCGACTGTTCCGCTTCGTGGATAATATTAAATAAGAAGTATGAGAAATTGGCTGAAGTTCGTGATGACCTTGGTATCGGCGTTGGCGCTGATGCTGGTTATCCGTACCTTGGCCTTTTCCGTACATACCATCTCCGGCAACGGCTTGCTGCCGCTCTACCAGGATGGCGACCAGCTGTTGGTAAACCGTTGCAGCTACGGCCTCCGCATTGAGGGAAACGGGCTGTTGCCCTACAGTCGATTGTGGCGACAACCCGTTAAAAAGGGCGATATTGTTGCCTTTACCATCTCTGACGGTTCAACGGAGGGCATCTGCATAGCCCGTTGCCAAGGTGTGCCTGGCGATACCATTCTGACCAACAAGGGTGTGCTGGTCATTCCTGGTCTCAAGACCTGTGCCGATGCTGACTACTATTGGTTAGAGGCCATCAATCAGCAGAACCCCATCGACTCGCGCCACCTGGGATTCATCCACGAACGTAACATCATGGGACGGGTTATGACCGTATTGTTCAACCGCTACCACCTCTCACCCCTCAGCCCACAACCATGAGTACCGCACTCTTGCTGACCACCTACTTCGGTCCGGTGCAGTGGTATCAGAAGCTGCACCGCTATGAGCATACGCTGATTGAGCAGTATGACTCCTACCAGAAGCAGACCTTCCGTAACCGTTGCATCATTGCCACCGCCAACGGCCTGCAAGCCCTGACAGTCCCCGTCGATACTCATCCTGTTCTCGGCGCTTCTGCCGCCGAGTCCGCTAAGTGCCTTCTGAAAGATGTCCGCATTAGCGACCACAACCAATGGCGGCGCATCCATTGGAACGCTTTGCAGTCGGCCTATAGCGAGAGCCCGTTCTTCGAGTACTATGCAGACGACATCCGTCCGTTCTTCGAGCAGAAATACGACTTTCTCGTCGATTTCAACGAAGCCATACGCCAGAAGATGTGCGAACTCATCGACATTCATCCCTCCGTTGAATACACCCAGGAGTTCCTCTCCCCTCAAGAGGTATCATCCACCACCCATCACCCTATCATTCACGACTTTCGCGACGTCATCAGTGCCAAGCATCCCCAGCCCGACGCCGACTTCGAGGTCAAAAGATACTGGCAGGTCTTCCAGCATAAGCATGGTTTCCTGCCAAATCTGTCGATTCTAGACCTCCTGTTCTGTATGGGGCCTGAGTCGGTGTTCTATCTGTAAGTCTCGGCTTACTTCACGACAAACTTACGACCGTTCTTGATATAGATGCCAGGCGCCAGCTGGTGCTCATCCATCTCAACACCCATCAGGTTGTAGATGCGGTTGTCCATGAAGCGCTCAGCCTTCAGCTGCTCAATACCCGTAGGATTGGCAACGGTTACCTTGATGTTGTCCAGTCCCAAATAGTAGTATTTGGACACGCCTCCGCTCTTGCTTGAGCTTACATAGTTGGATGCGAAAATCACCTCTTGTGCCGAACCTTTCCATACATTATTATCTAATGTGCCCACAGAGGCCACCAGCGTCTTGTTGTCGTGGTTGTTGCCTGTAACGTGGATTTCGATGTTCGTCAACTCATTGTTATGGGCAGTTACCGTCAGCGTATTGTAGTTATAGAGACGGATCTCGTTCTCGTCGGCATACAGATTCCTTCCTTCCATGCCATAACAGAAGGTAAAGGTGACGCCGTTTTTCTCAAAGATGATGGGCGTTCGTGTCCAGACGTCGCATTGGTTGGGTTCCGTGTTCTGACTCCAGTCGACACCCAGCACACTCTTGTTCAGGGCAGTCTCGCAATTGTCGGAGGTAACCTCTGCAGGTGCCTCTCCGCCATATTCAAAGGCCACATCTTTCTTGTCGCCCCAGATGTAGTCCTCCAGTCCGGGATAGTCCACGAAGGGATTGCGGTTACCCTGGAACTTCCAGATGCTTTCATTGCGAGCAATCTCTTTTTCGCTGACAGCGTCGTTTTTGGCCCATCTCATCAACATGTCAAGTGCCCAAGGAGCAAAAGGCTGGTAGGGGTCTAAGCCTTCCTCTGTATCAGCAGTGTTGAACATGTCGCTTACCCAAGTACCGCAATGGTTGTTGGACAAAATCGCTGATTCACCGGTTTTCGCCTTGCTTTCATTGCGTACGGGAACCCATGAGAAGTAATTGGGCTCATAGCACGTCACCATATAGAAATAGATACGGGCCAAGTCGCCTTTGTATTCGTCATTGGGCTCGAAGACGCGCGTCTTTGAGGGATTAGCTACTTGTTCTGCCCAGCCTGGTGTCGAACATCCGCCCTGCTTGCTCTTCTTGCTGAAGCCCTCGCCAGATGACCATTCCACCTTATCAGCAGGAATCTCACCATAGCACAGGTCGCTACGGTTGTTGTTGCAAACAGCATCAGTAGGTATCAGGTGTGTCAGGTCGGAATACATGGGCCGGACATCTTGGTACGACTTAGTGCCGCTAGCCGGTGCATCCGTGGGATTAAACCATTTCTTGGGCATAGAGTGCTCACGCTGGATACCCTTCACACCTTCTGTGTTTCCTGAACCGGTTCCGTGGGGATAGGTATAAAGAGGATAGCGCGAAATGCCAGAGTACATGTCCCAGATAATCTCCTGCTCGTTCAGAACGCGCTTGTCGGAAATGTTGTAGGCAGTCCACAAGGAGTCATAGTGTATTACGCTGGGGTTCTTGATAATCTCAAAGAAGGCCGTCTTCAGCTCGCGGCCTTTCTTGCCGTCGGCCTTCTGGTAATAGGTTCCTGTGCCGTTGGGAGCCTGTGCCGAAAGGGCCACAGCCACCAGAAGGAGCCAAGTTGTTGATAGTAAACGTTGTTTCATAAGTATTAAATTTTAGTAAGTAATGTGTTAATCATGCTGCAAAGTTACGAAAAAACGAGAGTAAAACAAAGACTTTCGATTTATTTTTTGCCGAGACAGAGTAATTTCGCCATCTCTGATGGCAAATTTACGTGTTGGGAGTATTTAAATTTCTATTCGGAGTAATTTGATTTACTTTCGGAGAAACTATCTCGACTTCCTACATCGGATGTCAGTCACCCGTCCCTATGGCATCAGGTTATGGTGTTGGAACAGGTGCCTGTCCCTGCTGTTCCCGATAACCGACGGCAATAATTGCGTCGAGCGAATAGAATGTAGTCTCGTTCTTCTGAGTTTTCCCTTCAATAGCTCCATGCTGAGTGGTTATTTCCATTTTGGAAACAACCACTTCTTTGTCCAACTCCCCTTCATCAAAGATATGTGTCAGATGCTTGCTAATGGCAGGAATGCCAACCCCAAACAACTGAGCCATCGCTTTCTGAGTAGCCCAAATAGTTTCATCTTTGATTACCACCTGTACCTTTCCTTCATCGTCAGGCAGATGGTATAATATGAATTGTATCTCGCTGTTCATCTCTTATATTGTTTCTATTTTTATGTTCACCTTCAAGGAATCTGCTATCTGCATCAGGTATTTCGCTTTGTGATAATATCACACCTGTCCCCTTTGGCATCTGCAAAAGTACACAATCTTTCCCAAACCACCAAAACAATAGCGCAAAAATCCGTGAGATCTGTGGGATCTGTGCGACAAAAAAAACTCCCCGCTGCATTTCCGCAGGAGGAGGCTCTATCTATCCGCACAGGGGGCCTCGTGTGTTCTCAGTAGAAAATAAAACTTTTCAGGTTATGGTGTTGGAACAGGTGCCTGTTCTTGCTGTTCTGCTAGAAGCAACCTAGAAGGAGCAAATGGAGTGATATTTCCTTCGACATCACCCGTTTTGAGGCTAAAGTGGGCTAAAAGCGTAATTTTTTCTTAAAAATCTTTGGTAGTTCAAAAAATATGTTTATCTTTGCACCCGAAAAGGCCTGTCCGCGCGTGGGTAGGCGACAAAATTTATTTTGTGGAATGAGACCTCAGACCAGTTGTACGGTCAGTCTCGAAAGGACGTTTTCTTAACGTTACCTGTCTGTAAGATCAAACTTCGCAACTTTGAATCCAAGTACAGCGGTGATGCAACAGAAGCGTCTGCGTGTAGGTAGATTATATTCTATCCCTACGCCTGCTTATTTCTTTTATATATAATAAGGTGAAACTCCAACTATGGCTGGTTCGTCTTTGCGTATATAGACCATAATGGGAGAATAGAGTCGGGTGGTAGTTGGTTTAGTTGTATATATCACCTGACGTGGGCAGGCTTTCGTTGCTTATCCTTACTTGGGGGCAATGCGAAGGCCTGATCTTGGGGATAGGCGCGGAGAGAGACTTTACTCCCACGTCTTTTTTTGTTTCCATGATTTTGGGCAAGTGCTGAAAGTTCATAGCTTGATAGCCCGTAGCCAGATATGACCAGCAAGGGGAGTGTTGGCCAGCACTTATAGTGTGCCTACTGATGAAACAAGAAAAGACAAATAATCAATTTTATTCAATTTTATTTATTAACATTTTAAATTTTAAAGCGTATGAAGAAACAATTTCTTTTATTGCTGTTGTCGACCCTCTTGCCGTTGGCAGGTTGGGCGCAAACTGACCTTTCAGATGGCTGGGAGATTGTATTTGATCCTGCAGGTCCTGTCACTTACACAGGTTCCAATCAAACACCTGCCGTTAAGTTGAAGAAAGGTGAAAGCTACCTGACAACAGGCTTCAATGTTCAGTGGAGTTCAGCTGAAATTATCGATGCTGGTAGTTACACAGTAACTGTCACTGCAGACAACACAAACACCTATGATGACTTGGCCGTTCCGACCAAGAAGTTCTGGGTTTTGAAGGCAAACGCCGCAATTACTACAGCTCCAGTTTTGGCTGCCGACAAAGACTATGATGGCGAGGATTACACCCTTGTGACAAATGTCGCTGCGGCTGCGGCTTCATTTGGTACGATTGAGTATGTCGAAAGTGAAACGACTCCTGCAGCTAATGCAGCCTGGTCTACTGCCAGCCCTGTAGCAAGCGCTGCTGGTGCCCACCAGGTTTGGTATCGTGTTGTAGGTACGGACAACTTTAATGGTATTGATCCCACTTCAATAGGTACTGTTACCATCGAAGGTGCGATTCCTACTTTTACCGCTCCAACTCCCAAAGTAGGTCTTCTTTACACTACTCAGGCACAGGAACTGATTGCAGCTGGTACTGCAACAGGTGGTACGATGCAGTATAGTCTTAACGGAACAAATTGGTCTACAAGCATTCCTACAGGTACAAACGCTGGTGACTACACTGTTTATTATAAGGTAGTAGGTGATGAGAGCCATAAAGACATTGCTCCTGCTAATTTTGGTGTAAGCATTGCTAAGGGTACTCCTGTAATCACTGCTCCTGTTGGCGCAACAGGTTTGACATTTAATGGACAGAATCAAAATATTCTGAATACAGCAGCTACTGCCACTTTGGGTGCTACTGTTGTGTATGACGTTGCCTATAAGGCTCCTGGTGCTGCTGTTTACGATGCAGCCGTAGAAACGACTGAAGCTAATATGTCATTTAAAAATGCTGGTGACTATCAGATTACTGCCAAGGTTAATGGAAATGATAACCTTATTGCAGTAGCTGCTACTGGCGATGATATCAAGGTGGTTACAATCGCCCAGAAGGCTGCTGTTGCACCTACCGCTGTTGAAGGTCTTGTTTATAATAAGACAGCACAGAATCTGATTACCGCTGGTGAGGCAGGCATTGTTAAATATAGTACTGATGGTGGTGCCAACTGGTTAAACGTTGTTGATGATATTAAGGGTACTAATGCAGGCAATTACAATGTCCTGTATAAGGTTGAGGACGCCAACTACCAGGCTGTTGCTGCAACCGCTATTCCTAACGTTAAGATTGCTAAGGCTTTCTTGACCATTGTTGTTAAGGATCTTGAAAAGACCTACGATCATTCGACTACTCTTCCTGCTCTTGGTACTAACTATGAGGCCATTTCTCAGGTTGATGAACCTGACTATGTTCTTACCGGTATGAATTACGCTGCTACAGGCAAGATAAACGCTGGTGTTTATGAGAATGAACTTGGCGTAGTTGTTCCTGATGCTGCTGAAAACAACAACTATGAGATTAATGTCGTTAAGGGTAAGCTGACTATTAATAAGGCTAAGTTGACTGTTACTGCAGACCAACCTTTGTCATATGATATGAACCAAAATGTAGCTAATCTCATTAAAAATCGATATAGTGTAGCATCTACAGGGGCTCTCGAGGCCAATAGCGTTGTGTGGACAAAAACGCCCGTACTGACATCTAATGCTCCTACACCTCTTGTTCCTGGTGACTATACCCTGTCATTCACAAAGGGAACACTGAAGTCTGCCAACTATGAGATGGATACTGAGGCTGGTGACGGTGGCTATGTCATTCCTGATGGTGCTAAGCTGACCGTGACTCCTGCTGCTGAATCTAAGGTGGTTATTACCGTTGTTGGTCACGAAAAGACTTATGGTGAGGCAGATCCTGACTATACTCAGTGGGTTGCCGGTACTGACTACTATGTATCTGGTCTGCAAGGTGGTGATGCCATCAAGACGATTGAATTCTCTCGTGCAGAGGGTGAAAATGTTGGTGAGTATGCTCTGAATGCTGTCGCTACTGTTAACCATCCTGAGTGGTACGCAGGTGATATTGTTTACAACAACGCCAAGCTGACCATCAACAAGAAGGCCCTGACTGCTACCGTAGACGAACAGTACTTTACTGTAGGCACTGCAGCAACCGAGCTCGATCAGAATGCATGGAGCGTAGAAGGTCTTGCATTCGAAGATACGAAGGCTGTCCTTGGTGCTACGCCGCTGACAGTTGTTGAGGCTGCCGCTATTGATGGTGAAGGTAAGTTCGTTGAGGGTATATATACTATACGGTTGACTATCGCTAATGATGGTAACTATATCCTGGACAATGACGCATATACTCAGACATTTGATGAGAAACTGTATGTTATCAATGCACAAACTCTTGTTATCGATGACAGCAAGGCTGATAACTCCGAACAAATAGCTGCTGCTGATGGTAAGCACTTTGATGTTGTTAATGTTAAATTTGCTTCACGCAATGGTCGCGACCTCGGTGGTGAACGCAAGTGGGGACAGTATGACTGGATGACTCTGACTCTGCCGTTCGACATCTCTGTTGCAGAACTGTCACAGACTCTTGGCTATGCTATTGTTAACGTCATCGATGCTTCTAAGACTGTCGTAAATGCTACCGAATCTCAGTTCTTTGGCAAGCTGACCATGACTGGCGGTAATGGCAAGGACAATGTACTTGCAGCCAACAAGCCCTTCATGGTGAAGACTGCTGGTGACATCGGTGATGGATTCTATACGTTCTATGACAAGACTATCGTAGCTCCTGCATCTGCTGCGGATCTTACTGTTGATGCCGGTGAGGGTGCAACATTCGTTGGCACTTATGCTCCGATGACTGTGACCAAGGCTGACGATGCAAAGAAATGGTTCCTGATTGGTGGCGGCTACACCAAGTGGGCTTACATTACCTCAACTTCTTCAGCTACATGGAATCTCATGCCTACAGAGGCCTACATCCAGTTGCCTATTGAAACTCAGAGTATCGTATTCAACTTCGAGGATGTTGATGGTGGCACAACTGCTATCAAGAGCATTGATGTTGACAACCTGAGTGGTAAGGTAAGCGCTGAGGGCTGGTACACGCTGAATGGTATGAAGCTGCAGACTGCTCCTACTGAGAAGGGTGTTTACATTAAGGATGGTAAGAAGGTCGTTGTTAAGTAATCGACGATAATCTATCAAGTTCGCTCACGCTTTTAATGAGCGTGGGCGGACTTACTAAACAAGAAATTATTAAATTAGTAATGATATGAAAAAGATTGAGTACAAGACTCCCGAAATGGTAGTTATCACCATGCGGTCAGAGGGAATGCTCTGTGCCAGTGTTGGTGAGGAAACCATCGGTGGTGGTGGTGGTGGTTTTGCACCCGAATTGAATGTCGACTTCGAAGACTTCGAAGATGATAACACCTTCACCATCAAGGAAGAGACATTTAACTTTACCGACTAAAGAGTTCATCGCATAGGGGAACACCCCCTATGCCAACTCTTTTTTGCTTGCTAGTTCATTTTGTAAAGCATTACGATAATATATGTTTGATATAAATGAATTCAACACTAATCAAGTCATTATACAAATAGAGTAGAATAGTATTAGTTAATGGAGGCAGAAGCGTCATGCCTCAGTTTTGAGCAAACTACATGGGCTACCCACACACACCAGGTGCCGTGAGGCACGAACAGCCCAAAATACTGTATTTGAATTATAATGTTAGGTGCCTCCTGCCGTCCGTGAGGATCGCAGGAGTTTTTTATGTGATCCTTGTCATTGACGAAGTGCCGTCTAGCAGGCCTTGAGGATAGTCCTTAACGCCCTTGAGGACTATCCTCGAGGGTCGTGAGAGTAGTCCTCGTCAGAAGAAAACTTTACAAACACCACCAAAGGGTTTGTGACAGATGTGATAGATTTGCAGTGAAAAATAAAACTTTTCAGGGGATATGGCATCACGGCATACGCAAAACACCTCGAACGACATGATGCTCCGTCCGAGGTGTTTCTTGTTCAATTAAAGGTCGTTCCGTTCTCACTTACTTCACCACGACCTTCCGACTTGTACCGTCGCTCATTCGAATGATG
Source organism: uncultured Prevotellaceae bacterium (assembly GCA_900320045.1). Taxonomy (GTDB): domain Bacteria; phylum Bacteroidota; class Bacteroidia; order Bacteroidales; family Bacteroidaceae; genus Prevotella. The sequence continues at coordinate 1,865 of ONQT01000034.1, read as the reverse complement.
TTAATTCCTTTTTCTGCAGTAGTGATACGACGTCCGTGCATATTGTATCGTGCAATCTCATGAACACTTGCAGTGGTGGCATTGTCTACTTTTATTCCATTGATGCCCGTCGGATCGCTATCAGTATCAAAAGTCTTTATCTCACCATAGTAAGTGCCTTTTGATGTGGTTGCAAAAGCAACATAACTATATGAGCTTTCGTAATCAAGATTAGATAAGCTCACTTCCATTATGGTACCACTTGCTTCAACTGTATTTGCGGTTCCTGGAATATCGGTTGAGCTAACCCTGTTAGAGCCACTTCCAGCATTCTTCCAATACTTGAAGCCCTGAACTGTTATATCATCAGAACCACCTAAAGCATATCCTTTTATAAGCGCCGTATTTCCTTTAACCCCAATCTGTGAATAAGTATGAACTGTAGGCTCAAAGTACGAGATATTTGTTGGATCCAGTCCGATCCAGTCACCATAGTAATAAGTTCCATTGTCTGCCAAATAATAGGGACGGTATTTCCATAATTTGTCAGTATTTAAATTACGGATATATCCCTCCATTGCTCCCTCAAACAGATAGGCTGTCCCTGTATTTGATGCAAAATCACTCGACCAGTCAGTACGCCTCCACTCGAAGCCAACATTCTTTTCTTCGTCATCGACATTCGCCGTTGCGGCTACAATAGCATTTCCCAAACTGATAACCTTTGGCTGTAGGGTAGTAAGAGTTAGGGCATCAGTCTTAAAGTCAGAAGATGCAGTATAATCCCGGGTATATTTAAGATTCTCACCATATTTAATGGTTATAGTATAAGTTGCCTTATAAGACGTATTGGGATTTAGGCCAGTAACAGCAATATTTTCTCCTTCTATTGTCTTACCATTAAGACTAATTGTAATTTTAGATATTTCAGCATCTCCCTTGGTACGTTTTCCGTTTACTGAGAGTGAGGATGCTGTTTTAGTTGCAAGTTTAACTGAAGGAGATAATGATTGAGTACTAATGCTACTGCTACATGTATATGACATGTCGTAATATTTTACGGAAAGAGTGTAATTTTCATAATATCCTGGATACAGGTTCTTATATTCTATTGTATTATTTGTTACCTTTTCACCGTTTAATTCGTATGTATAATCACTATACATCTTGTCTATTATAACATTGTAACTAGTTTGAGTACGTGATGATTTAAGCGAAGGAGGAGCAAGGGATTCGGAAGTCTCTTGCTCATAGATTTCTTTATATTGACTGTTCCATAGTTTAAATAATGTTTTCGTCTTGTGTTTAGTATATAAATAACTATCACTATCGAAAGTCCAAGAACCAATACTTGCGATATTATCTCCAAGTATAATCTTGGCGTAACCTATATATTCAAATGCATAACCGCCAATGGTCGTCACACTGTTGGGAATAGTGATATTCTTCAAATTACTACACCGATAAAATGCGTAGTCGCCAATGGATGTTACTTCATCTCCAAATATAAGATTTGTAACTTGATTACCAAAAATCGTCTCCATAGATGAACTTGATGTTCGATTTGCAGAAGCCACGCTATTACTATTTAAGGTGACGTCTACTAGATATGAGCAATTTGAAAACGCAGAACTTCCGATGCTCGTCACACTGTTGGGGATAGTCACTGACGTCAAGCCGCTGCAACCATCGAACGCAGAACTTCCGATGCTCGTCACACTGTTGGGGATAGTCACTGACGTCAAGCCGCTGCAACCATCGAACGCAGAACTTCCGATGCTCGTCACGCTGTTGGGAATAGCAGTTGTTTTACAACCTTGAATCAATTTATTTGATTCTGTTTCAATAATAGCATTGCAATTTCCACGCGAATCATATTTACTATT
>ONQT01000040.1 GCA_900320045.1 uncultured Prevotellaceae bacterium | reverse complement strand
TTCTGCAACAGGTTGAAACCCACAAAGAGGTAGCGGTCGTAGGGGAACTGCTCCATCGTGTCTGTCGTCAAGGTCTGACAAACCTGCCGGTATAGGGCACCTTCGTAGGCCAGACCCTGTTCGGCCAACCGCTCGTTGAAGTCGTGGTAGATGTCGGTAAAACGGCTCCACAGGCGCAGGAAGCGCTGCTTGAGCTCGGTCTCGTGGTCCTCGGTAAACTGGCTGAAGAAATGGCGCAGCAGCTGGCGCTGCTCGTCGGTCAGATAGCTCAGGTCGTCCAGCTCGTGGATGTCGCGCAGGTTGGCAAAGACGTGGTCGGCATCGGCCATGTTCTTGTCGAGGTCGTCGAAGTCGCTGATGAGCAGCTGGCCCCAGCCGTAGAACTTGTCGAGCGTCTCGTCAGAGTCCGTCTGCAGGCAGAACGACAGGTGAAGGTCGCACACCAGCTTGATGGGGTCGGCAACAGTCAGCGTCGACTGCTGGCGGAACAACTCGCTGATGGTGATGTAGACGGGACTCCACAAGGGTGAACCGCCGGCAGCCTTGGCCAGATACTCGTTGAGAAACAGCGAGGCGCGCTTGTTGGGAAACACCACCGCGGTATGCGACAAGTCGGTGCCATACTTGCGGACTATGTCCTCCGCCACATATTCTAAAAAGCTCTTCATACCTTTCTTACATCTTACATCTTACCTCTTACATCTTCCTTCTTACCTCTTCAATCTTGTTGCTATACACATACCACAGCCACCCCTGGACATGCGGCATCCCCATCTGCTGGAGCAGCTGCATATACTCGCGAACCTGGTCGTGGTATTCGGGCTTGGGACTGCCGAACTTAAAGTCGACGACATGCGTCTCGCGCCCGTCAGTCATCACACGGTCGGGACGACGCTCGAGGACGGTTCCGTCGGCATTCAGACTGAGAATGGTGCACTCGTTGAACAACGTCCAATAATCCGAGAACCAATTACTTACACGAGCGTCTTCAAGTCTTTTGTGCAGCATTTTGGTAAGCTTGTCGCGCGTCACTTCATCGTCGTAGAGCACGCCCTCCTGCTGCAGTTGCAACAAGGCATTATCGATGTCGGCGGTAGTGCGGATGGTGCTGAAAATCTCGTGCAGCACACTACCCATCTTGATATAGCTGAGCTCCTGCGGGCCATCGTCATCGCCCTCGATGAAGTCGCGACTGCGGTTGCTCTGGCGGAACTCCGTCTTGACGTCGAAGGTTTCCAGATGAATGTACTGCGGCGTGGCGGGCTTCAGGAAAACGTTGGCGGTGGGCTTTGCGGGGGCAGCTGCTGGGGTGTCAGCAGGGGAACTGCCGACAGCGGGAACGCCAACCGTAGCGGGGGCGCCATAGGTAAACACCATTTCTGCCCCTTCGTCAGCATCGCCCGTGAGCGTGCTGCCAGGCAACTGTTCGACCAGTACGGGCAATACACGCTCGATAAGTGCTGAGCGCGACGACTTGGCACCACGCTGTCCGATGACCGTCAGACTGCTGACGGCACGCGTGAAGGCAACATACAGCAGGTTGAGGTTGTCGACGGTATTCTGCAGGTGCTCCACCAGGTAGTCGTGCTCGTAAATGGTGCCGAGAAGCTGTTTCTCGCTATAGTCCACAGGTGCCAGCGGGAGAGCGTCGAAGGGCGCTTCCTGGGGCTTGCACCACAGCACGTCGGGCAACTCCAAGCGCCAGTCGCAGAAAGGAATGACGACATGGCGGAACTCCAGTCCCTTACTCTTGTGAATGGACAGGATGCGCACGCCATGTGTGCTGTCGCCCTGAATGGTCTTGCTGCTGATGGTCTCGTCCCACTCACGGACAAAGGCGTCAATGTCCGTCGAATCGTCCTGTGTAAACTGGTTCAGCTGGTCGTAGAAGGCGCAGAGATACGCGCTTTGGTCGTCCAAAAGACTCAGCTGGAAGACGTTACTCAGCCGTTCCACCAGCTCGTAGAGCGGCAGTTGCAGCAGTTCGGCAGTATGCTGGATGAAGGCCTCGGGCAGGAAATCGTCCAGAGGAATGCCCTTGAGGAAGATGTCGGAGTCGGTAACGAAACGTCCGAGAACGGCACGCTGGTAGAGCTTGGCAACGGTAGCCTTGGCCAGCAGGTCGTCAGGGTGGGTAAGCAGGTGCAGGGCTTGCACCAGCAAGGTGACGGCAGCAGAGGCATCCAGACGGAACGCCTCGTCGCTGACGATGGGAATGTCGGGGAGATGGAGTGCGAAGTACTCGGCAATGACGGGGATATTCCTGTTGGTACGCACCAGGATGGCGATGTCAGAGAGCGGAGTGCCTTGCTCCTGCAGCCTGCTGACGGTATCGGCTACGAGTTGGAGCGTCTGCTCCTGGTAGTCGTCGTCGGGCAGCAGGTGCACGCTGATGTTCCCCACGGGCTCTGCTCCTGGGCGCCACTGCTGGGCGACGTCGGCATAGGCATGGCGCAGTTGCTCGGCTCCGGCAGGATTCTTTTCAAGCTGTTGCTCGTATTCTTGTCGGGCTGCTTCGGTGAAAAAGGCGTTGTTGAAGGCAATGATGTTCCGTTCCGAGCGGTAGTTGGTGCTCAGCGGCTTCACCTCCATGCGCGCCTCGGCATGGCTGAACTGCTGGTCGATGGCGTTGAGCAGTCGCCAGTCGCCGGAGCGCCAGCGGTAGATGCTCTGCTTGACATCGCCGACAATGAGGTTCTCGGTGTCGCGGTGGCTCATGCACTCTTCGAGCAGCACCTTGAAGTTTTGCCATTGTACGGTGCTCGTGTCCTGGAACTCGTCAATCATGACATGCTCCAGCTGCGTGCCGATCTTCTCGAAGATAAACGGCGAGTCGCTGTCGCTGATGAGTGCGTGGAGCAGCTGCTGGGTGTCGCTGAGCAGGAAGCGGTTGGCCTCGTCGTTGAGTTCGCGGACCTTCTGCTCGATGCTACCCAGCAGTCGTAGCTGGCTGATGTGGCGCAGCGTGAGGTCGGCAGACTGATAGAGCCGATACTGGCGAGGACGCTCTTCTATGGCGTTCCTAAGCAAGGGTATCAGCGATTCTTCTGCCAGCATATAAATGGCTTCTACCTGCGGGTGCTTCTTGGAGGCCCATTTAGAGGGGTCGCCCACAGCATCCAAGGCACGCTTTCCCACGATGCTTTCGTCCATCTGTCCGTTTTTCAGCTTGAGGAAAAAACTGGCAATACCGGACTTGCCAAAGGGCAGGTCGTCGATGGTCAGTTGCTCTGCTTCCAAGGTGTCAAAGAACGTGTCCGCATATTCCTTCATGCGCTCCTGACTATCCTTGCGAATCTCGCGGAGCTGCTTGGTATAGGCCTCTATGAACCCGGGCTCGTTGATTATCTGCTTCAGGGACTTGCTCTCCGTCTTGTAATAGTCGCGGAAGATGGTCTTGCCGAACTGCTTCACCTGTCCGATGACGTTCCAGGAACGGTCGTCGCTAATCTTCTCCATGATGTAGCTCAGCAGCCATTGCAGCATGACGTCGGTGTGCGTCAGCGAGTCAATCATCAGGTCGACGGCCTGTTCTTCCACCTGACTGTCGTTCAGACTGATGCGCAGGTTGGCCGTCAAGTCCAGTTCGCGCGCCAGATTGCGCAACACACTCTGGAAAAAGGAGTCGATGGTCTCCACGCGGAAGTAGTTGTAGTTGTGCAGCAGCAGGTGCAATGCATCGCCAGCGCGCTGGCAGACGACTTCGGGTGTGAACCCCGTGTCCTCAACGATGCGCTGAAGATAGTTGTCGCTGTCAGGCAAACGGTGGGCAATGCCGTACAACTGGCTGAGGATGCGCATCTTCATCTCCTCGGTGGCCTTGTTGGTAAAGGTGACGGCCAGAATGTTGCGGAAACTCGTCGGGTTCTGGACGAGCAGCTTGATATATTCTACGGCCAAGGTGAAGGTCTTGCCGGAACCTGCGCTGGCCTTGTAAACGGTGAGTGGCTTTACCATCTGCGGAACAATTCAAAGGTGAATTTTATCTCGAAGCTATTGTAGCGAGTGTTCAGGAAACTGGCAAAGATGCCCGTGGAGAAATAACTGCACTTGAAACCATAGCCAAGCTCGAAATAGGGTCGTGTGCGCTCAATGCCCAGGGCGCTGAAGTAGAGACGCTCAGACTCCAGGAAGCGACCGACCCACGGCAACCACGACAGTGCCAGCAGGGGCGAGTCGTAGGAGACATGCCCGCGGATATAGTAGTTGGACTCGTTGTACCAACGACTGTCCACCAGCTGGAACTGGCCGGTCCAGTTGTCGTCCCAGCCCGTGGGCAGATTGTTGTCGTAGAAGTTCTCGTAATCCACGAAGTAGTCGGTGTTGCGATTGGTATAGAAACCGGCACCCACGCGAAGATTCAGCACTTGCATCTGCTTGACGTTATGCTTGTAGGAGGCGTCGAACTCCCAGCGCTCATACTGCAGATTGGAGCCTAGCAATTTCATGATACTCCGCTCGTAGTTAGCCGTCAGCATCGGGCCACGCGATAGCCAGGGCATGAGATGAATGCTGAGATAAGGAGCAAAACTGCGATACCTGGCCCGCAAGCCCGCCTTGTAGAACAGCTCATCATAGGCCGTGGCGCTGCGAAGGTGATAGTTGAAACCGGTCGTCAGCTGTATCCAATCGAAAATGCCGATGTTGTTGTAGAGCTTGTAGTATTCGTCGCGGAACTCGGGCATGGGGATGCTGTCGCCGCCAATCCTGCTCTTGAAGGTATCTGACAGCGCACCGTTGGAAGTGTGGTTACCATTACCCCAGACAAAAGCAACGTGACCATTGCGCTTGGGATTGTAGTACATGTAGACAGGGACGGTATAGTAGAAACGGCGCAGCTTGGTCACATAGCCGAAGTTGGGCTCTATCGTCAGATAGCGATGGTCGTTCCACTTGTACTTGAAGAACATCTTCAACTTATACGACAGTCCCTTGGAACTACTGTAACTCATGTAGAAGGGGTTGAACAGCGGCGAAATGCCTATGGAGGCCCGTCCGGAATTGAGGCTGTTGCTGTTGGCAAGATAATCGCCGACATCGTACCAGAAGAAGTCTTTGATTTTACGGGTGAACCCCACCTTGTTCGTGCTGTCTTTTTCTTCTTCCTGCTGCAATATTTCGTTCTTTTCCTTGTAGCGGAGATAGATGCTGTCCTGCTGGGGCGTCAGAGGGAAGGGCCGCAAGCTGTCTATGAGGCTTTGGTTCACCTGGCCGCGAATGGAGTCGGGGAACGACCTGGGCTGGTTGTAGACAGCGGTAAAGTCGCCCTGAATCTTGTTAAACAAGAATTTGAACTGCGCCTCGGTATAGCTGCTCGACGGAATACCGTAGACACTCGTGGTATCCATCGTTCTCAAGGTGCTGAACTTCATCATGTCGAAATAGCCCTTGTAGGCAATGGTGTCAATGCGACCCGTCCTGAAGTCAATGACGGCCCGCCCCTCGACCAACTGGGTATTCCTGACACGCGGCTTGAAGGTGACAACGGCTTTGTTGTGGTTTCCGTAGGTCGCCTTGTATTTGTAGTATCGACGGTTGGAGCGATGGAAGGGCGACAGCAGACGGTCGCCATAGATCTGCTCGCCATAGATGTTTGGTGACATCGACTCAAAAAGAGCCGGCATGGGTCGGCGGTAATGGGGAATGGTGCCGGACTTGACCTGAGGCGTGAAATGATAGTTGTAAGGGCCGTCATAATATAGCTTGCCGTAGGCTTCGCCGATGAATTCCTTGTCGCCATAGGCTATGCTGTACATCGTAGGCACCATCCATAGCAGCACGTTGCGACGCTTGGAGTTGATGGTGAATAAGGCGTAGACGTTATCGTTGGAACTCTTGAAATCCTTCTCTATCAGGTTATGGAACGACCAGACGCGATTCATCAGTATCGAGTCGCGGTAGTCGCGGGCAAAACAAATGCCAGGTATGAGAATCATCATACCCAGCATCAGTAGGTTTATGTGGAGCTTCTCTTTCACGCCCCCAAAATTACGAAATATTTTCGAGGCCGCAAAATTTTAGCCCAAATATTTCATCAGAATGCGAGCATTACCTGAATCGCGGAGCTTGGCAATGCTCTTCTCGCGAATCTGGCGGACACGCTCGCGGGTCAGTCCCAGCTGGTCGCCAATCTCCTCGAGACCCTTCTCGTGGCAACCTATACCAAAACATTCGCGAATAATGGTAATCTCCCTGTCTTTCAGAACTTTCTGAAGCACGGTGTTCAGCTCCTGGGCCATAGACTCATGGTCAACATGGCGGTCGGTGCGAGAGTCGTCGCCGCTGGCCATCACGTCCAGCATACAGTTGTCCTCGCCGTCCTGGAAAGGAGCGTCGATGGAGACGTGGTGGCTGTCAGCTTGCATGGACTGGGCAATCTTCTCCTCGTCCATGTTGGTGGCGTCGCTCAGCTCAGAAACAGAGGGATGGCGCTGGAACTCCTGCTCGAAGCGGTTGATTTCGTGGCTAATCTTGTTCAGGCTGCCCACCTGGTTCAGGGGCAGACGAACAATGCGGCTCTGCTCGGCAATAGCCTGCAGGATGCTCTGGCGAATCCACCAGACGGCATAGGAAATGAACTTGAAGCCACGCGTCTCGTCAAACTTCTGAGCGGCCTTAATCAGGCCAATGTTACCCTCGTCAATCAAGTCAGTCAGCGTCAGTCCCTGATGCTGGTACTGCTTGGCGACGGATACTACGAATCGCAGGTTGGCAGTTACCAACTTGTCCTTGGCGCGCTCGCCTTCAGGACCGCCCTTGCGAATCTTCTGAGCCAGCTCGATTTCTTCGTCGATGCTGATCAGCGGTGCACGACCGATTTCCACCAGATACTTATCCAGTGCCTCACTTGAGCGATTCGTAATACTCTTCTGAATCTTTAATTGTCTCATTCTTTACTCCTTAAATTCTTGCTAACTATTTGGTAGTCAGCTGTATGTGTAAATTGTTACTTTTAAAAGCGGTGCAAAGTTACGAAAAATACCGATACGTTGTTCTCCGTACGCCTGATATTTTTCCTTAAAAAAGCTTAATTGCCTGCCGCAGGCTTGTTCTGTGGCTTCCCTCTACGGTGGTGGTGCTTGTTGTGTTGCGACTTGGCATTCTGTACCTTGTCTTGCTGTGACTTGCCGTGCTGGGGCTTGCCGTTGCGCTTGCGACCGCCGCGACCTCGGGAATTCTTGCGAGGGGCAGCCGTCTTGTAGACTGGACCTTCGCCCAAGCCCTCGGGCAGGACGTTTTTCTGGATGTCACGCTCCAGGAAGCGCTCGATGTCGGCAAAGTAGCGCATATCCTGCTCGCTGACAAAGGTAATGGCTACACCGTCGCGCTGGGCACGGGCTGTTCGGCCAATGCGGTGCACATAGTCCTCGGCATCGTGGGGAACGTCGTAGTTGATAACACAGAGGATGTCGTCAATGTCGATACCGCGGGAAACGATATCCGTAGCCACGAGCACGTCGACCTGTCCGGCCTTGAAACGATACATCACATCGTCGCGCTCTGCCTGCGAAAGGTCGCTGTGCATGGGAGCGCAATTGATGTTCATGCGCTTCAGCTCACGGGTAATGTCCTTGACCTTGTCCTTTTTGCCGGAGAAGATGATGACACGCTGCAGCTCACCGGCCTTGAACAAGTGGCGGATGATGCCCAGCTTCTGCGGCTCGTAGCAGACATAGGCCGACTGTTGTATCTTCTCGGCAGGCTTCGAAACGGCAATCTTCACCTCTACAGGATTATATAATAAGGTACGCGCGAGCTGCTGTATCTTATCGGGCATCGTGGCAGAGAACATGATGGTCTGGTGATCCTTGGGCAACAGCTTTGCAATGCTGAGGATGTCGTCTGAGAATCCCATGTCGAGCATGCGGTCGGCCTCGTCGAGCACGAAGAACGAGAGGCGCGAGAGGTCGACATGTCCCATGCGGATATGGCTGAGCAGTCGTCCCGGGGTGGCGATAATCACGTCGGCACCCATCTTCAGACCTTTCATTTCCTGGTCAAAGCGCGAGCCGTCATTGCCTCCGTAAACAGGCACGCTGGAAATGCCATCCAGATAGTAGCCGAAGCCCTGCATGGCCTGGTCAATCTGCTGTGCCAGCTCGCGGGTGGGCGACATCACGATGCAGTTGACGGCATCCTTGGGGAATCCACCGTCGTCGAGCATGGAGAGGATGGGCAACAGATAGGCAGCGGTCTTGCCCGTTCCTGTCTGTGCTACGCCAATGAGGTCACGTCCGTCCAGAATCTCGGGAATGCAGCGCTCCTGTATAGGTGTCATTTCCTCGAAGTGCATGTCGTAGAGCGCATCAAGGATGTTGTCGTTCAAATATGTTTCTTCAAATGTCATCAGTTTCTTTTTACCTTATATTTCTTTCTTTATATGTGTCTCCATTAGTTCGGAGCTTGTTTGTAACAGTAGTACGCAATGAAGGCGTACAGGATGTTGGGAATCCATGCTGCCAGGATAGGTGGCGTGTCGGCATTGATGGCGAAGGTAGCACTTACCGTCTGCAGCAGGATGTAGGTGAACGACAGCGCCAGGCCGATTCCCAGATAGAGTCCCATGCCGCCTTTACGTTTGCGTGACGACAGCGAGACACCGATGATGGTGAGGATGAACGAGGCGAAGCTGGATGCGATACGCTTGTGGTATTCCACTTCGTACTGCACCACGTTCTTCGAACCGCGCTGCTGCTGTTTGGAGATGTAACGCTTCAGCTCAGGTGACGTGAAGGTCTCCTGTTGACCTTTCGAGAAGACAAGGTCGGTGGGTTCCATCTGTATCAGGGTGTCCAGCTCGTAGCCGCTGGAAATATGTTCTCGCATGCCTTTCAGGGTGCGTATCTTCCAGTTGCGGGCCTTCCAATGGTAGCGCGCATCGCTGATGGTGTCGTATTGAATGATACTGGCATTCAGCTGGCTGACCATCTTCTTTTCCTCGAACTTATAGAGCGCAAAGCCGTAGCCCGTCTTGCGAAGGTCGTCGTACTGCGATATGTAGGCCACAACGCCTTTGTCGACCATGAGCTGGATGTTGCTCGCCGAGGTGTTCTTCTTGTTGTTCTTGTAGAGCGACTCGAAATCATGGCGCACCACCGTACCCTTGGGAATGACGAAGGAGCCTAAGTAGAAGTTGAGCAGGGCGATGAGCGCTGCCGAGATGAGGTAGGGGCGCATGAGTCGCTTGAAACTCATGCCCGATGCCAGCATGGCGATGATTTCGGAATTGCTGGCCAGCTTCGACGTAAAGAAGATGACGGCGATAAAGACAAAGAGCGGCGAGAAGAGGTTGGCGAAGTAGGGCACGAAGTTGGCGTAGTAGTCGAAGACAATGGCGCGCAACGGTGCATTGTGAGTGGCAAACTTGGCCAGGTTCTCGTTGACGTCGAAGACGATGCTGACGGAGATGATGAGGATGATGGAATAGACGTAGGTACCGATGAACTTGTTGATGATGTACCAGTCCATGCGCTTGATCCATTGTAACTTCTCCTTTGTACTTTGAACTACAGGAAGAACGCGACGGCGCATGGCGTCGTAGAGCTTAAAGGCTTTCCTTCTGATAGTTCTCAAAGTAATCATAAAGTTTAATGTTCTTTGTTCAAAGTCATCTTCTGCGTCCTAAGTTGTCAATGACGGAGCGCTTCCATTGTACGAAGTCTCCTTGCTCTATGTGCTCACGGGCATCGGTAACAAGTCGGAGATAGAAGGCCAGATTGTGGATAGAGGCAATCTGCATGGCCAGCAGCTCCTGCGACTTGAAGAGGTGGTGCAGGTAGGCCTTGGTGTGGATGCGGTCGATGTCACAGCCGTCGGGGTCGATGGGTGTGAAGTCGTCCTGCCACTTCTGGTTGCGCATGTTCATCGTTCCCTCGTAGGTGAATAGCATGGCGTTACGGCCGTTGCGGGTCGGCATGACGCAGTCGAACATGTCAACACCGCGCTCGATAGCCTCCAGAATGTTCTGGGGCGTGCCGACACCCATCAGATAGCGGGGGCGGTCTTTGGGTAGGATGGCGTTGACCACCTCAATCATGTCGTACATCACCTCGGTAGGCTCGCCGACAGCCAGTCCGCCGATAGATGCTCCACCACCGTCGTTCAGCCGACTCAGCACGTCGCAGACATGCTTGGCTGCATCCTCTCGCAGGTCTTTGTAGGTACAGCCCTGCACGATGGGGAACAGCGTCTGGTTGTAGCCGTACAGCGGCTCGGTCTCGTTGAAGCGCTTGACGCAGCGTTCCAGCCAGCGCTGGGTCAGTCCTAATGACTTCTTGGCATACTGGTAGTCGCTCTCTCCGGGAGGACACTCGTCGAGCGCCATCATGATGTCGGCACCGATGATGCGTTCGGTGTCCATGACGTTCTCGGGGGTGAAGATGTGCTTCGAGCCGTCGATGTGCGAACGGAACTCGCAGCCCTCTTCCTTCAGCTTGCGGATGCCTGTCAGCGAGAACACCTGGAATCCGCCGGAGTCCGTCAGGATAGGACGGTCCCACGTGTTGAACTTGTGCAGTCCGCCGGCCTTGCGCAGGATGTCGAGCCCCGGGCGCAGGTAGAGGTGGTAGGTGTTACCCAGGATAATCTGGGCCTTCACCTGCTCGCGCAGTTCGGAGAAGTGGACACCCTTCACCGTACCGCAGGTTCCGACGGGCATGAAGATGGGGGTCTTGATGGGTCCGTGGTCTGTGGTGATGAGTCCTGTGCGGGCATCACTGGCCGAGTCGGTATGTTGTACTTCGAACGTCATTTCTTGTCTTCTTTCTCTTCTTCGGGGATGGTGAAGTCCAGCGGGTGCTCGACGATTTCGTCCGTCAGCGCGAAGTTCCACACGTCCTGAACGTTCTCCACATAGTGGAAGGTGACGCCCTTGAGGTACATGTCGGGAATCTCGTTGATGTCCTTCTCGTTCTCGCGACACATCACGATATCGGTGATACCGGCACGCTTGGCTGCGAGAATCTTCTCCTTGATGCCGCCAACGGGTAGCACCTTGCCGCGAAGGGTGATTTCTCCCGTCATGGCGGTATTCTTGCGCACCTTGCGTTGGGTCAAAGCCGAGGCGATGGAGGTGGCGATGGTGATACCTGCCGAAGGACCGTCCTTGGGCGTGGCACCCTCTGGCACGTGGATGTGGATGTTCCAATGGTCGAAGATGCGATAGTCGACGCCTAACTTGTCGACGTGAGCCTTGACGTATTCGAGGGCAATGACGGCAGACTCCTTCATGACGTCGCCCAGGTTGCCCGTGAGCGTCAGCTTGGCACCCTTACCTTTAGACAGGGAGGTCTCGATGAAGAGAATCTCACCGCCGACGCTGGTCCACGCCAGTCCGGTGACAACACCGGCATAGCTGTTGCCCTGATAGATGTCGCGGTAGAAGGGGGGCTTGCCCAGCAGGTCCTCGATTTCCGTAGGCGTAATCTTTTCGTAGGGCAGTTCGCCTTTCTCTGCCTTCTTATAGGCCATCTTGCGCAGGGCCTTGTTGATTTGCTTCTCCAGTTGGCGCACGCCGCTTTCACGAGTGTATTGCTCGATAATCTTCTCGATGGCAGCTTTGTTGAACGTCAGTTTCTTGTCCACCAATCCCGTATTCTCCTTTTCCTTGGGAATGAGGTGGCGCTTGGCAATCTCGAGCTTCTCTTCCGTGATATAGCCGCTGACCTCAATGATTTCCATACGGTCGAGTAGGGGGCGGGGAATGGTACCGAGGTTGTTGGCGGTAGCGATGAACATCACCTTCGACAGGTCGTAGTCAACGTCCAAATAGTTGTCGTGGAAGGCGTTGTTCTGCTCGGGGTCCAGCACTTCGAGCAACGCACTGGCGGGGTCACCGTTGTGCGTGTTCTGCGTCACCTTGTCTATCTCGTCGAGGATGAAGACGGGGTTGCTGGAGCCTGCCTTCTGGATGTTCTTGATGATTCGGCCGGGCATGGCACCGATGTAGGTGCGGCGATGGCCGCGAATCTCGGCCTCGTCGTGCAGACCGCCTAACGATACGCGGACGTACTTGCGCTTCAGGGCGTCGGCAATCGACTTGCCCAACGAGGTCTTACCGACACCCGGAGGACCATAGAGACACAGAATGGGGCTCTTCAGGTCGCCGCGAAGTGACAGCACGGCAATGTATTCCAAGATACGCTCCTTGACCTTCTCCATGCCGTAGTGGTCGCGGTCCAGAATCTTCTGTGCCCGCTGCAGGTTCAGGTCGTCCTTGGTGTATTCGCCCCAAGGCAGTCCCACCAGCGTCTGCAGGTAGGTCAGCTGCACGTTGAAGTCGGGCGAGTTCTGGTTGACCTGGTCCAGTTTCTCTACCTCTTTATAGAAATACTTCTCGATGTCCTCGGGCCATTTCTTCGTCTTGGCCTTCTCGAGCAGTTCCTTCTTCTCGGGGGTGCTCTCGTTGCCCATCTCGGCCTGCAGGTTCTTGATCTGCTGCTGCAGGAAGTAGTGGCGCTGCTGCTCGTCAATATCGTCGCGCGTCTTGTTGCGGATGTCCAGCTTCAGCGTCTGCAGGTTGACTTCGCGATTGACGATGCGCAGGGCATTGAACAAGCGCTCCTTCAGACTGTCCATCGTCAGTAGTGCCATCTTCTCCTTAACCGAGAACGGCATATTGGAGCAGATGAAGTTCAGCGCCATGATATTGTTGGTGACGCTACGGATGGCAAAAGCAGCCTCGTCGGGAATTTCGTCGCTCATCTGGATGTATTCGCCAGCCTGCTTGCGCAGGTCTTCAATGGCCGTGATGAACTCCATGTCGCGCTTGTCGGGTTCCAGTTCTGGCACGGGCACCGCCTGTCCCATGAGGTATGGCGTGTACTTCGTCAAGCCCATCAGTCTGAGACGGCCCAGTCCTTGCACAATGGCGGTAATGTTGCCGTTGGGCAGCGTCAGCGTCTTCAGCACTTTGGCATAGACGCCCACGTCGTGCAGGTCGGCACGGATGGGGGCTTCCACCTCGGGGTCGCGCTGGCACACCACGCCGATGACCATATCCTTCTTCTCAGCCTTGCGGATGAGCGCCATGCTCGTGTCGCGGCCAATGAGGATGGGTGATACTACACCAGGAAACAGCACCAAGTTGCGAACGGCCAGAATGGGCAGCTCGTCGGGCATTTCCATATTCGTCAGGTCGCTGTAATTGCCCTCAACGTCGGCAATCATTGAGAACGGCCTGTTGTTATTATCCATATACATTGTTATCTTCTCTTCCATAATGAGGTGCAAAGATACATATTTTCCGTCACATGGCAAAATAATAGCGCAATCTTTTATCTTTATTTATAAATAGGTGTAGTCAGGCCTGCCCATACGACGAGGACTATCCTCACTCCCTGTCCGGACTATTCGGACTGACTCTGTGAATAGTGCTCAAATGATAAAAAAAGTAAAAAAACATCGCTTGACAATACATATTCAAAGATAATTGTTTAACTTTGCAGAAATGGTAGAACACTAATCTTAAAACTTTAAACGAACATTATGGAAAACAATCAGCTCATTGCTCAGTGCGAAGCACGTGCAAAGGAATGGCTTTCTCCGGCCTTTGACGAGGAGACACGCAAGGAAGTACAGGCTATGTTGGACAACCCCGACAAGACCGCTCTGGTAGATGCCTTCTATCAGGACCTCGAGTTCGGTACGGGTGGTCTGCGCGGCATCATGGGTGCCGGTACCAACCGCATGAACAAGTACATCGTGGGTATGGCCACTCAGGGTTTTGCCAACTATATCCTGAAGGCTTTCCCCGGCAAACAGTGTTCGGTTGTAGTAGGTCACGACTGCCGCAACAACGGACGCATGTTCGCAGAGTCTGTTGCCGACATCTTCTCGGCCAACGGCATCAAGGTCTATCTGTTTGAAAGCCTGCGTCCTACACCTGAGATTTCGTACGCCATCCGTCACCTGGGTTGCCAGGCCGGTGTCAACGTCACCGCTTCTCACAACCCCCGCGAATATAACGGCTACAAGGCTTACTGGGACGACGGTGCACAGGTGCTCACTCCGCACGACAAGGGCATCATCGACGAGGTGAACAAGGTGAAGATTGACGACGTGAAGTGGACGGCCAACAAGGAACTCATCATCCCCATTGGCGGTGAGATGGACTGGGACTACATCCAGGCTGTCAAGGAGGCTATGGTCGACCAGGATGTCATCCTGCGCCAGAAGGACCTCAACATCGTTTATTCGCCCATGCACGGAACTGGACGCGTCATCGTTCCTATGGCCCTGCGCTCTTGGGGATTCCAGAACATCCACGTTGTGCCCGAGCAGATGATTATCGACGGCAACTTCCCGACCGTCGT
Organism: uncultured Prevotellaceae bacterium; assembly: GCA_900320045.1. Lineage (GTDB taxonomy): Bacteria > Bacteroidota > Bacteroidia > Bacteroidales > Bacteroidaceae > Prevotella. The sequence continues at coordinate 19,952 of ONQT01000040.1, read as the reverse complement.
CAGCCCCAACCCCGAGAATGCCGAGGCTATGACGCTGGGTATGAAACTGGGTACCAAGCTCAATGCCGACCTGGTGATTGCCTCCGACCCCGATGCCGACCGTCTGGCCATCGTCTGCCGCAACGCCAAGGGCGAGTGGGAGATCCTGAACGGTAACCAGACCTGTATGATGTTCTCTTGGTACATCATCGCCAACAAGAAGAAGCTCGGTCAGCTGAAGGGCAACGAGTTCCTCGTAAAGACCATCGTGACCACCGAGGTTATCGCAGAGATTGCCAAGAAGAACAATGTAGAGTACATGGACTGTTACACGGGCTTCAAGTGGATTGCCAACGAGATTCGCGTCAACGAGGGAAAGAAGAAGTACATCGGCGGTGGTGAGGAGTCGTTCGGATTCCTGCCTTACGACAAGGTAAGGGATAAGGACTCCCCCGCAGCTATCTGTCTGATTTGTGAGATTGCAGCATGGGCTCGCGACAACGGTATGACGCTGTACGACCTGCTGATGAACATCTACAAGGAATACGGTTTCTCGAAGGAAGTAACCATCAACGTGGTTCGTCCGGGTAAGAGCGGTGCTGACGAGATCAAGCAGATGATGACCGATTTCCGCAACAACCCGCCGAAGGAGTTGGGTGGCTCTAAGATCTGCCTGTGGAAGGACTATCAGACGCTGGAGTGGTGCGACGCCAATGGCAACAAGGGCAAGCTCGATATGCCTGCTACCAGCAACGTGCTGCAGTGGTTCTGCGAGGATGGCACCAAGGTCAGTGTACGTCCCTCTGGTACAGAACCCAAGATTAAGTTCTACACCGAGGTGAAGGATCCTTCTTTCAAGGGTGCTGCCGACTACGAGCGTTGCCTGAAGGACGCTGATGTTAAGATTGCCGCCCTCAAGAAGAGCTTGAATCTGGATTAATCGTCAGAAACGACATCAAAAAGTGTCCGGAGACTCATCGTGAGTTTCCGGACAATTTTCTTTCATTCAAATTATAGTCCAGCCTTCTGCAGTTCTGCGTCCATCTGCTCTGCCAGCTGGCGGGCTTTCTCGCCTGCTACCTCGGCAAAGTCCTCGCCGTTGGAGGCAAAGATAATGCCGCGCGAGGAGTTCACCAGCAGACCGCAATCCTTGTTCATGCCGTACTTGCAGACCTCTTCCAGCGAACCGCCCTGGGCTCCCACACCAGGCACCAGCAGGAAATGGTCGGGCACCACCTTGCGGATATCCTCGAACATCTTTCCCTGTGTGGCACCAACGACATACATCATGTTGTCCTTCGTGCCCCATTGCTGCGAAACGCGAAGCACCTTCTCGAAGAGTCGTTCGCCATCAGCATCTTCCGTTAACTGGAAATCGTGCGAGCCCTTGTTGCTCGTCAATGCCAGCAAGACTACCCATTTGTCCTTATAACTGAGGAATGGCGTCACGCTGTCTTCGCCCATATAAGGAGCAACGGTCAATGCATCCACCTGCGTGTCGCCCTCGAAGAAGCTGCGGGCATACATCGCACTCGTGTTACCAATGTCTCCTCGCTTGGCGTCGGCTATGATAAAGTGGTTGGGGTAGTTCTCGCGCAGATAAGCTACCGTCTCCTCATAGGCAGCAACGCCCATCGAACCTAATGACTCGTAGAACGCCAGATTGGGCTTATAGGCTACGCAGTAAGGGGCTGTGGCGTCAATAATGGCCTGATTGAAAGCCATGATGGCCAGTGAATCGTCATATTCCTGAGGAATCTTCTTGATATCGGGATCAAGTCCTACACAGAGAAACGACCGTTTCTCACGAATCTGTTCTATTAATTCTTTTCGTGTCATGAAATGCTTCTCTTTATAAATAAGATGATAAATCTAGATAAGAAAAAGACGATTAACCATACAAGCCAATAAAGCCAAAAGCCATCTTCCCGGAACTCTCCGGCGATTGCCACAGCAATAAATATAGACAGAAAGTCAGGCCATTGTTTCTTGATGGTAGTCCACGACCATTCTTTTTTAACTTCTTTCCAAAATCCCATAATTATAAATTATAATTCCGTTTCTTTCATACGTTCTGCATTTTCAGCAACCGTCAAGGCGTCAATCATGGGCTGGATATCACCACCGAGGAACCCCTGCAGGTCGTGAGTGGTATAACCAATGCGATGGTCTGTCACACGGCCCTGTGGGAAGTTGTATGTGCGAATCTTTGCCGAGCGGTCACCCGTTGACACCAGACTCTTGCGACGGCTGGCAATGTCGTCCATGTACTTCTGATGCTCCTTATCATATATAAAGGTATAGAGGCGACTCAAGGCACGCTCCTTGTTCTTGGGCTGGTCGCGGGTCTCGGTACACTCGATGAGGATTTCCTCCGTCTCGCCCGTATTGGGATTCTTCCACATATAGCGCAGACGGACACCCGATTCCACCTTGTTCACGTTCTGACCACCGGCACCCGAACTGCGGAAGGTATCCCACTTGATTTCTCCCTCGTTGACGTGTACTTCAAACTTATCAGCTTCAGGCAGCACGGCAACAGTAGCAGCAGAGGTGTGCATACGGCCTTGGGTCTCCGTGGCAGGAACACGCTGCACGCGGTGAACGCCGCTCTCGTACTTCAGTGTGCCATAGACATCGGCACCACTGACGGCGAAGTCTATCTCCTTGAATCCGCCTACAGCACCCTCGCTGACACTGGTAATACTGAGCTGCCAACCCTTCGAGTCGCAGTAGCTCTTGTACATCTTGAACAGGTCGCCGGCAAAGAGGCAAGCCTCGTCGCCGCCCGTTCCTGCTCGGATTTCCATCTGTACATTCTTGGCATCCTCAGGGTCTTTGGGAATGAGCGCAATCTTGATTTCTTCCTCTAACTTGGGCTGCAAGGCCTCATTCTCACTCAGTTCCTCGCGGGCCATCTCCTTCATCTCGGCATCTGTCTCGTTGGCCAGGATGTCCTTAGCCTCCTTGATACTGTTCAGACAGGCGATGTAACGCTTGCGGGCATCCATGATGTCGCCCAAATCCTTGTATTCCTTGGTGAGTTTCACGAAGCGGTTCTGGTCGGCAATGACCTCAGGGTCGGTAATCAGCGTAGACACCTCCTCGAAGCGAGCCTCCAGACCGTCGAGCTTCTGTAGTATACTGTTATTCTCCATTAGTAATTAAATTCTCCAAATTCTGATTGAATCGTCAGGCTCTTCTTACCTTCCTCGATGTGTCCTACCACCTGTGCATCGATGTTGAACGACTTCGAGAGGGCGATGACCTGCTCGGCCACCTCGGGGCGAACGTAGATTTCCATGCGGTGACCCATGTTGAACACCTGGTACATCTCCTTCCAGTCGGTACCGCTGCAGTCGTGGATGGCGCGGAAGAGTGGGGGAACGGGGAACATGTTGTCCTTCACCACGCGGCAGTTGTCGCTGACGAAGTGTAGCACCTTGGTCTGGGCACCGCCTGTGCAGTGTACCATACCGTGAATCTCGGGGCGCAGCTCGTCCAGAAGTCGCTTGATGACAGGAGCATAGGTGCGGGTAGGCGAGAGCACCAGCTGTCCCATGTCCGGCATGACTGTGTGCTGCGATTCTGTCGCAGCATACGGCACGGCATCCGTCAGGCGGTACTTGCCGCTATACACGAGGTCGTTGGGCACGGCATGATCGTAGCTCTCGGGGAACTTCTCGGCCAGATACTTGGCAAAGACATCGTGGCGGGCGGAGGTGAGGCCATTGGAGCCCATGCCCCCGTTGTAACGATGCTCATAGGTAGCCTGGCCTGTTGACGAAAGACCCACGATGACATCGCCGGGACGGATGTTGGCATTGTCGATGACATCGCTGCGCTTCATGCGACAGGTGACGGTAGAGTCAACGATGATGGTACGAACGAGGTCGCCAACGTCAGCCGTTTCGCCACCGGTGGGATATATTCCTATTCCCATCTCGCGCAGTTCGGCCAGCAGTTCGTCGGTGCCATTAATGATGGCACTGATGACTTCACCAGGAACGAGCATCTTGTTACGGCCTATGGTGCTGCTGACGAGGATATTGTCGACGGCACCGACGCATAGCAGGTCGTCGGTGTTCATCACGATGGCATCCTGTGCAATGCCTTTCCAGACGGAGAGGTCGCCGGTTTCCTTCCAGTACATGTAGGCCAGACTGGATTTGGTGCCTGCACCATCGGCATGCATGATGTTGCAATACTCAGGGTCGCCACCCAAGATGTCGGGGATAATCTTGCAGAACGCCTGAGGGAAGATGCCCTTGTCGATGTTCTTGATGGCGTTGTGTACGTCTTCTTTGGCGGCACTGACACCGCGCTGCATATAACGGTTGTTCATAATCTTGGGGAAACGTTGCGGCAGAACCGTAACGAACAGTTATTTAGAATTTAACCTGCGGGGCTTTCTCGGCGCCAGCCTCGGCCTCGAACTTGTCCATCGTTGAGAAACCGAACATACCGGCAAAGATGTTCCTGGGGAACTTGCGGATGGAAGTGTTGTACTCCTGGATGGTCTTATTATAGCTGTTGCGAGCCTCGTTGATGCGGTTCTCGGTGCCTTCCAACTGCACCTGCAGGTCGCGGAAGTTCTCGTTGGCCTTCAGGTCGGGGTAGTTCTCCTGGATGGCAATCAGTCGCCCCAGAGCAGCACCCAGCTCACCCTGTGCCTGCTGGAACTCCTTCAGCTTCTCGGGAGTCATGTTGGCGGGATCCAGCGTTACTTGCGTAGCCTTGCTGCGGGCGGCGACGACATCCTCCAGTGTTTGCTTCTCATGGGCAGCATAGCCCTTGACGGTCTCAACCAAGTTGGGAATGAGGTCGGCGCGACGCTGGTAAGTAGACTGGAGGTTAGCCAGTGCAGTGGTAGCCTTCTCCTGCTCGCCAACCATGGAGTTGTAAGAACTGACAGCCCAACCGCCAATAATGACGACTGCTGCGATAATTCCGATAAGTGTTTTGTTCAGTTTCATATTATTATTCTTTTTAATTATTATGGGTCTAATGGGTCTTATGGGTCAAATGGGTTCGATGGGGCTAATGGGTGTTATGGGTTGGTTACCATCGTGAGGTGGCGCCGCCTCCGCCAAAGGAGCCTCCGCCGAAGGAGCCTCCGCTGAAGCCTCCTCCGCCACCGCTGCTTCCACCGCCGAAGCCACCTCCTCCAAAGGAACTGGGTGACTCGGTATAGAACGGATTGGCCAATAAGGGTACGGCTCCGAGGAGTCCTAACCAATGATATTTACGGTTCAAGCGAAGGAATAAGATGCTCCAAGCAATGAGCAACAGCAGATAGACACCGATGATGGCTGCAATCTCGTCGTCTATGTCGTCGCTCTGACTACTGAGCGACATCACGGGCAACTCTTTCTTTTGCAAGGTGGAGTAGATGGCCGCCGTCAGGTAGAGCATCGCGCTGTCTGGCATTTCCTGTCTCATGGCCGGAACAACATATTGTTGTTCAAGCCTGTGGCACTCAGCATCTGTCAGGTCCGCTTCCAAAGCCCGACCAGGCGAGATATTGACACTATGGTCTTGGTATCCGACAACAACCATCAGTCCTCGGTCACCGCGTCCTACACCATATTTATTACCTACGTCCTGCGCCATGCGGAACGGGTCGTCATTCTCAATACGATTGACAACAATGACGACCGATTCAATGCCCAACTCTGTGTCCAGCCGTTTCAGCGTCATGTTCATCTCGTCAACCGTTGACTGCGTTAGTACATGGTCCGGATTGGAGACGTATTGGTTGGCATCCTGCAAGTGAGGCATTGGAATGTTTTCGGCATTCCAGTAGCGTTCCTCCGTATCACCTATAGTTTGGGCTATCGGTGAGCTATCCTCTGCAGGCAATTGAAAAATACAGCTGCCCATCATCAAGATGACGCCTACGACGAATGCCCAGCCCCAAATGCGGCGCCTCTTGGCCCATTCGGGATGACTGATTTTATAGGATTCTAACAGCAGGTGGTGCTTCTGATGATATTCACGAGCCAAGACATCATATTTATTCGAATACTGCTTTGCCAGATACGACGAAGTCAGATTCCACCCTGCTTGGGTGTTCTCCCAGTTGTACGAATCCTCCAAGGCTCGGATGGCTTCGTTGTACTGACTTGTGAGTTGATTGACTTGCTCGAGGTAGGTCATATTAACACATTATTCCAGTGGCGGAACCACTGGATCCTTTTATTTCTCGTGCCAAAACTCCCAGGAGGCAAACGCCTGCAGGAGAAGCATTTCAAGACCGTTCTTAGTCTGTGCACCATATTGTGCACCACGCTTCATGAACAGCGTCTCGTCCGGGTTATAGATGAGGTCGTAGAGAATGGTATGCTGATCCATAGCCTCGTAAGGCAGGTCAGGACATACTTCTGTCTTGGGATACATGCCGACAGGCGTACAGTTGACGATCACATTGTATTCCTTGACAATCTCGGGTGTGATGCTCTTATACTGGATAGTGCCCTCACGTTGATATCGGCTGACGAAAACCGTTTCCAATCCAAGATTGCGCAGTCCGTAGTCAATAGCCTTAGACGCACCTCCTGTTCCAAGAATCAGCGCCTTCTTATGCCATTTCTTCTCCAGCATAGGCTCGATACTCTTGGTAAATCCGATGACGTCGCTATTATATCCCTTCAACTTGATATCGTTGCCCTCGTGAGTAACACGGATGACGTTCACAGCGCCGATGGCACGGGCTTCAGGGGACACGTTGTCAAGGAATGGCATTACCTTTTCTTTATAAGGAATGGTGACATTCAGTCCACGAAGGTTCGGATTAGAACCCAACACCTCATAGAGTGCATCAATGGTGGGAATCTCGTAATTCTCGTAAATAGCATCAATGCCTTCGTCCTGAAACTTCTGGTTAAAATAACTGATGGAGAACGAATGTCCAAGCGGGAAACCGATAAGTCCGTATTTATCCATAATCGTTAATGTTTATTTGGTTGCAAAATAGAGTGTGCAGATACCTAAGGTAAGTCGTTGGAATGCTGTCTCCCGGAAACCGGCTTGACGGAGAATGTTCATCATGCGCTCTCCTTGGGGGAAAGCCTCAATGGTCTTTGTCAGATAAGAGTAGGCCTCAGTATCCTTGGATATGAGACGACCGTAAAGAGGCAATACCGTATGGGAATAGATGTGAAACAGTTGTCGCATGGGGAATGACATGGGTTGGGTCAATTCAAGAATACACAACTGTCCTCCCGGGCGAAGCACTCGGCACATTTCCTCCAGACCTTTGTCAAGACTGGCAAAGTTTCGAATGCCAAAAGCGGTTGTGATTGCATCGAACGTATTGTCGGGGTAGGATAGTGCTGTACAGTCCTCGCGCTCAAAGTGGATATGCTGCTGCAGACCTTTTTCCTTGACTTTCTGGCGGCCTACCTGCATCATACCTTCGCTAATGTCTACTGCTGTGATTTGTACCTCGGGCAATTGCTGACAGGCCTGTATGGCAAAGTCGCCTGTGCCGGTGGCGATGTCGAGTATCTTCTTCGGTGCATGGGCAGCCAACCGCTTGATGGCCTTCTTGCGCCAATAACGGTCAATGTTCCATGAGAGACGATGGTTCAGCGTATCGTAGGTGGAAGCAATGTTGTCGAACATCGCCTCCACTTGCTGCGTTTTCGTAGCGTCCTGGTTATAGGGCTTTATCGTCTCTTGTAAATACATGGTTTATCTGGTTTTCAGATAGGCGCTGACATTTTTCTCAATGCGGGCTGCCAAGTCTTCGCTTGCGGCAGCCTTCTCAAAACGCTCGCCGGTGATGTGCTCATAGAGCTCAATGTAGCGTTCGCTGACGCTTTCAGCATAGGCATCGGTAATTTCGGGCATCTTCTGACCAGGCTCGTTCATGAAGTTGTGCTCAATGAGCCACTGACGCACGAACTCCTTGGACAGCTGGCGCTGGGGCTCACCCTTAGCCAACTTCTCCTCGTAGCCGTCAGCATAGAAGTAACGGCTGCTGTCGGGGGTATGAATCTCGTCGATGAGATACACCTTTCCGTCGCGCTTGCCGAACTCATACTTGGTGTCGACGAGAATCAGGCCACGCTTGGCGGCAATCTCCTGACCGCGGGCAAAAATCTTTCGTGTGTAGTCTTCCATGACTGCATAGTCTTCTGCCGATACCAGTCCCTGGGCAATGATTTCCTCTTTCGAGATGTTCATATCATGGCCTTCGTCAGCCTTCGTGGTCGGGGTGATGATGGGTTCGGGGAAACGCTCGTTCTCCTTCATACCATCGGGCAACTTGACACCGCACAGCTCGCGGCAGCCGTTCTTGTATTCACGCCAGGCAGAACCCGTGAGGATGCTGCGGATAATCATTTCCACACGGAAACCCTCGCACTTCAAACCGACAGTCACCATGGGGTCGGGCGTAGCCAGTTTCCAGTTAGGACAGATGTCGGTAGTGGCATCCAGGAACTTGGCAGCAATCTGGTTCAGTACCTGTCCTTTGTAGGGAATACCCTTGGGCAGAATGACGTCAAAGGCCGAAATACGGTCTGTTGCTACCATGACCATCAGGTCGTCGTTGATGTTGTACACATCGCGTACCTTTCCGTGGTACACACTCTTTTGTCCTTCAAAGTTGAAGTCAGTCTTTGTTAATGCTTTCATCTTTATGTATTTTGTCGTTTTGTTCGTAAGCATTGACAATACGCGTCACCAGTTTGTGGCGCACAATGTCCTTCTGTCCCAGGTGAACAAAGCCGATACCCCTGATACCCTTCAGAATCTCCAAGGCTTCAATGAGTCCCGACTTCTGTGACTTGGGGAGGTCTATCTGGGAGGTGTCACCTGTCACTATCATCTTCGTATTCCAACCCATGCGGGTCAAAAACATGCGCAATTGCTGAGGGGTGGTGTTCTGCGCTTCATCTAGGATAACCACGGCATCGCTCAATGTTCGTCCCCTCATAAAAGCTAAAGGAGCAATTTGTATGACGTGATGTTCCATCATCTCCTGCAGCTTGGCCTGAGGCAGCATGTCTTCCAAGGCGTCGTAGAGCGGCTGCAGGTAAGGATCAATCTTGTCCTTCATGTCTCCCGGCAGGAAACCGAGCTTCTCGCCGGCTTCAACGGCAGGGCGTGAGAGGATGATTTTCTTTGCTGTCTTCTCCTTCAGGGCCTTGACAGCCAGCGCGATGCTGAGATATGTCTTACCCGTTCCGGCAGGACCGACGGCGAATATCATGTCGTTATCATTATAGGCATCAATCAAAAGCTGCTGATTCTCTGAGCGGGCTTTGATGGCACGTCCGGACATGGTGTAAACCAACACGCCGTCAGGCACATCGTCGTTTGTACGACGTCCCTTTACAATGTCAAGAATGTCCTCTTCTTTTAAGGCGTTGAATTTAAGCACATGCTGACGCATCTTTTCGGCAGCTTCCTCGAAAGCGGCCATTTGTTCTTCATCACCCAGGATGCGCATCACATTGTCACGGGCAACAATGCGTAGTTTAGGGTATAATGCCCGCATCATTTGCAGATGTTGGTTGCCCGTTCCGTAGAACACAACGGGATCGATATCCTCTAATACAAAATGCTTCTCTATCACGTACTTTATTTTATAAGTGGGTGCAAAGATACGAAAAAAAGGATAAAGGGAAAAGTGAAAAGTGAAAAAAATGGTGCCGTTGGGCACTTTTTACGCATTTTTTCGTAATTTTGCACCCAATTATGAGATACAATACAAATTCACAGGGTGAATACGAGCACCTTGAGGTTCATGAGGAACAGCCTTTGCTGGAGTTTCTGTTGTCCCATGTGAAGCAGTCGCGCACCAAGATTAAGCAGACGCTTCAAGGCCAGGGAATTCGTGTCAATGGCAAGACCGTGACCCAGTTTGACTTTCCGCTAAAGCCCGGGATGAAGGTGGCTGTGTCGAAGACCAAGCGCAATCAGCAGCCGTTCCGCAGCCGTTATGTCAAGATTGTCTATGAAGACCGCTGGCTCATTGTCATTGAGAAACAGCCGGGTATCTTGTCAATGGCGGCTGGTCACTCGTCGCTCAACGTCAAGAGTGTGCTCGATGACTATTTTAAGAAATCGCACCAGAACTGTACGGCTCATGTGGTTCATCGTCTGGACAGGGACACTTCCGGACTGATGGTTTATGCCAAGGACATGGATACAGAGCAGATATTAGAGCACAATTGGCACCAGATTGTATATGACCGCCGCTATGTAGCTGTATTGTCCGGCGAAATGGAAGAGAATGAAGGCACGATACAAAACTGGCTGAAAGACAATAAAGCCTATATTACATATTCGTCTCCCGTCGATAACGGTGGAAAACTGGCCATTACACATTTTTATACTTTGGCTCGTACCACAGAACACTCTCTGGTGGAGTTCCGCTTGGAGACCGGTCGCAAGAACCAGATTCGTGTGCATGCTGCCGATATGGGACATCCTGTTTGCGGCGATCCGAAGTATGGTAACGGTGACAATCCTATTGATCGTCTCTGCCTGCATGCCTTCCTACTTTGCTTCTATCACCCAGTAACTCGTCAACCGATGGAATTCGAGACAGTTATACCTGCTTCGTTCAAACATTTATTTAAGTAAGAAAACACGTTCATTATGCCTGATAATATCACTTATTATATTGCTATTTTAGCCCTGATTATCATCGGTGTTATTGCTGCCAAGAAATTGGTGTCATGCCTTGTCAAGTCGATTGTGCTGTTGGTGCTGTTGGCTGCTGCTGCCTTCATCTATTTTCAGTACATAGCCTGAAGTTATATCAAGAGCACACCTATCGAAACCAGAATTCCGTAAATAAGCATATTTCGTGCTGTCTCGGCCAGACAGATGTTCAGTTCGCGTCCTTCGTGAATACGGCACATCTTCTGCCATGTTAAAACGTGTATTGCAAGGTAGATAAAAGGCAAAAGGAAACCAAGAATATGGCCGTTAGCCCAGAAGATAATGCCTGCTAATACGGCAAAGACTCCCATGGACAAATAGGTCCATTCTGATGCTTTTTCCCCCAGTTTGACGACCAATGTCATTTTTCCGTCGCGCTTGTCATTGTCGCGGTCTCGGTAATTATTGACAATAAGCAGGCAGTCCACCACGGCACCGCAAGCCACGGAAGCCACAAAAACTTGCCAGGTAAAGGTGTGCAACTGTACGTAATAAGTGATGCAGACGGGAATGATACCGAAGAAAACGAATACGAGCAAATCGCCCATACCGATATAAGAGAGGTGAGTGGTATAGAGAAAACAGAACAGTACACAGGCAATACCAACTGCAATCATCTCCAGGCCTCCGAACCACACCAAGGGCAGTCCAACTATACAAGCTGCACAGGTCGTCAGGGCAATAGCCCGTTTCATGGAATCAATCTTGACCCATCCTTGCGTACAAGCTCTCAACGGCCCTAAGCGCGTTTCAGCATCGTCATTGCCGCGAGCGTAATCGAAGAAGTCATTGATGAAATTAGCGTCTATTTGCATGATAATGGCAAATATGACGCAAATTATTGCCGCCGACCAGCTGAAGGCCCAATCGCCATATTCACGGGCATCAGTCCATGCCAGCGATAATCCTATCAATACCGGAATCAGGGCACCCGCCAAAGTCTTTGGCCGTGCGGCAAGTACCCATGCTTTTACTGAGTTCTGTTTTACTTTTTCTTCCATAATGAGTGCAAAGTTACGAAACATTTTAAAGAAAAGTGCTTTAATTACGTTTTTTTTGATTAACTTTGCAACCGATATGATGACAAACAACCCTTCCCTTGACCTTGTAGAGTTTGTGGAAACACAGATTCTGCCGCAGTATGCGCAGTTCGACAAAGCTCATAATCTTCAGCATGTACAGAAGGTTATCCGTTCTTCCTTGGACTTGGCACGACACATGGGCGCCGATCTCAACATGTCGTATGTGATTGCTGCCTATCATGATTTGGGACTGACAGGTCCAAGGGCTGTCCATCATATCACCAGTGGCAAGATATTGATGCAGGATGCCCGTCTCAAGAAATGGTTCTCGGCAGAACAACTGAAATTAATGAAAGAAGCCGTAGAAGACCACCGTGCTTCCGCATCGCGTGCTCCCCGAAGCATTTATGGTAAGATTGTCGCAGAGGCTGATCGCGACATACAGCCCGAAACAGTTATTCGTCGTACCATTCAGTTCGGACTGTCCAACTATCCTCAACTGGATGTGGAAGGACATTGGCAGCGTTTTATGAGCCATATGGCTGAGAAATATTCTGTCAACGGCTACATTCGTCTATGGATACAGGGGTCGGAGAACGAGAAAAATCTTCAGGAACTGCGTTCCATGATAGTCCAACCGACTCTCATGAGGAAGGCTTTCGACAGGATTTTTAAAGAAGAGACGGAAGAAAAAACAAAAATAATGTGAAATAACTGATAACATTTTCGGGAAAGTCGATTTTTTTTCATATCTTTGCAACTTCACATACGAAACATATTTAAAATGGATCATATAAGGAACTTCTGTATTATAGCTCACATCGACCATGGTAAGTCTACCTTGGCCGACCGCTTGCTTGAATTTACCAAGACCATTCAGGTTACAGAAGGACAGATGCTCGATGATATGGATCTGGAACGGGAGCGTGGCATCACCATCAAGAGCCATGCCATCCAGATGGAATATACCTATAAAGGTGAGAAGTACATTCTGAACCTGATTGATACTCCAGGACACGTTGACTTTTCATACGAGGTGAGTCGTTCTATCGCGGCTTGCGAAGGTGCTTTACTGGTAGTCGATGCTACACAAGGCGTGCAGGCCCAGACGATTTCGAATCTCTATATGGCGATTGATAATGACTTGGAAATCATTCCAGTCATTAACAAGATTGACATGCCAAGTGCCATGCCTGACGAGGTGGAGGATGAAATCGTAGAACTGATAGGTTGTGAGCCGGAAGATATTATCCGTGCTTCGGGTAAGACTGGCGAAGGTGTGGAAGATATCCTAAATGCCGTTGTAGAACGTATTCCACATCCTGTTGGTGACGAGAAGGCTCCTTTGCAGGCATTGATTTTCGACTCGGTATTTAACAGCTTCCGCGGTATCATTGCGTATTTCAAGATAACCAATGGAGTAATCCGTCAAGGAGATAAAGTGAAGTTCTTTAACACTGGGATGGAATATGTGGCCGACGAGGTCGGTGTCTTGAAGATGGACATGATACCCCGCAAGGAACTGCGTACTGGCGAGGTTGGATATATTATCAGTGGTATCAAGAATGCAAAGGAAGTCAAGGTGGGTGACACAATTACCCATATTCAGACTCCCTGCGACAAAGCTATTGAAGGTTTCCAGGAAGTAAAGCCGATGGTGTTTGCCGGTGTTTACCCAATAGACCCGACAGATTACGAGAACCTGCGTGCTTCGCTGGAGAAACTTCAGTTGAACGATGCCTCGCTGACCTTTACACCGGAGACATCCATTGCACTGGGCTTTGGTTTCCGATGTGGATTCTTAGGATTACTGCACATGGAGATTGTCCAGGAACGTTTAGACCGTGAATTCGACATGGATGTGATAACCACCGTTCCTAACGTAACCTATATGTGTTACACCAAACAGGGCGAGGAAAAGGAGGTGCATAATCCTTCTGGTCTGCCTGACCAGACGATGATAGACCATATTGAGGAGCCTTATATCAAGGCAAGTATCATTACGGCTGCCGATTACATTGGTCCTATCATGACGTTATGTCTCGATAAGCGCGGCGAGTTGATAGACCAGCAATACGTCAGTGGTAATCGCGTGGAGTTGCGCTTCATGCTGCCACTGGGCGAGATAGTTATCGACTTTTATGACAAGTTGAAGAGCATCTCCAAAGGCTATGCATCCTTTGACTACCACATCGACTCTTTCCGCCCGTCGAAGCTGGCCAAGTTGGATATCCTGCTGAATGGTGAACCAGTCGATGCGTTGTCTACGCTCACGCATCAGGACAATGCCGTAATCTTTGGCCGTCGCATGTGTGAGAAACTGAAAGAGCTCATACCGCGCCAGCAGTTCGATATTGCCATACAGGCAGCAATCGGTGCAAAGATTATAGCGCGAGAGACGGTCAAGCAGGTGCGTAAAGACGTGACTGCCAAGTGCTATGGCGGTGACGTGAGTCGTAAACGTAAACTGTTAGAGAAACAGAAGCGCGGAAAGAAGCGTATGAAACAGATTGGCAATGTGGAGGTGCCCCAGAAAGCCTTCCTTGCTGTTCTGAAATTGGATTAAGAGAAGAAAATAATCAGACCTTTAACTATATAATTTGATCATACAATGACTACAATCGGACTGACAACACGTGACGTGGCAAGAGAATTGGCCAGACGCTACAGTACAATGACTCACGAGGAGTTGGATGTGCTGGAGAGCATACTGGTGCCTATGAAGTTTCCCAAAGGTGAGTTTATTTTAAAGGAAGGAGAGGTATGTACCAACATCTATTGGGTAGTAAAAGGATTGATTCGCCAGTTCTATTTTAAGAATGGAAAGGAACTGACGGAACATCTGGCTGCAGAGAATACCATCTGTATGAGCATCGAGAGTCTGTTCAAGGAACAGCCGAGTCATCAGCAGATACAGACCATCGAACCGACAATCGTCTTTGCTATGCCTAAAGACAGGTTAGAGCATGAAGCCGTCAGAAATACCAATATTCAGATGTTGTATCGTAAAATACTGGAGGAATCGCTCATCCTGTCACAGATCAAGGCAGACATGTTGCGCTTCGAGTCGGCTCCGGAGCGCTATGCAAAGTTGGTTAAGCGTTCGCCTCAACTGGTATTGCGCACTCCTTTGGTGTATATCGCCAGCTATCTGCAGATGACTCCGGAAACCCTGAGTCGTGTTCGTACTTCTGCATTGCTTGACGATAAATAATCGTGAACGGCGGTTCAGCCGCCTCTTTTTACTGTGAACGGCGGTTCAGCCGCCGTTACAATACACCGTAAAACGTAAACATATCAGGGAACGCATCCTTCAGTGCTGTCGGTTCCTCTTTGAATAGTCCGAAAAGGGAACTGCCTGAGCCAGACATGGCTGCATAGGTGGCGCCCAAGTCATAAAGCTTGGTCTTTACAGCCTTCAGTTCCGGATGCTGGACAAACACGCTGTCTTCAAAGTCGTTCACTAAATCTTCACGCCAAGTCTCTACAGGTTGCATCACCACGTCTCGGCAGTTCTTGGCGGGATAGTGGGGATAGATGCGCGAAAAAGCCTCTTTGGTAGGTACGGGAATGTCGGGACGAACCACGCCAATGTACCATCCGGACAGATTGAATTCAATAGGTTCCAACTTCTCACCGATACCTTCCGCATAGCAGGGTTTGGAATAGATGAAGAAAGCGCAGTCGGCGCCCAGTCTTGCCGCATAGTTAGCCATCTGCTCGTTGCTTAGCTGCAGTTCGAAAAGCTCGTTGAGCAACCGTATCATATAGCCGCAGTCGCTGCTGCCGCCCCCCATTCCGGCTTGCGTCGGGATGCCTTTCCACAGATGGACGTGTATTCGAGGCAGAGTAGGGAAGTCCTGTTTCAGCATCAGATAGGCTCGAACCACTAAGTTGCGCTGCTCGTCACCCTCTATGTGCATATTGGTAATCTTCAGGTCACAGTCTACGTCTGACGGGAATCCGTCACTCATCGGCACCACTTCCAGAGCATCCATAATGGGTACAGGATAGAATACAGTCTGCAAGTTGTGGTAGCCGTCGGGCCTTTTCTCAACGACATTCAGTCCTAAGTTGATTTTTGCAATGGGATAGGTAATCATTTTTTTCTTTTCAATTCGATAATATTCGGCAGTTTGCGCCATTTTCCTTTATGAGGCACCTTGATAGTGCTGCCTTTGCCTTGATTCAAAATGTAGATGGAGTCATTCTTGCGTTCCAGGGTAGCGGTCAGGTCCTCGCTGCCAAAGTCGTTGATGAGTTGCATGACGGCTTTCTTCTCATTTTTTACTTCGCACGATGTGATGACCCAGCAGAAAGAGTTTCGCTCTTTGCCCAGATAGCCGGGCAATTCCCCATACAGCTCCTGACCAGGTACTGTAATGTTCTGGTCGTAGAAGTTAATGCGCATGTAGACCTCATATTCTTTATTAAAAAGGTACGCGCGAAAGGAATCGTTGTTTTGTTGGGCATTCATGCTCAAAGAAACGATGGTCAAAAGGGCGATGACAATGGCTTTCTTCATGTCTTATTCATATTTTGACGACAAAAGTACAAATATAAATCAATAATTCCGCATTTTATCGAAAAATATCTCGTTAAACATGCTGATATTTAGAAAAAATTAAGTAACTTTGCGGCCAATATACATGTATTAGTTCAAATGGGTAAAAATTTATTGAAACCTGATTATATCTTTGAGTCAAGTTGGGAAGTTTGTAACAAGGTAGGAGGTATCTATACCGTTCTTTCTACTCGTGCAAAGACTTTACAGGATAGTATGAAGGACCATATCATCTTTATCGGTCCTGATTTCTGGAAGGAAAAGGAGAGTCCCTATTTCAAAGAAGACAAGTCGCTCTTTGCCCTTTGGCAATGGGAAGCTAAGGAAGATGGTCTTGCTGTTCGTGTCGGACGTTGGACGATTCCCGGTGAGCCTATCGCTATTTTGGTGGACTTCAATCCTTTCTTTGAGAAAAAAGACGAGATTTACACTGCATTGTGGGAAAACTACGGAGTTGACTCTCTGCATGCTTATGGTGACTATGACGAGGCTTCCATGTTCTCGTATGCTGCAGCACTGGTGGTTGAGAGCTTCTATAATCACAATTTAGAACCCCAGCAGAAGGTTATTTACCATGCTAACGAGTGGATGTGTGGTCTGGGTGCTCTTTACATCAACAGCAAATTGCCCCAGATTGGTACCATCTTCACGACTCATGCCACGAGCATCGGACGTTCTATTGCAGGAAACCAGAAACCATTGTACGACTATCTTTTCGCCTACAATGGTGATCAGATGGCCGGTGAGTTGAACATGCAGTCGAAGCACTCTATTGAGAAACAGACTGCTTTGCATGTCGACTGCTTTACGACGGTTAGTGATATTACAGCCAATGAGTGCAAGGAACTGCTGGACAAACCGGTCGATGTTGTGCTGCCTAACGGTTTTGACAATAGTTTCGTTCCCAAGGCTGCTACCTTTACCCGTAAGCGCCGTGCTGCCCGCAGGCGTTTGTTGCAGATTGCCAATGCTTTGTTGGGTGAACAGTTGGATGACGAGACACTCATCGTGTCAACCAGCGGTCGCTACGAGTTCCGCAACAAGGGTATCGATGTCTTTGTGGAAGCCATGAATCGTCTGTTGCGTGACCGCGACCTGAAGAAGAAGGTCGTTGCCTTTATTGAGGTTCCCGGTTGGGTGGGAGAGCCCCGTAAGGATTTACAGGAACGTCTGAAGAATGGAGGCCAGTATGACACTCCGCTGGAAATCCCGCAGATTACTCACTGGCTGCACAATATGAGCCACGACAATGTGCTGGGTATGATGAAATACTACGACATGCATAACCGTAAGGATGACAAGGTGAAAGTCATTTTCCTGCCTTGCTATCTGGATGGTAAGGATGGAATCGTAGATATGACTTACTACGATGTGGTGTTGGGCAATGACCTCTGCATCTATCCGTCATACTATGAGCCTTGGGGCTATACACCGCTGGAGGCCGTGGCTTTCAAGGTGCCTTGCATCACGACAGACCTGGCAGGCTTTGGCCTCTGGGCCAACAAGGAGTTCGGTCACAATGGTGAGATTGAAGATGGCGTGAAGGTGATACACCGTACGGACTATAACTACTCTGAGGTGGCTGACACCATCAAGGATACGGTAGCTAAGTTCTCTACCATGACCGATAAGCAGATTGAAAGTTGTCGCAAGGCAGCTGGCGATTTGTCGAAGAAGGCACTCTGGAGCGAGTTCATCAAGTATTACGATGAAGCGTACGATATTGCCCTTCGCAAGGCTGAAGCCCGCAAATAATATTTGAATCAAATTTAGCAAATTGTATTATACTTAACAACAATTATGAAGATTAAAGCTGATTATGCAAATGCTCCCCAGTGGAAGGATCTGACTGTCAAGTCAAGTCTTCCCGAGCAACTGAAGTGTTTGGATGAGATTGCCCACAACATGTGGTGGGTATGGAACTTCGAGGCTCGTGACCTGTTCCGCGACCTTGACCCTGAAATTTATCATGACGTGAAGCATAATCCTGTCATGCTGCTGGAGCGTCTCACCTATGCGCGTAAGGAGCAGATTATGAAGGACAAGTCTCTGATGAAGCGTGTCAAGGATGTTTACGCCCAGTTCCGCGCTTATATGGACGTGAAGCCCGACAGCAAGCGTCCTTCAGTGGCTTACTTCTGCATGGAGTATGGTATCCACTCTGCTCTGAAGATTTATTCTGGTGGTCTGGGTATGCTGGCTGGTGACTATGTGAAGGAGGCTTCCGACTCTAATGTTGACATGTGTGCCGTTGGTTTCCTCTATCGTTTCGGCTACTTTACTCAGAGCCTGTCGATGGATGGTCAGCAGATTGCCAACTACGAGACTCAGAACTTCGGTTCTCTGCCCATTGAGCGTCAGCTCGATAGCGACGGAAATCCCATGGTCGTTGATGTTCCCTACAACAACTACCAGGTTCACGCTTATGTTTGGCGTGTCAACGTTGGTCGTGTCAAGCTTTACCTGCTGGATACCGACAACGAGATGAACTCTGATTTCGACAAGCCCATCACTCACGCTCTGTACGGAGGTGACTGGGAGAACCGTCTGAAGCAGGAGATCCTGTTGGGTATTGGCGGTATGCTGCTGCTGAAGAAGCTGGGCATCAAGAAAGACATCTACCATTGCAACGAGGGTCACGCAGCACTGTGTAACCTGCAGCGTCTGTGTGACTACATCGAGGAGGACGGACTGACCTTCAACCAGGCTCTGGAGCTGGTTCGCGCCAGCGGTCTTTATACCGTTCATACTCCCGTTCCTGCCGGTCACGACTACTTCGAGGAGGGTCTCTTCGGCAAGTACATGGGTGGCTATCCTCAGAAGTTGGGCATCACATGGGACGAATTCATCGGCATGGGTCGTACGAACCCCGACGACCACGGTGAGAAGTTCTGTATGTCTACCTTCGCTTGCAACACTTGCCAGGAAGTCAATGGTGTATCTTGGCTGCATGGTGAGGTGTCAAAGAAGATGTTTGCACCCATCTGGAACGGCTATTACCCCGAGGAGAGTCACGTGGGTTATGTGACGAATGGTGTCCACTTCCCCACCTGGTGTGCTACCGAGTGGCGTCGTGTCTATGCCAAGTACTTCGACGAGAAGCACATGAGCGACCAGTCGAACGAGGATATCTGGTATGGCATCTACAACTGTCCCGATGAGGAGATCTGGGCTACACGCCAGGCGCTGAAGGCTAAGCTCTTCGAGTATATTAAGGAACAGTTCCGCGAGACATGGCTGAAGAACCAGGGCGATCCCTCACGTGTGGTGAAGTTGCTGGAGCAGTTCAACACCAATGCACTGGTTATCGGCTTCTGCCGCCGCTTTGCTACCTACAAGCGCGCTCATCTGCTCTTTACCGATCTGGAGCGTCTGAGTAAGATTGTGAACGATCCCGAGCATCCCGTTATCTTCCTGTTTGCCGGTAAGGCTCACCCCGCTGACGGTGCTGGTCAGGGACTGATTAAGAAGATTTACGAGATCAGCCAGCGTCCTGAGTTCCTCGGCAAGGTTATCTTCCTCGAGGACTATGACTTCCTGTTGGCTCGTCGTCTGGTATCGGGTGTCGATATCTGGATGAATACTCCTACACGTCCGCTCGAGGCTTCTGGTACGTCTGGTGAGAAGGCCGAGATGAACGGTGTTGTAAACCTCTCCGTAAAGGACGGCTGGTGGCTCGAGGGCTATCGCGAGGGTGCCGGATGGGC